>JBAQTC010000038.1:0-49893 GCA_049296795.1 Burkholderiaceae bacterium
ACAAGGAGGCCAGATAAAACCAGAGATTGAGTACACTTATCCACAGTTGCTGGGTCAAAACTCAGCAACCCGCCCTGGCTCAGTATTGGATCGGCAGGGTGGCTCAATATTCAATCGGCGCCAAGACGCGTCTAACAGTGGACGTAGAAATTGTGGGGAAACCTTCCAACGCAGTCCATCATCGGTCAAAACCACAACTGTTTTGGGATTGAACTTGATGAGCACCCCGGAACGGGCGCGTCCATCGGGATCAAAACTCACTCGCTGACCCACCTCAAACTTGATCATGGAAGTGAGCGTGCTGTGCTGGCGGATGAGCTTTAAGCGTTCAACAATGCGTCGGTTCAAGCCCAGCAATTCGTCTTCCGTCAATTTATCCAGATTGATGTCCATGGCCGTTGTCTTTTAATGAAGGGTTCCTGAACCGTGGTCGATACCCAATCTCGCACTCGCAGTACTGAGGACAATGTTGTTAATTTCGGTCTCGGCGATGTCAGTGAGTTTGATCAAATTCTCAGCCAAGGCTAGTAGCTCACTTTCGGGCTCATTGGTGTTTTTAGGAATGGCCACAATGCCCACGAAGATTCCCGCCAAGTCTTCAAGAACGTCCAGGCTTTGGCTGAGCTTGGGTGGTAATTTAATCGTTTCCTGCCCTTGGAAGAAGGCAGCAAGGAAAGCCTCTAACTCCTCGCTCCTGACTTGAGCTTGATTGCGCAACATGGCCTCAGTCGGGCGGCCCTTGAAAACCGTAAGTTCAAACGGATGCTCACGTTCGGTGTGCGCTGACAATTGATTCCACAGTCCCATGACGAAGGCATTCATCAACTCATTGACTTCGTCCATGTTCTTGAATGGGGGAAGCTCACCACCCCAAAACGACTTTAATTCACTGAGCGGGCTGACCGATTCAATCGGGCTGGCAATAGCACCAATAAACTGGGCCCTGACCTCATGAAGTTGATAGGGGCACTTGTATTTTTTCAGCAAGCGCCGGGCTTCTGCCTCAATTGATGGGGACGGGGTGCTTTTGTTCTTAAAGTGGACAGGTCGCCGAATCATGCGCTGTTTTTAGCATATCTCTGATCCTTGCTGGGCATAGCAAGATTGTGGTCCATGTATTGCCACTTCCCCTCAGCCTACCAATGCCAGAAAAAAACTGCTTGATTCGTCCGCGCGTAAGTCATTGATTTATATAGGGGTGACCGGCTTACCTTCCGGACTTCGGCCCAAGCTGGGTGGGGAGGGTCGGAGAGAGAATGCGCAAGCGGAGAGTAAAACGTGCCGGTTGCTGGCAGAAATGGCTCTCTCTGCAGTCCGCAAGAACCCGCCGGAACCCGCGCAAACACGCGGTAGTAGGCAAAAAAAAGCCAACCCCGAAGAGTTGGTTTTTCGTTTACTGGTGGAGCTGGCGGGATTTGAACCCGCGTCCGCAAGCCTTCTTCGAACAGTTCTACATGTGTAGCCGTCTGATTTGAGTCTCACCTCTTGCATCGCGCAGTGGCACGCTATGCAAGACGCCAGCATCCTTGAGTCTCGCCTCTGTCCAAGGTGCCCGAACAGAAACCAGCCGATGTGTATTACCCCACAGCCTGGACGCCTTGCGGCACCCTTGCCCAGCCCATCGGCCTGCTGTTGTGAGGCTCACGTGCAATTAAGCAGCGAGTGCGAAACGTTCGTCGTTTGCAGTTAGTTTGTTTCAGTCTTTTTTACGAGCACACTGAGCTCGACATGCCCTGCTGCGCGTCCGAACCCACGTCGAAACCAGTGCAGCCCCAAGCCTCAATTTTAATCCATCACCGAAATTATTGCTGGTTTTTGTCTGAAATTCATCAGCAATAGCACCGCTACGCCCGTGGCCATGACCCACAAACTGACATGAACTGCGTTTTGACTGGCCGCATAAACGATGCTGGAATACGCCAAGTACGCACAAGCGGCACAAAATACCAGGGGCGTGAAGGGATAGAGCGGGACGTTGAATGGCCGATGCGTCAATCCATCTTTGCGCCGCAACCAAAACAGCGACAGACCCACCAACAGCAAAAACAACCAAAACACCGGTGCCGTGAACTCGACCATGGCTGAGAATCCATCGGCTTGCAACAGGCCAAACCCGATCAACGCCAGACTCATTGCGGCCTGAATCAAATAGGCCAGGGCCGGTGTCCCTTTCTGCGCATTCCAACGCCCCATGAATCCCAGCAGGGGCCAGTCCCGCCCCATGGCGTAGTTGTTGCGGGCCCCCACAATCAAGGTGGCGTTGATGCTGGTGAGCGCGGCGATGGCGACGAATAAGCCCAGGACTTTTTGCGCCCAAGGCCCAAAAGCCAGGCCCAATAAATCAGCGCCGGCTGTTTTGCTTTGTGCCAAACCCGCCACACCCAGGCCGTTGAGCAACGCGATGTTGACCAAGCCATAGACCAGCGTGATGATGGCTAGACTGGTAACGAGTACTTTCACAATGGCTTGGGCGTCGCCCTTGACTTCAGCCGAAATGTAAGCGGCCTCATTCCAGCCACCGAAGGTCAACAAGACAAACACCAGGGCCAAGCCCAACAAGCCCAAGGGACTCTGGCTGGAGAAAATAGCCGGATCGGTGTTGACCGGTCGCTCCACCACGAAACCAGCGACCACGATGGCGAGTAGGCCCAGAACCTCCAGCACGGTGAGGGTGCTTTGGAGTCGGGCCGACTGATGAACTCCCAGCAGATTGATCAGCGTCAAAACCAACACCACAGCGACGGCCCAGATGGCGCTGGAATAAGGACCCAGGACAAGCACCTGAGTCATGAAATCCCCAAAAACAAAAGCCAATAACGCCACCGATCCGGTATGGATGACGGTGGCTTTGGCCCATGCGTACAGAAACGAAATATTTTTACCGTAGGCACGAGCCAGAAAATGGTAGTCGCCGCCAGCATGGGGATAGGCCGCAGACAGCTCGGCGTAGCACAGTGCGCCGGCCAGGGAAATCACGGCACCCAGCAGCCAAATCAGCAGAATCCAACCTGCATCGCCCGCCATGCCCGCCACCATCGACGGGGTCTTGAAGATACCGGCGCCGATGACCAGTCCGACCATGATCGCAATCGCATCACGTGGCGCGAGCAGCCGCCGTGGTTCATTGTGCGAACTCATCTCCGGCTTGCCTGGAGGGCCAGGGTTTCACCTGCCACCACCGCCTCACCGACCATGACGCCACCTTGAACACTCGCTTTCACCGTATACAAACGTTGTTTGTCATCAACGAATTGAAAACCAAGGCTATCCCCCATCAACTGCGCACCCAACAAGCTGTAGCTCTGCTGGCCCAGGAAGATTTGACCGCCAATTTTTTGAAAGCGCTGACTCAAATGCAGCGAAACCGAGCCCAAGCCCGAGAGTCCTTGCAACGACCAGATGCCCGCCACATCGGCCGGAACGATCCAGAGGAAGCCCTTGGCTCTTTGGGTCGTGATGGTCTGATCGGGTTGCCACTCTTCCATGTCAAACTCATTCGACACAACCCGGGTACCCGCTTTCATTTTGAGCAATAAGGGGCGCAACTCCAGATTGAGCTCGGGCAACAAGTAGAGTGTCACTACGCTGGCGGCAGAAAATTTCTCAACGAAAATATCTCCAGTGATGATGTTGACTTTGTCGGCAACGCCTACCCGCTGCGCATTGCGACGCGCCAAGTCGGCCAGCTTGGGGTTGTATTCAATGCCTACGGCCTTGGCCCCAAACTCGGTGGCGGCGATGATCGTGATGATGCCGTCGCCCGCACCCAGGTCGTACACCAGATCGTTGGCCGAGACCTTGGCTGCCTTGAGCAGATTGATCGCGTGCTCCTGCGCCGTAGGCAACCACATCACATCGCGACCCATTTGCCCCCGAATCGGCTGGTAGATTTCATCGCCAAATTTCGGTGCTTGCGCCAGGGCCGGCGTCCCCAGACTCAGGCCAAGAAAAAGGATCCAGGCTGCTCGTTGAATAAATTTCATTTCCGTATTAACCCATCTTAAAACCGGTGGCCTTGATGACTTGGGTCCAGCGGGCGACTTCGTCAATCATGAATTTCTCGGGATCAGGGTGGCCAAAGCTCTCAGCCCCGGCCTTGTCCAGATCCTGCAAAAAGAGCGGATCGGTGCGCACCTTGTGACTGGCCGCCTTGAGCAAGTCCATCACCTCACGCGGCGTCCCGGCTGGGGCAAACACCGCATTGAAAACCTGGACCCGCATATCGGGCACACCGGCTTCAATCGAGGTCGGCAAATCCGGGGCCGCTTTCAAGCGCACGTCACTGTTGACGCCCAAAATACGCGCGCGGCCGGCGCGGTGCTGGGCCAGCACCGCCGAGGACATGATGGGCGTGATAACGGGCACATGACCAGCGATCAAGTCCTGCATAGCCGGGCCACCACCCTTGTAGGGAATATGCTGCAGGTCCAGCTTGCCGGCTTGCAGCTTGAATAACTCGCCGCTGAGGTTGGTGATGGTGCCCTGCCCGGCCGAGCCGTAAGCGTATTTGCCTGGGTTGGCCTTGATCAGTGCGACCAATTCCTTGAGCGTTTGGGCCGGCACGTTGGGATTGACGACGATGCAAGTCGGATTGATGCTCACCATACTGACCAGCATGAAGTCCTTCAAGGGGTCGTACAGCGGATTGATGGAGGCCGCCGGGTTGATGATCTGGGTGGTGGTGGTTCCCAACAACAAGGTATAGCCGTCGGCCTTGGCCCGTGACACTTCCGACGCTCCAATTGCACCGCCCGCGCCGGCCTTGTTGTCCACCACCACACTGCTGTTCATGTGGGGCGCAGCGAATTTGCTCCAGACCCGAGCCATGATGTCGCCATCACCACCCGGTGCAAATGGGACGACCAGGCGGATCGCGCGCTCGGGATAACGCGACTGCGCCAAACTGCCGGCCCAAGGTGACAACATCAGACTGGCCATACCCAGAAAATTGCGTTTTTTCATACCGTCTACTCCCTCAGGAACTGCAGAAGATCAGCCGGCGCATCCATCGTGGCTTCGGCGCCCCAGCTCATCAAATCGGTCTTAGCCCCCAGATAGCCGTAGCTCACCGCCACCGTCGCCATGCCAGCAGCCTTACCAGCCACGATGTCGCGCTCATCATCACCCACATAGAGGCAACGCTCAGGCGCTAGACCGAGTCGGCGAGCCGCTTCAAACAGGGGTTCAGGATGGGGTTTGGCATGAGCCGTGGTGTCGCCGCTGACAATGGCACTGGCACTGGCAAACAGTGGCAGGGCGCGTGTCAATGGTTCAGTAAAACGCTTGGATTTGTTGGTGACCACACCCCACAATAATTGGCGCTGCATCAGCTGTGCAATCAATTCGCTCACCCCAGCAAACACCGTGGTGCGTACGGTCATGGCATTTTCGTAATTGACAAAAAATTCCTCGCGCAACTGAGCAAAGTCCGCATGATCGGGGTCGATGTCCAAGGCTACTTTCAGCATGCCGCGCGCGCCCGAGCCAGCCATTGGACGGTACAAGGCGTCACTCAAAGAATGCAGGCCCCGGTCGGTTCGCATTTTGTCAGCCGCCGCACCCAAATCAGGCGCGCTGTCGATCAAAGTCCCATCCAGATCAAACAAAACGGCATCGATACCATAGAACTGATGCATTAGAGGCTCGCCTTTTGCGTGGCGATCAGGTAATTGACACTGGTGTCGGCACTGAGCCAATAACGTCCGGTCAAAGGGTTGTACTCCATCCCCTTGCTCTGCTGCAAGCTCAGACCGGCGTCACGGCAAAAACCAGCCAACTCACTAGGTCGTATCATGCGGGCGTAGCTGTGGGTTCCACGCGGCAATAAATTGAGCAGGTACTCAGCCCCGACAATCGCGAACAGGAAAGATTTGGGGTTGCGGTTCAGCGTTGAGAAAAACACTTTGCCCCCGGGCTTGACCAGGGCAGCGCAAGCGCTTACCACCGAAGCCGGATCGGGCACGTGCTCCAGCATTTCCATGCAGGTCACCACGTCAAAACTAGCGGGTCGCTCCAAGGCCAAGGCCTCGGCACTGATTTCGCGGTAGCTCACGTGAGGGGTTTGCGCCTCCAGCGCATGCAACTGCGCTACTTTGAGCGCTTTGACTGACAAATCAATTCCCAGCACTTGCGCCCCTTTGCGCGCCATCGAATCCGACAAGATTCCGCCGCCACAACCAACATCGAGCACCGCCTTGCCAGCCAGTTCGGTCTGTTGCGCAATCCAGTCCAGCCGCAAGGGGTTGATCTGGTGCAAAGGCTTGAATTCGCTGTGCGGGTCCCACCAACGATGGGCTAGCTCGGAAAACTTGGCCAATTCGGCCGGATCGGCATTCAAGGTAGAAGTCATTCGCGAATTATGAAACAAGCAGACCCAGCATCATTTGCTCGAAAAAAAGCCCCGCTTTGCGGGGCTTTCATGCGATCGATTAAAGATTACTTATTGGCGCGGGTTCCGACCACTTCAATCTCAACGCGGCGGTTTTTAGCACGGCCGGCCGAGGTCTTGTTGTCAGCCACAGGCTGCTTCTCGCCCTTGCCTTCAGTGTAGACACGGTTTTTCTCAATGCCTTTGGACACCAGGTAAGCCTTGACAGCTTCTGAACGCTTGACTGAGAGTTTCTGGTTGTAAGCATCCGATCCGACCGAATCGGTGTGGCCGACAGCGATGATCACTTCCAGGCTAATCGCCTTGACTTTGCCCACCAGTTCGTCGAGCTTGGCTTTGCCTTCGGGCTTGAGTACCGATTTGTCAAAATCAAAGAAAGCGTCCGATGCGTATGTTACTTTGGTCGCTGCCGGTGGCTGGGGAGCCGGTGCCGGACGGGGTGCCGGAGCAGCTGGGCGAGCCACTGGTGCTGGTGCTGGAGCGGCTGCACGAGGCGCGACGACTGGCGCAGGTGCCTTCGGCACAATCGCGCCGTCACAATCCTTGGCTGCCGTTGCAGGCGTCCAGCTGGCATCGCGCCAGCACAAGCCGGTCGCGTTTTTCCAAACGTCACCGGAGGCGCTGCGCCAGTTATCTACAGTTTGTGCGCCAGCTGCCGCTGCCAGGGTGGTGCTTGCGATCAGCAGTATTGCTTTGTTAACTATTTTCATGGTTCTCCTCTTGGGGAAAAATCTGCAGCAAAGCTGCGATTCCTAATACGCTCTAAATGCCAATCACCTAAAACGTTCAAATCATTGTGCCACAGCTCCAAGGGCTTTCTAGCCCAAACCGGGGTCTGATCCCGTTTCCTAGGGCAAACACGGGGGAGTGTTGCAACGATGCGACAAGCCCTGGCCCGTAGAATCGGGGTTTGCTCGCCATTGCCAACCCACCTACATGACCCAGTTCGCCAAAGAAACACTGCCCATCAGCCTTGAAGAGGAAATGCGCCGCAGTTACCTCGACTACGCCATGAGCGTGATTGTGGGCCGCGCCCTGCCTGATGCGCGCGACGGACTCAAACCGGTGCATCGTCGGGTGTTGTTCGCCATGCACGAGCTCAACAACGACTGGAATCGCCCCTACAAAAAATCGGCGCGTATCGTGGGCGACGTCATTGGTAAATACCACCCGCACGGTGACCAGTCGGTGTATGACACCATCGTTCGAATGGCGCAAGACTTTTCGATGCGCCACATGCTGGTCGATGGCCAGGGCAACTTCGGCTCGGTTGACGGCGACAATGCAGCAGCCATGCGCTACACCGAAATCCGCTTGGCCAAGATAGCGCACGAGTTGTTGGCCGATCTGGATAAAGAAACGGTCGACTTCGGCCCCAACTACGACGGCAGTGAAAAAGAGCCGCTGGTGATGCCCAGCCGCATCCCTAACTTGCTGGTTAACGGCTCGGGCGGTATTGCCGTGGGCATGGCCACCAATATTCCGCCGCACAACCTCAACGAAGTGGTCGATGCCTGTTTGCATCTGCTGCGCAACCCGCAAGCCTCGATTGACGAGCTGATGGACATCATCCCGGCGCCTGACTTCCCCACCGCCGGCATCATTTATGGCATCAACGGCGTCAAAGACGGTTACCGAACCGGTCGTGGCCGGGTGGTGATGCGGGCTAAATGCCATTTTGAAGATATCGACAAAGGCCAGCGCCAAGCCATCATCGTTGACGAGTTGCCTTACCAGGTCAACAAGAAAACCCTGCAAGAACGTATGGCAGAGTTGGTGCACGAGAAGAAAATAGAAGGTATCAGTCACATCCAGGACGAGAGCGACAAATCGGGCATGCGGCTGGTGATTGAGCTCAAGCGCGGCGAAGTGCCTGAGGTGGTACTCAACAACCTGTACAAGCAGACCCAGTTGCAGGACACCTTTGGCATCAATATGGTGGCCTTGATCAATGGCCAACCCAAGTTGTGCAACCTGAAGGATCTGCTCGAAGTCTTCTTGGAACACCGGCGCGAAGTGGTGACACGGCGCACCGTCTTCACGCTGCGTAAAGCGCGCGAACGCGGTCATGTGCTCGAAGGCCTGGCCGTGGCTTTGGCCAACATTGACGAATTCATCGCCATCATTCGAGGCGCTCCAACACCACCGGTGGCCAAAGCTGAATTGATGGCCAAAGCTTGGGACAGCAAGTTAGTGCGTGAGATGCTGACGCGCACCCGGGCTGACGGCGGCGTAGTGAACGCCGATGACTACCGCCCCGCTGGGCTTGAAACTGCGTTTGGCATGGGCAGCGACGGCTTGTACCGGCTGTCTGATACGCAGGCCCAGGAAATTCTGCAAATGCGCTTGCAGCGCTTGACTGGCCTGGAGCAGGACAAGATCGTCGCTGAGTACCGCGAAGTGATGAGCGAAATTGAAGATCTGCTGGACATCCTGTCCAAGCCAGAGCGCGTCTCCACCATCATCAGCGATGAGCTGGGCAGCATTCGGCACGAGTTCGGTCAGACCAAATTGGGCGCACGGCGCAGTTTGGTGGAGCACAGCTCGTACGACCTGAGCACCGAAGATTTGATCACGCCCACCGACATGGTGGTGACACTCAGTCACAGCGGTTACATCAAAAGTCAGCCGCTCTCCGAATACCGGGCTCAAAAACGTGGCGGTCGAGGCAAGCAAGCCACCGCAACCAAGGAAGACGACTGGGTTGATCAACTCTTCATCGCCAACACCCACGACTACATTCTTTGTTTCTCGAATCGGGGCCGCTTGTACTGGCTCAAGGTCTGGGAAGTACCGGCCGGCTCGCGCGGCTCGCGGGGTCGCCCCATCGTCAATATGTTTCCCTTGCAAGAGGGCGAAAAAATCAATGTGGTGCTGCCACTAACGGGTGAGTTCCGAAGCTTCCCCGCCAACAACTTTGTGTTCATGGCCACCAGCATGGGAACCGTCAAAAAGACCTCCCTGGACGAATTCTCCAACCCGCGCAAGGGCGGCATCATCGCCGTCAACCTGGACGAAGGCGACTTCCTGGTCGGCGCTGCGCTGACCGATGGCCAGCACGATGTGATGTTGTTTTCCGATGGTGGCAAAGCGGTTCGTTTTGACGAAAACGATGTGCGGCCGCTGGGTAGAAATGCCCGTGGCGTGCGCGGCATGTCGCTCGATGAGGGACAAAGCGTGATCGCCATGTTGGTCGCCGAGGACGAGCAGCAAAGTGTTCTCACCGCTACCGTCAATGGCTATGGCAAGCGCACCAGCATCACCGAATACACCCGTCATGGTCGGGGCACCAAAGGCATGATCGCCATCCAGCAAAGCGAGCGCAACGGAAAAGTGGTTGCCGCAACCCTGGTTCACGCAGACGACGAGATCATGCTGATCACGGATAAGGGCGTGTTGGTCCGTACCCGCGTTAGCGAAATTCGCGAACTCGGACGCGCCACGCAGGGCGTGACCCTGATCGGCCTGGACCAAGGCTCCAAACTCAGTGGTTTGCAACGCATTGTGGAGAACGATGCCAACCCGTCCGATGACAGCGGCAACGAGTCAGAAGACGACAACTCGACCGACGCCACTCCAGCGAGCTGATGCAGCGGCCCTATAACTTCTCGGCCGGCCCGGCCACGATCGCGCAGGAAGTTCTGACTCAGGCCGCCAGCGAAATGCTCGACTGGCACGGTAGCGGCGTGGGGGTGATGGAGATGAGCCATCGCTCCGAGGAGTTCATGTCCATCTACCGCCAAGCCCACGCCGATATCGGCGAACTGCTGGCCGTGCCTGAGCACTTCAAAATTTTATTCATGCAAGGTGGTGGACTGGCCCAAAACGCCATCGTCCCGCTCAATCTGTCGTCGCGCCGCATCGACTCGGGCCCGCTGGTCGATCACGTGGTCACGGGCAGCTGGAGCCAAAAATCACAAAAAGAAGCGCGTAAATACTGCGCCGTCAACATCGCCGCCCATAACGAGGAACAGGGTCATACCAGCTTGCCGGATCCGTCGAGCTGGCAGCTCAGTGACAAGCCCAGTTATGTGCAGCTGTGCAGCAACGAGACCATTCACGGCGTCGAGTTTCATCAACTGCCCGACCTTGCTGCACTCGGGTGTGACGCGCCACTGGTGATTGATTTTTCGTCCCAGGTCGCATCCCGCTCTATCGACTGGTCGAAGGTCGGTTTGGCTTTTGCCGGAGCGCAAAAAAATCTGGGTCCAGCCGGTCTGACCTTGGTGGTGGTGCGCGAGGACTTGCTCGGTCATGCGCTGCCGAGTTGCCCCAGTGTTTTTGATTACACACTCCAGGCCAACAACCAGTCGATGGTCAACACCCCGCCGACCTACGCGATTTACATTGCAGGACTGGTGTTCCAGTGGCTCAAGCGTCAAGGCGGCGTGGCGGCCATCGAGGAGAAAAATCGGGCCAAAGCCGAGCTGCTGTACCGGGCGATTGACGCGTCCCATCTCTATTCGAACCGGGTGGCAGCGAATTGTCGATCCCGCATGAACGTCCCATTTTTTCTGCGTCACGAGGCTTTGAATGGTGCGTTCCTTGCTGGTGCGAACCAGCACGGCCTGCTCGGACTCAAAGGCCATAAATCGGTCGGTGGCATGCGCGCCAGTCTGTACAACGCCATGCCCTTGGCCGGTGTCGAGGCGCTGGTCAACTACATGCGAGAATTCGAGCGAACCCAAAGCTAAGCGAACCCCATGGCCAAGACACTTCCAGAAATACGAACGCAAATCGACGACCTTGATCAGCAACTGCTGAGCCTGTTAAATCAGCGCGCCAAACTGGCCCATGAAGTCGGTGAAATCAAACAAGCCGAAGGCTCACCGGTGTTTCGCCCCGAGCGTGAAGCGCAGGTCATCAGCGGCTTGCAGCAACGCAATCCCGGCCCACTCAAAGCCGCCGGCGTTGCCTATATTTGGCGTGAAATCATGTCCGCCTGCCGAGCACTGGAAGCGGTTCAGCGCGTGGCTTTTCTGGGCCCATCAGGCACATTCAGCGAACAAGCGGCCCAACAATTTTTCGGCTCCAGCATGGACCCGGTGTCGTGTGTCAATATCGACGAGGTGTTCCGCGCCACCAGCGCTGGCAGCGCAGAATTTGGCGTGGTTCCGGTGGAAAATTCCACCGAAGGTGTCATTTCGCGCTCGCTCGATCTGTTCCTCAACACCCCCTTGCATGTGGTCGGTGAAGTCAGCCTGCAAGTACGTCACAACGTGTTGCGGCTGAGTCCTTCACTCGAGGGGATTGAAGTGATTCACGCCCACCCGCAAGCCTTGGCTCAATGCCAGGACTGGCTCAGCACGCATCTGCCGCAAGCCGAACGGCGGGCCGCGTCGAGCAACGCCGAAGGCGCGCGGCTGGCTACCACCAACCCGGCTTGGGCCGGAATTGCCAGCGAACGCGCTGGCTCCCAGTTCGGTCTGCATATCGCGGCCCCAGCGATTCAGGACGACGCTTTCAACCGCACCCGCTTTGCCGTGGTCTGCCTGCCCCAAACGCTAACGACGCCCCCGCCCTCCGGCCATGACTGCGTCAGCTTGATTGTCTCGGTTCCCAATCGACCCGGTGCGGTACACGACCTGCTGGTACCTCTGAAACAACACGGTGTCTCGATGACGCGTTTTGAATCCCGTCCAGCGCGCTCGGCCCAGTGGGATTACTACTTCTATATCGATCTTCAAGGCCACTCATCGCAAGCCCATGTCGCTGCCGCCCTGAACGAACTCAAAAGTTTGTGCGCTTTCTACAAAGTGCTTGGCAGCTACGCCGTGAGCGCTTGATATGTTCAAGCAACTCGGATTGATTGGCTGCGGCCTGATGGGGGGATCCTTCGCGTTGGCGCTCAAACGCGCTGGCTTGGTTGGGCGGGTGATCGGCTTCAGTCAGTCAAGTGCCACCCGAGATCGGGCCGTTCAACTCGGCGTGATTGATATCGCCGCAACCAGTGCCGAGCAAGCGGCAGCGGGCGCCGATCTGGTTCTGATCGCAGTGCCGGTGGCAGCAACTGAAATCACCTTGCAAGCGATTGAACCCTTGATCAGCCCCGACATGCTGGTAATGGACGTGGGATCGACCAAATCCGACGTGGTCACTGCCGGTCAAAGAATTTTGGGAAGTCGAATGGCTTGCCTGGTGCCTGCGCATCCGATAGCGGGCAAGGAAGTCGCTGGCATTGAACACGCTGATGTCAACCTGTACCGTGGCTGCCAAGTGATTCTCACCCCCACCGAGCAAACTCGTGGCCAGCAAGTACAACAAGCGCAAGCGCTTTGGCGCGCGCTGGGTTGTCAAGTGCGGCAGATGTCTGCGGCGGCGCACGACGCGGCATTTGCCGCGGTCAGCCACTTGCCCCATTTGTTGGCATTTGCCTACCTCAACGCCCTTGCTGGCCAAGCCCAGGGCGCTGATTTTTTATCTTTGGCTGGCCCTGGATTTCGCGACTTCAGCCGGATTGCCGCGGCTGACCCCAAGGTTTGGCGCGACATCTTGCTGACTAACCAGCAAGAGCTGCTGGTTCAAACCCGACTTTTCCAAAACGAGTTAGCCGAATTGGAAAAAGCCATCAGCGCGGGCAACAGTGCCGAACTGGAGCGCTTGATCCAGCAAGCCAGCCAAGCTCGCAGCAACTGGCGCATGGCTAGCAAAACCAGCGCCGATTGACTATGTTCGCCACCGAATTTCTGGATTTGCCACCGCTACTGAGCGCCAACGGGACGGTGGCCCTGCCCGGCTCCAAAAGCATCTCAAACCGGGTGTTGCTGCTGTCGGCGCTTTGTCGTGGCACTACCACTTTGCACGATGTGTTGGACTCTGACGATACCCGTGTCATGCTCACAGCCTTGCGTCAACTCGGCTGCGGTGTGCGGCAAGAAGGCAGCCGGATTGAGATCGATGGCCTGGCCGGTCAGCCCAAGGTGCAGCAGGCCGCTTTATTCATGGGCAATGCCGGCACCGCCATGCGCCCATTGACTGCCGCCTTGGCAGTTCTCGGCGGTGACTTCACATTGAGCGGTGTGCCGCGCATGCACGAGCGCCCAATTGCTGACCTGGTTGACGCCTTGGTCCAGCTGGGTTGCAACATCGATTACCTGGAACACAGCGGCTACCCCCCTTTGCACATCGGCCAACCGAACTTGAAGCTGGATGCACCCATCAAGGTCAGGGGCGACGTATCGAGCCAGTTTTTGACTGCCCTGTTAATGGCACTGCCCCTGGTGGCAGGACATCGAGCCCCCACGCTCGGCGCTAACGCGTCCTCGCTGCCCCCCGAGGGGACTGTCCGGCCTTGGGACGGCCCAGCGGTTGAGCGCGACATCGTGATCGAGGTGGAGGGCGAACTGATTTCGCGCCCCTATATCGAAATCACCCTGAATCTGCTGGCGCGGTTTGGGGTCCAAGTCCAGCGTCAGGGCTGGCAAAGTTTCACCATTGCGGCAGGCAGCCAGTTGCAGTCCCCCGGCCAGCTGCATGTCGAGGCTGACGCTTCATCCGCCAGTTATTTCATCGCCCTCGGGGCTATTGCCAGCGCGGGTGGTCAGGACCGAATCCGGGTCGAAGGAGTCGGCGCGGATTCGATTCAGGGTGATATCCGGTTTGTCGAAGCGGCCCAGCAAATGGGCGCGAATATTGTTAGCGGCCCGAACTGGCTGGAAATCTCTCGTGGCACCTGGCCACTCCAAGCCATCGACCTGGACTGCAATCACATTCCCGATGCCGCCATGACCTTGGCCGTGATGGCGCTGTACGCCAAAGGGAGCAGCACCCTGCGCAACATTGCAAGCTGGCGCGTCAAAGAAACTGACCGCATCGCCGCCATGGCAACCGAGTTGCGCAAGCTCGGCGCCACCGTGGAAGAAGGGTCCGATTTCATTCGCATCACCCCTCCTTTGTCAACCGCCGCCTGGCGCTCGGCGAGCATCCACACCTATGACGATCACCGGGTCGCCATGTGCTTTTCTCTGGCCGCATTCAACCCAGCACACAGCAAGCTCAGGATCGAAGACCCCCAATGTGTCGCCAAAACTTTTCCCGACTATTTCGAAGCCCTGTTCGGCGTGAGTCAAACTGAGGCGCGTTGGATTCCTGTCATTTGTATCGATGGCCCGACTGCCTCGGGCAAAGGCACCCTGGCCTCACAGGTCGCTGCCCGATTGGGCTACCACTATCTCGATTCGGGCGCCTTGTACCGGGTTACGGCCTTGGCCGCTTTGCGTGCTGGCCTGAGCCTGGAGCGCAGCAACGAGACCGCCATCGCCAAATTGGCAGAACAATTGCCTTTGCGATTTTCCGGTCAGCGGGTCTTGCTGGCTGGCGTCGATGTGGATGACTTGATCCGGACCGAACAAGCCGGAATGAATGCCTCCCAGGTTTCGGCCTTGCCCGAAGTCAGATGCGCCCTGGTAGCCTTGCAACACAGTTTTCGCCAACTACCGGGCTTGGTGGCCGACGGTCGCGACATGGCAACCGTCATATTTCCCGATGCCCCTTTGCAAGTATTCTTGACCGCCAGCGCCGAACAACGCGCACAAAGACGGTACAAGCAATTGATTTCAAAGGGTTTTTCAGCTACAATCGACACTCTTCGAGCCGACTTGGAAGAACGTGATGCCCGCGACACCTCGCGCAGCGTTGCGCCTCTCAAGGCAGCTGAAGCGGCCCATCTGCTAGACAACTCTGATTTAACGATTGAAGAATCGGTGACTCAGGTGTTGCGCTGGTGGCAGGGCTGATACTGGTCCACCCGAGTCTTATCGCGCGTCTGCGCACTGCTGGGGTGGTTCAACAACCTGAACTGCGGAGCAATCCGTAAAACCTGCGCTTAAACCCGCATCACAACATGTCTGAATCATTCGCCGCCCTATTTGAAGAATCCCTGCAACGCTCGGAAATGCGTACAGGTGAAGTGATCACTGCCGAAGTCGTTCGCATCGAACACAGCTTCGTGGTCGTCAACGCCGGCCTCAAGTCCGAAGCCTATGTGCCAATCGAAGAATTCAAAAGCGACAAGGGCGAACTCGAAGTCCAAGTTGGCGATTTCGTTTCGGTGGCCATTGACGCGATCGAAAACGGCTACGGCGACACCATCCTCAGCCGCGACAAGGCCAAGCGCCTGGCTTCTTGGATGAGCCTGGAAAAAGCCCTGGAATCCGGCGAGTTCGTCACTGGCACCACCAGCGGCAAAGTCAAAGGCGGCCTGACCGTTTTGGTCAATGGCATTCGCGCCTTCCTGCCCGGTTCGCTGGTTGATACCCGCGCCACCAAAGATCTGTCCCCGTACGAGAACAAGACCCTGGAATTCAAGGTCATCAAGCTCGACCGCAAACGCAACAACGTCGTGCTGTCACGCCGCGCTGTGGTCGAAGCCTCTATGGGCGAAGAACGCGCCAAGCTGATGCAGACCCTCAAAGAAGGCTCTGTGGTGCAAGGCGTGGTCAAGAACATCACCGAATACGGTGCTTTCGTTGACCTCGGCGGCATCGACGGTTTGCTGCACATCACCGACATGGCCTGGCGTCGTGTGCGTCACCCTTCAGAAGTGGTGACTGCAGGCCAGGAAATCACGGCCAAGATCCTCAAGTTCGACACCGAGAAAAACCGCGTGTCTCTCGGCCTGAAACAAATGGGGGACGACCCATGGATGGGCGTGAATCGCCGCTATCCCCAAGGTACCCGCATGTTCGGCAAGATCACCAACATCGCTGATTACGGCGCATTTGTGGAACTCGAACCCGGCATCGAAGGCCTGGTCCACGTCTCAGAAATGGACTGGACCAACAAGAACATCGCCCCGGCGAAACTCGTTGCTCTGGGTGACGAAGTCGAAGTCATGGTGTTGGAGATCGACGAAGACAAGCGCCGCATCTCCCTGGGCATGAAACAGTGCAAAGCCAACCCATGGCAAGAATTCGCACAAAACACCAAGCGCGGCGACCGCGTCAAAGGTCCGATCAAATCGATCACCGACTTCGGCGTGTTTGTGGGCTTGGCTGCCGGTATCGACGGCCTGGTGCATTTGTCCGACCTGAGCTGGAACGAAAGCGGCGAAGTTGCCGTGCGCGAATACAAAAAAGGCCAGGAAGTCGAAGCCCTGGTACTGGCTGTCGATGTCGACCGCGAACGCATCTCGCTGGGTATCAAACAGCTCGATTCGGATCCTTTCACCACGTTCGCAGCCATCAACGACAAAGGCCAAACCGTCACCGGCAAGGTCAAAACAGTTGACCCCAAAGGCGCCGAGATTGATCTGGGCGACGATGTCATCGGTTATTTGCGCGCCAGCGAAATCAGCCGGGACCGGGTTGAAGATGCCCGCAATGTGCTTAAAGAAGGCGACGAAGTCACAGCCGTGGTGGTCAATGTGGATCGCAAGACCCGCAACATCCAGCTGTCGATCAAAGCCAAGGACATGGCTGACCAGAACGAAGCCATGCAATCCTTGAGCCAACAGTCGTCCCGCGAGAACGCTGGAACCACCAGCCTGGGCGCCCTGCTGCGTGCCAAGCTGGACAACAACTCCTAAGCTGTCGCTAAACCATGTTTCTCCCAGCTTGTCATTCGCATGGATCAAAAGTCCATCGCTATGGCTCGCTGCGGAGTAACTTAGCCAGATGTTGTTTGAATGACGCGCTCTGATCTGGTTGCCGAGCTGGCTGCACGCTTCGGTCAGCTCACGCAACGCGATGCTGAATACGCTGTCAAGGCGATTCTGGACGCGGTCAATGAAGCCCTGGTCCAAGGGCACAGAATCGAGATTCGTGGCTTTGGCAGTTTTTCGGTCAACCATCGACCGCCTCGCATGGGGCGTAATCCCCGCAGCGGCGAAAGTGTCGCCATCCCCGAAAAGCGCGTCCCTCATTTCAAGCCAGGCAAAGCCTTGCGTGAAGCCGTCGATCAACGCACTTCTGAACTCGTGCGTCAACCCCAATCAAGCCGTAAGCAGGCCTGATCCAGCTTCCGTCCAGAACGGTAGAATCGCTTCGTCACAGAGAAGATTCATGGAAAACCTCATGAGGCTGCTTAAGTGGTTACTTAAAGCGGCCATTTTTTTTACCCTGTTTGCTTTCGCGCTGAACAACCAGCAGGACGCTACCGTTCACTTTTTCTTCGGGACCCAGTGGCAAGCGCCCCAGGTCTTGATCGTGCTGGCAGCATTTGCTCTCGGTTTGGCCATCGGCGCCCTGAGCATGGTGCCGCGTTGGTGGAAGCAGCGCAAGGCGGCGAGCCGGGCCCGTCAACTGCCCCCGATCGACATCGACAACGCCAAGACTACGGCCCTCTAACATGGACTTTGACCTGAGTTGGATACTGTTGGGACTGCCCCTGGCTTTCTTGCTGGGTTGGTTGGCATCGCGCTTGGATTTGCGACAACTTCGCATTGAAAACCAGCAAGCGCCTAAAGCCTATTTCAAAGGTCTGAACTTCTTGCTCAATGAGCAGCAGGACCAGGCCATCGATGCCTTCATTGAAGCGGTACAAAACGACCCCGACACCTCTGAACTGCATTTCGCCTTGGGCAACCTGTTTCGCCGGCGCGGCGAGTACGAGCGTGCGGTACGGGTTCATGAACATCTGCTGTCACGCGGCGATATCAGCCGAAACGACCACCATCGGGCCCAATACGCACTGGCACTGGACTACCTCAAAGCTGGCCTGCTCGACCACGCGGAATCAGCGCTGCTCAAGCTCGAAGGTACAGCCTTCGAAGCCCAGGCCCGACTGGCTCGACTGGCCAATTACGAGCGGTCTCGCGACTGGGCCCAAGCGGCTCAAATCACCCAGCAACTCGAGCAGTCCGACCAGGGCAATTTCCAATCCCGACAAGCGCATTACTTGTGTGAACAAGCTAATACGCTCCTTGCTTCGGGTCAACTGGAGCAAGCCAAGACTTTGTTGCAACAAGCCATTCAAATCGAACCCCAGGCCGCTCGACCCCGAATTGAGTTGGCCGCGTTACTGAGCAGCCAAGGCCAACTGGCAGAAGCTTGTAATGCGCTGGAGCAGGCGCTTAGTTCATCTCCTGCGGCAGCCCCCTTGATCGCCACTGCCTTGGCTAAAGCGGCGATCGCGGCAAAGCGCAGCGCCCAGGCACTGGAATTGCTCAAAGCCTGTTACCGCCAAGACGCCTGGCTCGATGTGCTTGACGCCATCGTTCAACTCGAAGCGTCCATTGAAGCGCCATCCCCCACGGCACGTGACTGGTATGTGCACCACCTTGAGCGTGAGCCCTCGCTGGTTGCTGCGGCCAAGTGGATCGAGGGCGAAAAACTCGAGCACGAACAATTCCATCCCCAGGTGCAGCGCGCACTGGACCAGGCCATCAAGCCGCTGATACGCTACCGCTGCGCCGCCTGCGGCTTCGAAGCCAAACAGCATTTTTGGCATTGCCCGGGCTGCCAGGCCTGGGACAGCTACCCGGCGCGCCGGGTGGAAGAACTTTAAGGCGTTCATGACAATTTCCTTGCAAACACTTTCCAAATCACGCGTATTGGTCGTGGGTGACGTGATGCTTGACCGCTACTGGTATGGCGCAGTCGATCGCATCAGCCCTGAAGCGCCAGTTCCGGTGGTTCGTGTTAACCGCGAAGAAGAACGGGTTGGCGGAGCCGCCAACGTAGCGGCTAATGTGGTGGCGCTCGGTGGCCAGGCCTCACTCCTGACCGTGGTCGGTGACGATGAGGCCAGCCACAAGCTCGAAGCCTTGGTAGCGCAAACCGGCATCACACCGTATTTTGGGCGCGACGCTGAACTCAAGACCACCGTCAAACTGCGCATCATTGGGCGCCAGCAACAGCTGATCCGTTTGGACTTCGAGAACACGCCGAAATCAGAAGTCCTGGCTTCGCAATCTGCCAGCTTTTCCAGGTTGCTGCCCCAGCACGATGCCGTGCTGTTTTCAGACTACGGCAAAGGCGGCCTGGTCCATGTGGGGCAAATGATTGCCGATGCTTGCGCCAGCGGAAAACCGGTGTTGATTGACCCCAAGGGTTCAGACTACTCTCGTTACAGCCATGCCACAGTGATCACGCCGAACCGGGCCGAATTACAGCAAGTGATCGGCGGCTGGAGTGATGAAGCCACACTACAGACCAAGGTTGAAAATTTGCGCCAGCAGCTCAGCTTGCAGGCCGTGTTACTGACCCGCAGCGAAGAGGGGATGAGCTTGTTTGATGCGCAAGGGGCTTTGCATGTGCATGCGCAAGCACGTGAAGTGTTTGACGTAACGGGTGCCGGCGACACCGTCATTGCCACCATGGCGGCTTTGGTGGCTGCTGGACTGAGCTTGCGCGAGGCCATGCCGCTGGCGAATCGGGCTGGCAGCATTGTGGTGGGCAAGTTTGGAACCGCCACTGTTTCTTACGAGGAGTTGTTCGCATGACACGCGTTGTGGTGACCGGCGCTGCCGGCTTTATTGGCAGCAATATCGTCAAGGGCCTCAACGCCCGTGGCATTGACAACATCATCGCCGTTGACGACCTGAGTCAGGGCGACAAGTTTCGCAATCTGGTGGATTGTCAGCTGGCTGATTATGTGGACTTGGATGTTTTTTACCGCCAACTCGGCGCTGGCGCTTATGGGCAGGTGGATGCAGTGTTCCACGAAGGTGCTTGCAGCGACACGATGCAGACCAATGGCAAATACATGATGGACAACAACTACACGCTGTCGTGCGATTTGTTCAACAGCTGTCAGAAGCAAGGAATCCGTCTGCTCTACGCCTCTTCAGCCGCGACCTATGGCGGATCTGACAGCTTCCAGGAAGTGCCGGCCTATGAACAACCGCTCAATGTTTACGGCTATTCCAAGCTCCTGTTTGACCAGCGTATGCGCCGCGAATGTGGCCTTGATTTCCAGCGCCCAAAGAGCGGAAAAATGAGCCAAGTTGCAGGCTTTCGCTATTTCAATGTGTACGGGGCCCGCGAACAACACAAAGGCCGCATGGCCAGTGTGGCTTTCCATCAATTCAATCAATTTCAGAATGAGGGAAAAGTTAAATTGTTTGGCGAGTACGGCGGTTATGGGCCGGGACTGCAAATGCGCGATTTTGTTTTCATCGACGATGTGGTCGCCGTCAATCTTTGGTTCTTTGACCACCCCGAAAAATCCGGCATCTTCAACCTGGGTTCGGGTCGGGCCCAGCCTTTTAACGATGTCGCCTTGGCTGTCGTGAACGCCTTGCGCAGCGAGCAAGAACCACTGTCTTTACAGGCCGCTGCCGAAGCCGGTTTGATCGAGTATGTGCCGTTCCCCGACGCGCTACGGGGCAAATACCAGTGTTACACCGAAGCCAACCTGTCTGCCCTGCGCGCAACCGGCTGTGACCACCTGTTCTCCGATGTGCAAACCGGTGTGGCCCGTTACATGAACTGGTTGTCTGAGCAGGCTTAAGCCAAGATCGACGGCAGGAAGGCTCATGTTTAAAAAAACTTTACTGCCACTGGTTCTGACCCTCCTCCTTGATCCCGTCTGCTGGGCTGGTACCGATGTGAATCAAGCCAGTGTTGCCGAGCTCGATAGCATCAAGGGAATAGGGCCCGCTTTGTCTGAACGCATTCTCATTGAGCGAAAAAAAGGCGGCTTCAAAGACTGGCCTGACTTCATGGCTCGCGTCAAGGGTGTGGCTCCATCGGCTGCAGTGAAGCTCTCCGACCAGGGTCTGAACGTCAACGGCACTGGCTTTGAAGGTGCAGCGAAAGGCGCTGAGCGAACCGCTACGCCAGCGCTCAAATAATCCGAGATTGTCCATTAGGACGCGTAGGCATGACGAGGCGAGTTGCGAGTCAGTTTGGTGGCTCGTGAGGAGTCCATAGTCCCACTATGGACGAGGAGGGAGATGCCAAAATGGCCGCAAATCGTCCGCCAGGCTTCGCGTAGGGCCGAAGGCCCGCCTCATGGACAATCTCGGAAATCACTGGGGCGAGCCAAAACCGCCGCCGCCCGGCGTCTGTATCTCAAACACATCGCCGATCTGCATATCGACTTGACCGATGTGGTCTAGCAGTTCAACCGTTCCATCGGCTCGCAGCACCCGATTGCGCCCCACCTGTCCAGCGCTGCCTCCAGCCATGCCAAAAGCGCCATGGACACGGCCGTTGGACAAAATGCAGGCCGTCATGGGTTCTAGAAATTCAATTCGACGCACGCCACCGTCTCCGCCATTCCAGCGTCCGCGCCCACCAGTCCCCGCTTGAATTTCGTAACTCAGCAGCCGCACCGGAAACCTGAACTCCAGCACCTCCGGATCGGTCAAGCGCGAGTTGGTCATGTGGGTCTGAACCACGCTCGTGCCAGGAAAGCCTGAACTCAGCTGCCCGGTCGCATCCAGTTCACCGCCAGCACCGCTACCGCCCGAAATGGTTTCGTAATACTGGTGGGTTGCGTTGCCGAACGTGAAGTTATTGACCGTGCATTGGCTGGCCGCCATCACGCCAAGTGCGCCATACAGGGCGTTGGTGATGCAAGTCGACGTTTCCACATTGCCCGCCACGACCGAGGCCGGTGGATTCGGATTCAGCATGGAGCCCGGCGGGATGATGACCTTGATCGGCTTGAGACACCCCGCGTTAAGCGGAATGTCATCGGCCACCAACGTGCGAAACACATAGAGCACCGCCGCCATGCAAACCGCGGTAGGCGCATTGAAATTGTTGCTCAGCTGCGCCGAACTTCCGGTGAAATCAATTTCGATGCTGCGCTCTTTGACGTCAACCCGAATCGCTACCTGAATCTGCGCCCCGTTGTCCAGCGGCAAAGTAAAACTATTGGGGGTCAGATTCCAATTGTTTTCACCGCTACTTTTCTGCTCAGCGTTTAATTGGAATCTGACCCCAATTGAATCAATCACACGTCGCACCGACTCCTCGGCGTTGTCCTGCACATGGCCCATATAGGCTTGCACCACCGCCAGCGAGAAATGGTCAACCATTTTGTGCAACTCCTGCACGCCTTTCTCGTTGGCGGCAATTTGGGCCTTGAGGTCGGCCATGTTTTGTTGCGGATTTCTTGACGGGAAAGGGCCACTTTGCAGCAAGGCCAGCATCTCGGCCTCGCGTAACACACCGGCATCGACCAACTTGAAATTATTGATCTGTACCCCTTCTTCTTCGATTCGCGTTGAAAACGGTGGCATCGATCCCGGTGTGATGCCGCCGATGTCGGCATGGTGGCCTCTAGAGCCAACATAAAACGTGGGTTCAACGCCAAGGCCCGGGTTCAAATACACCGGCGTGATCACTGTGATATCGGGCAAATGAGTACCGCCGTGGTAGGGGTCGTTCAACACATAAACATCGCCCAATTGCATCTTGCCGGCGTTCTCACGAATCACGGTCTTGATGCTCTCCCCCATCGAACCCAAATGCACCGGCATGTGCGGCGCATTGGCAATCAACTGTCCGTCGGCAGAGAACAGGGCGCAACTGAAGTCCAGCCGCTCCTTGATGTTGACCGAGTAAGCGGTGTTCTGCAATTGCAAACCCATTTGCTCGGCAATGTTCATGAAGAGGTTGTTGAAAACCTCCAATAGCACCGGATCGACGCGGGTGCCAGCCGCGTACCTAAGCGCACGCGGCTGACTTCGTTCTAGCAACAAATGATCCAGCTCTGTCACGCTCGCACGCCAGCCAGGCTCCAGCACGGTCGTGGCATTGTGCTCGGCAATGATGGCCGGGCCATCGATCTGGTCACCTGGTCGCAACGACTCGCGCCGGACCAAGGCCGCCTTGAGCCACTGACTCTCGGCGTACATATTCACTTTATGGTGCGCGATTTCGCCGCTCTGCAAGTCGCGCGCTGGCTGCACCACATGGCGAGTCTCCTCGGGGGTTTCGCCGGCTACCACCAGTTCGACCGAGACCGCTTCGACCACCAGATCGCGCCCCTGCATCAAAAAAGCAAACCGCTGACGGTAGGCGGTCTCAAAAGCGGCCGTGATCGCAACCAGCACCTCCGATGCCGACCCTTCTGCCAGCGCCGGACAGGGCAAGACCAGGGCCGAATCGCTGCCCTGGTAGCGCAGGTGCAGTCGGCACTGCGAGCGCATGGCGCTTAAACTGATTTGTTGGCGAATCAGCTCGGACTGCGCCGCCTGGATCAAGCTTTCAAACTTGAGCGTCAGCTCGGGCAGAACCTCAGCGCAGAGCTTGCGCTCGACCGCTTGCTCGCGCATCACGCTCTGGTCGGCCAATCCCATGCCGTAGGCACTGAGTACGCCAGCCAAGGGATGAATCAAAATTCGACTCATGCCCAGGGCATCGGCCACCAAACAGGCATGTTGACCACCAGCGCCACCAAAACATTGCAAGGTGTAGCGGGTCACGTCGTAGCCGCGTGCCACCGAGATTTTCTTGATGGCGTTGGCCATCTGTTGCACTGCGATGTGGATAAAACCTTCGGCCACTGATTCGGCGCTGCGACCGCTGCGGCCGGCCAACTCGGCAAAACGCTGCTGCACCACATCGGCGTCCAGCGCTTCATCACCGCGCGGACCAAACACTTGGGGAAAATAGTCGGGCTGAATTTTTCCCAGCAACACATTGGCATCGGTCAGCGCCAGCGGACCACCCCGGCGGTAACTGGCCGGTCCCGGATTGGCGCCAGCACTCTGGGGCCCGACTCGAAACCGGGCCCCGTCAAAACCCAAAATCGAACCACCACCCGAGGCCACGGTATGGATGCTCATCATCGGCGCGCGCATACGCACACCAGCCACCTGGGTTTCAAACTCGCGTTCGAACTCACCGGCATAGTGCGAGACATCGGTGGAGGTACCGCCCATATCGAAACCGATCACCCTATGCTGACCGGCCAATTCCGCCGTGCGCGCCATGCCAACAATGCCGCCAGCTGGCCCGCTCAGAATCGCATCTTTGCCCTGAAAAGCTTGCGCATCGGTCAAGCCACCCGAAGACTGCATGAAAAACAATTTGACGCCGGGCATTTGCGAGGCCACGCTGTCAACGTAACGCCGCAGAATAGGCGACAAATACGCATCGACCACGGTGGTGTCGCCGCGGCTGACGAACTTCATCAGCGGACTGGTTTCATGCGAAGTACTGATCTGGCTGAATCCAATGTCCTGCGCCAATTTTTTGGCTGCTTGCTCATGCGCCGTAAAACGGTAACCATGCATGAACACAATGGCCACACTGCGTAAACCCTGCTGGTACTGAGCCTGTAAATCGCGCTTTAACT
Organism: Burkholderiaceae bacterium; assembly: GCA_049296795.1. Lineage (GTDB taxonomy): Bacteria > Pseudomonadota > Gammaproteobacteria > Burkholderiales > Burkholderiaceae_C > CAXNKH01. The sequence goes on from JBAQTC010000038.1 coordinate 24,584, forward strand.
GCACGACATCAAGCGACTGCAACACTTCGCCATTGGCAGCCACCCGCTCCTGAGCCTGCACCACCGCGCTGTAGAGCAACTCAGGCAAAACAATGTGACGCTCAAACAGCCGCGGCCGATTTTGATAAGCAATTCGCAGCGCATCGCGAAATCCCTGGGTTGTCACCAACAGCGTCGGCTCACCTTTGCGCTCGAGCAGCGCGTTGGTCGCCACCGTGGTCCCCATCTTGACGCAGGCCACGCGTTCGGGCGTGATCGCCTGATCGGGCCGCAAGCCCAACAATTGCCGAATCCCAGCGACTGCTGCATCCGTGTACTGTTCGGGCCGCTCACTGAGCAACTTGCAAGTCGCCAAGGAACCATCGGGTCGCCGCCCCACAATGTCGGTGAAAGTGCCGCCCCGGTCGACCCAAAACTGCCAGCGTTGATTGGTTGGACTGACTGATTTGGCCGTTGCTGTGTTTTGCATGCGGAAACGAATGCGGGTATGTCCGCAGTCCAAGAGATTGAAATTGCGCTTATCCTAAACTGACTTCCAGACCCAAGCCCGCGTCGACCTCAATTCATTAGGAGATCCCATGAAAATAAAACTTGCGCTTTCCCTGACCGCTTTGCTCATTTCGACGATGACCCAAGCTCAGACCAAATGGGACCTGCCCGCGGCTTACGCCACCAGCAGTTTCCACAGTGAAAACCTGGTGCAATTCGCCAGCGATGTTGACAAAGCGACCAACGGAAAACTCAAAATCACGGTGCACGCCAATGCCTCGCTGTTCAAGGCCAATGAAATCAAGCGTGCAGTGCAAAGTGGCCAAGCCCCTATTGGGGAAGTGCTGCTGGTCAATTTCGAGAATGAAAACCCGATTTATGGCGCTGATGGCATTCCCTTTCTGGCCACCAGTTACCCTGAAGCCAAAAAACTCGCTGCGGTCCAAAAACCCATGATTGACAAACTGTTGTCCGCCCAGGGCATGAAATTGCTCTACACCGTGGCCTGGCCGCCGCAAGGTATTTACGCCAACAAAGAACTCGGCTCGGTGGCCGAAATGCGGGGACTGAAGTGGCGCGCCTACAGCACGGCCACAGCGAAAATCGCTGAATTGGTTGGCGCCCAACCGATGACCATCCAGGCCGCAGAGTTGTCGCAAGCTTTGGCCACGGGTGTGATCAACAGTTATATGAGTTCAGGCGCCACCGGGTACGACACCAAAACCTATGAAAGCATCAAATTCTTTCACGACACCCAGGCCTGGCTGCCGAAAAACGCGGTGATCGTGAACAAAAAAGCTTTCGACGCTTTGGATGCTGCGACCCAAAGTGCCGTGAGCAAGGCTGCTGCCGAAGCAGAAATCCGCGGCTGGAAAATCAGCCAAGAGAAAAATGATTGGTACGCCAAAGCCCTGACCGAGAAGGGAATGAAAATTGTCAAACCCACGCCCAAGCTGATGACCGACCTCCAACAAGTGGGATCCATCATGTTGAGCGACTGGCAAAAAAAGGCTGGCACTGACGGCGCGGCATTGATCGCCAACTTCCATAAAAAATAATTCGATGCGCCGCTTGCTCGATCGACTTTATGCCATCTCAGGCGGCATCGGTGCACTGTTCATCCTGCTCATCTTGCTGTTGATGATTGGGCAAAGTGTGCTGCGAGAATTCGGCGTGAAAACCGGAGCGGTCAACGACGTGGTGGCCTGGTTTTGCGCAGCAGCCTCTTTTTTCTCCATGGCCCACGCTTTCAAACACGGCGATTTTGTTCGGGTTACGTTGCTGCTCGACGCCTTGCCTGTGCGCCAGCGTCATCGCCTGGAAATCGCTTCGCTGCTGCTGGGAACCGTGGCGGTGGGCTACTTGGCTTATTGGGCCAACCGCTTTTGCTACGAGAGCTGGCTCTATGAAGAAAAAGCCCAAGGTCTGCTGGCCATTCCGATCTGGATTCCGCAAGCCAGTTTCGCGCTGGGCTCGTTGATCTTGCTGCTCGCCGTACTCGATGAACTGGTCTTGGTCTTGGGCGGCAGCAAGCCCAGCTATGTCAGCGCAATCGAAGCGCGCCATGCCCAAGGTGATTTTTCCTCGGACATTTAAGTCTTCATTTCAAGAAAATATGGATATCTTGCTGCTGGGCGGCTTCTTGCTGCTGGTCATGATGGTGCTGCTCGCTGGCGGCGTGTGGATCGCCATGACGCTGGCGATCTGCGGCTGGATCGGCCAGGCTTTTTTCACAACAACCTCACCCGGTCACAATCTTTTTTCAGCCTTCTGGGAGTCCAATGCCTCCTGGGAACTCGCCGCCCTACCGCTGTTCATCTGGATGGGTGAAATCCTGTTTCGCACACGGCTCAGTGAAGACATGTTCGAAGGTCTGCGGCCTTGGCTTAACCGCATACCCGGGCGCTTGATGCACACCACCATCCTGGGTTGCGGAATTTTCGGCTCGGTCTCAGGCTCTTCGGCAGCGACCTGCGCCACTATCGCCAAAGTCGCCCTGCCCGAGTTGATCAAACGCGGTTACAACGAAAAAATTGCCATCGGTTCACTCGCCACCGCCGGTACGTTGGGCATTCTGATTCCTCCCTCCATCACCATGGTGGTCTACGCCGTGGCGGCCGATGCCTCCATCATTCGAATTTTTCTCGCCGGGTTCGTCCCTGGCTTCATGTTGATGCTGCTTTTTTCCGGCTACATCGCTTGGTGGAGTTTGCGCCATCCCGACCAAGTCCCCCCAGCCGATCCGCCGACCAGTCTGATGGAAAAAATACGACTCTCCGGCAAGCTCATTCCTTGTGCTGCCTTGATCATTTTCGTGGTCTGGGTCTTGATCGCAGGTTATGCCACGGCCACTGAATGCGCGGCCTATGGCGTGCTGGGGGCTCTAACTTTGGCAGCCTGGAGTCGCTCGCTGAACTGGACCAACTTCTGGGAAGGGCTGATGGGCACTACCCGCACCAGTTGCATGATCATGTTCATCCTAGCGGGTGCAGCTTTCCTCACCAAAACCATGGCTTTCACCGGCATTCCGCGCGAACTCGCCGAGTGGGTGACCGCCATGAATCTCCCACCCATGACCTTGATCGCCGTATTAACGGTGGTCTACCTCATTTTGGGTACCGCATTGGATGGTATTTCGATGATCGTGCTGACCAGTGCGGTGGTTTTGCCCATGATCCAGAAAGCCGGTTTCGACTTGATCTGGTTTGGTATTTTCATTGTGCTGTTGGTAGAGATTGCCGAGGTCACGCCACCGGTCGGTTTCAACCTGTTCGTGCTGCAAAATATGACCGGCAAGGACAGCAACAGCATCGCCCGAGCCGCGATTCCGTTTTTCATTTGCCTGGTGGTCTGCATCGCCTTGATCACCCTGTTCCCCCAAATCGTGACCAGCGTGCCTAATTGGGTCATGGGGCCGGACAAATAAGCCCGGCCCCCTTGATTCAAGGCATGGCGTTGGCAAAGAACAGCTGCTCGCCACCGATTTTGTAGGCGGAAATCACCGCTTGTCCGGGTTTGGAAACTATCCAATCTACGAATTTTTGCGCCTCGGCCACTTTGACATGCGGGTGCTTGGCCGGATTGACCCGCATCACGCCGTATTGGTTGAATAGCCTTTTGTCGCCCTCTACCAGCACCGCAAGATCAGCGCGGTTTTTGAAGTTGAGCCAGGTTCCACGATCCGTCAACACATAGGCAGCGGTGCTGGCAGCAATGTTCAGCGCTGGGCCCATGCCACAACCGCATTCTTTGTAACCACGGTCTTTGCTGGCTGACAAGTCCGCCATGGCCCAGAACCGCAATTCGGCAGCGTGGGTTCCGCTCTTGTCGCCGCGCGAAATGAAGTTGCCGTTGCTGGTGGCTATTTTTTTGAGCGAAGCAACAATATCCTGGCCCCGGGTCTTCAGCGGGTCTGCAGCTGGGCCGATCAAGACAAAATCGTTGTACATCACCGCCAAGCGCTTGACGCCGAAGCCATCGGCGACGAATTTATCCTCAGCTTTCTCGTCATGCACAAACACCACATCGGCATCACCCCGACGCGCCATGTCCAAGGCCTGGCCGGTTCCCAAGGCCACCACTTTGATGTCGATGCCGCTGCTCTGCTTGAAGGCCGGCAGCAAATGCGCGAACAAGCCCGACTGTTCCGTTGACGTCGTCGAGGCCATCACGATATTCTGGGCCGAAGCCGCCACAGAAGTGACAAGCAACAACGTTGCAACAAATTTTTTCATGCCAATTCTCCTTTCACGAAAAGATAAGCTTCGGTCGAAGTGGCTTGCAAACGGTTGGCATCAAAAAACGCATCCACCGGCAAATCCGCCAGCACACGCCCTTGTTCCAAATAAAGGACCCGGGTCGCCAAGCGCTTGACTTGTCCCAGGTTGTGGCTGGCAAAAACCAGGGTCACAGGTTTACCGTCCTGGCCGCTGGCAAATTCAGCCATCAGTTGTTCCACCTCGCGCTTGGCGTGCGGATCCAGATTGGCAGTTGGCTCGTCGAGCAGCAGCACATCGGGTTGCATAGCCCAGGCCCGGGCCAGCGCCAAGCGCTGCTGCTGTCCGCCTGACAGCGTTCGGGCCGCACGCTTGGCCAAACCTGAAAGTTCAACCCGCTCCAGCGCAGCCAGTGCCCGGGTCTTGGCTTCCAACCAGGACATGCCACGCAACCACAGACCCAAAGCCACGTTGTTCAGCGCCGAGGTTCGCAACATGAAAGGACGTTGGAACAGCATGGATTGTGCCGCTTCAGCGCGGGTCTGGAGCCGGCCGGAACTGGGCTGAATCAACCCATGGAGCAGGCGCAGCAAAGTACTTTTACCGCTGCCATTGGCGCCGACCAGGGCCACCGATTCACCTGCAACAATTTGCAAATTCACAGCGCTCAAAGCCTGGAGCCGACCGAATGACACCTGGGCCGACTGCAGATCGAACAACACACTCATGTCAATGCTGCCCCGGTGGCCGCCAGAATACCCTCACCCACGGAGCGCGTCTCACGCCAACGCCGCAGCAGAGAAATCAAAGCGTTGAGTGCCAGCACCACCGCCAGCAAAATCAATCCCAGCGCCAGCGCCAGCGGCAAATCCCCCTTGCTGGTCTCCAGCGCAATCGCTGTGGTCATCACCCGGGTAAAACCATCAATATTGCCGCCAACGATCATGACTGCACCGACTTCGGAGATGGCGCGTCCAAAACAAGCCAGCAAGACCGTGAGCAAGGCATAGCGCTCATCAAAGGCCAGCAACAAACTGCGCAGCATGGGGCGCGCCCCGAGCGAACGCAATTGCTCGCCATGGGATCGCTCAGCGTCTTGCACCACTTGACGCGTCAAGGCTGTGGCCACCGGTAGCACCAGCAGTGTCTGGGCTAACACCATGGCCTGAAAATTGAACAGCCAGCCCAAGTGACCCAGCGGGCCGGAGCGCGACAGCAGTAAGTAAATCACCAGACCGACCACCACCGAGGGCACGGCCAGCAAGGTGTTGAGCAGGGTCAGAATCACTTCTCGCCCCGCAAAACGCGCCACACCGAGCCAGGCACCAAGAACCAGTCCCATGCCGCAAGCCAGGGCGCAGGCCGAAGCACTGACGGCCAGCGAGCGTGCGACCACCGCGACCAAGGCCGGATCGGAAGAGGAAATGAGTTGCAGCGCTGTGAACGCGCTTTCGCTAAAGCTGGACATAAGTTGCGGTATGGTACGCACACCAAGCCCCGCTGGCGATATGAAACAACGTGCATAAGATCAAATTCAATTACAGCTTCGCCCAGTCGCAGTCCGCCAACACGGATCCGAGTGACAGAGCGACCTTGATTAGCAACCCCTTGCTCGATTTACTTCACGCGGTGCAGCAGTCGGGTTCGATCTCGGGTGCAGCGCGTAGCCTGGGACTGTCGTATCGCCATGTCTGGGGCGAACTCAAACGCTGGGAAACCGAGCTGGGTTTTGAGCTCATCCTTTGGGAGAAAGGCCAAGCAGCGCGACTCAGTGAATTTGGCAACAAACTGCTGTGGGCTGAGCGCCAGGCGCAGGCCCGTTTGTCACCGCAAATCGAAACCCTGCAAGCCGACATGGAGCGCGCTTTTGCCGTGGCTTTTGATACCGCAGCCCATGTCTTGACGCTTTATGCCAGCCACGATGACGCCCTCAGTGCCCTGCGTTCACATGCCGCCAACGTGCACCAATTGCATCTGGACATCCGATTTACCGGCAGCGTCGACGCGATTCGCGCCCTCAACGAAGGGCGTTGTGTGATCGCGGGTTTTCATACTCTGCATCAACCCGCTGCGTCATCGCTGACAGCACGCTCTTACAAACCGCTGCTCAAACCCGGCTGGCACAAGATCATCGGTTTTGCCAGCCGTAGCCAAGGCCTGATCGTGGCCAAGTCCAACCCGCTGGCACTGACTTCACTGCAGGACATCCAGCGCTGCCGCGCCCGCTTCGTCAACCGCGCTGTGGGGACCGGTACCCGTGTGCTACTCGATCAATTGCTCGAACAAGCCCAACTCAGGCCTACTGACTTGGTCAACTACGACCAAACGGAGCCCTCGCACACAGCTGTCGCGGCGGCCATCGCAGCCGGCCAGGCCGATGTCGGTCTCGGTATCGAAGCCGCAGCCCGCGCTCGAGGTTTGGATTTTGTCCCCTTGCTGGAGGAGGACTACCACCTGGTGTGCCTGAAATCGGCCTTGAATGACCCCGCGGTGCAAGCCCTGTGCGCCGTGCTGCAAAGCCCGCCTTGGCAGCAGGCGCTGGGACAACTCCCAGGCTACCACCTGGCAGACCCGATGCTGGCAGGCCAAGTCTTGTCGCTGCGACAGACCTTGCCGTGGTGGAACTACCGCAACAACAAACACCCAGCGCCAAAGCCAAGCTTATGAGTCAAGCTGCACGCCAGCGTCTCGCGCTAGGCGGGCGGCGTGGCTGTCCTGCTCCGGCTTAGTCTGCTTACTGCTGCAAAGATGCTGGTTGCGTACTGTTGTACGCCCAGGCGCTTGGGGTGGGCAGCTGCGCGGCTGTCCCCCAGCCTTCGGCTTCCTCCTTGATGCCGCTGCGCCGCCCACCCCAAACACCCGGGCATCCAACAGAGTTGCCACTGGTCGTTGTGGGCGTTGTGGACGTTGTGGGCTTTGGAAAACACTATGCCATGCCAGATGGGCCGGCGGTGCGGGTGTCCGGGCGCAGGCCCGATTCGCGGTTGCTACACAGCTCGTGCGCCAATGAAGGCGTTAACGCGGCACTGTCCGAACGAACCGACATCCGACCGCGAGCCTGGGCTGGAGAACGGGCACCCAATCCACCGGCCTAGGCCAACACTTGCGAGCGCAATGGGAGTTTTGACTTTGAATAAGTGGACCCCAATTATTCGGGACTAAATCGCGCAAGAGCGAAAGCCGCTGAAAATATCGTTGCGCTCGGGCAGGTAGAAGTTGCGGTACTTCGGACTCTTCATGCGGGCGCGAGTAGCCCAGGAGCCACCGCGCAATACCCGGTGGCTACCAAACCAAGGCTGCGAATAATCCAGATAGGGATCGGCGACAAATCCCGGATAAGGCTGGAACCTGCTGCATGTCCATTCCCAGACCTCGCCCCAGCGAAAACCGCTGCGCTCTGCGCTGTGGGCTGCGACCTCCCATTCCACTTCAGTGGGTAAACGCCGTCCCGCCCAACGACACCAGGCATCGGCTTCCCACCAGCTCAAGTGGCTGGCGGCCTGGTTAGCTGCCAAGCGCCGATCTTGGCCAAAGCGAGTCTGAATGATGGCACCAGCACCGATCTGCAGCACATGGCGCGGGAGCTGCTGTCCCTGCAGCCAATCCCAGCCCCGGGCATCCCACAACTCAGGCCGGTCATAGCCGCCGTCCTGCACGAATTCGGCATACTGCGACCAGCTGACGGCCTGCGCATCTATCTCAAATTCGGGAACCACTACTTCATGCGCCGACTTTTCATTGTCAAAAATAAAACCAGAATCCAGCGGGCTGCCGAGTAGCCAGCGCTGTGCGGGCAACCCTATCGGCTGACGCGCAGCGTTGACCTGGGGGACGGGCAAGTCCAGCGCCAAGCCCAGTGTTTGCGCCATGTAAATCAGCGCCTCACCATGCATGTCTTCATGAAACAAAGCCAGGCGGTAAAAATACAAGGCCTCATCCTCGTGCGGGGTCTTCTCCAACAATTCGAGCGTGCTGTCCAGGGTGGCTTGCAGGTAAGACTTGATGGCTGAAAGCTCGGGCAGCGCGAGCGACCAGCGGCTGTCATGGTCCACGTTGGAGGAGTCCCACCAGTTGTCGGCTTGCGACAACAAAGAAGCAGGCCTTGGCACTGCCGGTTGGTACTGACTCCCGAGATGGCGCTGGCTGTTGCGTCCAATCCACCACTCAGCAAACCAGCCGATGTGGCCCAGCTCCCACAACGGCGGATTTAATTCGCTTAGCAACGCGACCCGAAAATCTTTAGCAGCCAATGCCGCTTCATAGTGCGAAAACACACTCAAGGTATGGTTGCGCGCATCCATCAACGCCAGCGCCAGCAACTCCGGCCCGGCCCGGCGCATCGCTACGGAGTCAATATCAGCAGCCAATAAAGGCATGGGCGAAAGCGTGACCATGGTTCATTATGGCGACAAACCCCACCGCTATAATGGCCCACCTCAAATCAACCACAGCGGGCATGCGCAAAGACTTATTGCCTACGCCTGCCCCCAACGGAGACGCCCTTGACTGGATTATTGAAATTCGCTGCTGGCATGGACTGGTTCAGCGAAAAATGTGGCAAGTTCGCTTCCTGGACCGTCTTGTTCGCCGCCCTGATTAGTGCCGGCAATGCTTTTGTTCGTTACGGCATTAACTGGAGCTCCAACTCACTCATGGAAATCCAATGGTATTTGTTTGCCTACATGGTGATGGTCGGCGCGCCTATTGTGCTCAAGCTTAATGAGCACGTGCGGGTCGATTTGATTTACGGGAAACTCAAAGGCAACCGTCCGGTCTATGTGGATTTGTTTGGCCTGATTTTCTTCCTGCTGCCAGTCGTCGGTTTCTTGGCTTATATGTCCTGGCCTTATTTCTTCAAGGCCTTGATGTCGGGTGAGACCTCACACAATGCCGGTGGCCTGATTCGTTGGCCCGCCATTCTGGTGCTGCCCTTGGGTTTTGCCTTGATGTGGTTGCAAGGCATGGCTGAAATCATCAAGCGGGTCGCTTACCTGAGGGGTCAGTACCAGATGGACACGCACTACGAGAAGCCTCTGCAATAAGCGCAGATCGCCAAGTCAGAAAAAATAAGTTACTGAGTCAGGAATAAAAAATGGAAATGGTCAATTTCGCGCCCGTCATGTTTGCGGGCCTGGTCATCATCATGCTGATCGGATTTCCGGTGGCATTTTCACTGGCCGCTCTCGGCCTAGGCAGCGCTTTCTTTGCCATTCAGATGGGTTGGTTCCCTGCTGCTTTTATGGGCAATATGCCGATCGCGATTTTCTCGATCCTGAGCAATGAGTTGCTGCTGGCCATTCCCTTCTTCACTTTCATGGGAACGATCCTCGAGAAGTGCGGCCTGGCCGAAGACATGCTCGACTCCATGGGCCAATTGTTCGGCCCAGCGCACGGCGGCATTGGCTACTCGGTGATCATCGTTGGCTTCATTCTGGGCGCCATCACCGGCACCGTCGCCGGTCAAGTCATTGCCATGGCCCTGATTTCCTTGCCCGTGATGATGAAGTACAACTACAACATGCGCTACGCCACGGGCGTGCTGGCCGCATCGGGCACCATTACCCAGTTGGTCCCCCCTTCTTTGGTATTGGTGGTGTTGGCCGACCAGTTGGGCCGCTCGGTCGGTGACATGTACAAAGGCGCTTGGGGCCCCTCGCTGATTCAGGTCGCCATGTTCATGATCTACACCTTCGCGTTGTCCAAGATCAAACCCAGCTACTTGCCTGCTATTCCCCGCAGCGAACGCACCCTCAACGGCTGGGCACTCTGGAAGAAATGCCTGCGAGGCATTGTTCCCTCGGCCGTCCTGATTTTCACCGTGCTGGGCTCCATGGGCGGCCTGCCGTTCCAAAAAACTGCGATTGCCACGCCGACCGAAGCCGGTGCCATGGGCGTGGTCGGCGCTTTGTTGCTGGCCGCCATGACCCGCCGCCTGACCAAGGATCTGATCTGGCAGGCCATGACCGGCACCATGCGATTAACCGCCATGGTGGTCTTCATTCTGATTGGCTCACGCGTTTTCAGCCAGGTGTTCCAGGGCGTCGATGGCGCCAAATGGGTCGAACACCTGTTGACCGGCTTGCCCGGTGGCCAAGCCGGCTTCCTGATCGTGGTCAACGTCTTTGTTTTCTTCCTGGCGTTTTTCCTCGACTTTTTCGAGATCGCATTCATCATCGTTCCGATGCTGGCACCTGTGGCCGAGAAAATGGGAATCGACTTGATCTGGTTTGGGGTTTTGCTGTGCGTCAACTTGCAAACCAGTTTCATGCACCCACCGTTCGGCTTTGCTTTGTTTTATTTGCGCGGCATTGCCGACACCCTGTTCAAGGACAAGCGAATTGACCGACCGGTCCTGTCCAACGACATTTATCTCGGTGCCATTCCCTGGGTCGTGATGCAAATCGTTCTGGTTGTGATCGTCATTTTTGTGCCGCAAACCGTCACCATGTTCCTGGACAAGGAAGTGGTGGTTGATCTGGATCAGGTCAAGATAGAAATCCAGGTGGAAGAACCGAGTGCAGCCGCCAGCGCCGAAGAGGAGCGCAAGGCGATGGAAGATTTGTTCAAGAACGCCAAGTAAGTTATTACACCGGGCCTTGTTCAATGGCTTTCGATGGTTTTCCTGCGCCCTTTGAATTTGAGCCACGAGAGGGCGGTAGCGTCAAAGGACCCGCTTTCTCGCTGAGCTTCAGGCTGCTGACTTTTATTCTGGTGGCAGGCTGCAGCGTCTGGGGCGCCCACCTCTGGCAACAAGGTGCGCTGGGTGCACCGGAGTCCCAAGGTGGCTGGTGGTTGCTGGCAGCCTTGTCCTTGCTGCAAATCACTGCTTTCTACATTTGGCGCAGCCAGACCAGTATCAGTTCCAGCGCCTTGAAACAAAGCTGGATCTGGGACAAAGAGATGGCAGTCGCCGAGCTGTCCTATGCCAAGCTGATACGCTGGCCCGGCTTTGACTGGTTGATCGCGCCCCGGCTTTATGTGCGCTCCATGGGGGGTAAATTTGCAACGTTTTACAGTGCAGATTCCCGTGTTCTGGCTGAGTTCGAGCGCCTGAGCGAACAATTGAAAAAGCCCCGTTAGTCGCCAACCAACGGGGCCTGGATTTAGCTTAGAGATTAGGCAATCACATCCTGTGCCATCACAGTTTCGCGCCTTGCATATAGCGGTCAAATGTGGCTTCGGTAAAGCGGAACCAGAGGTTGGAATCAGCCCGGAACTTGGAATAGTCTTCGTAGATTTTTTTCCAATCCGGGTTCTTGGCCGACAAATCACTGTACAGCGCCATCGCTTCTTTGAAAGCCAGGTCCATCACGTCTTTCGGGAAAGGATGGAGCTTGGTGCCCATGCCGACCAATTGCTTGAGAGCAGTTGGGTTACGCGCATCGTACTTGGCTTGCATGTCACTGTGGGCAAAAGCGGCGGCGGTTTCAACAATCGCTTTGTTCTCGGCTGACAGCGCATCAAAAGCTTTTTGGTTGATCAGGAAATCAACCTGCGGGCCACCTTCCCACCAACCAGGGTAGTAGTAGTTCGGTGCGACCTTGTGGAAGCCCAGCTTCAAGTCGTCGTAAGGTCCAACCCACTCGGCCGCATCGACCGTTCCTTTTTCCAGTGCGGTGTAAATCTCGCCGCCAGGAATATTGGCGGGCACACCGCCCATACGCTCGAACACCTTGCCGGCAAAGCCACCGATGCGCATTTTCATGCCCTTGATGTCAGCTGCCGATTTGATTTCCTTGCGGTACCAGCCACCCATCTGGGCGCCGGTATTGCCACCAGGGAAGTACGTCATGCCGTATTTGGCATAGAACTCACGCATCAGCTTGCCGCCATTGCCGTGGTAGGACCAGGCCGTCATTTGGCGACTGTTCAGACCAAAAGGAATGGCGCAACCCAAGGCAAAAGCCTCATTCTTGCCAAAAAAGTAATAAGGCGCGGTGTGCGAGCACTCAATCGATCCGTCCTGCACCGCATCCACCACACCAAAGGCCGGCGTGATCTCGCCGCCGGCGTGGGTGGAGATTTCAAACTTGCCACCCGACAGCGCTTTGACTTGCTTGGCAAACACTTCAGATGCGCCGTACAGCGTGTCAAGTGCCTTGGGGAAACTTGACGACAGACGCCAACGAATGGCTGCCTGGGCATGAACGGCAGGGGCGACACCGGCAGCGAGAACACCGGCAATGCCAGCTTGCTTGATAAGGGAACGACGATCCATGAATGAACTCCTTTAAAAAACTGAAAATCCAATTTTCCGGCTGGGGACAAGTCCTGTCCCCAACAGGACACTAGTTTAGGGTTGCCTGTCAACTCATCCCATCAGGATTTACCCTTGCAGCACAGGCATAAAAAAAGCCCCGCTCAGCGGGGCTTTTTTACCAACCAGGGTCAGTCGACTCAGAGTTTGGCTGATTGCATGTAGCGATCGAAGGTGGCTTCGGTAAAGCGGAACCAGAGGTTGGCGTCGGCACGGAACTTGGCGTAGTCTTCGTAAACTTTTTTCCAGTCCGGGTTTTTGGCCGACAGTTCGCTGTACAACGCCATCGATTCTTTGAAAGCCAGATCCATCACGTCTTTCGGGAACGGGTGCAGCTTGGTGCCGCTGCCGACCAACTGCTTCAAAGCGGCTGGGTTACGCGCATCGTATTTGGCCTGCATGTCGGTATGCGCCACAGCTGCAGCGGCCTCAACGATGGCTTTGTATTCTGGAGAAAGCGCATTGAAAGCTTTCTGATTGATCAGGAAAGCCACTTGCGATTGGCCTTCCCACCAGGCGGGATAGTAGTAGTGCGGTGCGACCTTGTTGAAACCCAGCTTCAGATCGTCGTAAGGACCAACCCACTCGGCGGCATCGACCGTTCCTTTTTCCAGCGCAGTGTAAATCTCGCCGCCCGGAATATTGGCCGGCACCCCGCCCATGCGCTCGAACACTTTACCGGCAAAACCGCCAATGCGCATTTTCATGCCCTTGATGTCGGCCGCCGACTTAATTTCCTTGCGGTACCAGCCACCCATCTGGGCGCCGGTATTGCCGCCGATGAAATGGGTCATGCCGTATTTGGCATAGAACTCGTTCATCAGTTTGCCGCCATTGCCGTGCAGCGACCAGGCCGTCATCTGGCGGCTGTTCATGCCGAAAGGAATCGAGCTGCCCATGGCAAAGGTTTCGTTCTTGCCGAAGAAATAATAAGGTGCGGTGTGCGTCAGTTCGATCGATCCGTCTTGCACCGCGTCCACCACACCAAACGCGGGGGTGATCTCGCCAGCAGCGTGGCTGGAGATTTCAAATTTCCCGCCCGTCATCAGCTTCACATGGTGGGCAAAAACTTCGGCTGCACCGTACAGCGTGTCAAGGGCTTTAGGAAAGCTCGACGACAGACGCCAGCGAACATTGACACCTTGCGAGTAGGCCGCAGGCGCTACTCCGGCAGCAAGAATACCGGCAATGCCGGAATGTTTGATCAGGGAACGACGATCCATCTGCGGACTCCACAAAAAAATTGAAATACCTCGCTCGACGAATTTGCACAGCGAGGGCTGCCCGAAGTTTAGCCTTGATTAGTCACCTATTTGACACGAGCCTCAAACAAATCATTCGGGTTTTCCCTTGTATACAAGTTTTGAATTGCCGCAAGCCGGCACGCCCATGACTCAGGCCGCGGCCTGGAACGAAGTTTGCGCCAACGCCACCAACTCGGGGAAGCGCTGGCCAATGGAAGCCGCTATGCCCTTCGCATCAAGCCCCTGCTGCGCCAGTAACTTGGCTGGATCGCCATGCTCGGTGAATTCGTCCTTCAAGCCCAGTTGCAGCACCGGTTTGAGTAGCCCAGCGACTTGTAAAGCCTCCAGTACCGCACTGCCGGCGCCGCCCATGACAGCGCCTTCTTCCAGCGTGACCAAGGCCTCGTGTTCGGCCGCCACTTGCAGCAACAGCTCCAAATCAAGCGGCTTGGCCCAGCGCATATTGACCACCGTGGCATTGAGCTGGTCGGCCACAGTTAATGCGGGGTACAACAGCGTTCCAAACGCCAGGATCGCCAGCCCCTTGGCCGGCGGCTTGACGCTGGCCTGGCGCCTGATCTCGCCTTTGCCAAATGGCAGCGGCGCCAGCCCTGGCTGAACCGCCACCCCAACACCCGAACCACGCGGATAACGTACCGCCACCGGATGGTTCTGCGCAAACGCCGTGCTGAGCAATTGGCGGCACTCGTTTTCATCAGCTGGGCAAGCGATGCTGACCTGGGGCACACAACGCAAGTAAGCGATGTCGTAAGCCCCGGCGTGGGTAGGTCCGTCAGCACCGACCAAGCCCGAGCGGTCCAGCGCAAACACCACGGGCAGGTTCTGGATCGCAACATCGTGGATCAACTGGTCGTAAGCGCGTTGCAAAAAAGTCGAATAAATCGCCACCACCGGTTTCAGCCCTTCGCAGGCCAGACCCGCAGCGAATGTGACGGCGTGCTGCTCGGCTATGCCAACGTCGTAATAACGCTTCGGAAATTTCTGTTGAAACTCCACCATGCCCGAGCCTTCGCGCATCGCAGGCGTGATGCCAACCAAACGCGAATCCTGCGCAGCCATGTCACACAGCCACTGACCGAACACCTGGGTGAAACTGGTTTTGGCAGGCGTTGTCGGTTTTTGCAGACCGACAGCTGGGTCGAACTTGCCCGGACCGTGGTAGGCCACCGGATCGGCTTCAGCCAGCTTGTAGCCCTGACCTTTTTTGGTCACCACATGCAGGAACTGGGGGCCCTTGAGATGCTTGATGTTTTCCAAGGTAGGGATCAGCGAATCCAAGTCATGGCCATCGATCGGGCCGATGTAATTGAAACCAAACTTCTCAAACAAAGTAGCCGGAACCACCATGCCTTTGGCGTGTTCCTCGATCCGCTTGGCCAACTCGAACAGCGGTGGCGCACCCTTGAGCACCTGTTTCCCCACGTTCTTGGCTGCCGCATAAAACTGCCCGCTCATGAGTTGCGCCAGATAACGGTTCAGCGCGCCCACCGGCGGGCTGATGCTCATGTCGTTGTCGTTCAACACCACCAGCAGTTTGCAATCTTCAACGCCGCCGTGATTCAGGGCCTCGAACGCCATGCCAGCAGTCATGGCACCGTCTCCGATGATGGCCACCGCATGCCGATCCTCGCCTTTTTGCCGCGCAGCAATCGCCATGCCCAAAGCTGCCGAAATCGAAGTGCTCGAATGCGCCGTTCCAAAAGCGTCGTATTGACTCTCACTGCGTTGCGGAAAACCCGAGAGTCCGCCGAGTTGGCGCAGACTGCCCATGCGTTCGCGCCGCCCCGTCAGGATTTTGTGCGGGTAGGTCTGATGGCCGACGTCCCAAACCAGCCGATCGTGCGGGGTGTTGAAAACATAGTGCAGCGCTACCGTGAGTTCGACCGTTCCCAGGTTGGAGCTCAAGTGGCCGCCGGTTTGGGCCACCGAGCCCAGCAAATAAGCACGCAGCTCGTCAGCCAAGCGAACCAGTTCGTTGCGCGGCAATTGCCGCAGCGCTGCCGGATCGTTGATGGTTGACAACAGGGGAAAAGTGGTATCGGACATCAGTTCATTTCAATTGGAGCGGTTCACCACCATCTCAGCCAGCGCCCTCAAAGCGCGAACATCGCACAAGGAACTGTCACCGAGTGCGCTCAAAGCCTGGCCCAGCAATTCCTGCGCATAGTCGCGCGAGCGCTGCAAACCCAGGACCGACACATAAGTCGGTTTGTTCTGTTCGGCATCTTTGCCAGCAGTCTTGCCCAAGGTGGTCGAGTCCGCCGTGACATCCAAAATATCATCGACCACCTGAAACGCCAGTCCGATGGCCCAGCCATAGTTAGACAGCGCTGTGTTGGTTTCGAGCGCAGACCCGGCGCAGGCAGCGCCCATCATCACACTCGCGTGCAACAAAGCGCCGGTTTTGTAACGGTGCATGTCACGCAACTGGCGCTCGTCCAAACGGATCCCGACGCTGTTGAGATCAATCGCCTGACCGCCTGCCATACCCGAACTGCCCGAAGCCAGGGCTAGCAAACGACACAGTTTTGCTTGAATTTCTGCGGGGACATGCCCTTCATCAAGCGTCAGCAACTCAAAAGCCTTGGCCTGCAAAGCGTCGCCTGCCAACATGGCATTGGCTTGCCCGAATTGGACATGCACCGTGGGCTTGCCACGGCGCAACAAGTCGTTGTCCATGCAAGGCAGATCATCATGCACCAGAGAATAAGCGTGAATCAATTCGATCGCACAAGCTGATCGCAGCACAGCTGCCGCCTGCGCAGGGTTGCTGGCTTGGTTTCCAACCAATGCTTGGTACGCCGCGAGCACGAGCAGCGGGCGCAAACGCTTGCCGCCATCGAGCACCGCATAGCGCATGGCGTCAACCAATAAGGCAATCGCTTCGGGCGGCTGGGCGGCTGGGGTCGAAACTTCAAGCCAAGCTGACAAAGCCTGCTCAACCTGCTCCTGCCAGTGGGCGCACCAGGGGCCAAAATCAAAAGCGGCTACTGGTTTCACTCGGCAGTCCATGGCCTGAGTTCCCCTTGATCGAGCAAACGAACTTGATTTTCAATGGCCTGAAGCTTGTCCCGACAAAAAGCCAAGAGTTCGGCTCCACGCTGGTAGCCCGATAACATCTGATCCAAGGGCAACTCACCCGACTCCAGACGCTGAACCAAGCTTTCCAATTCCTCCAGGGCAGCTTCATAGCTGGCAGGCAAGGCTGCTGGTTTGTTGGGGGATTTGGGCATGTGTGGGCTAAGAATAACAAAATTTTCCTGATTATCAGTTCAATCCAGACTTGAATTTTTGTAAAAAGCGCGGGAAACATCCCCTAAACAGGGGATGTCGCAAGCGCGCCAGACCCGCGACCGCTAGCGGCTACAATCCCACCTCCCCATCCAGCCTCGCCGGATTCCGTTTTCACCTGCCCCTTCATAGGGGGAGTCTCTAGGTCATGACCTCCATGTCTGATTTAAGTCTTCAACTGCAGCAGGCCGCAAGCCAACTACCAGTTTCAAGCTACTTTGACGAAACGCTGTACCAGCGCGAAATAGCGCTGATTTTTCAGCGCGGCCCCCGCTACGTAGGCCATGCATTAAGCGTGCCCAACGTGGGGGACTACCACGTCTTGGCCCATGAGTCCGATGGACGCGCCTTGGTTCGAACGCCCAAGGGGGTGGAACTGATTTCCAACGTTTGTCGGCATCGACAAGCCATCATGCTCAAGGGACGCGGCTCACTGCAATCCCAGTCCGGCGGCAACATCGTGTGCCCCTTGCACCGCTGGACCTACAACGCCGCTGGCCCCCAAGCCTGTGGCGAACTGCTAGGCGCACCGCACTTTGAGCAAGACCCCTGCCTGAACCTGCGCAACTACCCACTCTCGCAATGGAATGGCTTGCTGTTTGAAGACAATGGCCGCGACATAGCAGCGGACTTAGCCGGGTTGGGCCCACGCGCCGACCTGGATTTTTCGGGTTATGTGCTCGACCACGTCGAAATGCACGAGTGCAACTACAACTGGAAAACCTTTATTGAGGTTTATCTGGAGGACTACCACGTCGGTCCATTTCACCCCGGACTGGGCAGCTTTGTCAGCTGTGACGACTTGCGCTGGGAATTCAAGGACAACTTCTCAGTCCAGACCGTGGGCGTGGCCAATCGTCTGGGTAAAGCCGGCAGCCCGGTGTACCAGCGCTGGCAAAACGCCCTGCTGGAGTACCGCTCGGGTCAGCCGCCCAAATACGGCGCGATCTGGCTCACCTACTACCCGCACATCATGGTTGAGTGGTACCCCCATGTGCTGACGGTCTCAACCCTGCACCCCATGGGGCCACAAAAAACCATGAACATGGTGGAGTTCTTTTACCCCGAAGACATTGCCGCTTTTGAGCGCGAATTCGTCCAAGCACAACAAGCTGCTTACATGGAGACCTGCGTCGAAGACGATGAAATTGCCGAGCGCATGGATGCCGGACGGCGCGCCTTGATGCTGCGTGGCGACAATGAAGTCGGTCCCTACCAAAGCCCGATGGAAGACGGGATGCAACAATTCCATGAATGGTATAGGAGGCAGCTGCCATGTACACCACCCTGATTTCGGCCGAGCAACTTCAGTCCTTGCAACACAGCGGGCAAGCTGTGATGATTTTCGATTGCAGCTACGACCTGATGCAACCCGAGGCTGGCGCAGCCCAGTACCTGCAGGCCCATATCGCTGGCGCGCTTCATGCCGACCTGAATTTGCATCTGAGCGCCCAGCCGGGACGCCCGCAAGCCAGCGGCGGACGGCACCCCCTGCCCTCGCGCGAAGATTTCGCGGTCTGGCTGTCGGCCATCGGCTTTGACAACAACATGCAAGCCGTGGTCTATGACCGACAAGGGGCGAACTACTGCGGCCGTTTGTGGTGGATGCTCAAATGGGTCGGCGTCGAGGCCGTAGCGGTACTCGACGGTGGTCTGCCAACTTGGCAAGCTGCGGGCGGTGCTGTGGCCAGCGGGCCAAGCCCAGCACGCCAATCGAGCCGGTTTGAACTCACAGCCGCCAAAACCCGGCTGAGCACGGCGCAGGATGTGGCTGGGCAGCTAGGCCAAGCCGGGCAAACCCTGCTCGACGCCCGGGCGCCAGCGCGCTTCAAGGGCGAGGTTGAGCCACTGGACCCGGTGGCGGGTCACATTCCGGGTGCGCTGAACCGTTCTTTCGTCCAGAACTTCGGGCCCGACGGTAAATTCAAAAGCCCCGAAGTACTGCGGCGCGAGTTCCAGGACTTGCTGGGCGAGCAGGACTCGAGCAGCGTGGTGCACCAGTGTGGCAGCGGCGTCAGTGCCGTACCCAACCTGCTGGCCATGGAAATCGCCGGCCTCGGGCGTGGCGCTTTATTTGCTGGCAGCTGGAGCGAGTGGTGCAGCGACCCGGCCCGGCCGGTGGCCAAGGGCTAAGAATCAGAGCTGAATTTCAACCGAGATTGTTGATTTTTGAGAGTTTCAAAATTCATGACAGTTTCCAGGTCAGTCAGGGTACCGATGCAAGGATGCTGGTTGCGTACTGTTGTACGCCCAGGCGCTTGGGGTGGGCAGCTCCGCGGCTGTCCCCCGCCCTTCGGTCTCCGCCTTGATGCCGCTGCGCCGCCCACCCCAAACACCCGGGCATCCAACAGAGTTGCTATTGGGCGTTGTGGGGGTTGGAATACCCGACACGCAGGAGCAGGTCGGTGGTGCGCTCAGCGCAGCGGCATCAAGGAGGAATTGTCGGCCCCAGGCCGACGACAGCCGCGGAGCTGAGTGCGCCACTGACCGGCTCCCGCTCCAGCCAAGTCGGAGTCAAGATAAAAGGAAGGTCGAGTGTCACTGTTTAAGAAAAGATCAATAGGACGCGAGAGCATCGCGCTGCAAGTTGCGGTTCAGTTGGGCGGGTCGTGAAGCATTCATTGCCCCGCTATGGACGGTGATGAAGCCGCCCAAATAGACGCAAATCGTCCGCCAGGAATCGTGTAGGGCCGAAGGCCCGGCTTATGGACAATCTCGGTTCAGGGGTTCTCAGCCCTGGGCGGGCGGGCAATTTTCTTGAAGCGAATCAGCCGATCGAGTTCAATCGCGTCTTTTTTGATTTGACGCTGGGCATCAATTTTCTGACCCTCGCTGAGCCACTGGGCAAATTCTTCCGGTGTTTCCAGCGTGATTCGACCCAGTGTGGCGGCGCGAAATTCATGAATCGCAATCTCGGCAGCTTTTTGCAAATTAACGCGGTTACCCCCTTGCAATGCACCCCGCTTGCGGCCAATCGCAGCCAGCAGTTGCTCATCACTTTGCGTTGCCACGTCGCTCAGTTTGAATCTGGCTTCCAGCAGCCCGGCGTAATGTTCCTTTAAATAATCCAGCAGCTCCAGCGCCACTTCTTCATCGTTAAACGCATTGCGGCCGATGGCGCCGCTGGCTGCCAGGTTGTAACCACTTTTCGCCACGATGATGCGTGGCCACAGCATGCCCGGCGTGTCGTACAGGTAAAAATCGTCGGCCAGCGTGATGCGCTGCTCCAACTTGGTGATACCGGCTTCGTCACCAGTCTTGGCTGATCGCTTGCGGGTCAAGCTGTTGATCAGGGTCGATTTGCCAACGTTGGGAATTCCGCAAATCAACACCCGCATCGGTTTGACCATGCCGCCGCGATTCGGTGCCAAGCTGTGGCAGGCCTCAATGATGTGCTGCATGCCGGTTTTGTCGTTGGCACGGAGCGCCAACGAGCGGGTCGCGCTCAAGCTGTTGTAATGGGCCAGCCATTGGGCAGTGCGCGCCGGATCGGCCAAATCCTCTTTATTGAGCAGCTTGAGCGATGGCTTGCTGCTGGTTAACTCGGCCAACATGGGGTTGGCGCTCGACCCCGGCAGCCGCGCGTCGAGCAACTCAATCACCACATCCGTGTCTTTGATGCGTTCTTGAATTGCTTTTTTGGTCAAATGCATATGACCGGGGAACCACTGAATTGCCATGGCGTGATTGTGCCTGTCTCGCCGGCGTCAGGACCGGGGTCAGGATGAGGCGCAAAAAGATGGAGAATCACGTCCATGTCCCAAGCCCGCCCCAGCCAAGGTCCAGACCGCCAACCCAACGAGCTCCTGCTCAAAGGCATTCTGTGCAGCCTGATCGGCCTAGGCGTTCTGCTCTCGCCCCATTTCATCGTGTCCCCGGGCATGCAAAACATCGTTGCCAACGCCACCTTGGTCGGCTGGTTCTCCCTGGTCCTGGGTTGCGCCTTGATCGCGGTGTGGGCGCGCAAGCGCTGGTCGGTGAAAAAACCGGATTAATTTGCCTCACTTTTTGATTGGATTGAAACCATGAACATCGCATCGCTCAAAGAAGTTGTCAGCGCCGAAGAATGGCAGTTGCGCGTTGATTTGGCCGCCTGTTACCGCCTGGTCGCGCTCTATGGCTGGACCGATCTGGTCTTTACCCACATCAGCGCCCGCGTGCCCGGACCCGAGCATCACTTTCTGATCAACCCTTACGGCCTGATGTTTGACGAAATCACCGCTTCGTCCCTGGTCAAGATCGACCAGCAAGGCAACCAAGTGCTAGCCTCGAATTTTCCCGTCAACAAAGCCGGTTTCGTGATTCACAGCGCGATTCACCAAGCCCGAGAAGACATTGTTTGCGTGCTGCACACCCACACCCGCGCGGGCGTGGCAGTGAGCGCGCAAAAATGCGGCATTCTGCCGATTTCCCAGCAATCGACTTTCGTCCTGAGCTCCTTGGCTTACCACGACTACGAAGGCGTGGCTTTCAACGACGACGAAAAACCACGGCTGCAAAACGACTTGGGCAATGCCAAGCATCTGGTGCTGCGCAACCACGGCCTGTTGACTGTCGGCAAAACCATCTCCGACGCTTTCATGCACATGTACCGACTGGAAAGCGTTTGCCAGATTCAGGTCAGCGCCCAAGCCGGCGGCGAGCTGATTCATTACGACGAACAAATTTACCAAGCCGACACCCCCACGGCGCAATACATTCGCGACGGCGGCTTAGGCGGCGGCTTCGTCTGGCCCGCCCTGCTGCGCAAGCTCGACCGCATCGACACCAGCTACAAAAACTAAATCCCATGAAACTCAATCTCTCCAACAAAGTCGCCATCGTCACGGGCGCGACCCAGGGTATCGGACTGGCGACGGCGCGAGCGCTGGCGGCTGAGGGCGCTTCGGTTGCACTCGTGGCCCGCGGGCGCGAGCGGCTCGACGCGGTCGTTGCCAGCATTCAGGCCGCTGGCGGCAAAGCCTGCGCGGTGCAGGCCGACATGTCGCAACTGGAAGACTGCTCACGCGTAGTCAGCCAAACCCTGGCCGCTTTTGGCCGGCTCGATATTCTGGTCAACAACGCGGGCACCTCCAACACTGGCGCGTTCGAGTCGGTGCTCGACAGCACGTGGCAGGCCGATTTCGATCTGAAGCTGTTTGGCGCCATCCGTCTGGCGCGCCAAGCCATTCCTGAGATGCGCAAACAAGGCGGTGGTCGCATCATCAACATCACCAACATCGGCGCCAAGCAGCCACGTGCCAAATCGATGCCGACCTCGGTTACCCGCGCCGCCGGCCTGGCCATGACCAAAGCCCTGTCCAAAGAATTTGCGGCCGACAAAATTCTGGTCAACACCGTGTGCATCGGCTTGATTCGGGCTGGCCAACACGAAACCAAAGCGGCCAAAACCGGTCGCAATGTGGAAGAGCTGTACACCGAGATGGGCAAGGACATTCCGTTGGGCCGGGTCGGTTTGGCCGAAGAAGTCGCCAACGTCATCACTTTTCTCGCCTCCGACGCCGCCAGCTACGTCACCGGAACCAGCATCAACCTCGACGGCGGAACCTCCGGCGTTTTGTAAGGATTCATCATGACCCCATCAACCCCCTGGGCTCGGTCCCTGGCCCTTGCTCTGCTCGCCGTGTTGACACTGGCCGGGCGTCCCAGCTGGAGCCAAAGCTCGGCACCCGCCAAGACCGAGGGCAGTTGGATCGTCAAGGATTTTCGTTTCCACACGGGTGTCGTGCTGCCTGAGTTGCGCCTGCATTACACGACCTTGGGCTCGCCCAGCGCAGAACCGGTGCTGGTATTGCACGGCACAGCCGGTTCGGGCAACGGCATGTTGAATCCAGCGTTCGGCGGCCAACTGTTCGGTCCGGGCCAGCCGCTGGATGCGAACCGCTATTTCATCATCCTGCCCGATGCGATTGGAACGGGAAAATCGAGCAAACCGTCGGACGGTCTGCGCACCGCTTTCCCCGCTTACAACTACGACGACATGGTCGATGCCCAGTACCGGCTGGTCAAAGAACACCTGGGTATCAAGCACTTGCGGCTGGTGATTGGCAACTCCATGGGCGGCATGCAAACCTGGCTTTGGGGCACGAAATACCCCGACTTCATGGACGCCCTGGTTCCCATGGCGGCGCAACCCACGGCCATGGCCAGCCGCAACTGGGCGATGCGTCGCCTCATCATCGACTCGATTCGCAACGACCCGCAATGGATGAATGGCAACTACACCCAACAACCCGCCAGCGCCCAGTTCGCCAGCGTGTTCTACGCCATGGCCACCAGCGGCGGCAACCTGGCTTTGCAAAAAGCAGCACCAACCCGCGAGCAAGCCGACGCCTTGCTGAATCAGCGACTCAAAGCGCCGTTTAGCGCTGACGCCAACGACTTGCTGTACCAGTGGAGTTCTTCAGCCGACTACAACGCAGCGCCGAATCTGGACAAAATCCAGGCCAGACTGTTGGCCATCAATGCAGCCGACGACGAGCGCAATCCCCCCGAATCCGGCCTGCTGGAGCGCGAAATCAAGCGCGTCAAACATGGCCGCATTTATTTGATTCCCGCCAGCGAGCAAACCGCCGGTCACGGCACCACCGGACAAGCCCGGCACTGGAAACAACAACTGAGCGACTTTCTGCAATCTGTTCCCCGATAAAAAACCCCATGAGTAAAAAACCCCTCACCGACTGGATCGGCAACAGCGAAACCATCAGTGACAGCATCACGGCCACGCCCTATGCGGCGCTGGCAGCGACCTTGGATCGTCCCTCGGATCGCCCATCGCCTGGAACGCCCTTGCCCGGGCTTTGGCATTGGTTGTATTTTTTGCCACTGCACCGCCAATCGCTGATCAGCGAAGACGGCCACGCCCAGCGCGGCGGCTTCATGCCGCCGGTGCCGCTGCCGCGGCGCATGTGGGCCGGCAGTCAGTTCGTTTTTCATCACCCTTTGCGCGTTGGCGACCAAGTCGAACGCACCTCAACCATTGACAACGTCACCGAAAAAGTTGGTCGCAGCGGACCTTTGACGTTTGTTCGAGTGCGCCACGAGCTGCGGGCCAATGGCGCAAGCGAGGTGGCGCTGACGGAGTTCCACGAAATTGTTTACCGCGAAGCAGCCAAAGCAGACGACCCTCAGCCTGCGCCGCAGGCCGCGCCGCAACACGCACAGTGGAAGCGCAAAGTGGTACCTGACGATGTATTGCTGTTTCGTTATTCGGCGTTGACCTTCAACGGCCACCGCATTCACTACGACCGCAAATACGTGACCCAGACCGAAGGCTATCCCGGGCTGGTGGTGCACGGCCCGCTGATCGCCACCTTGCTCATCGACTTGCTGCGCGAACACCGGCCCGATGCAGTGCTGGAACGCTTCGAGTTTCGCGCCGTGCGCCCCACGTTCGACATCAACCATTTCTTTGTTTGCGGACAAAGCGATGCCGACGGCAAGACTTTTCACCTCTGGGCCCAAGACCACGAAGGCTGGCTCACCATGGACGCAACTGCCATCATTCGGTGAGCAATTCAATCCACGGCTTTGCCAACACCTCACGCTAGGCGGGCGGCGTGGCTGTCCTTCTTCGGCTCAGTCTGCTTTTCGATGCAATGATGCTGGTTGCGTACTGTTGTACGCCCAGGCGCTTGGCGTGGGCAGCTGCGCGGCTGTCCCCCTTGTCGACCTCTGGTCGACAATTCCTCCTTGATGCCGCTGCGCCGCCCACCCCAAACACCCGGGCATCCAACAGAGTTGCTATTGGGCGTTTTGGGCGTTTTGGGCTTTGGAAAACACTATGCCATGCCAGATGGGCCGGCGGTGCGGGTGTCCGGGCGCAGGCCCGATTCGCGGTTGCTACACAGTTGGTGTGCCAATTAAGGCGTTAACGCCAAGATCTTTAACTGAACCGACAGTCGCCCGCGAGCCTGGGCTGGAGAACGGGCACCCAATCCACCGGCCTTGCCCAGGCCTGCGAGCGCAAAGAATGGGTGCAGCTTCACGCCAACACCTCGCGCTAGGCGGGCGGCGTGGCTGTCCTTCTTCGGCTCAGTCTGCTTTTCGATGCAAAGATGCTGGTTGCGTACTGTTGTACGCCCAGGCGCTTGGGGTGGGCAGCTGCGCGGCTGTCCCCCTTGTCGACCTCTGGTCGACAATTCCTCCTTGATGCCGCTGCGCCGCCCACCCCAAACACCCGGGCATCCAACAGAGTTGCTATTGGTCGTTGTGGGCGTTTTGGGCTTTGGAAAACACTATGCAATGCCAGATGGGACGGCGGTGCGGGTGTCCGGGCGTAGGCCCGATTCG
>JBAQTC010000039.1:0-4392 GCA_049296795.1 Burkholderiaceae bacterium
TTGGCGCGGCTTACAGCGAGGTCTGGTGTTTTACCATCGGATCCGCAGTGCATTTTGCTACCCTTTGGCGAGCCGAATCCTCTCTTTTCTCCATTCGACCTGTGGCTAGCCGACACTCGAACCCTAGGTTTCATGCGGGTTTCAGGCTGATGGTTGTGCGTCAACTGAACTAGCCAGTCGCACGACAAACCTGATCTAAGCCCCTCGAACCGTTTCAGGTCGTCAAGTTGGCGCTGGCACGCTAGGCGAACCCACTTGGACCCTGCAATTTCTCCCCGAACCACGGCTTGGGCGTACTGTTTGGCGATGGCGGTGTAGTTTCTTAAGGGATCTGTTTTTTGTACATCCATGTATTTACATTCATGTCGATTCGAGGTAAGATGTACATATACATCCAAGGAGGTTCATCATGGCCAACACCAAGCTATTCAAGAACGGCAACTCTCAAGCCGTTCGCATTCCTTCAGAACTTGCCTACAGCACGTGGGACGTGGACCTGGTCATCGAACGGCAGGGTGACGAATTGCGCATCCGCCCGGCCCAGCGGCGCATGGGCGATGTGCTGGGCAAACTGGCCAAGTTCTCACCGGACTTCATGGCCCAGGGACGTGGCGAAAACATCGAAGGTGAGCGCGAGGCTTTATGAATCCGAAATACATGCTCGACACCAACATCTGCATTTACCTGATGAAGCACCAGCCACCCGAAGTGCGGGAGCGCTTTGCGGTGTGCTTTGTCGGCGACGTGGTCATTTCTGCGGTGACCCTGGCTGAACTTGAATTCGGGGTCGCTTGTTCCAGCCCTGCCTTGCAAGCCGCCAACCGCGTGGCACTTGACAGCTTGCTTGAAGACATCATGGTGGCGCCATTCGAGGCCCAGGCAGCCAAGGCTTATGGGCCGATCCGCGCCGCCTATAAAGAACGCAACCGTGATGCCATGGATAAGCTCATCGCATCGCACGCCCTCGCGCTGCAGGTGACGCTGGTCACCAACAATGAGGCAGACTTTGTGAACTACGCCGGGTTGCTTGTTGAGAATTGGGTGAGCAGCCACTAAAACCAAGCTGCATGCAATTGCCAAGAAGCCAAGCCATGAACATCGATAAATACAAGCGGGTGTCTGACCAAACTGTGTGGCCAACACCAACGGTCTGGGTCTTCAACCACCCTAATCAAAAAATCGTGTTTTTTCAAAACGGCAGGGGGAGGCACTGCCAAAACTGACGAAAGTCGCTTTTTTCATTCAAGAATGGCCCCTACTGGTACCGACAAAACTTCTAAAACAGGACTTTCGTCAGTTTTGGCAGTACGGTTCTGCCCTGTTTGCGAAATTACTGCTTTTGCGCTTTGCACCTAAGTGCTTATTTCTCCAGGGGCACTGAAACACTGGCCGTTCCTTGCTGGGGTATGCCGCTGATAAGATCAACTTGAAGATTAGCACCGTGTTTTTGCGCATCTGCATGGCCGGGTTCGGTGCATATGCGAGGGCTTATCCTGGTGGCCGCAAACCAAGAGCCGCAATCTGGTGAATTACTGAACGATGGAACCAGGGAATGCCATAGCGTCTTGAGCGCTGTAAAAGGGGGAAGCAGAAATGAGAATAAATAAACCGCCGCAGATCCCTAAAAAGAATGAGGTGTTCATCGTCCGGTCATCGGCGGCGGAATACCTGACCTTTGTCGCGGCGACGGGCAATGCGGAAACTAGCGTGGAAATGCGCTACGAGGATGAAAACCTCTGGCTTACTCAGAAAATGATGGCCAGTCTCTACGATGTGTCGGTGTCGGCTATCAGTCAGCATTTGAAGCGCGTCTATACCGACAACGAGCTGGAGCGCGAGGCAACTATTAAGCCGTACTTAACGGTTCAAACAGAGGGTCAGCGCGAAGTTCAACGCAAGGTTGATCACTACAGCCTGCAGGCCATCATCGCCGTTGGCTTCAAGATAGAAAACGAACGTGCGGTGCAGTTCCGCAAATGGGCCAACCAGATCGTCAAGGACTACACGATCCAGGGCTGGGTCATGGATTCGGATCGTTTGAAGAGCGGTGGCAGCGTGCTGACCGAAGATTTCTTCGAGCGGCAGTTGGAAAAAGTTCGGGAAATCCGCGCATCCGAGCGCAAGTTCTACCAAAAGATCACCGACATTTACGCGACCTCGCTCGACTACGACACATCGGCTGCGGCGACCAAGCGCTTTTTTGCGGCGGTTCAGAACAAGCTGCATTACGCCATTCATGGCCAGACAGCGGCCGAGGTGATCGTAGACCGGGCTGATCACAGACAAGAAAACATGGGGCTGACCAGTTGGGAAGGCGCGCCCCAAGGGAAGGTTCACAAATACGACGTTGCCATTGCCAAGAACTACTTGTCGGATTTCGAATTGGCACAGATGCAGCGGATTGTCTCTGCCTATCTCGACATGGCAGAACTTCAAGCCATGCGACGCACGCCCATGACCATGGCGGATTGGGAAGAGCGCCTTAGCGGCTTCCTGAAACTGTGGGACCGGGAGGTACTGCAGGACGCAGGCAAGGTGACGGCAGAAATTGCCAAGGCACACGCCGAAAGTGAATTCGAGAAATACCGCATCGTGCAGGACCGGTTGTTTGAAAGTGACTTTGATCGGGTGGTGAAGCAGATTGAGTCTGGCAGACAACTCGATATCGGTGAGGAATAGCGGCTATGGCCACAAAAACGAACACACCCAGCTGGAGCGACGTCAAGACCAAGCTCTTGGACTTTGACCGCGCTGGTTTGCTCGGACTGCTGCAAGACCTCTACACGGCCAACAAGGACAACCAAGCCTTCTTCCACGCTCGCCTGAGTCTTGGCGACGACGTGCTCAAGCCGTACAAGGTCACCATCGACCGCTGGCTTTGGCCCGACATGTTCAAGAATCAAGACACCTCGGTCGCCAAAGCTAAAAAGCCTATCGCCGATTACAAAAAAGCCATTGGCCAAGCGGAAGGTCTGGCCGAACTGATGGTGTTTTACTGCGAACGGGCAGCAGGGTTCAGTAATGAAGTTGGGCTGCAGGATGAGGGCTACTTCGATGCGCTGGTGCGAATGTTCGAGCAGGCTTTAAAAACCATCGCCGGTTTGGCCGACGCGCAACACCAGCCGTTATGGGACAGGCTGGATACCGTGCGCAGCACCTGTCACAACTTCGGCTATGGCGTCGGCGACGATATGGACGACTTGCTTGCCGAGTACGGGGCCGATGAGTGAACGCGTCCGTTGGCCACGCTGCAAGCCGAAAACGCCCGCCTGATCGCGCTGCTGGACGGTCACGGTATCGAATGGCGCTTGCCACCCGAGCCAGTCCCGCCGGAACCAGCGGTGCCCACCCTGGAGCCAGAATCATCACGTCTTTCCACCGCCGAAAAATTGGCGCTGTTTCGGCGGCTGTTTCGTGGCCGCACCGACGTCTACCCGATCCGATGGGAAAGCAAAACCACCGGCAACTCTGGCAATGCACCTGCCTGTGGCAATGAGTGGCTGGCTGGTGTTTGCGAAAAGCCGCGTATCAAGTGTGGCGAGTGCAATAACCGTCTGCTGATTCCCTTGTCGGATCAGGTGATCTTCGAGCATCTTGCAGGCAAACGGAGGGTCGGAGTCTATCCGCTGCTGACCGACGACACCTGCCATTTTCTCGCCGCTGATTTCGATGAGGCGCAATGGCGGGAGGATGCCAAAGCGTTTTACCAGTCCTGTAACGAACTGGGGGTGCCAGTCGCCCTTGAAATATCACGTCCCGGCAATGGTGGCCAAGAAGCAGCGCGCCGCTCTGATCGCGGAACTGGGCGCGTTGCCACCTGATGCGCCGCGTGTCCTGCTGGCGACTGGCAAGTTGGTCGGTGAAGGGTTCGATCATCCGCCGCTGGATACCTTGGTTCTGGCCATGCCGGTTTCGTGGAAGGGGACGTTGCAGCAATACGCGGGACGATTGCACCGCGAGCACGCGACCAAGACCGATGTCCGCATCATTGACTTCGTGGATACCGGTCACCCAGCGCTGCTGCGGATGTGGGATAAGCGGCAGCGTGGTTATCGGGCAATGGGCTACAAGGTTGCGGAATACCCGAAGGTGGCCGCAAACTTGCTTGCTGGGGCGAAAATTGGGGATTCATGGCATAACGACCAGGGTCGAAATTGATTCCCGCAGATCGGGGCGTGCGGTCAGCCGCCGCTACCGCAACCGGAAGATTAGCGAATTTCTGAAAGAGCTGGGTTTGACGGAAGGACGTTCGACGGGCATAACCGCCACCAATGTACAAAGCCTAACTCTAGTCGGTTAGGCTTTTTCCTTTCCGTCGCACCAGTGTTGGCGCGGCTTACAGCGAGGTCTGGTGTTTTACCATCGGATCCGCAGTGCATTTTGCTACCCTTT
>JBAQTC010000040.1:0-2030 GCA_049296795.1 Burkholderiaceae bacterium
AATAACCTTCTTAACTATATATCTGCCCACGTCGGCGGCAGAAAATAGACTGCCTGCCGCAGTGAAAGTAGTCAACCCGCTTACCGCCGCGGGAGTAAGCGCTATGGTCTGCGACGCGTCGTACGTCATAGAACAGTCCACACGTATAAGATGTTTAGCCGCCTCGTAGAGAAGCGCCTTGTACTTCGTGTCGTCTGCGTCTCTATCCCCCGTGTAGTAATCTTCGGGTTCGGGTAGCGGGTCTTCCGCCGCAAAGTATTCTATGTACCGACGTGTTACCCCGCCTATCGTCCTCTCGACTACTGCCCAAAGACTGTCGCGGTTATCCGGCTGGGGCTCGCCGCATACCGAGAGCACTTTAACGTCGGCGCCCCCGAGTTCGTGGCTATGCCAGGCGTTTATTTCCTCGCCCGTCTTGACTGTAATGCCTATAAGTTTACCCTCGGTAGTAACCCCCCATATGATATCCGACGTGCCCTGCTGGGTTGTAATTTGTATGATACCTGTCTTCGTTATCTCATCGGAGAAAATATTCAAACTTGCGGCACGATAATCGTCGGCCATTAGCGAGAACGTAAAAATGTTAAGCACCAGTCCGCCGCGCTGGACATAATACAAAGAACTTCCCACCCGCACGGGCGAAAGGTTCTTGCATCCAACAAACTCTATGGGCGGGGCGGCTATTGCGGTACCGCTTATCGGAGTAGTGTCCGACCCTCCGTTGGCCTTATACACTCCGCCAAACGTGCCTATCGCGAGGAAACGACTTACCCCTGCAAACCACTGTATGCGGTCAGCGGTATTGTTCTGCGAAGATATAGGAAAAATTACCGCATCCCCCGCCGACGAACCTACTGTAAAATTGTCGTATTGCACCACCCCCGCGTTAGTCGGTGCTTTACTTCCCCAGAAGGTTTCCGGGTCGTCGAGTGTGCCCCCGTAGAACAATCTACCACCGTAGAAGGCCACCGCCCCAGGCATATTGCTCTGTTTGAGTACGTATCCCCCAGAAGAATACAAAGTATAGCCAGAGGTGTTTATATTAGTCCCGGTAGTCGGGTCGGTGAGTTCAAAAGTATTCGCGACTTTATTTGCCACTTTGTACGTATTACCGTTTACCTCCGTCATACCTACGACACCGTATATCTCCACAAGATCGCTATTCTCAAACCCATGTGCAGTGGCGGTCACTACTCCTGGATTAGCTTGTGTGATGCCCGTTATCGCTTTTGTAAAAGGATCGGCGGTACGTGTAAACGTAGAAAGTGCCCAACTTGTCTCGCCGGAACGTATAAGTTTTCGGGGTTCGTAGTCGGGGTGGATTACATACATAAGGTCGGCTTTCTGCGCGAATTTAAGTTCAAATAAATCCGCGTCAACGTACGGAGACGTTATCTCATAAATAGCGTCGCTTGTACCGCCAGATGTATACGCAGTATACGCCGAGGTATCTATAACAACTCCGTCTATATTTGTAAGTGAGAAAGTATTAGTATCTATAGACGTAACGTAGAACCATCGGTTGTTGAGCTCGGTCATACCAGCAATACCCGATATATAGATTTCGTCGCCGGTAGCGTACCCGTGGGAAGGAGCAGTAACTACTCCTGTAGCCGCGGTCGTCACACCGGTTATAGCTATTATACCAGAAGAAGAATAAGCCGCGGTAGGCGGGGTGAAATCCGCGCCCCAAACCGCAACACCTACACGGACCGATACCTCATCTATCCAACCTTTGAAGAAATAGTTCAAACCCGAAGTCGAACCCGAATATATGCACTCGCCTACCGAGAGATCGGAAGCGCGATTTACCATTGTACCGGCGGCAGTAGCCGTTCCTTTGGTGACCCCGTCTCGGCGTATCGTCCACACGTCCCCTTCCCTGACAAAGGATACATGGTACCAGGTATTCGCCACAATTGTAGCATCCGCCGCAGTAATATTCACACCGGGATTAGTACAGTAAAATCTCCATGCTGAACCGTCCCACCCAACCCACCAATAGTCTGCCCCGCTAACCCCTTGCCCGC
>JBAQTC010000041.1:0-49878 GCA_049296795.1 Burkholderiaceae bacterium
AAGAGATGGTGATGCCAGGTGACAACGTCACCATCACGGTCAAGTTGATCAACCCGATTGCCATGGAAGAAGGCCTGCGTTTCGCGATTCGCGAAGGCGGCAAGACCGTGGGCGCCGGTGTGGTTGCCAAGATCATTGCGTAATCAATTTGTCCTTAACTAAGCAGGAACAAACATGGCTACCAAACAAAAAATTCGTATCCGCCTGAAGGCGTTTGATTACAAGCTGATCGACCAGTCGGCCGCTGAGATTGTGGAAACCGCCAAGCGCACCGGCGCGATTGTCAAGGGCCCCGTGCCCCTGCCAACACGTCTGAAGCGTTTCGACATTCTCCGCTCGCCGCACGTCAACAAGACCAGCCGCGACCAGCTCGAAATTCGCACGCACCAGCGCTTGATGGACATCGTCGACCCCACGGACAAAACTGTGGATGCGTTGATGAAGCTCGATCTGCCCGCTGGTGTGGATGTAGAAATCAAGTTGCAGTAAGAATTAAAGGGGTCTGTAGCGCAAGCTGCAGTCCTTTTTGACCCAGAGTCAATCCGGGGCTTGCCGTAAAGGCTGGTTCAGGATATACTCGCGGACTCTGTCGGAATTGCATAGCTTTTTCGATCGGGTTTTATTAACAGCCTTTCACGCAAAACGCTGCAGCCAATTGAAGTTGTAGCGGTGAGAGTTACGGAGAAAAAAATGAGTCAGAGCAACTCCCTAGGGTTGCTGGGCCGCAAGGTGGGCATGATGCGTCTGTTTACCGATGACGGGGACGCAGTGCCTGTCACGGTGGTGGATGTATCCAACAACCGTGTGACCCAGATCAAATCCCAAGAGAATGATGGCTACGTTGCCTTGCAGGTAACGTTCGGTTCGCGCAAAGCATCGCGCGTGACCAAGCCAATTGCTGGTCACCTCGCGAAAGCGGGCGTTGAAGCCGGTGAAATTATTCAAGAATTCCGTGTCACTGCCGATGCTGCTGCCCAATACACAACGGGTTCAGTGGTGCCGGCTGGTGCATTGTTTGCGGTCGGCCAGAAAGTGGACGTGCAAGGCACCTCCATCGGTAAGGGCTTCGCTGGAACGATCAAACGCCACAACATGAGTTCGCAGCGCGCATCGCACGGTAACAGCCGTTCGCACAACGTGCCGGGCTCTATCGGTATGGCGCAAGATCCGGGCCGTGTGTTTCCAGGTAAGCGCATGACGGGCCATTTGGGCGACGTCACCGTGACAACCCAAAACCTCGACGTTATCCGCATTGATGAAGCCCGTCAGCTGTTGCTGATCAAAGGCGCTATCCCAGGCGCACCGGGTGGTTTCGTGACCGTGCGTCCGGCCATCAAAGCCAAATCGACAACCGTGAAAGGAGCGAACTGATGCAGCTCGAACTCCTCAATGACCAAGGCCAAGCCGCTGCGACCTACGACGCACCGGAAACCGTGTTTGGACGTGCTTACAACGAAGACCTGGTTCACCAGGTTGTTGTAGCGTTCCAGGCCAACGCGCGTCAGGGCACCCGTGCTCAGAAAGACCGCGAACAGGTCAAGCACTCCACCAAAAAGCCATTCAAGCAAAAAGGAACGGGCCGTGCCCGCGCCGGTATGACGTCTTCGCCTTTGTGGCGTGGCGGCGGTCGGATTTTCCCGAACATGCCTGATGAGAATTTTGCGCAAAAAATCAACAAGAAGATGTATCGCGCCGGTATGGCTGCAATTTTGTCTCAGTTGGCGCGCGAAGGCCGTTTGGCGGTGGTGGACTCACTCACTGTTGAGTCACCTAAAACCAAGCCCTTAGCTGCTCGTTTCAAAGCGATGAATCTGGCTTCGGTCATGGTGATCGCCGATCAAATCGACGAAAACCTCTACCTTGCTTCCCGCAACCTGGTCAACGTACTGGTGGTTGAGCCGCGCTACGCCGACCCGGTGTCGTTGGTTCATTACCGCAAGGTACTGGTGACCAAGGCCGCCATGGACCAACTCAAGGAGATGTTCGCATGAGCGCCCGCATGAACAACACGTCGAAAGTCAAGTACGACGAAGGTCGCTTGATGCAGGTTCTGGTTGCTCCCATCGTGTCTGAGAAGGCAACGATGGTCGCTGAAAAATCCAATGCTGTGACGTTCAAGGTGCTGCAAGACGCAACCAAACCTGAAATCAAGGCCGCTGTGGAATTGATGTTCAAGGTTGAAGTGCAAACCGTCTCAGTACTCAACACCAAAGGCAAGGCCAAGCGTTTTGGCAAATCCAATGGCCGTCGCGACAACGTTCGCAAGGCCTATGTGATGCTCAAAGCCGGTCAAGAGTTGAACCTCTTTGGGGAGGCTGCGTAATCATGGCTGTCATTAAAATGAAACCGACTTCACCAGGCCGTCGTGGCGTGGTGAAGATCTCGCGGGATCACCTGTTCAAAGGCGAGCCTTATGCGCCTTTGCTCGAACCTCAGTTCCAGCATGCAGGCCGCAACAACAATGGTCATATCACCACCCGTCACAAGGGCGGTGGTCACAAACACCATTACCGCGTGGTTGATTTCTGTCGCAACAAGGATGCTATTCCGGCCAAAGTCGAGCGCATCGAGTACGACCCCAACCGTTCAGCGCATATCGCTTTGCTGTGCTATGCCGACGGCGAGCGTCGCTATATCATCGCGCCGCGTGGCTTGGAAGTTGGCGCTACCGTTTTGAACGGTGCTGAAGCGCCGATTCGGGTTGGTAACACCTTGCCGATCCGCAACATTCCGGTGGGTTCCATCATTCACTGCATCGAGTTGCAAATTGGCAAAGGCGCGCAAATTGTGCGTTCTGCCGGCACCTCGGCCACTTTGTTGGCACGTGAAGGCACTTACGCTCAGGTTCGCATGCGCTCCGGTGAGGTTCGCAAGATCCACATCGATTGCCGTGCAACCATTGGCCAAGTCGCCAACGAAGAGCACAGTCTGCGCCGACTCGGCAAGGCCGGTGTCAAGCGCTGGATGGGTATTCGTCCTACCGTTCGCGGTGTGGTTATGAACCCGGTCGATCACCCACACGGCGGTGGCGAGGGTAAAACTGGCGAAGGCCGTCACCCAGTCGATCCTTGGGGTAATCTGACCAAGGGTTACCGTACCCGTAACAACAAGCGCACGCAGGTCATGATCGTGTCGCGTCGCAAGAAGTAAGGGGAAGGTTAATGACTCGTTCTCTCAAAAAAGGTCCGTTTGTTGACCAGCATTTGGTGGTTAAGGCTGATAAGGCCGTCATCAACAAAGACAAAAAGCCGATTAAGACTTGGTCGCGTCGCTCTATGGTTCTGCCCGAGTTCATCGGTTTGACCATTGCCGTTCACAACGGTAAGCAGCACGTTCCGGTCTATATCACCGATCAAATGGTTGGCCACAAGTTAGGTGAATTCGCCCTCACCCGTACTTTCAAGGGCCATCCTGCGGACAAAAAAGTCCAAAAGAAATAAGGAGGTGACCATGGAAACTCGTGCAACCCTTCGTGGCGTTCGTTTATCGGTCGACAAAGGCCGTCTGGTCGCGGATCTGATTCGCGGCAAAAAAGTGGATCAAGCCTTGAACATTTTGCAGTTCACGCAGAAAAAAGCTGCTGTGATCATCAAAAAGGTCTTGGAGTCCGCCATTGCCAACGCTGAGCACAATGATGGTGCCGACATCGACGAACTGAAGGTGAAAACCATTTTCGTTGAACAAGGTGCTTCACTCAAGCGCTTCACGGCCCGCGCAAAAGGTCGTGGCAACCAGATCAGAAAACCCACGTGCCATGTGTACGTGACGGTTGGTAACTGAAAGAGGCCAGTAAGATATGGGACAAAAAATCAACCCTACTGGCTTTCGCCTTGCGATCAGCCGTAACTGGGCATCTCGTTGGTATGCTAACAACCGTGATTTCGCGGGAATGTTGGCAGAAGACATCAAGGTGCGTGAGTACCTCAAGGCCAAGCTGAAAAATGCTTCGGTGTCACGCGTTCTGATTGAGCGCCCCGCTAAAAACGCCCGCATCACCATTTTCTCGGCACGTCCGGGTGTGGTGATCGGCAAAAAAGGCGAAGACATCGAGAACCTCAAGCGTGAATTGGGCAAGCAGCTCGGTGTACCGGTCGCAGTCAACATTGAAGAAGTGCGCAAGCCTGAAATCGATGCCAAGCTGATTGCTGATTCCATCACGCAACAGCTCGAGAAGCGCATCATGTTCCGTCGCGCCATGAAGCGTGCCATGCAAAACGCCATGCGTCTGGGTGCCCTAGGCATCAAGATCATGTCGTCAGGCCGTCTCAATGGCATTGAGATCGCTCGTTGCGAGTGGTACCGCGAAGGTCGCGTGCCGCTTCACACTTTGCGTGCCGATATCGACTACGGTACTTCAGAAGCCAAAACCACCTATGGCGTCATTGGCGTCAAGGTCTGGGTTTACAAGGGCGACACACTGGGCCGCAATGACTTGCCGGCTGCAGTTGAACCCCGTGCTGAAGAAGAGCGCCGCCCGCGCGGTCCGCGTCGTGATGCCCGTCCGGGTGCAGATCGTCCCGCACCTCGTGGCGCTCGTCGCCTCGATACTGCCCAAGCTGCTCCAACAGACGGCAGTGACAAACCCGCAGAGGCTAGCGCCGATGCCCCGAAAACCACCGTTAAGCGCGTCCGTAAGGTCACCGCGCCAGCTGCAGCAGCTGACGGTGCCAAAGGAGAATAAACATGCTGCAACCTGCGCGTAGAAAATACCGTAAAGAGCAAAAAGGTCGTAACACCGGCATTGCAACCCGAGGCAGCTCGGTCGCATTTGGTGATTTTGGCCTGAAATGCACCGACCGTGGCCGTTTGACGGCGCGTCAAATTGAAGCCGCACGTCGTGCGATTTCACGTCACGTCAAACGTGGCGGTCGCATCTGGATTCGTGTCTTCCCTGACAAGCCAATTTCTCAAAAGCCTGCTGAAGTGCGTATGGGTAACGGTAAAGGTAACCCCGAGTACTACGTGGCTGAAATTCAGCCAGGCAAAATCGTTTTTGAAATCGTTGGTGTCCCCGAAGAGCTGGCGCGTGAGGCTTTCCGCTTGGCTGCTGCCAAGTTGCCGCTGCGCACCACATTCGTGGCCCGTATGGTTGGCCAATAATTCAGGAGAAAGAAGAAATGAAAGCTGCTGAACTGCGCCAAAAAGACATTGCTGGTGTGCAAACAGAAGTCAAAGCGCTGCAAAAAGCTCACTTTGGTCTGCGTATGCAAAAAGCCACGCAACAACTCAACAACACCGCTACGCTGCGCTCAACGCGCCGCGATATTGCTCGCGCCAAGACTATTCTTGTCGAGAAGCAAAGCGCTGAAAAATCCGCCAAATAAGGAGCGATAAATGACGGAAGCTAAAAAATCCCTCAAGCGCACCTTGGTTGGCAAGGTGGTCAGCGACAAGCGTGCAAAAACCGTGACCGTGCTGATCGAGCGCCGTGTGAAGCACGAGCTCTACGGCAAGATTGTCGGTAAATCCAGCAAATACCACGCCCATGATGAAAAAGGCGAGTACAAGTTGGGTGACATGATTGAAATCACGGAAAGCAAACCGATTTCCAAGACCAAGAACTGGGTTGCGACCCGATTGGTTCAAAAGGCTGTTATCGTTTAAGCCCATCAAGGCTGAAAGATTCAGAACTCTTAAAAACGGCTCACTGGTTGAGCCGTTTTTTTATGCACAATACAACATTCGATTCAATTACTCATTCAGGAGCACCACAGCATGATCAAAGTCGGAGACGCACTTCCAGATACCACCTTGATGGAATTTATCGATGTCGAGAGCGAGGGTTGCAGTATTGGCCCTCATCCGGTGCATGTGGCGAAGGCCACGGCCGGTAAAACCATTGCCCTGTTCGCATTGCCTGGGGCTTTTACCCCAACCTGTTCGGCCAAGCACGTACCGGGTTATGTCGAGAAATATGAGGCATTCAAAGCGTCCGGCGTCGATGAGATCTGGTGTGTCAGCGTCAATGACGCTTTTGTTATGGGCGCTTGGGCGCGCGAGCAAAAAACAGCAGGTAAAGTGCGTATGCTGGGCGACGGTAGTGCAGCTTTTGCTCAAGCCACCGGACTGACCTTGGATTTAACTGCGCGTGGCATGGGCTTGCGCAGTAACCGCTATTCAATGCTGGTCAAAGATGGCAAAGTCGTGGCGTTGAACGTTGAAGCGCCAGGTAAATTCGAGGTGAGTGACGCGGCTACATTGCTCGAGGAATCTGCGCTGGTAACCGCGCAGCTTTAATTAATCTACAGCCACCGGGGTCAATGCCGTTCTGACCCGTGGCCGGCATGGGGAGCGTTCATGTTTGCAGCTAGCGCGCCATTGCTCAAGAGACTTCTTGTGTTGACAGGCGTGCTTGCACTTAGCGCCTGCCAAACGGTGTCAACAACCGAGCCCGGCTTGGTGGGTGTCACACGCAGTCAGAACATGCTGCTCAGCAGCAGCCAGCTGGATCAGGCTTCAGTGCAGGCTTATGGCAAGTTGCTGAAGACCGCTGCGAGCAATAACACGCTCAACAACGACCCCGTATTGCTGGCGCGGGTTCGCTCCAGCGCGCAACGGTTGATTGACCAAACTGCTACGTTTCGAGCCGATGCTCCGGGCTGGCGCTGGGAAGTCAATGTCTTCCAAAGCGAACAAATTAATGCTTTTTGCATGGCCGGTGGCAAGATCGGTGTTTACTCCGGACTGATAAGCAAGTTGGGGTTGACTGACGCTGAATTGGCGGCTGTCATTGGTCATGAGATCGCGCATGCCTTGCGCGAACACGTGCGTGAGCAGGTGTCACTGCAGTACGCCATGCAATTGCCGGGCATGGTGTTGGCAGTGGCTACCCGTAGTCAGGCGCTGGGACAACTCGGCGACATGGTGAGCAATGTCACCCTGGGTTTGCCACGCAGTCGACTCGCCGAGTCGGAAGCCGATGTGATCGGGCTGGAACTGGCAGCGCGTGCGGGTTATGATCCGCGGGCCGCAGTCAGTTTGTGGCAAAAAATGAACCGTCTGGGTGGCAGCCGCAGCCCTGAATTCTTGAGTACTCACCCCTCCCCGGCAAACCGCGAGGAAGATTTGAGCCGAATGGCAGAACGGGTGATGCCGCTGTACCAGGCCGCCCAGCGACCCTGATCAGCTGACCTTTTTGATCAGCCAGAAAACCAGCGCGGCGCAGGACAGCAACAAAAAAACCGAGAGTAAGCGGGACGCCGTGTCATCGCGTGACGCGGGAAGCTTGACCGAGACTTGCTTGTGGCCGTGGATCATGGATGCGACCAGTTTTTGCCGTTTTTTCAAGGTATAAAAAGTCACTGCCAAGAGGTGCAACAGCACCAGTCCAAGCAGGATAAATTGACCAGCCTCCTTGTGGTACCAAGTCGCCAGATTGACAACGGCATTCGAGACAAAACGCGACAGCGGGCCGCTGTTGGCTATCTCATCATCGCTGACCAGCCCAGTACCCACTTGCACGGCGAGAAAGCCGAGCAAAGCCCAAACCGACAAAGCGCCCAGGGGCGAATGGCCCACTTGGTACTCGGGGCGTCGCTGACCTTGCAAGAAGCGCAACAAGGTGAGCGGGGAATACAAGAATGTGGAAAAACGTGACCAGTAGCCACCGAACACACCCCACAGCAGGCGAAACAAAAGCAGAGTCAACACCGAGTAGCCCAAATA
This sequence comes from Burkholderiaceae bacterium, assembly GCA_049296795.1. Lineage (GTDB taxonomy): Bacteria > Pseudomonadota > Gammaproteobacteria > Burkholderiales > Burkholderiaceae_C > CAXNKH01. Next base: position 7,666 of record JBAQTC010000041.1, read on the forward strand.
GAAATGCCAGGCCATGGCTGCGCCACCCATTTTGGCGCTGATGAACAGACCGATAACGCAGACGCTCAAGGTCCAGTGGAAAATACGGGTCGGCAAATCCCAAACCCGGAGTGCTGGCAATGGTGTGTGGTGCATGGCTTTAATTTCGATTTTCGTTGAGTAAGCAGAACTTTCCGGGCATTGTTACACTGGGTCGTTCCTTTACTTCCACCAGGGTTTGCTGCCATGAAAATTGTTGCTTCACTTTTGTTCGTCGCTGCTGCTGCTATGACGCTACCTGCATCAGCCCAATTTGCCAAACCCGAAGATGCTATTAAATACCGCAAAGCCAGCCTGGTTTTGCTTGCTGCGCATTTCGGACGAATTGGCAATATGGCCAATGGCAAAGCCCCTTTTGATGCCAAGGTGGCGGCAGAAAATGCCGAGCTGGTCGTGACTTTAGCGAAACTCCCTTGGGCGGGATTTGCTGAAGGGACTGATCAGGGTGAGACCAAGGCCAAGCCTGAGATCTGGAAAGAGCAGGCCAAGTTCAAGGATTTGAGTGAAAAAATGATGGCTGAAACCGTCAAGCTGTCGGCCGCGGCCAAGACCGGAAATTTGGAGCAGATTAAAACAGCGGTCAATGCGACAGCCGGCAGTTGCAAGAGCTGTCACGACGCTTTTCGCAACCGCTAAGCCCTTCAGGTTTGCGCCAACAAGCGCTCGATCAGAGCGTTGAGTTCGGGAAAATCGGGCGCGCCAACGTAACGTTTGACAATCTCGCCGCGGCGGTTGATCAGGTAAGTGGTGGGGGTGAGCTTCACTTCGCCCCAAGCTTTGGCCACGGCGCCGGTATTGTCGATGGCGACTTTGAAGGGCAGCTTGCGGGTTTCTGTGAAATTCACTACATAGCTGGGCGGGTCGTATTGCATGGCGACGGCAACGGTGTCAAAACCCTGGGTTTTGAATTTGTTGTAAGTCGCAACCAGCTGGGGCATTTCGGCAACGCAGGTGGTGCAGCTGGTGGCCCAGAAGTTGATCAAAAAGACTTTGCCTTTGAAGTCCTCGGTACTTTGGCTGCTGCCGTCGAGCAGAATAAATTTGCTGGAAGGGGCGGCGCTGGAGCCGCTTGCAAAATAACCCAAAGTCCCTGCGGCCAGCAAAGCGACCAAGGCGCAAAAGTAGAGAATTCGTTTCATTGGGATGGGGACATGCTGAGTCGTCATTTTATAGGCCAAGCCAGATCAACAGCGGCAACTGATAATCGCCCGATGCATTTCTTGTCAATCACCGTGCTCTTTGTAGTCTTGGGCTTGGGTGCCTGTAGCCCCAGTTTTAATTGGCGTGAGGTGCGGCTTGATGACTCTGGCCTGCTGGCGTTACTGCCTTGCAAGCCCGATCGGGGCTCGCGTCTGCTGCCGGTGGCCGCAACCGAGCGGGTGATACACATGGCGGGCTGTGAGGCTGGCGGTGCGTTGTTTGCGGTTTCCACTACCGAGCTCAGTAGTCCGGACCAGCTGTTGCCGGTTCTCAACCAGTGGCGTCATGCAACCCTGAGTCAGCTGCGAGCCCAGGTCAGCAGCGCGCAAGTCTTCGTTGTTAAAGGGGCTATTCCTTTGCCGCAGAGCGAATTGTTGTTGGCGCAGGGGGTCCGCGCCGATGGCAGCGCGGTACAGGCCCAGTTGCTTTGGTTTGCCCGTGGCTCCCGGATTTTCAATGCTGTGGTTTACTCTGACACTGTCAAGCCGGATGTGGCCCAGACCTTTTTTGCGAGCCTTCAACTTCAATGAATTTTCTTGAGCGGCGCCAGGCCATTCTGGTTTTTTTGGCTTTTGCCTTTGCTTATTTCTTGTCCGCCCTGATCCGGGCAATCACGGCAACGTTGTCACCGGTGTTGACACAGGAATTCACACTCAATGCGAGCGATTTGGGTTTGCTGGCGGGTGGCTATTTTCTCGGTTTTGCCTCCACCCAGCTGCTGCTGGGGCGTTGGCTGGATCGGCACGGTCCTAAGCGGGTGATTTTGGCGTTCCTAAGTGTTGCCGTGCTGGGCTGTCTGGCGTTTTCCCTGGCTTCGAACTTTGCCTCGCTGTTACTGGCGCGCATTTTGTGCGGAGTTGGGGTGGGTGCTTGCTTGATGTCGGCACTGACGGGTTACCGGCGCTGGTTCGAGCTGTCGGTCCAGATTCGCAGCAATTCTTGGATGTTGATGACGGGGTCAATGGGCATGGTGGCCTCGACCTTGCCGGTTCAGTGGTTACTGCCGTGGCTGGGCTGGCGACCTTTGTTTCTGGGGTTTGCCGTGCTGGTGCTGCTGTCGATGGCGGTGATTGCCTGGCAGGTGCCGAGCTGGCAGACTGGGCCCAGCGCAACCAGTGCAACCAGCAACACCGATAACAGTTACGACCAAGTCTGGCGGCACCCCTATTTCCGACGGCTCATTCCCCTGGGTTTCTTCAGTTACGGGAGCTTGCTGGCGATTCAAACCCTGTGGGCCACACCCTGGATGATTCGCGTCGGCGGTTACAGCCCGTTACAGGCCACGGCAGGTTTGTTCTGGATCAACGTGGCGATGCTGCTGACTTTTTGGGGCTGGGGCTTGCTCGGGCCTCGGCTGGCGCAGCGTGGCTGGGATGCTGAACGTTTGATGATCAAGGGGCTGCCCTGGAGCCTATTGCTGCTGGCCTTGATGATTGGCGTGGGAGATCTGCTGCCGGGCTGGTCCGGAATTTTGCTGGCGTTGGTGTGCGTCAGCACCTCGGTGGTGTCGCTGGCCCAGCCATCATTGGGTATGGCATTCCCGTCAGCATTGGCGGGGCGAGCGCTGTCGGCCTTTAACCTGGTCATTTTTTCGGGTGTGTTTGTTGTTCAGTGGGGTATCGGTTTATTGCTCGATGGCATGACAGCCTTGGGTTTGAGTGAGGTTCGGGCTTTTCAAGCGGCGCTGCTGGTTTTGTTACTTTGTTGTTGTGCGTCCTATGCTTTTTTTGTCGCGACAAAAAGTCATAATGCGGTGGACGCTTCGCCATGAACAATGCCATCCTAATCATCGCCCATGCTCCTTTGGCCAGTGCCTTGCGGGCCTGCGTCTTGCATGTATTTCCGCAAGAAGGTCGTGAGGTCTTGGCACTTGACGTTCTACCCGGCGCGACAGCGCAAGAGACCTTGGGCGCGGCCCGCCAGACCTTGGCGCAATCCGGCGCGACGTCGACCCTGGTATTGGTCGACATCTTGGGGGCGAGCCCCTGTAATGTGGCGCAGCAACTGGTCGATGGCGTGGCGTCCCGCCTGGTCACTGGCGTCAACCTGCCCATGCTGATGCGTGCCGTGACCTATCGGCACGAGAGCCTCGAAGCGCTGGTGGCGCGCGTGTTGGCGGGTGGCGCGCAAGGCGTGTTGCAGGTGTCGCCGCGCCAGCCTAAAACCCATGAAACCGAAACATGATCAAGAACACCATCAGCATTAGCAACAAATTGGGGCTACACGCGCGGGCATCGGGCAAGCTCACCAAGTTGGCCGGCAGTTTCCCGTGTGAGGTCTGGTTGGCTCGGGGTGAGCGCCGGGTCAATGCCAAAAGCATCATGGGTGTGATGATGCTGGCGGCCGGTCTGGGCGCTAGCGTCGAGCTTGAAACCGAAGGCGAGCGCGAACAAGAAGCGATGGATGCCTTGCTGGCGCTGATCAACGATAAGTTCGGGGAAGGTTCTTGACATTCTCGATTCATGGCCTAGCCATCTCACGCGGCATCGCCATTGGTCGTGCGGTGTTGGTGGCCCCGAGCCGGATCAACGTTGCGCATTACTTTATCGATCCGAGCCAGGTTGAGGCAGAAATTCTACGGGCCCGGTTGGGGCGCAATGCCGTGATCGATGAAATCCATCGTCTGCAAATCAATATCGAACAAATGGGACCGGAAGAAGCGCCCCATGAGTTGACCGCTTTACTCGATGTTCACCTGATGCTGTTGCAGGATGAGTCCATCAGCAAAGGTGTCAAACACTGGATTTCCGAGCGTCTTTACAACGCAGAGTGGGCTTTGAGCACCCAGCTCGAAATCATCGTTCGTCAGTTCGATGAAATGGAAGACGAGTATTTGCGAGAGCGCAAATCCGATTTGGAGCAGATTACTGAGCGGGTGCTGCAGGCCATGCAGGAGCTGGCTTCGCCCCAAGGGCCTGCAAGCACTTGGCGTGCCGGGCAGCAAGGCGATGCGCCGGATGGAACGACGCAAGGCGACGCCCTGATTTTGATCGCACACGACCTGTCGCCCTCGGACATGTTGCAGTTCAAGAAAAGCGTGTTCGCCGGTTTCATTACCGATGTCGGCGGCAAGACTTCGCACACCTCGATTGTTGCGCGAAGCATGGACATTCCAGCCGTGGTCGGAGCCCGGATGAGCAGCCACCTGGTGCGCCAGGACGACTGGGTCATCGTCGATGGTGATGCCGGCGTGGTCATCGTAGATCCTTCACAACAAATGTTGGCCGAATATGGCCACAAGCAAGATGCCATTGAACAACAGCGCGGTCAGCTGGCCCAGTTGCGCCATACCCCGGCGCTCACGCTCGATGGTCAGTCCGTAGAGTTGTTGGCCAATATCGAAATGCCCGAAGACGCTGTTTTGGCGCTGGCCGATGGGGCGGTCGGTGTCGGGCTGTTTCGCAGTGAATTTCTGTTCATGGGCCGTCAAGGCCAGTTGCCCGACGAAGAGGAGCAATACCTGGCTTACAAGGTGGCGGTGCTGGGCATGCAGGGATTGCCGGTGACAATCCGTACCCTGGATGTGGGAGCCGACAAGCCGCTCGACGGGTCGGCCCGGGAAGACGCCCATTTGAACCCGGCCTTGGGCTTGCGCGCCATTCGCTGGAGTTTGGCCGACCCTGCCATGTTCTTATTGCAGTTGCGCGCCATTTTGCGCGCTGCTTTGCATGGCCCGGTCCATATGCTGATTCCGATGCTGGCCCATGTTAGCGAGATCCGGCAAACCCTGGCCTTGGTAGCCCAAGCACGCGACGAGCTGACCAAAGAAGGGGTTGCGTTTGGATCGATTCAGATTGGCGCCATGATCGAAATTCCGGCAGCGGCGTTAACGCTCAAGCTGTTTTTGAAATACTTCGATTTTCTGTCGATAGGCACCAACGATTTGATCCAGTACACGTTGGCGATTGACCGCAACGATGAATCGGTCGCACATTTGTACGACCCGCTGCATCCGGCGGTACTTCGGCTGGTCGGAGAGACCATTGCTGCGGGCCAAGCGCAGGGTAAAAAAGTGACCGTCTGTGGCGAGATGGCCGGCGACATCAGTTTGACCCGCTTGCTGCTGGGGCTGGGCTTGCGCAGTTTTTCAATGCATCCTTCGCAGATTTTGGCGATCAAACAGGAGGTGCTGCGCGCCGATACCGCGCAGCTTCAGCCTTGGGCTGAGAAGGTGTTGCAGTCGGAGGAGCCTGCGAATTTGTTAGAAAGCGCCCCCGGCCGTGAGCAGATGGCTTTATGATGAACTCGTAACAAGATCGACCAGCTTCAACTAAGAAGGACAAGTCGCGTGCCGAATGAAAAAAGTTTGACCGTTGCTGATTTAGGGCTGGCTGTGGATCAACACGATGAGTTGTTGAGCTGTTTACTGATTGTGGCGTTGTCCCATGGCGAGGCGCTGACCCGCGATGCCATCATGGCGGGTCTGCCAGCCGAAAATCAAAAACTCACACCCAGTTTGCTGGGCCGGGCGGCAAAGCGGGCGCGGCTCAGCAGCCAAATTGTTCGCAAAGCGCTCACGCAAATGAACGACGCGCTGATGCCGGCGATCGTGTTGTTGCACAACGAGCGCGCATGTGTGCTGCTGGGCTGGGATGCCGAGCGCAAAAATGCCCAAGTGGTTTACCCCGAACTGGGTGATGCCCCCGTCACGGTGGCGTTGGCTGAACTTGAGCGCGACTACATCGGGATTTCTGTTTACTTGCGACCCGGTGTGCGTTGGGATGCACGAACCCCCGATGTCCGTGCCGGACGACACGGCCACTGGTTTTGGAGCGTGATTTCTGAGAATCACCAGCTGTACCGCGATGTGCTACTGGCGGCCTTGCTGGCCAATCTGTTTGCGTTGGGCATGCCGCTGTTTGTGATGAATGTGTACGACCGCGTGGTGCCCAATAACGCAGTGGACACGCTGTGGGTCTTGTCTCTGGGCCTGTTATTGATGTTGGTCAGCGATCTGGTGCTGCGCACTCTGCGCACCCGCTTTATCGACTTGGCCAGCAGCCGCTCCGATGTCAAGCTCTCGGCCTTCATCATGGAGCGGGTGCTGGGCATGCGCATGGAACAGCGCCCCAATTCGGCCGGTTCTTTCGCTTCCAACTTGCGGGCGTTTGAGTCGGTCCGAGATTTCATCGGTTCGGCCACCGTGGTGGCTTTTATTGACTTGCCATTTGGCTTGATCTTCATGGGGGTGATGGGCTGGATCGCGTGGCCGATGCTGATCCCGCTGATCACCGGTGCGCTGGTGATGTTGATTTATGCCTTGGCAGTGCAAGGTCGAATGCACGAGCTGGCCGAGACCACCTACCGTGCCAGCGCCCAACGTAACGCCACGTTGATCGAGGGTTTGGTCGGTTTCGAGACCATCAAGGCGTTAGGTGCCGAGGCGCCAATTCAAAGTCGGTGGGAGAAAAGTGCGGTGCTGCTGGCTCGGGTCGGAACTCAGCTGCGCCTGCTCTCGGCCAGCGCCAGCAACACCTCGGCTTTCATGCAGCAAAGTGTCAACTTGGTGATCGTGATCTTGGGTGTTTACTTGATCGGTGACGGTGCTTTGTCCATGGGCGGTTTGATTGCCTGCACCATGCTGGCATCGCGCGCCATGGCGCCGGTGGGACTGGTCTCGGGCTTGTTGGTGCAGTACCACACGGCGGCGACCGCGCTGACTTCGTTGAACGAAACCATGAAGCGCGAAGTCGAGCGCCCTGCCGACGCCAGTTTCATCAGTCGTGGCCAGTTGCACGGCGCGGTTGAATTCCGCGACGTCAGCTTTTCCTACCCCGGCCAGCACCAGCCGGCGCTGCGCAACCTCAACCTCAACATCAAGCCAGGCGAACACGTAGCGATCTTGGGCCGGATCGGATCCGGCAAGACCACACTGGAAAAACTCATACTCGGCCTGTACCGGCCCACCAGTGGCGCGGTGCTGGTTGACGGGATTGACCAACGCCAGCTCGACCCGGCCGAGTTGCGTCGTCAGGTTGGTTATGTGCCACAGGACGTGATGCTGTTTTACGGCACGCTGCGTGAGAACATCACCATGGGCGCGCCGCTGGCCGATGACCAGGCGGTGGTGCGAGCGGCCGAGTTGGCCGGCATCATCGGCATGGTCAATGCCCATCCGCAAGGTTTTGACATGCTGGTGGGTGAGCGCGGCGAGTCGCTCTCAGGCGGTCAGCGCCAGGGCGTGGCGATTGCCCGGGCCTTGATCAACGATCCGCCAATTCTGCTGCTCGACGAGCCCACGGCCTCGATGGACCACAGTAGCGAGGAAGACTTCAAGCGTCGCTTGACCGAATTTTCCCGGGGCAAGACGCTGATCATCATCAGCCACCGCACTGCGTTGCTTGATTTGGCCGAGCGCTTGATTGTGGTGGATGGTGGCCGCATCGTGGCCGATGGACCGAAAGAACAGGTCGTAACCGCCTTGAAGCAAGGTCGCATCGGAAAGGCTGCCTGATGGTGACGCTGAACGAAAAGTCATTTGAGCGCGCAGGCAAAGTTACTGGTGCTGCGACCCAGGCCAGCAACAAGCTGTTGGGCGGCGTGTTCAAACGCTTGACCCCGGTCCAGTCGGTCGATCAACTCGACTGGCGCAGCGACGCCGATTGGGCCTTGATTCAGCAAGAGCCGTTGCGCGCTCGAGCTTTGTTAGTGATCGCCGGTGTCGTGGTGCTGTTGCTACTGCTGTGGGCGGCATTCGCCCAGGTCGATGAAGTCACGCGTGGCATGGGCAAGGTGGTACCGACCAGCCAGGTACAAATTATTCAGAGCGTTGACGGCGGTGTGGTCGAGTCGCTGATGGTCAAAGAAGGTGAGCAGGTGCAGGCTGGTCAACTGTTGCTGCGGGTCGATTCAACGCGCTTTGAATCCACCATGATGGAGAGCCGCTCGTCCATGCTGGCCTTGCAGGCCAAAATGCTCAGGCTGGAGGCCTTAACTCGTGGCAAGCCTTTTAACCCACCGAGCGAGTTGACTAAAGCTGCGCCCGAAATTGTGGCGCAAGAAATGCGGCTGTTTGATTCGCGGCGCGAAGGCATTAGCGCCCTGGTGTCGATTTCGCAAAACCAGCTCAGCCAACGCCAGCACGAACTCAGCGAAATGCAGGCCCGGCGCGAACAGGCTGAACGCGGTCTGGAGTTCACCATGAAAGAACTCAACGCCACCCGCCCGATGATGGCCACCGGCGCGGTTTCCGAGGTGGAGGTGTTGCGCTTGGAACGAGAGGCTTCCCGTTTGCGCGGTGACCGCGACCAGTCCAGCGCCCAAATTCTGCGCGTGCAATCCGCTATTTTGGAGGCGCAGCGCCGCATCGAAGAAGTGCAGCTGAGTAACCGCAACCAAATGAGTGCCGAGCTGTCTGAGACCATGAGCAAGCTGTCGTCGATGACGCAAGGCGATCGCGCCCTGGTAGACAAAGTCAAACACGCCGATGTGAAATCACCGATGCGTGGAACTGTCAAACGTCTCTTGGTCAACACGGTCGGCGGCGTTGTGTTGCCGGGCAAGGAGCTGGTCGAAATCGTTCCGCTGGACGACACTTTGATTTTGGAAGCGCAGGTCAGTCCTCGGGACATTGCCTTCCTGCGCCCAGGCCAGCAGGCCATGGTCAAGTTCACCGCTTACGACTTTGCCATTTATGGCTCGCTCAGTGCCGAAGTCATCAATATCGGAGCCGACACGGTGCTCGATGAAAAAGGCAATGCGTTCTACCTGGTTCGGGTCCGCACCGACAAACCTCGTTTGGGCGACAAGCTGCCCATCATCCCAGGCATGGTGGCTCAAGTGGACATCTTGACCGGCAAGAAAACCGTGCTGTCCTACCTGATCAAGCCGGTGCTCAGGGCCAAAGCCAATGCCTTGACAGAGCGATGACTGCGCAGCACTACTTTCTAAACACAGCGCAAAGATCTGAACCGCTGCGCTGGCGGGAGACCTTTCCCCAAGGGCTGGCGCTCGACGCAGAGCGCCTGTTGCAGACCTTGCAAGGTGGCAACCCGTTGCAGCGCATGGTGTGGCTCAGTACCCAAGATGTTCAGTGGCACGCTCATTTGGCGCAACTCTTGAAAGCGCAGAGCGCCGAGCGGGTGGTCTTGCTCTCCAGCGTGCCCGATGAGCGCGAAGGCCTGCGCGCGCTCAACGAAGGGGCTGCCGGGTATGCCCATGCGTATGCGGTGCCCGAATTGTTCGAGCAGGTAGCGTTGGTGGTGCAAAACGGTGGCTTGTGGGTAGGGCCGCAATTGATGCAACGCTTGATCAGCGGGACCAGTCGGGCGCTGACCCGACGCCGTAAAACCGCAGATGACCCAGCCGCTGGGGCCGAAGACAACAGCGCGTGGGCCAGCCTGAGCGAAAGTGAGACCCGGGTGGTCAGAGCCGTCATGGCGGGCCACTCCAACAAAGAGGCGGCCGACATGTTGCATATCTCAGAACGCACTGTCAAAGCCCATTTAGGGGCGGTATTCGAAAAACTCGGCGTACGCGACCGGCTGCAACTGGTGTTGCGTTTGACGATGGGGGTTCTACCGCAGACCAAGGCCCAGCCATGAACCACCTACCAAGCGCCCCCACCAATCCTTTGAGTGACAGCGATGCCGATATGGCACGCGTGCTCGAAGACCTGATCAATTTATTGATCAACCGCGGAGTGATCCAGTTCACCGATCTGCCCCAATCCGCCCAGGACAAACTGCTGCAGCGCAGCCAAACCCGCACCGAAATGAGCAAGCGCCTCAAATTGCTGGCCGATGACGAAGAAGCCAATGATTTTGGACTTTGAAAGTTCGGCTGCCGGTTGAAAATAGGGCTGGGCCAATCCGGTAACCGATTAGCGTCTTAGCCAGACCGCTGCTGACGTCAGGTCTGCATCAAAGCTGTGGCGCAGATGGCCGTACAGGGCCATGACTTTTTTCACGTAGTCCCGGGTTTCGGCGATGGGCGGTACGCCTTGGTGGCGGTCTACCCGTTTCTCGCCGGCGTTGTAAGCGGCCAGGGCCAGGGTGAGGTTGCCGCGGTAGTAGGACAGCAGCCAGCGTAAATAGGCTATGCCGCCTTTGATATTTTGGCTGGCATCGAAAGCGTTGCGAACGCTAAAACGCTCAGCCGTGTCGGGAATCAGTTGCATCAGCCCCATCGCAGTTTTTGGCGAGCGGGCTCGGGTTTCGAAATTGGACTCCACCGCAATGACCGACAACAACAGGCGGTGATCGACCGCATACCAGTCGCCCAGCGTTTTAACCAGTTCGACAATCCAGCGTTTGTTTGGCGGTAGCGCCTCAACTAGCCGATCGATCGGTGGCTGCGGCTTGTCATGCTCGGCGCTGGCCAGTGGCTTGGATGGTGGTTTTTCGGGCAACTCGGCTGTCAGAACGCAGGGGGGCAGCGTGCTGGACAGCAGCTGTATGGTTTCTAGCATCTGGTGCGCCTGATCGTGACCCTGGGATGCGGCTTGCGAGAACAGCGCGGCAGCCAAGGAACGGTTTTCAGGCACGCCCCTACCAAAGGCATAGAACATAGCTAGCCGGTATTGGGCTTCGGTACTTCCCCAGCGCGCGGCCTGGCAATACAAGCTGGCGGCCTGCCAGGCGTTGTCTGTGCTGTTCTCAGATTCCGGCGAAGCCTCCAGAAGGCTGGCTTGTTGCAGCAAAATTTGTAGTGTCGGCGGTTCCGGGTTGGCCTCGACCATGGCCTGGGCCGACACTGCACTGGCCTGGGAGCAAAGCGCCCCAACCAGGGCGACGGCCCAAAGCGCAGCGGATTTGTTCACGGGATCACTTGATGCCCGGGCCGGTAGCCCCGTCAAAACCAAGCTCGGCCAGCAAGGTCAGCTCACTGCTAGCTTCGACCCCCAGCGCAATGACGGTGATGCCGAGCAGGCGCGACACCACGCATAAGCCTTTGAGGAATTCTTGGTTGCCCGGGTTGGTTTGCAACTGGTGCATGTAGCTGGGGTGAACCTTGATGTAGTCCAATCTGAGATCGGCTAGCTTATGCCCTTGCGAAAAACTCTCGCTGAAATACTCAATGCCCAGCCTACAACCCAGGGGTTTGAGGCTGTGAACCAGGTCGTAAAAAGCGTCATATTGTTGATAAACACCGTACTCCGGTACCTCGAACATCAGGCGCGAACATAGAGCGGTATTGGCTTGCAACAGCAACAACAGTTCGTGCCGGAAACTGAAGTCGGAAATGGTCTGGGCTGACAAGTTGATTGCCAAGTCGCCAGGTGAGTTACGTAAAAAGTCCAGCGCCAGTCGCACCACTTGCAGGTCAATCGGTGCGCTCAGGTTCAGGTGAGCAGCGATGGGCATGAAGTCGCCGGCCCGCAGCGGCGAAGCAACAGCATCAAGTTGCCAGCGCAGCACGCCCTCTTGGTGCAGCAGGGCAGACTGGCTGATGTTTTTAACCGGGAAGTAGGCCAGTTGAAGTTGCCGACTGTTGACGACATTTGACAGTCGTTTGCGCCACTCGTCGCCGGAATAAGTTGGCAGCTGGGTTTCGAGTTCGCTGACATGCAGGCTGTTGGGGCCCTGCGCCTGGGCGAAAGCCAGTGCCTCGTCGGCCCGGCTCATTAACTCACTCAGGCTTTGGCCACGTTGGTAGCCCACGGCCGACAGGTGGTAGAGGTCGGGCACGACACCGATCCAGTCGGGCAGCCATTCCTCAGTTATGCGTTGCTGCAACGCGGTGGCCGCTTCTCGCGGTGAACTGATGCTGGGGCAGGCCAGCGCAAAGTCGCCGCCGCGCAGGCGACCGGTCAACCACCCGGCATTGCGATCGGCGCAATCCTTGAACACCAAAGCCAATTGCTTGAGCATCCCATTGGTCAACGGGTGACCCAAATCGGCATTGAGTTGATCGAGGCTTTTGAGCCGCAGCAACACCAGGCTTCCGTGTCCGCCATAGTCTTCTCCGTTGATGAGCTCGCCTAATTGAGAGCGAAAATGTTCTCGCCCGTACAGTCCAGTGAGTGCGTCGAGATTAATTTTCTGGCGCAGGGTTTCGAGCCGGGACGCCTCTTCGCCAAACATGGCTTTGAGGCGTTCGACCATGCTGTTCATGGCGCGCACCACGCTGCGCAACTCCGGCGTGCGGGGTTCTTCGATGTGCAAGAAATGCCGCTCTTCAATCGCTTTCGCTTGCTTGACGACTTCGTCCAAGGGTCGGGTAATCAACCGCATGGCCAGAGTGGCGGCTATCCCAGTCAACAAGCTACCCAATACAAACCACAGCAACAACTCCAGCGAGCCTTGCCACAGACTTTGGTAGGCGTACTGCTCGTGACTGGCCAAACTCAGGCTGCCGTATTGCTTCCAGCCGTCTTGAATCTGGGCCAGTCCGGGCCTGGCGCTGATCGGGATCAGTCGTGTGAACCACAGCGGCGCACCCTGCAATTCACCCTTGAACACCCGCTCCACCATGACTTGCCCGCTAGGTGAAGTAATACGGATAAAGCGGTAGTGGCCGGCGTCAAATTGGGCAGCGATTTGGAGCTCGATCATCACCGGGTCCTTGGGCAACTGCGACAGTGACAAGGCCAAGGCAGTGGCGTTGTCGATGTTCTTGACCTGCAATTGCTGCTCCAGGTAGTGCCGGGATGACAAGACGTTGAGCACCAAGCTGCCGCCAAAGGCCAGGGCCATGATCACGACGATGGCGATCCAGAGTTGTTTGATGAGGGTCATGGAGTTGCCTCGCTATAAAAATGAATCAAAAGCCATCTTGGCGCATGCGCTCAAGCACATCGCGCCAACGCGACAAACGGATGGTGGGGTCGCCGGATGAACCATCGGCGGCACCGACCCAGAGACCTGCATTGTTGAAACTAAATACCGGGGACAGATCAATCCGGGTGGAGGCTGCGCGAACGCTACTAATCAGGTTGTCCAATATCAGGGGCTCTCCATTCGGTTTGGCGTAATAGCCCAACACCATGTGCGCCACGCTGGTGGTCGAGCCGATTTTGGCGCGTACATAAATCATGCGCAGCCGTTCGTTGGCGATTCCCAGTAACTGCAGTGTGATGTATTTGGCAATCGAGAAATCCTCGCAATCACCAGCGCCCCGGCCCATGAACTCCAGTGGGGTTGCCCAATAGTCTTCTTGGCGCCAGACGATGGCATCGTCTTGAAACATGATGCTGCGGTTAAAAAAAGTGTTTACTTTTTCCAGTTTATCCAACTCGGGCAAACCCCTGGCCTCGTCCATCATCTTGCGCCAAGCCAGTACCGTCTGAACCCCGCTTGTGCCGTAACGCTGCTGCGCCAAGCTGAGGGTTTTGTCCAGGTCGGGGGCGGCCAGTGTGGCGCTCAGAGCCGCCAGCAAGGCGAGCAACAAAAGCCATCCGGGTGCAAGCCGTAGCCGGGGCAACTTTGACAGGACGAGGGACCACGGATGCATTGGGCAAAGGCTAGCGCAAGTGACGCTGGCTTGCAAGCTTAGCTTGCCGATGCGGCCAACCAGTGACAACGAGGGCGAGAAAATAATTTGCAAAAAAAAATTAAAAGCGTATAAGTAAAAACCCTTGCCTTTCAAAAAACTCTAACCATCTCGGAGGTTGCATGAAGCTAAAGTTGTCTTTGATCACGATTGCCGTCTTGACCAGCTGGGGCGCTCAAGCCCAGGTCATGCCCGAACAACTGGTCCAGGCGGCCCGTAAGGCCGTCGCCAGCAACCCCGAGGTACAGGCCCGTTGGCATGGTTTTCAAGCCGCCGGCAATGAGCGTGACGTGGCGCGCGGCGGCTATTTCCCTTCGCTTGATTTGCGCGCCAGCGTGGGCAACGAGCACCGCGAATCGCCAGCGATACCAGGCGGTAGCCGCTACAGCTTCAACATGGCCCAGATCTCGTTGACCCAGATGTTGTTTGACGGCATGTTCACGGCCAACGAAGTCAAGCGCCTAGGTTACGCCAAGCTGACCCGTTATTACGAACTGCTGGAAGCCTCCGAAACCGCTGCCCTGGAGACGGTGCGCGCGTATGCCGATGTGGTGCGCTACCGTGAATTGGTCGGTGCGGCCACCCAAAATTATGCAGAACACAAGGGCACAGCCACCTTGGTTGATGAGCGTGCCAAGGCCGGAGTCGGTCGCCAGGTTGACGTTGAGCAAGCCATGGGCCGACTGGCACTGGCCGAGTCCAATTTGTTGACCGAGTTGACCAATCTGCACGACGTCAGCGCACGCTATTTGCGTATTGTGGGCGAGAAGCCGCCTGAAGTTTTACCTAAATTGCCACCCCAGTTCAGCATGGGAACGATGCCGGCCAACACCGACGTGCTGTTGCGCCAGGGCATGCCGACCAGCCCCACGCTGAACGCGGCTTTAGAGAATGTACGCGCCTACCGTACGGCGATCGAATCGAGCAAGTCCAAGTACATGCCCCGACTTGATTTTCGGGCCTACGCCAGTCGCGACCACAATGTGCTGGGTGTCACTTCACCTAACGACGGCCGAACCGAAGTCAATGGGGTCGAGCTGGTGTTGAACTACAATCTGTATCGCGGCGGGGCTGACAAAGCGCGCGAAAAACAGGCGGTAGATTTGCATGAGCAGGCGCGCGACCTGAAAGAAAAAGCCTGCCGTGATGTGCGGCAGACTTTGTCGATCGCTTACAGCGATGTGTACAGTCTGAAGGAACAACTGCGCTATATCGAGCAACACCGGCTTTCAACCGAGAAATCGAATGTGGCGTATCGCCAGCAATTTGAACTTGGACAGCGCACCTTACTTGATTTGCTCGACAGTCAGAATGAATTTTTCCAAGCTTCACGCTCATACATCAACACCCACTACAACCAGATCCTGGCGCAGGCGCGCACGCTCTCCGGCATGGGGCAGTTAGTTCCGGCGCTCAACGTAGGTCGCTCAGATCTGCCGAGTGCCCAGGACGCGGGACAAGACCGTACCGGCGTTGATCCGGCCGATTTGTGTCTGCTCGACGAGATGGCAGTCGAAACCCTGGACAAGATCAAGGCCGGCATCGTGCCACCGCAACGCGTTCGTGTCGCGCAGGTCACCCCTGTGGCGCCACCAGCCCCAGCCCCGGCCCCAATGCCCACCAAAATCAGCCTGTCAGCTGATGCCTTATTCGATTTCGATAAGGCTGACCTTAAGTCCGATGACCAGACTGAGCTTGACGCGCTGGCCGCTGGCGTCAAAGGCATCAACCTGGAGGTGCTGATCGCCGTGGGACACACCGATTCGGTGGGGTCAGATGCTTATAACCAACGTTTGTCGGTGCGCCGGGCCGATGCGGTCAAGGCCTATTTGGTGGGCAAAGGGGTGGACGCCAAAAAGATCCGGACCGAAGGTCGGGGCAAGAGCCAGCCGATAGCCGACAACGCCACAGCCGAAGGCCGAGCCAAGAACCGCCGAGTCGACATCGAAGTGGTTGAAGCAAAAGCCAAGTAAGCCATCCAGGCTTTTGAACAAAAACCGCGTCTCTCAACGCGGTTTTTTTTGGCTTATTCGGGTGTCAGCTTGGCATCGGTCACGGTTTTGCGCCAACGCGCCATATCACTTTGAACCAAGCTGCCGAGTTGCTCGGGTGAGCTGATCTGAATGGTCAGGCCCTGGGCGGCCATTTGGTCGCGTACTTCGGGCAACGCCAGGACGGCACTGAAGTCGCGGTGCAGCTGACTGATTTTGTCGGGCGCGGTTTTGGCCGGTGCCAGCACGGCGTACCAAGCATCAACCGTGTCCATCAGCTCGATACCTACTTCTTTGAAAGTGGCAACGTTGGGCAGCAAGGGCGAGCGGCTGCCGCCGGTCACCGCCAGCATGCGCAGCCGGCCGGCCTTGACGTGGGGCAGCATAGAGTGAAAGCTGGCAAACATCACTTGCACCTGGCCGCCGATCAGGTCGGTGGTGGCGTTGCTAATGCCACGGTAGGGGACGTGCAGCATGTCAAACCCCATTTGTTGTTTCAACAATTCCATACCCAGGTGGTGTGGTGTGCCGTTGCCGGGGGAGCCAAAATTGATGAGTCCGGGTCGGGCTTTGGCCATGGCGATCAGGGACGGCAGGTCGCTGGCCGCCACTTGGGGGTTGACCACGATGGCAAAGTTGGCCACTGCCATTTTCATGATCGGGGAGAAGTCGGTGCTGGGGTCAAATCCAACACGCTTGTAGAGGTGCGGTGCCATGGTCATGCTGTTGATCGCCATCAACAAGGTATGACCGTCGGGCGCTGCCTTGGCGGCGGCCTCGGCGCCAATGTTGCCACTGGCACCCGGTTTGTTGTCAACGATCACTGATTGCTTCCAGCGCTCGCTGAGTTTGGGCGCAACAATGCGGGCAATGATGTCGCTGCCACTGCCGGGCGTGAAGGGGACGACCAAGGTCACCAAACGGTCCGGGAAAGCCAGAGCCTGGCTGCTCAGCAAACCCAGCCCAAGAGACAGGCCGAACAGGGTTTTGTAAAAAACTGGGCGCTTGGACATGGTTCAGTTCTCCTTGGAAGGTGATTTCATACCGAGTAATTTAAAGGCATTTCCAAAATAGAGCCGGCGCGCATCTTCTTTGGGTAAATGGAGGTCTTCGACCGAACGTATACCTTCGCGAATGAACATGGGGCCGCCCTCGGGGTCGAACGGACAGTCGCTGGCAAACACCACTTTGTCCGCACCAAAAAAATCCAGGCCGCAGCGCAAGGCCGAAGCGGATCCGCCCAGCACCGTGTCGCCGTAGAACATTTTGAAATAGTCCATGGGCGATTTGGAGAGTTTTTTCAGCACATCGGCCTCGGCTGGGTCCACGCTGCGGCTACCCAGTTGGGCCCACAAGGTTTCGGCACGGCCAGAAAAATAGGGAATCATTCCGCCGCAGTGGTGCGTGATCAGACGCAGCTCGGGGAGTCGATCGAGCAAACCGGAGAACACCATGCGCGACATCGCCACACTGGTCTCAAAAGGCCAGCCCAGCACTTGCCAGATTTCATACTGGGATTTGTCTTCGCCCACATAGTCGGCGCGTGTCGCGGGCCGTGCCGGATGCATCCAGACCGGCATCCGGTGGTGCTGGGTGATGCGTTCGAAAATGGGGAAGACTTCCGGGTCATCCAACGCGCGGCCATTGACGCTGGTGAGAATCTGGATTCCCCGTGCGCCCAGTGTTTCAATCGCGTAATCCATCTCAGTCAGGGCGGCTTGGGGGTTGTTCATCGGCAGCGAGGCGACAAAAGCTGGGAACTTATCAGGCCATTGCTGGCAGATGGCCGCCATGCCCTCGTTGGCAACACGCGCAAAAGCCGGCGAGTCTTGCGGTCCGCCGAGCATCTCGGGTGAAGGTAAGGACAGCGAGAGTACCTGTTGCACTTCGGGCCAGGACTTGAGCATTTCAACCCGCGCCGGCATGTCCCATAACAGGCGCAGGTTGCTCATGCGCTTGATCATCCCCGGTTCTTTGCCGTGTTTTTTGACCAGCTCCAGATAAGGCAGAGGCAGGACATGGTTGTAAATGTCAATTTTGATTTCGCTCAAGTCATCTCCTTCAGGGGGTAACAGGCTAAAAATTTAGACCAAAGGAACGGTCCAGGGGTCGTAGGAATAAAGCCACTCGGAACGCGCCTTGTTCAGGTCTTGGTCGTGGAAGGCTTGGCGCATTTGGGCGACATCTTCAATCCGGTAAAGGGCGCGGCTGTCGGTTGATCCGTCGACGATGCGTGCAGTGCGCGGCAGTCGATGGCGCTGATAGCGCTGCAATGCGGCTGGCACATCGTCGAGCTGTTCGCTCAGGCAGCGCGTGAGAACAGCTGAGTCTTCAATCGCCATTACTGCGCCCGAGGCCATGTAGGGCAGGGTGGGATGGGCGGCATCGCCCAGCAGCGTGGCGCGTGAGCTGCTCCAGTTGGCGACGGGTGGCCGGTTGTTCAGCGCATAGCGGTAGCAAGCGTCCCGGTCGATGGCATCAATCACGGTTTGGATCGTGGGATGCCAGCCTTGAAAATCAGCTTTCAACTCCTCCCAGGGGCGCTTTTGGGTCCACGATTCGGTTTCCGGCTGATCGTGTTCTACCAAGCCGACAAAGTTCATCACCTGGCCCGCTCGCAGGTAGTACATGACCGCGTGTTTGTGGGGCCCACACCAGACCGTAGAGACCCGCGCCATGATGTCAGCGGGCAATCGCTGCACCGGGATGACGGCGCGCCAGGCAATGTCGCCGGTGTAGCTGACGGGCGTTTCGCCCAAAATCTGGGATCGGACCGCTGACTTGATGCCATCAGCCCCAATCAATACATCAGCCTTGACTTGTTTCCCATCGGCCAAGCGCAGGGTCACTGCCGTGTCGGACTCTTCAAATGAGTCGACCCTGGCGTTCAAGTGGATGCAATTGGGGTCCAGCGCCATGACTTTGCGGGCCAGCAGCTCATGCAGGTCGGCCCGGTGCAAATGGTAATAAGGCGCGCCGTGGGTAGTTTCATGGGCGGCTCCCAGGGACACCCTGTGCATCAGCTCGGCCGTGTCGAAGCGACGGAACTCAAAAGCCTGGGGCCGTACCGCCACCCGTTCCAGCGCTTCGCGCAAGCCCAGGGCGTACAAGACTTTGACCGCATTGGCACTGGTCTGCAAACCCGCACCGACCTCGCCGAGGGCGGCTGCCTGTTCATAAATGCGAACGTTGAAACCCTGCTGCAGCAAGCAGGCCGCCGCCGTTAAACCGCCAATACCGGCGCCGGCAATCAGGATGTTGAAGTTCTTTTTCATTTATCTAGGGGCGCACCAGATGTTTTCACCAAGGCGACAGTCTAAGCCACGGCGCCGGGAAAAATGCGGTAGATTGGCGCTGTCCACTCTCCATCAGAAAGGTTGTCATGAATCTCATTGGGAAAATAGCTTGGCTCACAGGCGCGGGCACCGGCATCGGCAATTCGGCGGCAATGGCGTTGGCCAAGTCAGGCGCCACGGTGGTTCTTTCGGGCCGGCGCAAAGATGTGCTGGAGTCGGCGGTCGACGAGATCGTTGCAGCAGGCGGGCAGGCCGAAGCAGCGCAGCTCGATGTATCCGACAAGATGGCTGTAGCGAGGGTTGCATCCGAAGTGCTCGCGCGTCACGGGCGGATCGATATTTTGGTGAATAGCGCCGGAACCAACGTGGCCAAGCGTTATTACAAAGACCTGGTGCCCGACGATTGGGACAAGGTGATGGCTATCAATCTGCATGGCGCCCTTTATTGCATGACGGCGGCGCTGCCCTCCATGCGCGCCAATCAAGACGGTCTCATTATCAATATCTCGTCGTGGCTGGGGCGTTGGCCGGGTTATCTGGGCGGGGCGGCCTATAACGCCAGCAAACATGCGATGGCATCAATGACCAACCAGCTCAACATCGAAGAAGGCCTCAACGGAATTCGCGGTTGTTGCATCTATCCGGGTGAAGTGGCGACGGCGATTTTGAAATCACGCCCGGTACCGCCCTCGCAACAAGCGATCGACCGCATGTTGCAAGCACAAGACCTGGGGCGTGCTGTGCGTTTTGTGGCCGAATCACCGCGCCATGTCTGTATCAATGAACTGGTGATCACACCAACCTGGAACCGTTTGCTGCTCGGTGACACCGACTTGAAACTCGGCCCCCAGTTGCCCTGATTTGTCAGATTCCAGCGGCGTGTGCTTGCTGGTCGGCGTGGTAGCTTGAGCGCACCATGGCCCCGACCGCCGCGTGGCTGAAACCCATTTCGTAGGCCCTGGTCTCGAACAGTTTGAAGGTGTCGGGGTGAACGTAGCGGCGCACCGGCAGGTGGCTGGTGCTGGGCGCGAGGTACTGGCCGATGGTGAGCATCTCGATGTCGTGGTCGCGCATGTCCTGCATGACTTGCAGCACCTCCTCGTCGGTTTCGCCCAGGCCGACCATGATGCCGCTCTTGGTCGGCACCTTGGGGTGCAGGGCTTTGAACTTCTTGAGCAGATTGAGGGAGAACTGGTAGTCTGAGCCGGGGCGGGCTTCTTTGTAAAGCCGCGGCGCGGTTTCCAAATTGTGGTTCATCACGTCGGGTGGCGCGGCTTGCAAAATTTTGAGTGCGCGGTCGTCACGGCCCCGGAAGTCGGGCACCAAAATCTCGATCTGCGTTTGGGGGGACAGCGCGCGGATTCGACTTATGCAGTCCACAAAATGCTGGGCCCCGCCATCGCGCAAATCATCCCGGTCCACGCTGGTGATGACGACGTATTTCAGGGCTAGCGTTGCAATGGTGTTGGCCAGATTTTCGGGTTCCTGCGGGTCCAGCGGGTCGGGTCGGCCATGGCCGACATCGCAAAACGGGCAGCGCCGAGTGCACTTGTCACCCATGATCATGAAAGTGGCTGTGCCCTTGCCAAAGCACTCGCCGATATTGGGGCAAGAGGCTTCTTCACACACCGTCACCAAGCTGTTGGCGCGCAAGATGTCCTTGATTTCATAGAAGCGCGAACTGGGTGAACCGGCTTTGACCCGGATCCAGTCGGGCTTTTTCAGGACTTCGGCGCTTTGCACCTTGATCGGGATGCGTGACAACTTGGCAGCGGCTTTTTGCTTGGCCGAGGGGTCGTAGTTTTCCAGCGACTGGACGGTTCTGACAACTTCAGGTGGGCTCATAGGGCAAGGCGTTGGCGCTTATGGCGCAAGGTAGGTGAGGAGCTTGTGGCTCAGGACATCGGCGGCTTCTTGCCAAGTGACGGACAGGCCTATTGTAGAAAAGTCGATCGTGGTTAAGCCCGTATAGCCACAAGGGTTGATTCGGGTAAAGGGTCCCAGATCCATGGCGACGTTCAACGCCACGCCGTGGTAAGTGCAGTTGCGGCTGACCTTGATACCTAAGGCCGCAATTTTCCCGAGACCGGTAAACACGGGAGCTGCGCCGGTGCTGAGTGAGTCCGTTTTGGCTGGCCGCTGAGCCAGTGGCGCATGGCCTAACGGGTCATCAAGCCGCACATAGATCCCGGGAGCCCCAGCCACCCGATGGCCAGTTGCGCCGAAGTGAAGCAGGGTCTTGATCACCGCTTCTTCAACCCGGTAAACATACTCCTTGACAAAGTAGCCGGCGCGCTTGAGGTCGATCAACGGATAAGCCACGACTTGTCCCGGGCCGTGGTAAGTGACTTGGCCGCCACGGTTGGTGGCAACGACGGGAATTTCGCCGGCTGCCAAAACATGGCGGGGTTGGCCCGCCAGTCCCTGGGTATAGACCGCAGGATGCTCACAAATCCATAGCGCATCGGGTGTCTCGGAGCTGCGTTGGGCGGTAAAGTTTTGCATCGCGACATAGGTTGGCAAGTAGTCCGCCAGTCCCAGCGAGTGCAGCGTCATAGCCACTTTAGAGAACGACCTTGACCAGCGGATGGGTCGACAAACAGCGGTACAGCTCATCGAGTTGCTCGCGGCTGGTTGCCATCACGTTGAGGGTGACGCCTTGGTAATTGCCAGCCTTGCTTTGGCGCAACTCGATACTGGAGGCATCAAAACTGGGGTCGAATCGGCGCGCGATCAAGGTGAGGGCGCCAACCAGTTCTTCATTCTTGCGCCCCATCACCTTGATCGGGAACAGGCAGGGGTAATCGATCAGCGAGGCAGCACGAGCCTGGTTCTCGGGTTGGTCTGGCGTAGCGGGTTTGGGCGGCGTCTGTTTCATGGGTTCTGGTCGCGTTAGCGTTGTTTGGCAGATTGGTAGCCGGCGTACAGCTGCTGATAGATGGGCCCCGGCAGACCGGTGCCCACCGGGAGCCCGTCCAATGTTGTGATCGCCAGGACTTCCTTGGTGGCCGAGCTCAGGATCAACTCGTCGGCGCAGAGTACCTCGGGGCGACTGATGGGCCGCAATTCCAGCGCAATCCCTTTTTCGCGGCAAATATCTTCAATCAACCCGTAGCGAACGCCTTCGAGCACCAGGTTGTCGCGCGGTGAGCCCAGCAAACGCCCCTCCTTGACCACCCAGACGTTGCTGGAGGCCGCCTCACTCAAGGTGTCGCCCCTGAACATCACGGTTTCTACGGCCCCGACGTCGGCGCTGAGTTGGCGGGCCAGCACGGCACCGAGCAGACTCACACTCTTGATGTGGGCTTTTTCCCAGCGGAAATCATGGGCCGTGATGCAGGCCACGCCCTGCTGGCGTTGCGCCGGTGTGGGTGGGCGCAACAGGTTGCTCATGACGAAAGCCGTTGGGCAGATGTCGCTGGGCATGGCGTGGTCGCGTAGAGCAATGCCGCGGGTGACTTGGATGTAAATGAGTTGATCGATGGCAGCGACTGCAGAGTCCATTGAAGCGGCAAATCGGATCAGGAGTTGATCGATGACGGCGCGCCATTGGTCTGGCGAGTGGGGGTTGTTAATGCGCAATTCATCGAGGTTACGCTGCAGCCGAGCCATATGGTGTTCGATGCGAAAGGGCTGTCCGCCATAGACTGGGACGACTTCATACACGCCATCGCCAAAAATGAAGCCCCGGTCCAACACGCTGACTTTGGCGTCTGGTAACAGAGTAAATTCCCCGTTGAGATAGCACGGTAGGGCGGGCAGGGGGTTCATAGCTTGAATTATCGCTTTGCTTGGGATATCAGTTGGGGTGGGCGGGTTTCTACGTATAATCCGTGATTCCGCAAAAAACGCTGCTCTAGTTCTGGCTGTTGAAAAGATGAAAATCGTTGCCTCCAGTTCCGAAGCGGATGAGTCAGAACCCATTGCGCTCAGTGCTGAACAAGCCCGAGCGTTGCGTCTGAAGAATCCTTCACTCTCGCCTTGGTGGGTGGTGTTGGCTCAGATGATCGTGGGGCTGGTCTTTGCCTTGCTCAGCTGGGCGTGGACTGGACGAGCCAATGCGGGATGGTCGGCGCTCTACGGTGCACTGGCCGTGGTTGTTCCGGCCGTGCTGTTTGCCCGGGGTTTGATGAGTCAGTTCTCATCAATCAGTGCGGTGACTGCTGGTTTTGGATTTTTTGTGTGGGAAGCGGTCAAGATCGCTGTGAGTGTGGCCATGTTGGTTGCGGCCCCGCGTTTAGTCAGTGAACTGGACTGGTTGGTCCTGCTGATTGCTTTGATCGTGACCTTGAAAGTTTATTGGTTGGCGCTGTTGTGGCGTCCAAAAAGTCGAAACGTATAACGAAATAAAAATCGAATTTATGTCCGCAGAAGCAAATGCACCAACAGCGAGTGAATACATTGTTCACCACCTGACGCACTGGCAAAACAAGCCCCAGACCGAGATTGTTGACTTCTCGGTTTTCAATATTGATTCGCTGTTCTTCTCCGTGTTGATTGGCATACTCGGTAGCTTTTTCTTGTGGAAAGCGGCCCGCAGCGTGACTTCCGGCGTTCCTGGTCGTTTTCAAGCGGCAGTGGAGATTCTGATCGAGATGGTGGATAGCCAGGCTAGGGCCATTGTTCACAATCCGACCAGTCGCAAGCTGGTAGCGCCCTTGGCGCTGACTGTGTTTGTCTGGATTTTTCTGCTCAATGCCATGGACTTGTTGCCACTGGATCTGCTGCCTACGCTGTGGGGTTGGATTTACGGTGCGGCAGGTCTTGACCCGCATCACGCCTATTTGCGCGTCGTTCCTACTGCTGACTTGTCGATCACCATGGGTTTGTCGGTCTCGGTGTTGCTGATCTGTCTTTGCTACAACATCAAAATCAAAGGCCTTGGCGGCTGGGCGCATGAGCTGGTTTCGGCGCCTTTTGGCACCAGTAAAAACCCGGTTTTTGCCGTCATCCTGGCAGTAGTCAACATCGCCGAACAACTGATTTCTTTTGTTGCTAAAACGGTTTCGCACGGTATGCGACTGTTTGGCAATATGTATGCCGGCGAGCTGGTGTTCATGCTGATTGCGCTGTTGGGAGGCTCTTGGGCTTTGTCCTTCGAAGCCGGCAGTTTGATGTTGTTATTGCTGCATGTGGTGGCGGGTTGGGCTTGGGCTGTGTTTCACATCCTGATCATCACCTTGCAGGCCTTCGTGTTCATGATGCTGACCTTGGTTTACATCGGGCAGTCACACGACGCGCATTGATTTTGCGCACGCCGTTGCGCATTGATTTTCGGTTTGTTATTTGGTTTTATTTTTTAGTTAGTTACTTAAGGAGTCATCATGGAAGTTATTAGTTTTGCTGCGCTTGCTGCTGGTCTGATCATCGGTCTGGGCGCGCTGGGTGCTTGTATTGGTATCGGCATCATGGGCAGCAAGTACCTCGAAGCTGCTGCGCGTCAGCCTGAATTGATGGGCGAGTTGCAGACCAAGATGTTCGTGTTGGCTGGTCTGATTGACGCTGCCTTCATTATCGGAACTGGTATTGCTTTGTGGTTCGCAACGGCTAATCCGTTCCTGGCTCAAATCGCACGTCTGGTCAAGTAATTCCGGGCTCAAAGCCTCTCACTTGGAGATGTACTGTGAGCATTAATGGAACACTGATCGCGCAAGCGATCGTCTTCGCGTTGCTGGTGCTGTTCACGATGAAGCTGGTGTGGCCGCCGATTGCGGCTGCACTGGATGAGCGTGCCAGCAAAATTGCCGATGGCCTGGCTGCGGCAGACAAAGCCAAAGCGGAACTGGTCGCGTCCAATCAGCGCGTGGAAACCGAGCTGACCAAATCGCGCAATGAAGCGGCTGTGCGCTTGGCTGATGCTGAGCGTCGCGCTCAAGCCATCATTGAAGAAGCCAAGTCACGCGCCAACGATGAAGGCAGCAAAATCATTGCTGCTGCCAAGCTTGAAGCTGACCAGCAAACCGTCAAGGCCCGTGAGACACTGCGCGAGCAGGTCGCTGCACTGGCTGTTAAAGGTGCTGAGCAGATTCTGCGCAAGGAAGTCAATGCCAGCATCCATGCCGATTTGCTGAACCGGCTCAAGACTGAGCTGTAAGAGCGAAATATGGCTGAAATTGCAACCATTGCCCGTCCTTACGCCGAAGCGCTGTTTCAGGCATGTATCGCTGATCCGAGCACGGCTGCTGACTGGCTCGACGAGCTGGCTCAGATTGCGGCTGACTCGCAGCTGCAACAACTCGCTGACAGCCCCAAGGTCACGTCAGTCCAGGTCTTCGAAGTGGTCACTGGTGTCGCCAAAGTGGCATTGCCGCAAGCGGCAAAAAACTTTCTGCAGACCTTGATTGAAAACGGTCGGTTGGCAGTTTTACCGGAAATTGCGCGCCAATTCCGCGCCTTGAAAAATGCCCAATCCGGCTCTTCAGATGCGTTGGTCTACAGTGCCTTTCCAATCGATGGTGTGGGCTTGGCCGAGGTGTCAATCGCCTTGGAAAAGCGCTTTAAACGCAAACTCAATGTCGCCGTTGAGCTCCAAAGTGAGCTGATTGGCGGCATTCGCGTGGTGGTCGGTGATGAGGTGTTGGACACCTCTGTCAAGGCCCGTCTAGAACAAATGAAAGTGGCCCTCACGGCTTGAGACGCAAGTCTTCCGTACCGGGTCCAATTAACGAAAGAAGGAAAGAGCCATGCAACTCAATCCCGCAGAGATTTCTGAACTGATCAAGAGCCGTATCGAAGGTCTGTCGACCAGTAGCGATATTCGCAATCAGGGCACGGTAGTTTCCGTGACCGACGGTATTGTCCGAATCCACGGCTTGTCCGATGTGATGCAGGGCGAGATGCTGGAATTCCCAGCTGGCAGCGATGGTTTGCCAACTTACGGTTTGGCGTTGAATCTGGAGCGCGACTCGGTCGGCTCGGTGATTTTGGGTCAATACGAGCACATCTCCGAAGGTGACACCGTCAAGTGCACGGGTCGTATTCTGGAAGTCCCGGTGGGTCCTGAACTCAAAGGCCGGGTGGTCAATGCGCTAGGTCAGCCGATCGACGGCAAAGGCCCGATCAATGCCAAGATGACTGACGTGATCGAAAAAGTCGCTCCTGGCGTGATTGCCCGCCAATCGGTGAGTCAGCCAATGCAGACTGGTTTGAAATCGATTGATTCCATGGTTCCGGTGGGCCGCGGCCAGCGCGAACTGATCATTGGCGACAGGCAGACCGGTAAAACTGCGGTTGCGATCGACGCCATCATCAACCAAAAAGGTCAGAACATGACCTGCGTTTATGTCGCTATTGGCCAAAAAGCCTCCAGCGTGAAAAACGTGGTTCGGGCGCTGGAGCAAGCTGGCGCGATGGAATACACGATTGTGGTAGCTGCCACCGCTTCGGAATCGGCGGCTATGCAGTATGTGAGCGCCTACTCTGGTTGCACCATGGGCGAATACTTCCGTGATCGCGGAGAAGATGCGCTGATTGTGTACGACGACCTGTCCAAGCAAGCCGTGGCCTACCGCCAAGTCTCGCTGTTGCTGCGCCGTCCACCAGGACGCGAAGCCTATCCCGGCGACGTGTTTTACCTGCACAGCCGGTTGCTTGAGCGTGCTGCTCGCGTCAACGAAAAATACGTGGAAGACTTCACCAAGGGTGCGGTCAAAGGCAAAACGGGTTCTTTGACGGCATTGCCTATCATTGAGACCCAGGCCGGCGACGTGTCTGCTTTCGTGCCTACCAACGTAATTTCGATTACCGACGGTCAAATTTTCCTGGAGACTTCGCTCTTCAACGCCGGCATTCGCCCAGCGATCAACGCCGGTATCTCGGTTTCTCGCGTCGGTGGCGCAGCCCAGACCAAATTGGTGAAAAATCTGTCCGGCGGTATTCGCACCGACTTGGCGCAGTACCGTGAGCTGGCCGCTTTTGCCCAGTTCGCCTCCGACTTGGACGAAGCCACCCGCAAGCAGCTCGACCGTGGTGCCCGCGTGACCGAATTGCTCAAGCAAGCCCAGTACAGCCCACTGTCCATCTCCTTGATGGGCGCTACGCTGTTTGCCGTTAACAAGGGTTTTCTGGATGACATCGAAGTCAAGAATGTCCTGGCTTTCGAGCACGGCCTGCACGGTTGGCTCAAAGACAAGCACGCTGCACTGCTGACCAAGCTGGAAGCCGACAAAGCCATGGACAAGGATGCGGAAGCTGAATTGACCGCTGCGCTGACGGCCTTCAAGAAGTCATTTGCCTGACCGAAAACCTTGTGGGGCCTTGGGCTCCCAACTGATTAGGACTATTTATGGCAGTAGGTAAGGAAATACGCGGCAAGATCAAATCGGTGGAAAACACCAAAAAGATCACCAAAGCCATGGAAATGGTGGCCGCTTCCAAAATGCGCAAAGCGCAGGAGCGGATGCGCTCGGCACGTCCGTACAGCGAGAAGATTCGCAACATTGCCAGCAATTTAGGCAAGGCCAATCCGGAGTACAACCACGCCTTCATGCAAACCAACGAGTCCAAGACTACGGGTTTCATCGTGGTGAGTACTGACAAGGGTTTGTGCGGCGGTATGAACACCAACGTGTTGCGTGGTGTTACGGCTAAGCTGCGCGAGTTGCAAAGTGCGGGTGTTTCGGCGCAAGCCGTCGCAATTGGCAACAAAGGTTTGGGTTTTCTGAATCGAGTTGGCGTCAAAGTGGTGTCGCATGCAACTCAGCTGGGCGATGCGCCGCATCTGGAAAAACTGATTGGACCGGTCAAGGTCTTGCTCGATGCCTATGCAAAAGGTGAAGTCAACGCGGTGTATCTTTGCTACACCAAGTTCATCAACACCATGAAGCAGGAATCGGTGATCGAGCAGCTGCTACCGCTGTCGGCAGCCAAGATGCACGAACAAACGCAGGCCAGTGGACCTCAGTATGCCTGGGACTACATCTACGAGCCTGATGCACAGTCGGTGATCGACAACCTGCTGGTGCGTTACGTCGAAGCCTTGGTGTACCAGGCAGTGGCAGAGAACATGGCGTCTGAGCAATCGGCGCGGATGGTGGCCATGAAAGCTGCAACCGATAACGCAGGCAGTGTGATTGGTGAACTTAAGTTGATTTACAACAAGACGCGGCAAGCTGCGATCACCAAAGAGTTGTCTGAAATTGTGGCAGGAGCGGCTGCTGTTTAAGCAGCCAGTTGTCCCGGTCTGATTCTTTTAAGTAATAGATTTTAATTTTGGAGCAAAAAATGGCTCAAGCAAACACGCTAGTCCAGGGAAAAATTGTTCAGTGTATTGGTGCCGTGGTGGACGTCGAGTTCCCGCGCAATCAGATGCCTGGTATTTACGATGCCTTGAAAATGGATGGTTCATCCCTGACGCTCGAAGTTCAGCAGCAACTCGGTGACGGCATCGTCCGTACCATTGCCCTGGGTTCGTCCGATGGTTTGCGTCGCGGCATGATGGTGCACAACACGGAGAAACCCATCATGGTTCCCGTTGGTCAAGCAACCCTGGGTCGCATCATGGACGTGCTGGGCGCACCGATTGACGAGCGCGGCCCGGTGAACTCTGAATTGACCGCTTCCATTCACCGCAAGGCCCCCGAGTACGATGAACTCAGTCCCTCGCAGGAATTGCTCGAAACCGGTATCAAAGTGATTGATCTGGTTTGCCCTTTTGCCAAAGGCGGCAAGGTCGGCTTGTTCGGCGGCGCCGGTGTCGGCAAGACCGTGAACATGATGGAGTTGATCAACAATATCGCCAAGGCCCATAGCGGTTTGTCGGTGTTTGCCGGCGTGGGTGAGCGCACCCGTGAGGGCAACGATTTCTATCATGAGATGGCTGATTCCGGCGTTGTGAATCTGGAAGACCTGCCTAAGTCCAAGGTGGCGATGGTGTACGGCCAGATGAACGAACCCCCAGGCAACCGTTTGCGCGTGGCCTTGACCGGTCTGACCATTGCGGAGTCTTTCCGTGATGAAGGCAAGGATGTGCTGTTCTTTGTTGACAACATTTACCGTTTCACTTTGGCCGGTACCGAAGTGTCAGCGCTGTTGGGTCGTATGCCTTCCGCTGTGGGCTACCAGCCTACCCTGGCCGAAGAAATGGGTCGCTTGCAAGAGCGTATTACGTCGACCAAAGTCGGCTCCATCACCTCGATTCAGGCTGTTTACGTTCCGGCCGATGACTTGACCGACCCGTCCCCCGCAACCACGTTCGCCCACTTGGACTCCACCGTGGTGTTGAGCCGCGATATTGCATCGCTGGGTATTTATCCGGCGGTTGACCCGCTGGATTCCACCAGTCGTCAGCTTTCGCCCAACGTCGTTGGCGAAGACCACTACAACACGGCCCGTGCCGTGCAAGGTACTTTGCAGCGCTATAAAGAGTTGCGCGACATCATTGCCATTTTGGGCATGGACGAACTGGCACCTGAAGACAAGCTGACCGTGGCGCGTGCCCGCAAGATCCAGCGTTTCCTCAGTCAGCCTTTCCACGTCGCAGAAGTGTTTACCGGAACGGCTGGAAAATACGTGTCTCTGGCTGAGACCATTCGTGGCTTCAAGATGATTGTCAACGGTGAGTGCGATCACTTGCCCGAGCAGGCTTTCTACATGGTCGGAACCATTGACGAAGCCTTCGAGAAGGCAAAGAAAGTCTAATCATGCACACCATCCACGTCGATGTTGTCAGTGCCGAAGAGACCATTTTTTCCGGCGAGGCGCGTTTTGTTGCCCTGCCCGGCGAAAGCGGAGAGCTTGGCATTTACCCGCGGCATACGCCATTAATCACGCGCATCAAGCCTGGCTCGGTGCGCATTGAAATGGCCGATGGCAGCGAAGAGTTTGTTTTTGTGGCCGGCGGGATTCTCGAAGTCCAGCCCGACTGCGTGACAGTTCTCTCCGATACCGCCATTCGCGGCAAGGACTTGGACGACGAAAAGGCCAATGCCGCCCGTGCCGCTGCCGAAGATGCGATCAAGAATGCCAAGAGCGACATCGACCTGGCCAAGGCCCAGTCTGAGTTGGCCGTGATGGCAGCGCAGATCGCAGCACTGCGCAAATACCGTTTGAAGAAATAAGGTGCAACATGCTGGCGCAAGCCTGCCGTGCTGTTAAAAAAGGCTCTGCCCTTCAAGGTCAGGGCCTTTTTCGTAATCCCTCACGTCCCACCCTGCCATGCCAAAAGCTAATACACGCGGAGTGATCTTGGCTGGTTCAGCTGAGGAAATTGAAGTTGCATTCTACGAAGCCTTGCAAACAGGGGACATCGAGCAGTTGATGGCTTGCTGGGGTGATGAGGACGAGATCGTGTGTGTTCATCCAGGGGGATCGCGCTTGATTGGCGCAGCAGCGATCCGAGCTTCTTTCGAACTGCTGTTTGCAAATGGGCCGATTCAGGCCTGGCCGGAACGGGTACGTAAGCTGGAATCTTTGGGCTGCTCGGTCCACAGTGTGATCGAACGGATTGGGGTGACTGCTCAAAGTGGAGTGAACCAGGTCAGCGTAGTGGCGACCAATGTTTACCTCAAAACGGCGTTGGGCTGGCGCATGGTGGCGCACCATGCCAACCCTGGAGGCGAAATGGATGGGGCAGACGTGGGCGTCATCCCGGAGCTGTTGCACTGAACCATGGACTATGAAGCGCCTTGGTGGTTGCCCGGAGGTAACTTGCAAACCATTTGGCCGGCCCGTTTCGCGCGGCGGGTTTGGGGCCCCAAACCGCTGTATCGACGTGAACGCTGGAGCACGCCGGACTTGGACTTCATCGATGTTGACTGGGTTGATCAAGAGGCTGGCGATACGCTGCTGGTCATGTTTCATGGACTCGAAGGCAACTCACGCAGCCATTACGCCGAAGCCTTTGCTGACTTCGCCCGAGAACGAGGTTTTAAATTTGCCGTTCCGCATTTTCGGGGCTGCAGTGGTGAAATCAACTGGGCACCTCGGGCCTACCAGTCGGGCGATTTTGAGGAAATCGACTGGATCTTGAGGCGTTTTCGTGCGGTGCATCAAGGGCCGATCGTGGTCGCGGGTATCTCACTCGGCGGCAATGCCTTGATGCGTTGGGTGGCAGAAATAGGTGCCGCAGCAAATCGGATTTGTGACGCAGTTGCTTCGGTCTGCGCCCCGTTGGATCTGGCCCCCAGTGGCCGAGCCATTGGACAGGGCTTTAACCGCTTTTTTTATACCCGAATGTTTTTGAATAGCATGAAGCCCAAAGCGCTGCAAAAATTGGTGCAACACCCGGGGTTATTCGATCCCCAAGCGCTGATGGCAGCGCGTAATCTCTATGAATTCGACAATGTTTTCACCGCACCGGTTCATGGCTTCAAGGGGACAGATGACTATTGGAGACGGGCATCGGCCAAGCCGCATTTGCGCCAGATTCGAATTCCCGCGCTGGCCGTCAACGCCTGTAACGACCCATTCATTCCGGCCTGGAGTCTGCCAGTGCGCGCCGACGTGGCTGACAGTGTGACGCTGTGGCAGCCGCAAGCGGGGGGGCATGTTGGCTTTACGCAAGGCCAAGCGCCAGGTCATATACGCAGCCTGCCCGATACCGTGGGTGACTGGTTGGCGCGGCACAGAAGCGCAGGCCAGGACCTGAAAACCTAGGGGCGGGCGAATTATGGACGACATCGTCAAGCAGGCCTTGATCAAATGGCCCAAGGTGCCATCTTGTTACGGCTGGCTAGGGCTCGACGCGCGTGGTAACTGGTATTTGCGCGACGAAGCAGCCCAAGCTGCCGGCCCTTTCGCGGCAACGGACCGGCGCAGCAAAGGGGAATTGCTGCAGCACGAGAAACTACGGGAGTTTATTGGGCGTAACTACGAGGTCGAGCCTGGCGGTTGCTGGTTTTTCCAGAATGGTCCGCAAAAAGTTTATGTCGAGCTCGAGGCAACCCCCTGGATCTGGCGGGTGAATCCAGATTTCACGCTGATGGCCCATACCGGCGTGAGCGCGCGTGCCCAGCGCTGCGTGCTCGACGAGTTGGGGCGGGTCTATATGGAAACCAATTTGGGATTCGGATTGGTGCACAGCCTGGATGTGGGCTTGGCAGCTGAGGCGATTGAATCGGGTTTATGGGTGCCCCAGCAATTACTGACCCATGATTTGCCGCGGCGTTTTGGCTACGTCAGGCGACCAAAAGCGCTGCCCTGAAAGCCATAAAAAAGCCGGTCAGGACCGGCTTTGTGGGGAGTGTGGCCTGCTTATTTAGCAGCGGGGGCTACAGCTTTTTGCGGCTCGGCTAATTTACCGCCCGAAGCGTTGGCCATGTAAACCACGGCACGACCGATTTCCATTTCCTCAAAATCGCCGCCGCCTTGTGCGCCCATGGCGCCCTTGCCTTTAAGGGCTGAAGTGAGCAGCTTGTCGTAACCGGTTTTGATGCGTGCACCCCAGGCTGCGGCATCCCCGAGTTTGGGTGCGCCAGCAACGCCAGTGGCGTGGCAGGTGGTGCACTGAGCTTGGTAGACCTGTTCGCCAGACTTGAGCTCGCGGTTGGCATCACGAATCTCAACCGAGCCGATTTTCTGAATTCTGGTTTCTACCGCTTTTTCAGCATTCGCCGCACCTGATGCGGGCTTGTTCTCGGCCGTCACGTAATAAACCAAACCGATGATCACCAAGATGGGGATAACAAAGGAGAAGAAGACGGCGAGTAAGAGTTGTTTTGGGTTTTTGATGGGGCCGGTGTGGGCCTCATCTTGGCTGTGGTCGCTCATGGGATCCTCGAAAATTCTGGGCGTTTCAATCAACCCTAGATTATAACGACCCGACATGAGCAGGCCACCTTCAAATCCAAGAGCTCACAGTCGGCTAAGCAAGGCCTCCAATGCGTAGTGCACGCTGGCGGCGCGAACAGCTGTGCGGTCGCCTTCAAAGTGGCGGGTTGAACTGAAGACTTCGCCCGCAACGGCAAAGCCAAAGCAGACCATGCCCACAGGTTTGGAGACGCTTGCGCCACCCGGGCCGGCCACACCCGTGACTGCCAGTGCGACTTGAGCCCTAGAGCGCGAAAGTGCGCCCAGCGCCATGGCACGTGCAACTTCTTCACTGACTGCGCCATGGTTGGCCAGCAATTCGGGGTCAACCCCTAGCATTTCAGTTTTGGCGGCGTTGGCGTAGCTGATAAAACCGCGCTCGAACCAATCGCTAGAACCCGCCAAATCAGTACACGCCGCGCTGATGAGTCCGCCAGTACAACTCTCTGCCGTCGCCAGCAACAGGTGTTTTTTTAACAGCAGCTCGGCCAGCCGCCTGACCAATGGCTGGCTTGTCAACGCTTGTGTTTCAGAAATAGGAGTCATCACCACCAAACCCAAGCTGCAATCAATAGCAAGGTGCAAAAAGCCGCCACCAAGTCGTCGAGCATGATGGCAAAACCGGCCTTGCACCAGACCCAGGGGTCGCTGCCCGTGGCGTTGTTGTGAAACAGGCGGTCCGCCCAGCCCACTGGGCCAGGCTTGACAGCATCAAAAAAACGAAACAGACCAAACGCCAGCAATTGCCCCAGCCAGCCCGTGGGCATGACCAACCACAGCACCAACCAGAAAGCCACAATCTCATCCCAAACAATGCTGCCGGGGTCGAGCACTTGCATGTTCCTCGCCGTAACCGTGCAGGCCCACCAGCCCAGCACTAAAGAGACGGCCAGTAACCAGGCCCAGCCCGAATGGCTCAGCCAGGGTTGCAGCAGCACAAAACTCAGCCAGGCCCATAGCGTACCGACCGTCCCCGGTGCGATGGGGCTCAAACCTGAGCCAAATCCCAGTGCAATTGTGTGTGCAGGATGGCTCAACAGCATGGCAGCGACGGGGCGCGGAGCTGCATTCCCGGTGGTATGTTTGGCGCTGGTGTTAGTTGGCATTGCTGCTGGCGCTTGATTTGAAATGGTCAAAAGAAGTGAAGCGTGATGGCATCTGCTTGCCCTGGGCGTCGATCAGCCGCAAGCCAGCGCTTTTCTCAATGTGACCAATTCGGTGCACAGGCGTTTGACTTGATTGCGCTGCGCTTTGCACCGCAGCACGGCGCGCGGGGGCCGCGGTGAAGACCAGCTCGTAATCGTCACCACCGGCCAACACGAATTCCAGCCGCTGCTGGGGGCTGATAGCGCCCTCACCCTGGTTCGCCATCAGATCTTGCACCAATTTGCTATGCACTGAGGCGCCGACACCAGACGCTTTCAGGATATGTCCAAGATCGCCCAACAAGCCATCACTGACATCGATGGCGGCGCTCGCCACTGCGCGCAATGCCAGGCCCAGCGCGACCCGGGGCGTAGGCTGCTCGAGTCGGGGTCGAGCTTGTTCCAACAGGCTAACTGAAGCCGGCAGCGTGCCGCGTAACAATTCCAGCGCCAGCCGGGCGTCGCCCAGCGTTCCGCTGACGTAAATGTCGTCACCGACCTGGGCGCCGCTGCGCAGCAAGGCCTGACTTTTGCCATCGATCAAGTCGATTTCACCAAAGACGGTGATGCAAATGTTCAGGGGGCCCTGGGTGGTGTCGCCCCCGATCAGCTCGCAGTCATGGGCCAGCGCCAGCGCCAGCAATCCTTGGGAGAAAGGCGCCAGCCATAGCGGATCGGCGCGTGGCAAAGCCAAGGCCAGGGTGAAGGCCAGTGGCTTCGCACCGCAAGCGGCCAGGTCGCTCAGATTGACAGCCAGCGCTTTGTGACCCAGATGAGCTGGATTGACATCAGAAAAAAAATGCCGACCTTCGACCAACATGTCGCAAGAGATAGCCATCTGGGTTGCAGGACGGAGTTGCAGCAGGGCGCAATCGTCGCCCACGCCCAGCACAGAGCGCTTGACCGGCCGCTTGAAAAAGCGATCGATCAAGTCAAATTCACCCAGATGCATCACGCGACCTCTCAATGCAGAGTGTGCGCGCCGCCACTGGAGCTCAGGGCGTCGAGTACGAACATGGGGATATCAGTGTCGAATTTTTCGCCGTCTTCGGCTACACAGAAAAAGCTGCCGTGCATGGTCCCAGTCGGGGTGCGCAAGCGAGTTCCGCTGGTGTACTCAAAGGATTCGCCGGGTTTGAGCAGAGGTTGGTGGCCCACCACCCCGAGTCCCTTGATTTTTTCATTGTGACCCCTGGCGTCGTTCACGCTCCAGCTGCGGGAAACCAGCTGGGCCGCGACTTCTCCGACATTGGTAATGGTGATGGTGTAGGAGAAGACAAAAAGCCCCTGTTCCGGTGTGGATTGATCGGGCAGGAACTGGGGCAGAACTGCAACATGAAACTGATATTTGGCCATGCCCCAATGCTATCCTGAAACATTGAGGGATAGACCCAAGCGCGGCGCTGCCCCCAACGGAGCGATTAAAATCTGACCATGACCTATCGCATCGCCCCTTCCATTTTGTCCGCCGACTTCGCACGTCTGGGCGAAGAGTTGAAAAACGTGATTGAAGCGGGCGCCGACTGGATTCATTTTGATGTGATGGAC
Organism: Burkholderiaceae bacterium; assembly: GCA_049296795.1. GTDB lineage: Bacteria > Pseudomonadota > Gammaproteobacteria > Burkholderiales > Burkholderiaceae_C > CAXNKH01. The sequence continues at coordinate 43,063 of JBAQTC010000041.1, forward strand.
AACCATTACGTTCCCAATCTCAGTTTTGGCCCGATGATTTGCCAGGCCTTGAAGCCGCACGCTAAAAAATCTGACGGCACACCGATTCCGATTGACGTGCACTTGATGGTGCAGCCGGTCGATAGTCTGGCCGCAGCTTTTGCCGATGCCGGGGCTGATCTGATCAGTTTTCATCCTGATGCTTCTGGCCACGTGCACCGCAGCATCCAAGCCATCAAAAGCCGCGGCTGCCAAGCTGGGCTGGTGTTCAATCCGGTTCAGCCGCTGGACGTGCTGGACTGGGCCATTGATGACTTGGATCTGATTCTGATCATGAGCGTCAACCCGGGCTTTGGCGGCCAGAGCTTTATTGACTCGGCCCTGCGGAAAACCGAGGCGGTGCGTAAACGCATTGAATCTTCAGGGCGCGACATTCGGCTCGAAGTCGATGGCGGCATCAAGGCCGACAACATTCGCCGTGTGGCGGATGCCGGGGCCGATACTTTTGTGGCCGGCAGCGCGATTTTTGGTAAGCCCAACTACAAGGCGGTGATCGATTCCCTACGTGCGGAGTTGACGCGTCCCGGTGCTGCGCAGTGAGTGCGCCCTACGGCATGAATCCATTTAGCTTGGAGGCTGATTTTGATGCGGCCATCCTTGATCTGGATGGCACTTTGGTCGACACCTTGGGCGATTTTGTTTTTTCGCTCAACGCCATGCTCGACGACCTTGCGCTGCCCCGAGTCCAGCGTGCGCTAGTGGCGAATCTGGTGGGTAAGGGTTCCGAACACCTGATCCAAAGCACCTTGGCTCTGGCTCGGCCAGAGGCCAGTGCCAGTTCTCTGGAGGCGATTTACCCGCAGGCCTGGGACAGCTACCAGGGGCATTACCGGCGTATCAACGGCCAACATGCCGAGGTCTATCCCGGGGTAATTGAAGGTTTGGATCAGCTCGCCCAAGGTGGCTTGAAACTGGCCTGCCTGACCAACAAGCCCACGGCATTTGCACTGACCCTGCTACAAGACAAGAACTTGTCCAGTTATTTCGACTTCATTTTCGGGGGTGATTCCTTTGCCCGAAAAAAACCCGACCCCCTGCCATTGCTTAAAACCTGCGAAGCTCTGGGCAGTGAGCCCGGACGCACACTGATGGTGGGGGATTCCAGCAACGATGCCCAAGCCGCACGTGCTGCGGGTTGTCCGGTACTGCTGGTGAGTTACGGGTTTAATCACGGCCAGCCGATTCACGCAGTGCCAGCTGATGGCTACATGGATTCGATGGCAGAGTTGTGATCCTTCTAGAATCAACCCACTTTTTGCGATGAACGAAATCGAATTTACAAGTCTGGCTCAGCAAGGCTATAACCGCATTCCGCTGATGCTGCAGGCATTTGCTGACTTGGAAACCCCGTTGTCGCTTTACCTCAAGTTGGCACATGCACCGGGCGGGGAAAACTCATTCCTGCTCGAATCGGTGGTGGGGGGTGAGCGATTTGGTCGCTACAGCTTCATCGGCTTGCCGGCCCGAACTTTGATCCGGGCGCAAGGTTTTGGCGCGGATTGCCGCACCGAAGTGGTGACCGACGGGGAGGTGGTCGAGACTTCGCATGACAATCCGCTGGACTTCATCGCCAGCTACCAGCAGCGCTTCAAAGTGGCGTTGCGAGCGGACCTGCCGCGGTTTTGCGGGGGACTGGCCGGTTATTTCGGTTACGACGCCGTGCGCTATATCGAGAAGAAATTGCAGTTGAGCTGCCCAAACGACAGCCTGGGTTGCCCCGATATTTTGTTGTTGCAGTGCGAAGAATTGGCTGTGATCGATAACCTCTCGGGCAAGCTGTCTTTGATTGTGTATGCCGATCCGGCCCAACCCAGCGCCTACGCCCAAGCCAGTGCACGTTTACAGCAGCTCAAGGAGTTGCTGAAATTTTCGGTCAACGCGCCGCAGGTCTTGCCCTCGGCCAGTCAGCCGGTTCAACGCGAGTTTGCCAAGGCGGATTACATTGCTGCGGTGGAGCGCGCCAAAGAGTTGATTGCGGCGGGCGATTTCATGCAAGTTCAGGTCGGTCAGCGCATCAGCAAGCGCTATACCGAGTCACCCTTGAGCCTGTACCGCTCGTTGCGAACCTTGAACCCCTCGCCTTATATGTATTACTACGACTTCGGCGAGTTCCAAGTCGTCGGTGCATCACCCGAAATTCTGGTGCGCCAGGAAAGAACCGCCGAAGGACAGAAAGTTACCATCCGTCCACTGGCGGGTACCCGGCCCCGTGGCGCGACCCCCGAGCTGGACAAGGCCGCCGAAATCGAGTTGCTGGCCGACCCGAAAGAACGGGCAGAGCATGTGATGCTGATTGATCTGGCGCGCAATGACATTGGCCGAATTGCCAAGACCGGCAGCGTCAAAGTGACCGAGGCGTTTGCCGTTGAGCGTTACAGCCACGTGATGCATATCGTGAGCAATGTCGAGGGCATGCTGCTCGATGGAATGAGCGCGATGGATGTGCTCAAAGCCACTTTCCCGGCCGGTACGCTCACCGGAGCACCCAAGGTTCATGCCATGGAGCTGATCGATCAACTTGAGCCGAGTAAGCGCGGACTGTACGGTGGTGCTTGTGGTTATCTGAGCTATGCCGGTGACATGGATGTGGCCATCGCCATTCGCACCGGCATCATCAAGAACGGCATGCTCTACGTGCAAGCCGCCGCTGGCGTAGTGGCTGACTCTGTGCCCGAACTCGAATGGCAGGAAACTGAGGCTAAGGCCCGAGCCTTGCTGCGGGCCAGTGAGCTGGTCGAGGAGGGTTTGCAATGAAGCTCTTGATGATAGACAACTACGACAGCTTCACTTACAACCTGGTGCAATACTTTGGTGAGCTGGGCGCTGTGGTCGAGGTGTTTCGCAACGATGAGGTCACGCTGGACGAGTTGGATGCGCGCCTGAACGCGGGCCAGCTCGACCGGCTGGTGATATCGCCCGGACCCTGTGCGCCGGATCAGGCGGGTATTTCGGTCGCGGCAATTCGCCACTTTGCAGGGAAACTGCCAATTTTGGGGGTTTGTCTGGGGCATCAGGCCATCGGCGCTGCATTTGGTGGAAAAATCATTCGCGCCCGACAACTGATGCACGGCAAGACCAGTGTCATCACCACCACCCAAGTGGGTGTGTTTGCGGGTTTGCCGGCCCAGTTCACGGTGAATCGCTATCACTCCTTGTCGATTGAACGTGCCAGCTGCCCGCCCGAGCTGGAGATCACGGCCTGGACCGACGACGGCGAGATCATGGGCGTGAAGCACAGGACGCTCGCCATCGAAGGCGTCCAGTTTCATCCCGAAAGTATTCTGACCGAGCATGGCCATGCCTTGCTGAAGAATTTTTTGAAGCCTTGGGGGACAGACCGCAGCGACATGCAGTGCGCTAGCCCTGTCCCCAACTGATTAATTATTGGGGGACAGACCCATGAGCACAGACAGCAAAATCACCCCGCAACAAGCCTTGCAACGCGTCATTGAGCATCGCGAGATATTTCATGACGAAATGCTGCATCTGATGCGGCTTATCATGAGTGGCAAGATGTCGCCCGTACTGATGGCTGCGCTGATCACTGGCTTGCGCGTCAAGAAAGAGACGATTGGGGAAATCACAGCGGCAGCACAAGTGATGCGCGAGTTTTCCACCAAGGTCGAAGTGGCTGAGCGCAGCCATTTGGTCGATATTGTGGGAACCGGTGGCGACGGCTCGCACACGTTCAATATTTCCACTTGCTCCATGTTTGTTGCGGCGGCAGCCGGTGCCAGGGTGAGCAAGCATGGTGGGCGCAGCGTCAGCAGCAAGAGCGGCAGCGCTGATGTGCTGGAAGCGCTAGGTGTTCATATCAATTTGTCACCAAGCGCGATCGCCCGCTGTATTGCGCAGGTTGGAGTCGGGTTCATGTTCGCCCCCAACCACCATCCCGCCATGAAAAATGTGGCACCGGTTCGCAAGGAGCTGGGCATCAAGACCCTGTTCAACATCCTGGGACCCTTGACCAATCCGGCAGCTGCCCCCAATATTTTGATGGGTGTGTTCCACTCAGATTTGGTCGGCATCCAGGTGCGCGCCTTGCAGCGACTCGGCGCCGAACATGCTTTGGTCGTATTTGGCCGCGACGGGCTCGATGAAGTCAGTCTGGGTGCGGCCACGCTGGTGGGCGAGCTCAAGGGCGGTCAGATCAGCGAGTATGAAATCCATCCGGAAGATTTTGGCCTGAGCATGACCAGCACGCGAGCGCTGCGGGTCGAAACGCCTGAGCAGTCCAGCGCCATGTTGTTGGGTGTTCTCGACAATCAGGCAGGCGCCGCCAAAAACATTGTGGTGCTCAATGCGGGGGTGGCTTTGTATGCAGCCAATGTGACCGACACGGTGCAAGCTGGCGTTGCACTGGCCCGCTCCGTCATCGAATCGGGTGCGGCCAAGGCCAAGCTGGCAGAATTCTCGGCCCTGACCCAGGCGCTGGTATGAAGCCTGACGCGTAAGCTCACCACCGACCACCAAACCCACCATGTCTGACATTCTGAACAAAATTGTCGCCGTTAAACGCGAAGAAATCGCGCTCTCACTCAATCGGAAATCTTTTCAGGCAATGCGCGCCGATGCCGAATCCCGGATTTTGACCCGAGATTTTGTCGCCGCCCTGCGCAAAAAAATCGCTGCCGCTCGCCCCGCCGTGATTGCCGAAATCAAAAAAGCCAGTCCGTCCAAAGGCGTGTTACGGCAAAATTTCATTCCGGCTGACATTGCGCAAAGTTACGCCGAGCATGGGGCTGCGTGTTTGTCGGTATTGACCGACAGGCAGTTTTTTCAAGGCGAACCAGACTTCCTCAAACAAGCCCGCGCTTCTTGTCAGCTACCTGTATTGCGCAAGGATTTCATGGTCGACCCTTACCAAGTGTACGAGTCACGGGCCATGGGAGCGGACTGTATCTTGTTGATTGCAGCTTGCTTGGATGACGCCCAGATGGCTGACTTCGAAGCGATTGCGACCAGTCTAGATATGGCGGTGTTGGTCGAGGTTCATGATGAGGCCGAGTTGGAGCGCGCTGTGCGACTCAAAACGCCCTTGCTGGGTGTCAATAATCGGAATTTGCGTACTTTCGAGGTGTCGTTGGGGACAACGCTGGCCTTGCGCAAACAAGTGCCGCCAGATCGTTTACTGGTTACCGAGAGTGGTATTTTGACCCGAGAGGATGTGTTGACCATGGGTTCGGCAGGCGTCAATGCTTTTCTGGTGGGCGAGGCCTTCATGCGGGCGCCCGACCCCGGCTTGGCGTTGGCCGCCCTGTTTGGCGAGTGACCCTGCCGCTATTTGATACCGGGGGGCAGACCCCAGCACCCTGCCTGCAGCGCTGGGCGCCGCAAGACTGGGCGGTGGCGGCTGATTGGCAGCCTCTGATCGATGAATTTCTGGCTAGTCCATCGGCCCTCCAACTTGAGATTTTTATGCGTCAGCGGCTGGCCGACGGAGCCACGGTGTTCCCGCCGCATCCCTTGCGCGCACTGGAGCTCACCCCCTTGGCCCAGGTTCGGGTGCTGATTCTGGGGCAAGACCCCTACCACGGGCCGGGTCAGGCCGAGGGAATGGCTTTTTCGGTTGCCCCAGGCGTGAGATTCCCGCCCTCGCTGAGCAATATCTTGAAGGAAGTGGGGCGTGATTTGGCGCAGCCCATGCCGCAGCACGGCTCCTTGCTGCGTTGGGCTGAACAGGGTGTGCTCCTGCTCAATAGCTGCTTGACGGTGGAGCAAGGGCAGGCTGCCAGCCACTCTGGGCGGGGTTGGGAGGCGCTGACCCGGGCCATTGTTCGTGTGGTTCAGGGTTCGGCCCAGCCGGTGGTTTTTATGTTGTGGGGTGCTCACGCCCAAACGCTGGCCGGGGCCTGGGTGAGTCAGGCGCAAGCGGGTGGACCGCGTTTAACGCTCAGCGCTAATCACCCCTCGCCCTTGTCGGCATTGCGACCGCCCAAGCCGTTTCGGGCTTGTGCCCACTTCAGCCAGGCCAATGATTTTTTACAAGCGCATAACGCTGCTCCCATTCTTTGGTAGGCCGGGGAAGTCCGGCTGCGAGCGCCGCTGACTTATTTCCATGGCATAATCTGCGGTTCACTAAGGAGAGGTGGCCGAGTGGTTAATGGCAGCAGACTGTAAATCTGCCCTCTTACGAGTACGCTGGTTCGAATCCAGCCCTCTCCACCAGTGATGAATTGACAAGTAGGTTGAAGCGGCGTGTGTCTGGATGTCGCACTGAAGGTTGTTAAATCGGCCTCAATGCGGGAGTAGTTCAATGGTAGAACCCTAGCCTTCCAAGCTAATGACGCGGGTTCGATTCCCGTCTCCCGCTCCATGCGTCGATTTGTTGTTGGTATGAGTGGTAATGCCCATTTGGCTCAGTGGTAGAGCACTCCCTTGGTAAGGGAGAGGTCGCGGGTCCGATTCCCGCAATGGGCACCAAGTTTGGCGTTGCCGACATCGGTCGGCATTGCATTTTGTTGTTTGGCACTGACTTTTCGTATCTTCTGGAGAAATGAAAAATGGGAAAAGAAAAATTTGCACGTACCAAGCCCCACGTCAACGTGGGCACTATTGGGCACGTTGACCACGGCAAGACCACTTTGACGGCGGCCATCACGACCGTTTTGGCAGCCAAGTTTGGTGGCCAGGCCAAGGCCTACGACCAAATTGACGCCGCTCCGGAAGAAAAAGCGCGCGGTATTACCATCAATACGGCCCACGTCGAATACGAAACCGCCAACCGCCACTACGCCCACGTGGACTGCCCTGGCCACGCTGACTATGTCAAGAACA
>JBAQTC010000042.1:0-148414 GCA_049296795.1 Burkholderiaceae bacterium
CGAGGTGTTTGTGCACCGCAACGTGGCCAATGTGGTGGTGCATTCCGATCTCAATGCCTTGTCGACCATTCAGTTCGCCGTGGAGCGACTCAAAGTGGAGCACGTGATTGTGTGCGGCCATTACGGCTGCTCAGGGGTGCAGGCTGCGCTCGAAGGCACGCGTATTGGGCTGGCCGACAACTGGATCCGGCATGTCCAGGATGTGCGCGATCGGCATTGGCATTTGCTGGACCGTTTGCCGCCAGAAAAACGATTGCACGCGCTGTGTGAGCTCAACGTGATTGAACAAGTGGTCAATGTCTGTGTCAGCACGGTGATGGTGGACGCTTGGGCCAAAGGCCAACAGGTCAGCATCCACGGTTGGGTTTATGGTGTGCACGATGGTTTGTTGCAGGACCTGAAAATGGCCATTTCCGACCCTGATTCGATTGAGGCGCATTACCAGATAGCGCTCGACAGTGTGGTGGCTGCTCACAGCGATTGATCGTTTGAATCTGACGACACGTTTTGGATGACGTGAAGCCGCATAAATCCCTTTGCGCGCGTAGGTGTTGGCAAGGCCGGTGGATTGGGTGCCCGTTCTCTAGCCCAGGCTCGCGGGCGGCTGTCGGTTAAGTTAACGATCTTGGCGTTTACGCTGAGGCTGGCGCACGAGCTGCGTGGCAACCGCGAATCGGGCCTGCGCCCGGACACCCGCACCGCCGACCCATCTGACATGTTGGTTGTTCGAAATGCAGTCCGAAACCCCGTGCTCTGCGTTGCTTCGAGGTGGGTGGTGGGGCTGGCAGGCGCAGGCTCCATTCGCGGTTGCCACAAAGCTTCAACTTATGTAACTGGGTTGACGAAAAATCGCTGGCGTGTCAGAAGCAGTTGTCCGCGAGCTGAGCCGGAGAAGGACAGCCACGCCGCCCGCCTAGCGCGCGGTGCTGGCGTGAAACTGCATAAATTCCTTTGCGCGCAAAGGTGTTGGCGGAGGCCGGTGGATTGGGTGCCCGTTCTCCGGCCCAGGCTCGCGGGCGGCTAGTGTTTCGTTCGATCGTTGCTGAGTTAACGCTGAGGCTGGCGCACGAGCTGCGTGGCAACCGCGAATCGGGCCTGCGCCCGGACACCCGCACCATCGTCCCAGCTGGCAATGTTGGTTCTTCGAAATGAAGTCCGAAACCCAGTGCGCCGTGACGCTTCGAGGTGGGTGGTGGGGTTGGCGGGCGCAGGCTCGATTTGCGGTTGCCACTGATTCAGAATGCCAACAACGTCGTTGACGAAAAATCGCTGGCGTGTCAGAAGCAGTTGTCCGCGAGCTGAGCCGGAGAAGGACAGCCACGCCGCCCGCCTAGCGCGCGGTGCTGGCGTGAAATTGCAAAACTCCTTTGCGTGCGAAGGCGTTGGCAAGGCGGGCGGTTCGGGCAATTCTCAAAAAGCAGTCGAAAGTGTCATGCTGATCCAAGTTAGAGACAATTCCTGAAGATGTGATTGGGGTGAGTGGCGCAGTGAAATCAAGGGGGAGGCCGCAGGCCGGAGGCGTCACGGAGCTATTTACCCCAATCGCATCAGCGATAGCACAGGGGAATTCGAACTTAAGTACGGCCAGGCATTTGGGGCGGGCATCGAGCAAGGGCGGCCTGCGGCGAGGGTGGAACAACCCCAAATCAGGATTGGCTTACACTCGACTTCTGCCCGGGGTGCGCTGTCAAGGCGCTGAGATGGATTCAAACCCGCGAACTTGATCCGGTTGACACCGGCGTAAGAAGTGCCAGTGGTCCGCCCGCCGATAAGGGGTCAACCGCTTGACCGCTCTGGGCTTTGTATTTACCAAGGAGTCCTCGCGATGAACGCACCCGACAAATTAGCCCAATTCATCAGCCTCACGCGTGAGCCGCTGCCCGCGTCGAAAAAAATCTATATCCCCGGCAGCTTGCCCGGCGTGCAAGTGCCGATGCGCGAGATCATGCAAAGCAATGGTGAAGCCGTGCTGGTCTATGACACCTCAGGTCCTTATACCGACCCCCAAGCCCAAATCGATGTGCGCCAAGGTCTGCCCACGGTGCGTGAGAGCTGGATCGCCTCGCGCGGCGACACCGAGTCTTACGCGGGACGCAAACCTTTTGCGTTGGACGACGGATTGAAAAACGGCGAATCCGACGCCCTGGCCGCTTTGCGTGCCCAAGCCGCTGGCTTGCAGCGCACGCCGCGCCGGGCCAAGGCTGGCGCCAATGTGTCGCAAATGCACTATGCACGCCGCGGCATCATCACCCCCGAGATGGAATATGTGGCCATCCGCGAGAACCAGAAACAAGCCTGGATGGAGCAGTACCTGGGCAACGCGGCGCGTGAAAAGCGCCTGGCGGGCAACAGCTTTGGTGCCAGCATCCCGCGCGTCATGACGCCCGAGTTCGTGCGCGACGAAGTGGCCCGTGGCCGCGCCATCATTCCGCTTAACATCAACCACCCTGAAGTCGAGCCGATGGCGATTGGCCGCAATTTTTTGGTCAAGATCAATGCCAATATCGGTAATTCAGCCGTCACTTCCAGCATTGAAGAAGAAGTCGAAAAGCTGGTGTGGTCGATACGTTGGGGCGCAGACACCGTGATGGACTTGTCCACCGGAAAAAACATCCACACCACGCGCGACTGGATTTTGCGCAACTCGCCGGTTCCCATTGGTACCGTCCCGATTTACCAGGCGCTGGAAAAAGTCGGTGGCGTGGCCGAAGACCTGACCTGGGAAATCTTCCGCGACACGCTGATCGAGCAGGCCGAGCAGGGGGTGGACTATTTCACCGTGCACGCCGGCGTGCGGCTTCCCTTTATTCATCTGACGGCCGACCGCGTCACCGGCATCGTCTCGCGCGGCGGCTCCATCATGGCCAAGTGGTGCATTGCCCACCACCAAGAAAATTTCATCTACACCCACTTTGATGAAATGACTGAGATTTTGAAAGCCTACGACGTCAGCTACTCGCTGGGCGACGGCCTGCGCCCGGGTTCTGGCGCCGATGCCAACGACGAAGCCCAGTTCGCCGAGCTGCGCACCTTGGGTGAATTGACGAAGAAGGCTTGGGAACAAGACGTTCAGGTCATGATCGAAGGCCCCGGCCACGTTCCTATGCACATGGTGCAAGAGAACATGACTGAGCAACTCAAGCACTGCCACGAAGCGCCGTTTTATACGCTTGGCCCCTTGACCACGGACATCGCCCCCGGCTATGACCACATCACCAGCGGCATCGGCGCGGCCATGATTGGCTGGTTCGGCACGGCCATGCTGTGCTACGTCACGCCCAAGGAGCACCTGGGCCTGCCGGATCGCGAAGACGTGAAGGTCGGCATCATCACTTACAAAATCGCCGCCCACGTGGCCGATGTGGCCAAGGGTCACCCGGGCGTGCGGGCGCGTGATGACGCGCTGTCCAAAGCGCGCTTCGAGTTCCGTTGGATGGACCAGTTCAACCTGAGTCTTGACCCCGACACGGCGCGCAATTTCCATGACGAAACCCTGCCTGCTGATGGTGCCAAAGTGGCGCATTTCTGCTCCATGTGCGGCCCCAAGTTCTGCTCCATGAAGATCACCCAGGAAGTGCGCGAATACGCGAAAAACCTGGGCGTCAGCGAAGAGCAGGCCTTGAGTGCCGGCATGGAAAGCATGTCGGAAGAGTTCAAGCGAACCGGTGGAGAAATCTATATTCCGATCAATAAAGCGTGATGCGGTGAGTCAACTTGAGTGACTCGCCTGCATCCGGTCAGCACTGGGTCACGAGTTGGGCGGCCTCGGTTCAAGGCCCCTATCCGGTTGGCAACGCATCGGCGCAACCCGATCTCAGTCGGGTCTTCCCGCAGCCCCAGACCGGGGCCCGCGACCAGTCTTTTAGGCTGATTGTTCGGCCCACGCTGTGGGCGCGCGAGACCCGAATCCGGCTCTCCAACGCGCTGGGCAGCCAGGCTGTGACCTTTGCCGGTGTGCATATCGGCTTGCAGAGTTCTGGGGCGGAGCTGAGCGCTTCGACCAATCGACTGGTTAGTTTCGGCGGCGATCCGCAACTCACGCTGGCGCCGGGCCAATCGGCCTGGAGCGATGCAGTCGCCCTGCCTTTTGTTGTGGATGAAAGTGCCAGCGAGTTGGCCGGGCGCAAGCTCGCAGTGAGTTTTCATGTGCTAGGGCAGAGTGGGGCTATGACCTGGCACGCCAAGGCGTTGCAGACTTCGTATGTCAGCTGGCCGGGCGCAGGAGCCCAAGGGCATGAAGAGAGCGAAAGCGCATTTCCATTTGCCACGACATCTTGGTTTTTTCTCGATGCCTTGGACATGCGATGTGATGCACAAGCGTACGCCGTGGTGGCTTTTGGCGATTCGATCAGTGACGGGACAGGCTCGACGCTGAATGGCGATGACCGTTGGCCCGATGTGTTGGGACGGCGCTTAAGGGCTGTTCACGGCAATCGGATTGGGGTCGTCAATGCCGGAATTGGTGGTAATCAGGTGCTGGGCCCAGCGCAATACGATCCGGCAACACCGTTTCCCGGCGGCCCCTCGGCCTTGTCGCGACTGGCGCGCGATGTTTTGTCGCTGTCGGGTGTACGGGTGGTGATTTGGCTCGAAGGAACCAACGATTTCAGCCGCAATGGCAATGCTAGTTTCGAGGAAGTCGCACAAGGCTTGCGTGACGGGGTGGCGATCCTGCGCGATGGCATTGCGGGTGTGAAGCTGATTGGCGCAATGCTGGTTTCCGCTCTGGGTTCGGATCAAGAAGCCCATGGCTCTCAAGAGCAGGACGAAAAACGCTGCCAACTCAATGACTTCATCCGCAGCTCGGACTTGTTCGACGGCTTTGTTGATTTCGACCACGTGGTGTCCGACCCTCAAAGCGGCGCCATGCGCTCCGAATTTGTGCCTGACAACACAGTCGGTGGCCCGGGCGACAAACTACACCCGAATCGCCTGGGTTATTTGGCCATGGGCAAAGCGATTGATCTCACGGCTTTGGCAAAATAGCGACGTAAACAATTTCAACTGGAGTAATACATGTCTGACCCCATCGTCATCGTAGGCGCAGCCCGCACCCCTCAGGGCGCATTCCAGGGCGATTTTTCATCCTTGTCGGCGCATGACCTCGGTGGCGTTGCGATCCGGGCCGCGCTGCAGCGCTCAGGTGTGGCGGGTGACTTGGTGAGTGAGGTGTTGATGGGCAACTGCCTGATGGCCGGTCAAGGTCAGGCGCCAGCGCGCCAAGCTGCTTTCAAAGCTGGTCTGCCCAAGAGCGCCGGTGCGGTGACGTTGTCGAAAATGTGTGGCTCCGGCATGAAAGCGGCGATGTTCGCGCACGACATGCTGCTGGCGGGAAGTCACGACGTGATGGTCGCTGGTGGCATGGAGAGCATGACCAATGCGCCTTATCTGCTGCCCAAAGCGCGCGCCGGTTACCGCATGGGTCACGACCGGATCCTGGACCACATGATGATCGACGGCCTAGAAGACGCTTATGAGCCCGGCCGCTCCATGGGGACTTTTGGCGAAGACTGTGCGGCCAAATACAGTTTTGGCCGCGAGGTCCAAGACCAGTTCGCCATCACCAGCGTGCAGCGGGCCCAGCGCGCCAGCCAAAGCGGCGAATTCGCGCTCGAGATCGCGCCGGTCACGGTCAAGAGCCGCGCTGGTGAAACGCAAATTTCGATTGATGAAGGGCCGACCAAGGCCAAGCTCGACAAGATTGCCACGCTACGCCCTGCTTTCAAGAAAGATGGAACCATCACTGCCGCCAGCAGCTCATCGATCAACGATGGCGCGGCGGCCTTGGTGATGATGCGCTCGTCAACGGCCAATAAGCTGGGCTTGACGCCGCTGGCACGCATCAAAGCCCACGCCATGCACGCACACGAACCCGAATGGTTCACCACGGCGCCGGTGGGTGCTGCACAAAAAGTTCTGGCCAAGGCCGGCTGGTCGGCCCAGGACGTGGACCTGTGGGAAGTCAACGAGGCTTTTGCCGTGGTGCCGATGGCATTGATGGCCGAGCTCAAGCTCAGTCATGACATCGTCAATGTCAATGGTGGCGCTTGCGCCCTGGGTCACCCGATCGGCGCCAGCGGAGCCCGCATCATGGTCACCCTGATGTATGCCTTGCGCGCACGTGGCCTGAAAAAAGGCGTGGCTGCTTTGTGCATTGGCGGCGGCGAAGGTACTGCCGTGGCCCTCGAGTTGCTCTAAGCAACGCAGGCCAATAGCATGGCTTGCATGGACCAACTTGAACCGATTGAAAAAGCCGGGGTTGATGAGCTGAGGGCTTTGCAGCTCGAGCGATTGGGTTGGAGTTTGGATCATGCTTATCAGAATGTCCCGCACTATCGGCAGGCATTTGATGCCTTACAAGTCCATCCTCGAGACCTGAAGCAGCTCGCAGACTTGAAGCAGTTCCCATTCACGACGAAGAATGATTTGCGCCTGCACTACCCGTTCGGCATGTTTGCCACGACTATGCAGGAAATTGTTCGGGTTCACGCATCAAGCGGCACCACCGGTCAACCCACGGTGGTGGGCTACACCCGGGAAGACATTGCCATGTGGGCCGGGGTGATGGCGCGCTCACTGCGGGCGTCGGGCGTTCGCTCCAGCGACCTGGTACAAATTGCTTACGGTTATGGTTTGTTTACCGGCGGGTTGGGCGCCCACTACGGCGCGGAAGCTTTGGGAGCGACTGTGATTCCCGCTGGAGGCGGGATGACCGAGCGACAAGTCAAGCTGATCTGCGACTTCAAACCCGGCGTCATCATGAGTACACCATCGTATTTGCTGGTGATTGCTGATGAATTCGAGCGGCAAGGAATCGATCCGGCCAAATCATCGCCCCGGATCGGTATTTTTGGAGCCGAACCCTGGTCAGCGAGTTTGCAAGCTGAACTCGAGCGTCGTTTTGGCATCAAGGCCCTCGACCTCTACGGCTTATCTGAAGTGATTGGACCGGGCGTTGCGGCAGAGTGTCTTGAAACGCACGACGGACTGACGATTTGGGAAGATCATTTTTATCCCGAAATCATTGATCCGCAAACTGGTGCCGTACTGCCCGAGGGTGAGACCGGAGAATTGGTTTTGACCTCACTGACTAAAGTGGGCATGCCGGTCATTCGTTACCGAACCCGCGACCGCACCCATTTGTTGCCCGGTACGGCTCGACCCATGCGGCGTATGGCCCGCGTCAGCGGTCGTACTGACGATATGCTCATCATCCGAGGCGTCAATGTTTTCCCGTCACAAATTGAAGAAATCATCGTGCAGCAGGCCAGTTTGTCGGCGCATTACCAGCTTGAAGTTCGACGCGATTCCCACATGGACCAACTCGATGTACTGGTAGAGCGCCGAGCCGATCTGGCGACCCCATTGCAGGAGGCCGAGCGCCGGGCGCTCGGTCAAGCGGTCGAGCGTCAAATCAAAGGACTGATAGGGGTGAGCACACGAGTTGAAGTGATGGAGCCCCAAACCCTGCAGCGCTCCCAGGGCAAGGCCGTGCGCGTGATCGATAAGCGGTCGAAAGTCGAATAGAACCAGGAGCAGAAGTTGCCAGAGCAAGCGTTTTCTCAAGACCTCTTCTGCCTGCAGCAGGCCCAAATCCCTGGCCCTGTGGCCCAGGCCTGGCAAGTGTCGATTCCGCTGACCAGCAGCGATTTCGCCAGCGACTGTGGGACTTATGCGCGGTTCTGGCAGGGCTGCTCAGACTTGTTGGCGAGCCTGCCAGACAAGCCACAGCGCAGTTCGGCGCAAGAGCTGGCGGCCCAACATATTAACCAGGTCGCGCGTCAAACGCGGATGCGTTTCCTAGATGCCCATGTGACGACGGTTTACGAGAGATTGACGGGGGGTGGTAGCCGCCATGTCCGGGTTGAGCGCCTGGTTCATGAGGCCGCGTTGCTGGTCCCTGGGTTGACACCCAATCCCGTTCAGCTCAACGCTGAAGCGCAGCGCATGCAGCGCGACAAAGAGGGTCATGAAATTGATCAGGGAATTTTCATCTCCAAAGTGCTGGCCCAACCGAGCGCTGGAATGCACCTGTGCCACGCGATGCTGTTGCCCCGACCCGAATCCATCGAGCAACTCGCGCACTTTGAAAAATCAGACTATCTCGATCTGGGAGCGGCAGAAGTTTTTCGCCGAGGACGGGCTTGCCATGTAGTTCAGAAAAATCCGCGGCACCTCAATGCCGAGGACAACAGCACGCTGGACGCAGCCGAAACGGCAGTCGATCTGGCGATTCTGGAGCCGCAAAGCCAATTTTGCGTGCTGCGAGGCGATGTGGTTCAGGGGGGGAAATACGATGGCAAGCGCATGCTGGGCAGCGGCATCAACCTGACGCACCTTTACCACGGGAAAATTCCTTTCGTTTGGTATTTGCAGCGTGATCTTGGAATTGTGAATAAAATTTTCCGAGGCTTGGCTTCTCATGATCAGCTGCCCGATGACGTGAATGGTCAAACCCGGGAAAAGCCCTGGATGGCGGTGGTCGAGCAATTTGCTATTGGCGGGCATTGCCAGTACCTGCTGACCATGGACTACGTGTTGGCCGAGCGTGGTGCTTTTTTGAGTTTGCCAGCGCGCAAAGAAGGGATTATTCCGGGTGCGGCCAATATGCGGCTGCCACGTTTCATTGGTAATCGGTTGGCGCGCCAGGCCATCATGCTGGAGCGCAGACTCGATTGCGACACGCCAGAGGGGCGCTTGATCTGCGATGAGATTGTTGATCCAGTCGAGATGGAGCAAGCAATTGAACGCGTGGTGGACAACTTCACGGGCTCGGGCCTGGTTAGCGCAGCGGCGAATCGGCGTGCATTGCGGGTGGTTCAGGAGCCGTTGGATCTGTTTCGTCGTTACTTTGCCGCTTACGCTTTGGATCAGGCTTATTGTCATTTCAGTCCGGCCCTGGTATTTAATCTGGAGCGGCACTGGAACGCAAAAAACCGTAAGCTTTGAGCCTGGATAGACGAGACGATCAAGTCATAGGCGCATCCCGCGGCGCATCAATTTTTCAGAGGAATCAAGTCATGCAAGAAAAAGCCAAATACCTCGTCATCATCGATCTCGATGGTGCCAGCACGGCCATGCTGTTTACCGCGCAACGCGTTTTGGTGGCAGATTTTGATTCGTCCTCGGAGGAGGTGCCGGTGATGACCCAGGGGCTTGTGCCTTCGAGCACCGCCAATATGCCGCAGTGGGACCAGGCTTTGGCCGGTTGCAGCCATGCTGATCGCCTCAACGCCCAGGTGTATGTTCTCGATGTGTAATGTTCAGGCCGATCAATAAAAAAGCAGGAGAAGTTCATGCCGATTACCAAGGGATTCCGAGCGCTGGTTGATGAAGCTTATGCTGAGGTGAAGACTTACAGCGTGGGGCAAATCCTGGCGCGACAAGGCGACCCGAATCTGCAAATCATTGACATTCGGGATGTGCGTGAACTCAGTGGCGGCACGGTGGTTGACAGTGTTCATGCGCCGCGTTGCATGCTGGAGTTTTGGGTTGACCCCGAGTCGCCTTATTTCAAACCGATGTGGGCCGACGAAAGCAAGGAGTTCGTGCTGTTTTGCGGCGCAGGCTGGCGCAGTGCCTTGGCTGCCAAAACACTGCAGGACATGGGAATGACCAATGTGGCCCATATCGATGGTGGCTACACCGAATGGGTCAAACAAGGGGGTCCGGTGGAGACATTGGAGCAACGCAAAGCCAGGAAAAGTTAATGGCCGTTCTGCAATCCCAACTCAATCCGCGTTCGGCCGATTTTTTGGCCAATAGCCAGGCCATGACCGCGCTGGTCGATGACTTGAATCAGCAAATCAGCCAGGCCGCAGCCGGCGGTGGCGAAGCCGCACGAGCCAAACATCTGGCCCGGGGCAAGCTGCTGCCGCGCGAGCGCATTAATTTGTTACTTGACCCGGGAACGCCTTTTCTGGAGCTTTCGCCGCTGGCCGCCCATGGCATGTACCGGGGCGATGCCCCGTGTGCCGGTCTGATTGCCGGCATTGGTCGCATCAGCGGTGTCGACTGCCTAGTGGTTTGCAATGACGCAACGGTCAAAGGCGGAACCTATTACCCAATGACGGTGAAGAAACATTTGCGAGCGCAGGAAGTCGCGCAGCAAAACAACCTGCCTTGCATTTACTTGGTCGACTCGGGTGGTGCGAACTTGCCCAATCAGGACGAAGTGTTTCCTGATCGTGATCATTTTGGTCGAATTTTTTACAACCAAGCGCAGATGAGTGCGCAGGGCGTGACGCAAATTGCCGTGGTCATGGGCTCGTGCACAGCAGGCGGCGCTTATGTGCCGGCCATGAGCGATGAAGCCATCATTGTGAAGAACCAGGGAACCATTTTCTTGGGCGGCCCTCCGCTGGTGAAAGCCGCGACTGGCGAAATCGTCTCAAGCGAGGATCTCGGTGGTGCTGAAGTTCATACCCGGCTTTCGGGCGTGGCCGACCACCTGGCAGAAAACGACGCCCATGCCCTGGCGTTGGCACGCCAGGCCGTTGCGAATCTGAACCGGCGCAAAACGAGTCAGCAGTTGCTGCGCCCGGCAGTGCCGCCTGTTTTTGCGGCGCAAGAGTTGTATGGCGTGGTGCCAGCCGACACCCGCAAGTCCTACGATGTGCACGACATCATTGCGCGTATCGTGGACGCCAGCGACTTCGCTGAATTCAAGGCGCTGTATGGCACCACCCTGGTTTGTGGTTTTGCCCATATCGAAGGCATGCCAGTGGGCATTGTTGCCAACAACGGCATCTTGTTTTCTGAATCGGCACAAAAAGGCGCGCATTTCATCGAACTGTGTTGCCAGCGCAAAGTGCCACTGGTGTTTTTGCAGAACATCACGGGCTTTATGGTCGGACGAAAATATGAAAATGAAGGTATCGCCCGCCATGGCGCCAAGCTGGTGACCGCCGTAGCTACCGCTTCAGTGCCGAAGTTCACCGTCATCATTGGCGGCAGTTACGGTGCCGGCAATTACGGCATGTGCGGCCGAGCCTACTCGCCGCGCTTGTTGTGGATGTGGCCCAACGCCAGGATTTGCGTGATGGGAGGCGAACAGGCCGCCGGCGTGCTCGCCACGGTCAAACGTGATGGCATCGAAGCGCGTGGCGGAACTTGGAGCGCCGAGGAAGAAGCAGCGTTCAAGCAGCCGGTGCTCGATCAGTTCAATCATCAGTCCCATCCTTATTACGCCAGCGCCCGGCTCTGGGATGATGGCGTGATCGACCCCGCAGACACGCGTCGCGTGCTGGCGCTGGGTTTGTCGGCCGCCATGAATCAAGCGATTCCCGAGACTCGATTTGGTGTGTTCAGGATGTAGACCCCAATGCAAATCGATAGCCCTACCCCCATTGAAATACGCAGACCGACGCCGCAAGTCGCCGAGGTCTGGCTGAACCGTCCCGAGGTTCGTAACGCTTTCAACGAATCCGTCATTGCGGGTTTGACACAGGCGTTCACCGTTTTGTCAGATGACCCGCAAGTTCGCGTCATTGTTTTGGCCGCGCAAGGAAAAGCTTTTTGCGCTGGCGCTGACCTGAACTGGATGCGGCGCATGGCTGATTATTCGGAGCAAGAAAATCTGGCTGATGCAGCGACCATGGCTGAGATGCTGCGCGTGATCCACCGTTGTTCCAAGCCAACCATAGCCCGGATTCAAGGCGATGTGTTCGCTGGTGGCATGGGTTTGGTCGCCGCTTGTGACATGGCGGTGAGCGTGGACAGCGCCAGTTTTTGTTTGAGTGAAGTCAAGCTGGGGTTGATACCGGCCACCATCAGCCCGTATCTGATTCAGGCCATGGGTGCGCGTGCGGCGCAGCGTTATTTCTTGACGGCCGAGCGCTTCAGCGCCGAGCAGGCTTTGCGCCTGGGGCTGCTGCATGAAGTGGTAACGCTTGACGCACTGGATGCCAAAGTGGCCGAGCTGATGGCGGCCTTGCTGGCTGCCAGTCCGAATGCAGTTCGCTCGGCCAAGCAATTGGTGCACGAGGTCGCTGGGCGCGGCATCACGCCCGAGTTGATCGCCAGCACCGTGGCCCATATTGCCCAGAGCCGCGCCAGTCAGGATGGCCGTGAAGGCGTGCAATCTTTCCTGCAAAAACGCCAGCCCAACTGGTTGTCGTGATGTTCCAGAAAATCCTGATTGCCAACCGGGGTGAAATTGCCTGTCGGGTGGCTGCGACAGCCAAGCGCATGGGAATCCGGAGCGTGGCGGTTTATTCCGACGCTGATGCCCAGTCCAAACACGTGAGCGCCTGTGATGAGGCGATCCGCATCGGGGGCAATGCGCCGCAAGACAGTTATCTGCGCTGGGATCGCATCATCGCGGCGGCGCAAGCCAGCGGTGCTCAGGCGATTCATCCGGGCTATGGTTTCTTGAGTGAGAACGCACAATTTGCCCAAGCCTGCGCTGACGCGGGCCTGGTGTTTATCGGCCCCAGCCCTTCAGCCATTCAGGCCATGGGCGGCAAAGCACAAGCCAAGCAGTTGATGGCGCAAGCAGCCGTTCCGCTGGTGCCGGGTTACCACGGCGAAGACCAAACCTCAGAGCGACTGCAACGCGAGGCCGATGGACTTGGCTACCCGGTACTGATCAAAGCCAGTGCCGGCGGTGGTGGCAAGGGTATGCGGGTGGTCGAACAAGCGGGTGATTTCGCCTCGGCGCTGCAGAGTTGCCAGCGCGAAGCGCTCAGTAGTTTCGGCGATGAAGCGGTACTGATTGAAAAATACTTGCAGCGCCCGCGTCATATTGAAATCCAGGTGTTTGCCGACAACCATGGCAACTATGTCCATTTATTCGAGCGTGATTGCTCGGTGCAGCGGCGCCATCAGAAAATCTTGGAGGAAGCGCCGGCTCCGGGCATGACGCTGCAGATGCGCGCCCAGATGGGGGCGGCGGCACTCGCTGCGGCCCGCGCCGTGAACTATGTGGGTGCGGGGACAGTCGAGTTCATTGTGGAGCAAGATCAGTTCTTCTTCATGGAAATGAATACCCGGTTGCAGGTTGAACACCCGGTGACGGAGGCGATCACCGGGCTCGATCTGGTGGAGTGGCAGCTGAGAGTTGCAGCGGGTGAGATCTTGCCCCTGCGCCAAGACCAGCTGCAAATCAACGGTCATGCGATCGAGGCGCGGATTTGTGCGGAGAACCCGGACAACAATTTCTTGCCTGCGACTGGCAATTTACAGCTGCTGGTGTTGCCTGAATGCAGCAGTTTTCAGTGGGGGCTTGGCAGCGTCCGGGTCGATTCGGGCGTGCGCCAAGGAGACGACATCACGCCATTTTATGACCCGATGTTGGCCAAACTGATCGTGCACGGTGCGACCCGACAAGACGCGTTGGAGCGGCTCGATGCGGCACTGGCGCAAACCCATGTGCTGGGGCTGAACAACAACATCCAGTTCTTGCGCCATGTGCTGCAAAGTCGATCGTTTGTGCAGGCCGATCTGGATACTGGCCTGATTCCGCGCGAGCAGGATCATGTGTTTGCGCAGCAGCGGCTCGGGCTGTCGCTGGTGGTCGCTGCGGCCCTGGCGTTCGTTTTGCGGCAAGAGCAAGCGCTCGAGCAGAGCCATGCCGAGCACTGGTTCGATCCTTGGGAACGAAGGGACGGCTGGCGCTCGAATGGTGCGCATCAGCGGCATTTTGATTTTGAGTTCCAGTCGCAAGTGCAGCGTGCTTGGCTGCGTTATGGGCCGCAAGGCGCGCTCATGCTGACGATAGGGGGCGACAGCGCGGGCTTGAGTTGGACCAGTGACGGCCCTACGTTGCAGCTGCAATTTGCCGGCCACAGCGAGCGGGTCGATGTTTACCGTCAAGACGAAGTTTTCCATGTGTTCGCCGCTGCGGGCGCGAGTCAAATTAGGTTGGTCGATGCCTTGGCCCATGCCGGCGAACATCATGCCGAGTCCGGCCGACTGAGTGCGCCGATGCCGGGCAAGTTGCTTAGTTTTGCGGTGCAAGTGGGCGATGCCGTGACCAAGGGCCAGACGCTGGCCGTGCTCGAGGCCATGAAAATGGAACACAGCATTGCCGCCCCCATTGACGGTGTGGTCGGCGAGCTTTTGTATTCGCCTGGCGACCAAGTGGTCGAAGGCGCGGAGTTGCTTAAACTCTGCGTCTGATCTCGAAAGAATTCATGAAAGTAAGTTTTTGTTGTGCCGACACCAAGGCTGAACCTTGGCTGGCGGGTTTGCGTGCCGCTTTACCCGGGGCCAGCATTGCGCCTTGGGCCCGTGGTGCGGAGCTGGCCGATTACGCCGTGGTGTGGGCCCCACCCCAGCAATTCATTGATGAGCAAAACCAACTCAAGGCGCTGTTCAATATCGGTGCCGGGGTTGATGCTTTGATGAAGCTCAAACTGCCAGAGCAGTTGTTGGTGGTTCGACTCGACGATGCCGGCATGGCGGTGCAAATGTCAGAGTACGTTTGCCACGCGCTGATTCGGCACTTCCGCGAACTTGATGCCTACGAAGCGGCCATGGCGAAAGGCCAGTGGTCTTTTCGCAAGCCGCGGCGTCGCGCCGATTGTCCGGTGGGGGTCATGGGTTTGGGTGTTCTGGGTTCGCGGGTGGCCAGGGCGATTACCCAGTTCGATTTTCCGGTGCTGGGCTGGAGCCGTAGCGCCAAGCAGATCGAGGGCATTCGCTGCTTTGCCGGCGAGGATCAATTGGGAGATTTTCTGTCCCAAAGCAAGGTGCTGGTCTGCCTGTTACCGCTGACGCCACAGACCACCGGCATTTTGCGGCGTGAAACCTTGTCGCAATTGCAAAGCGGGGCCTACTTGATCAATGTGGCGCGCGGCGAGCATCTGGTTGATCAAGAGTTGTTGGACCTGGTGGATTCAGGCCAAATGGCCGGCGCCACGCTCGATGTGTTTCGGCAAGAGCCGCTGCCGCTCGATCATCCTTTTTGGCGCAACCCTAAAATCACGCTGACGCCGCACACCTCAGCGCGTACTTTGCGCGAGGAAAGCATTGCCCAGATCGCGCAGAAAATCCAAGCGATCCAGCGTGGCGAGCGGGTTGCCGGTATCGTCCAAAGCCATCGCGGTTATTGATGTCGGAGTGATCATGAAGCTGCCCACCAAAGTCAAACTGGTCGAAGTCGGTCCACGCGACGGACTGCAAAACGAAAAGCAAACCGTTCCCGCAGCCATCAAGGTGGAGCTGATTCAGCGCTTGCAGCGTGCTGGCCTGAAGGAAATCGAGGTCACCAGTTTTGTCAGCCCCAAGTGGGTGCCGCAAATGGCCGATGCGGCCGAAGTCATGTCGGGTATTTCGCGCCAGCCCGAAATTCGCTACTCGGTGCTCACGCCCAACCTCAAAGGCTTTACGGCTGCTCTGGGATCCAAGCCCGATGAGATCGTGGTGTTTGCCGCGGCCAGTGAATCGTTCAGCCAACGCAATATCAATTGCTCAATTGGCGAAAGCCTAGAGCGCTTTGCGCCGGTGGTACAAGCTGCACGCGAGCATGGTATTTATGTGCGCGGCGCTATTTCCTGTGCGCTGGGCTGTCCTTATGAAGGCTCGGTTACGCCGGATCAGGTGGAACGGGTGGCGCGCTTGATGAAGGGCATAGGCGTGCAGCACGCCGGCGTCTGCGACACGATTGGAGTGGGTACACCGCGCCAGACGCAATCGGCTTTTGAGGCCGCGCTCAAGCACTTCGACCTTAACGATGTTTCGGGTCATTTCCATGACACCTATGGCCAGGCCTTGGCCAATACCTTGAGGGCGCTCGAGCTCGGCGTCTGGCAATTTGATGCCTCGGTGGCGGGACTCGGTGGCTGCCCTTATGCCAAAGGCGCGACCGGCAATGTGGCGACCGAAGATGTGGTTTATATGTTGCACGGCATGGGCATAGCCACCGGCATCGACCTGGACGCGTTGCTGGATGCAGGGCAATTCATCAGTAATTTTTTGGGTAGAAAAACCAGCTCGCGGGTGGCCTCGGCCTTGCTGAGCAAGCGAATGGCTTGAGTCCGGCAGCGTCATGAATGAAATTGAGAAACTGGCTCGTCGCGTGCGCCTCAACCCACAGGGAGAACCCCCTTCGCCCTGCCTATCGGTTTGCATCATAGGCGCCGACAATGGCTGGTGTCAGGGCTGTTTTCGCACCATTGAAGAAGTCGCCGCTTGGCCTGAACTCGACCGACAGGCCAAGCGAGAGGTCTGGCTTAGGATTGAACAACGCGTGAAAACCATCGCTGCATGAAACACATTACTTTCTATCTTGACTTTATTTCACCTTACGCTTACTTGGCGTTTGAGAAATTACCCGAAATTTTGATGGGCCACAGCTACAGCGTGCGCTACAAGCCTGTGCTGTTGGCTGGCATGTTGAAACACCATGGCCAACTGGGGCCGGCAGAAATTGTGCCCAAGCGTGAGTGGACTTACCGCCAAGTGCAGTGGCTGGCGCACAGTCAAGGCGTTGATCTGAAAATGCCAGCGCTCCACCCGTTTAACCCGTTGGCCTTGCTGCGACTGGCGCTGGCTTGCGGCAAGCAAGGAGAGGCCAACCGTTTTGTTTGCGAGACCTTGTTTCGCCATGTCTGGTGCGGTGGCGAAGATGCGCTCGACCCCCAGCGTCTGGTGGCACTGGCAGAGCAGCTCTGTCCGGCGCGTGATGTGGGCAGTGACGAGGTCAAGCAAGAGCTCAAAGTCAATACCCAACAAGCGATCGAGCACGGCGTGTTTGGCGTTCCTACGTTCGAGGTCGATGGAAAATTGTTTTGGGGTTTTGATGCCCTGCCTATGTTGCGAGATTATGTGAGTGCGGCGCCCTGGTTTGATGAGCCGCATTGGGATGGCGCAGCCAACCGACCGAGTGGCGCCAGCCGAGAAACTGAAAGACCGCGCTGATCCTATGACTTCTTCCCTGATCCGCATTCGCGGAGCGCGTCAGCACAACCTCAAAAACCTTGATCTCGACATTCGCACTGGTGAACTGACGGTGGTGACAGGTCCCAGTGGCTCGGGCAAATCAAGCTTGGTGTTCGACACGCTGTACGCTGAAGGTCAGCGCCGTTATGTCGAAACTTTCTCGGCCTATGCGCGTCAGTTTCTCGACCGCATGGACAAACCGGCAGTGGACCGAATCGAAGGCGTTCCACCGGCCATTGCCATCGATCAGACCAACCCGGTTCGCTCGTCCCGCTCAACGGTCGGAACCATGACCGAGCTCAACGACCACCTGAAATTGTTGTGGTCCAGGGCGGCTCAATTGTTTGACCGCCACAGCGCCGATGAAGTCCGGCACGACACGCCCGAGACCATTTATGCCGAATTGCAGCAGCGTTGTGAACTTTTGGAGCGCGGGCAATTTTTCGCCGGGCCGTCCCAAGAAAAATTAGCCCCCTCGGGGGGCAGCGAATTACACGAAGTGAAGAGCGTGGGGGTACGGCTCGTCCTGACTTTCCCGGTCGAATTGCCCGCCAGCACCAGTGCTGAAGAAGTCACGCAATGGTTGTCGGCCAGTGGTTTCACTCGCGTCCAGGCCGAGCGTGAAATACAGCAGCGCAAAGTACTCGATGTGGTGGCTGATCGGTTCCGACTGGCCAGCGTGGAGAAAGCGCGTGTGATGGAGGCGATCGAGGTTGCACTCAAGCGCGGCAGCGGCCGGCTCAACGTTTATGTGCTCGATCAGGTGCACAGCGCCGATTCCGGGGCAGGGCCAAGCGTGGGCTCTGGCAGCACGATCTGGAAGTTTTCCACGGGCCTGCATTGTCCGCAGAGCGACCTGAGCTATACCGACCCGATCGCGTCGATGTTCTCCTTCAACTCGGCACTCGGCGCTTGCGACAGTTGTCGTGGTTTTGGCCGCGTTATCGGCATCGATCTAGGGCTGGTAATACCCAACCACAAGCTCACGCTGCGTTCTGGCGCGATCAAGCCGATGCAGACCCCGGCTTGGGCCGAGTGCCAGGATGACTTGATGCGACATGCTGAAGTGGCTGGCATTCCACGCGATACGCCCTGGTACCAGCTCACGCCCGAGCAGCAACAGTGGGTGATCAAGGGTTCACCGAACTGGAATGGGAAATGGAACCAACACTGGTTTGGCATTAACCGGTTCTTCGAGTACCTAGAGACCAAGTCTTACAAAATGCACATCCGGGTGCTGCTCTCCAAGTACCGCAGCTACACCACTTGCCCGAGTTGCGCTGGCGCTCGGCTCAAAACCGAGAGCTTGCTCTGGCGTATCGGCACGCGTTCGGGTGCTGATGAAGTGCTAGCACCCACCCAGCGCTTCATGCCCCAAGGCGTGCGCTGGAGCCCCGAGCAGCTCATGGCCCTGCCGGGTTTGTGTCTGCATGACTTAATGTGTCTGCCGCTGGAGAAAGTGCGCCGCTTCTTTGAACAATTGGGGTCAACTCATGGGGGGCAGATCCCGATTCAGGACGGCCCGATGAGTGGCGACAAATCAAGCTCAACGACATCGGGCTCTGACCCCCATTCGCGCACCGGTGAACAGCAAGCACTCAAGTTGCTGCTGGATGAAATAAACACCCGATTGAGCTACCTGTGCAGTGTGGGCATCGGCTATTTGACGCTGGACCGCCAGAGCCGCACTTTGTCGGGGGGTGAGGTTCAGCGCATCAACCTGACCACGGCGCTGGGGACCTCGTTGGTCAACACGCTGTTTGTGCTGGATGAGCCCAGCATTGGTTTGCACCCGCGCGACATGCACCGAATCATCGAGGCGATGGCGCGCTTGCGCGACGCGGGCAATACTTTGGTGGTGGTCGAGCACGACCCGGCCGTGATGCTGGCGGCCGATCGAATGATCGACATGGGGCCGGGACCAGGTGCGCGCGGCGGGCAGATTGTGTTTGACGGCACAACGGATGACTTGCGCCATGCCAACACCTTGACCGGTGCCTACTTGGGTGGGCGAAAACAAGTGGGTCTGGGCTTTCAGCGTTTGGTGACGCAGAGCACGCCGCGCTTGATCCTCGAAGGTGCGAATGAACACAACCTGAAGAACGTCAGCGTTGAGATTCCTCTGGGGCGATTGGTCTGCGTCACCGGGGTCAGCGGCTCGGGCAAGTCGACTCTGATTCAGGATGTGTTGACGCCGGCCTTGTTGCGTCACTTTGGCAAAGCTACCGAAACACCGGGGCGGTTCGAGCGGCTGCTGGGCGCCGAACAGCTCAGTGAAGTGGTGTTTGTGGACCAGTCACCGATTGGAAAAACAGCGCGCTCCAATCCGGCGAGTTATGTGGGCGCGTGGGATGCCGTGCGCGAAATCTTTGCCACTGCCACCCTGTCCCGTCAGCGTGGCTACAGCGCCAGCAAATTCAGTTTCAACTATGGTGACGGTCGTTGTGCGAGCTGCGGCGGATCGGGCTTTGAGCATGTGGAAATGCAATTCCTCAGTGATGTTTATTTGCGTTGCCCTGATTGCGATGGCAAGCGCTTCAGGCCTGAGATTTTGGAAGTCAGGATAGAACGGAAAATGCCGGCGACATGGGGCGCTGACCCCAGTTCTCTTGTCGCGAAGATGGTGAGCTTGAACGTCGTCGAAGTTCTCGACCTGACCGTTCACGAAGCCGCCACTTTGTTTGCGAGCGACCGCGAGGTGATTCGCGCCTTGCAGCCCATCGTGGATGTGGGGCTGGACTATGTGAAGCTCGGCCAGAGCGTTCCCACGCTCTCGGGGGGTGAAGCGCAACGTCTGAAGCTGGCGGGTTTTCTGGCCGAGGCTGCCAAAACGGCCAGCAACAGCCGCCAAGCTTTGGCGCGCAAGGGAACGCTGTTCATGTTTGACGAGCCCACCACCGGGCTGCACTTTGACGATATCGCTAAGCTGATGCGGTCTTTGCGCAAGTTGCTCGATGCCGGTCATTCCTTGTTGGTGATTGAGCACAACTTGGATGTGATGCGCGCCAGTGACTGGCTGATCGATCTCGGGCCGGACGGCGGCGAAGCGGGGGGCGAGGTGGTGGCTGTTGGAACGCCCGACGATCTGTGCCGGCATCCGACCTCGCACACTGGCAAAGCCTTGCGCGATTATGTGAACACCCTGGGTGTGGGTGGCCATGGCGTTGAGGAAAGAACGGAAAATTGGGGTAAAGCAAATCGGGGTCAGAACCCAATTTCGATCGAGCCTGCTTCTGGCCTGAAAGATACTTGTCCTGAATTGGGGTCTGACCCCAATTTCCCCAATTCGATCCAAATCATCAACGCTCGCGAACACAATCTGAAGTCCTTGAGCGTTGACATCCCGCGCGGAAAATTCAATGTCATTACCGGGGTCTCGGGTTCGGGTAAATCGACGCTGGCGTTTGACATCCTGTTCAATGAAGGCCAGCGCCGTTATTTGGAGTCGCTCAACGCCTACGCCCGCAGCATTGTGCAGCCAGCGGGTCGGCCTGAAGTCGATGCGGTTTATGGCATTCCGCCCACGGTAGCGATCGAGCAACGGCTCTCGCGAGGCGGGCGCAAGAGCACGGTAGGCACCACCACCGAGGTCTGGCACTTTCTACGCCTGCTCTATGTCAAACTGGGGCTACAGCATTGTGTGCACGACGGCGCTGCGGTGGCGCCGCAATCGCCCGACAGCATGGCGGCCCAGCTGTTGAAAAATTTCCGGGGTCAGCACATTGGCCTACTGGCCCCGCTGGTCGTCCATCGCAAAGGCGTTTACACCGAGTTGGCTGACTGGGCCCGTCCCCGCGGCTACACCCATTTACGGGTCGATGGCAACTTCCTTCCCACCACGGGCTTCCCTCGGATCGACCGCTTCAAGGAGCACAGCATCGAGCTGCCGGTGCTCAGTCTGGATGTCAGGCCCGAGCGCGAAACGGAGTTGCGTGCGGCGCTCGCCAGCGCCTTGACCCATGGCAAAGGTGTGGTTCATGTTTTGAGTGATCTCGCTGGACTGCGTGAGGCCATGTTGGCGGGAACCCCAACCGCCGGCATTGGGCGGCTGCAGGTGTTTTCTAGCAAGCGGGCTTGCCCAGTGTGCGCGACCTCTTATGCCGAACTCGATCCGCGATTGTTCAGTTACAACAGCAAGCACGGTTGGTGCCCGGACTGCGTAGGCACCGGCGTGCGCCTGAGCAAAGAGCAGCGCAAAGTGTTCGATGATTCGGTGCGTGATGACAAGGGCCGCGAGCAGACCTTTGCCGAGCCCGATGCTGATGATGTGTCCGAAGCCATTTGTCCGAGCTGCGAAGGTTCGCGTTTGAACCAAACAGCGCGCGCAGTGACATTTGCCGGGGTGGCCATTACCGAGATTGCTCGCCTGAGTGTGAACGATGTGAGCGCCTGGCTGGCGACGCTGGGACAGGCTGGACAGATGAGTACGCGTGAGCAAGAGATCTCGCGCGATCTGATTCCTGAAATCAGGAGCCGGCTCCAGTTCCTCGAACAAGTGGGGTTGGGTTACTTGACGCTGGACCGGGGCGCACCGAGTCTGTCTGGTGGTGAAGCTCAGCGCATTCGACTGGCAGCGCAACTGGGTAGTAATTTGCAAGGCGTTTGTTATGTGTTGGATGAACCGACCATCGGTCTGCACGCACGCGACAACAAAATTCTGCTCGGCGCACTGAAATCCTTGAGTGACAAAGGCAATACCCTGGTGGTGGTCGAGCACGACGAAGACACCATCCGGCAAGCTGAGCACTTAATCGATATCGGCCCCGGCGCAGGCAAGCGCGGCGGCCGCTTGGTGGCTCAGGGCAGCGTTGCCGACTTGATGCAGGCCGACGATTCTCAAACCGGGCGCTACCTGCGACACGCGATGCGCCACCCCTTGCAGACCAGACGGGCTGTTGCGGAATCGGGCTCTGACCCCGTTTCACAAGCCCAGGATTGGCTCACAGTCCACAAAGCATCCCTGCACAATTTGCAAAACATCACCGTCGAGCTACCCCTGCAGCGCCTGGTTGCAGTGACCGGCGTCAGCGGCTCAGGCAAATCGACCTTAGCCCGTGACGTGCTCTTGTCCAACGTGCAAATCGCCGTGCAAAAACGCAGTACCAAAGCCGGGCGCGATGCACTGGCTGCTGGCGAGACCTTAAGTTGGTCAGGCTGTTCTGCCGTGACTGGTTTTGAAGCCATAGACCGGGTGCTGGAAGTCGATCAAACCCCCATAGGCAAAACCCCACGCAGCTGCCCAGCCACTTACATCGGATTTTGGGACGTGATTCGCAAGCTGTTTGCTCAAACCTTGGAGGCCAAGGCGCGTGGCTACACAGCAAGTCGCTTCAGCTTCAATACCGGCGAAGGTCGGTGCCCGGGTTGCGAAGGGCAGGGCGTGCGCACCATCGCCATGAGTTTCTTGCCCGATGTGAAAGTGTTGTGTGAGACCTGCCGTGGTGACCGCTTCAACCCGGAGACACAGGCGGTGAGCTGGCGCGGGAAAAATATTGGCGAAGTCCTGCACATGGAAGTCGACGAGGCGGTGGAGTTCTTTGCCGCCATGCCCAACATCAGTCACCCTTTGCAACTGCTCAAAGACGTGGGTTTGGGCTATTTGACCCTGGGCCAGCCCTCACCAACGTTGTCTGGCGGCGAAGCGCAGCGCATCAAGTTGGTCACCGAGCTCTCCAAGGTGAGGGACGACATCACCCGACGCGGCCAAAAAGCACCGCACACGCTGTACGTGCTCGACGAACCGACAGTCGGCTTGCACATGGCCGATGTGGAGAAACTCTGCCATGTGCTACACCGTTTAGTCAATGCTGGGCACAGCGTGGTGGTGATCGAACATGACCTCGACGTGATCGCAGAAGCCGATTGGGTGATTGATCTGGGGCCTGAAGGCGGCCATGCGGGCGGCCACATCGTTGCAGCCGCTGCCCCAGAAGAGGTGGTGCGTTTAGGGAGCGCCACCGGGCTGGCCTTGGCGCCTGTGCTGGCGCGTTGAGCCAGCCCAGGTTTTAGCGCCCGTAGACCTTGCCGAACAATTCCCAGATTTGACCGTTGAAGCGCTGCAATTGGCCGCGCTCAATCGGAAAGAAATCATCAGGACCGGTCTTGATATTGACACCCGGCAGCAGCATGGGCAAGGTCATGTCCAGGCTGGCGGCCTGCTTCATGATGTTGTCACGTGTCAGGTTGTCACCCGACTGCTTGAGCACCTGAACCAGGGTCTGACCCACGGTGTAGCCATAGACATTGAAGCTGTCTTTCAAGTCACCGTTGGCATGGTACTTTTTCATGAAACCCAGCCAGTCGTCCCACTCCTTGCCTTTCTGGAATTGTGGGTCGGTCGGGTCTTTGATGTAGCCCACGGTGATCAAACCTTTGCCGTTCTCAAGACCGGCCGGCACCAGCACTGAACCCACAGTGCTGGACACGTTGTTGAGGTAATGCAACGGTTTCCAACCCAGGTCGGCCGCTTTCTTAATGGCTTGGGCAGCGAACTTGGGCGTGGTGATGTTGAAAAACACGTCAGCACCGGAGGCTTTGAGCGACACCATTTGGCTGTCCACCGTCGGATCGGTGACCTCGTAGGAGACTTTTGCGACGATCATGCTCTTGGCTTTCTCGCCCAGCCCATCTTCGAAGCCTTTAAGGTAATCCTTTCCGTAGTCGTCGTTTTGGTACAGGATGGCGACTTTTCCGTTGGGCTTGGTGTCGAGTAAATGCGCTGCGTAAATCTTGGCTTCAGACTGGTAGTTGGGTTGCCAGCCCATGGTGTAGGGGAAGTTTTTAGGATCGCCCCATTTGGTGGCGCCAGTGGCCACAAACAGGTGCGGCACTTTCTTGCTGTTGAGGTACTTGTGGATGGCTGAATTGGGCGGGGTTCCTAAGGGCTGGAACATCATCAAGACTTCTTCTTCTTCCACCAGTTTGCGGGTTTGCTCGACGGTGCGCGCAGGGTTGTAACCATCGTCTAGCGAAATGAACTTGATCATTCGGCCATTGACACCGCCTTCGTCATTGATTTTGGTGAAATAGCCCGCCAGTGATTTTCCGATCGATGAATAGGCCGAGGCCGGTCCCGAATACGGGTTGATGTGGCCGATCTTGATTTCTTTGTCGCTTGCGCCAGGATCGTATTTCTTTTGCGCCAGCACGGTGCCTGCGCCAAGGGCTGCGGCCAAGGCCAAGCTGGCCAGACCAAGATGTTTCAATCTCATGTTCTCTCCTCAACAGTTGGAGACAGAGTTATAAAGTCACTTTGGACTTGGTCCGTCCCATCGGGTTTCAAGCAACAAAATCAGCCGGGTCAGTTCAATGGGTCCCGGTTGACACCGCAAAACGTGATCGCAGTCGCGCCCACGCCCTGTTCACCATGCCCATCACGCCTGTGGGCATCAAATACATCAATCCGATTAAAAGTAAACCATAAATCGCTGCCGGGGCAGATTTTGAAATCTGGTCAGACAAGTTCGGTACAAACTGAATAAAGATGGCGCCAAAAATCGCACCCGGAATCGAGGCCAGTCCACCCACGACGACACCCACCAGCAGGAAAATCGACAGCGTGACGGTAAAGCTGTCGGGTGAAACGAAAGCCACGGCGATGCCACCGAGGGCGCCGGCAACGCCGGTGTAAGCGGCTGACAGGCCAAAGGTCAGCGATTTGAATAGCGGCAGGTTGATTCCCATGGCGGTGGCAGCAATCGGATGGTCACGGATCGCGATCAGGGCCCGTCCCACACGCCCTCGCAGCAGGTTCCAGGCCAGTAAAAACAGCAGCGCGGCCAGGGCCAGGGTGACGAAATACAGCCAACGATCCGGGCTCAGGCTTTGCCCTAGAAAGGAAAATTCAAAGGGCGGCTCGGGTTTGTTCAACACAATGCCTTGGACACCTCCGGTCCAACCTTCGATGCCTTTGTATTTCAGTAACTGGGGCAGGGCCAGGGCCAGAGCAAAAGTTGCCAGCGCTAGGTAATGACCTGCCAGCCGCAGGGCCGGAAAGCCCATTAAGAAACCGAAGCCAAAGCACAGAATTCCGGCTACGGGCAGGGTAGCCCAGTAGGGAACGGCGAACTTGTCCATCAACACGGCGGCGGTGTAAGCACCCAGGGCATAGAACGCGCCGTGGCCCAGGGATATCTGGCCATTGAATCCGGTCAGCATGTTCAGGCCCAGAATGGCAATGGCGTAGACCAGCACCAGGTTGAACTGGAAAACGCGGTAATTCTTGACCAGAAACGGCAGGACCAGCAGCGCCAGCAGCAACAGCAAACCCGCGATCAGCCAACGACGGTCTATTTTTGAACTCATACGCGGACCACCACATTTTTGCCAAACAGGCCGTTCGGGCGCAGCGTCAGTGTTGCCACAATCAGCACCAAGGCGACAGTCAACTTGAGTTCGGTTCCGATCACATAAGCGCCCAGCAAGTTTTCCAACACACCAACCACGAAACCACCGGCCACGGCACCCAGCGGGTTATCTATGCCGCCAAGCAAAGCCGCAGCAAAGCCATAAATCAAAATCCCCGACATCATGTTGGGGTCGAGAAACACCACGGGTGCGACCATCATGCCGGCCACAGCGCCAATGGCGGCGGCCAAGCCCCAGCCCATGGCCAGCATCCAAGAAACCCGGATGCCGACCAGTCTGGCCGATGCCGGGTTTTGCGCCGCGGCACGCATCGCCAGTCCCAGCGGGGTGAAGCGCAGAAAACAGAACAGCACCAGTAACACCACCAGCATGACGGCCACCGAGCCCAGTTGGTGCGCCGAGAAGAATCGGGTGGCCAGCGGGGTATCTTTGGGAAAAGGACTGTCGAATGCTTTCAGCGTGTGGTCAAAAATCCAGCCCGACAGAGCGTTGAAGATGAGGAGCAGACCAATAAAGACAATCACATTGGTCAACACTGGGGCTTGTTCGACGGGTCGCAACACGATGCGTTGCAGAATCAATCCACCCACAAAAGAGATCGCCACGGTTGCCACAAAAGCCCACCAATAGGGCCAGCCGGACTGGACCAGGGCCCAGGCGATGAAGGTGCTGAACGTGGCCATTTCGCCTTGGGCAAAATTGATGTGGTCGGTGGCCTGGTAAATCATGACCAAGGCCAGTGCGATGGAGCCGTAGATGCAGCCATTGGCCAGGCCGGCGAAGATTTGGTGCAGCAGGGCTTCCATAGCTTATGTTCTTGCTCCGGGTTTCAATACCCGAGATAGGCGCGACGCACCGACTCGTTGTTCTTGATTTGGGCGCTCGGACCTTCCAGCGCAACCCGGCCGGTTTCCAGCAAGTAGACATGGTCGGCCAAGTCCAGCGCTAGCGAGGCGTTTTGTTCGACCACCAGCATGCTGACGCGATCTTCCTGGTTGATGCTGCGCATGATGTGAAATATTTCGGCGACGATCAAGGGCGCCAAGCCAAACGAGGGCTCGTCGAGCAGCAACAATTTGGGCCTGAGCATCAAGGCGCGACTGATCGCCAGCATTTGTTGTTGTCCACCCGAGAGGGTGCCGGCCTGCTGGCGGCGGCGCTCTTTCAAGATCGGGAAACGGCTGAAAGCTTTCTCCAAATCCAGCGCAGTTTCGGCACGATCGCGGCGCGAATAAGCCCCCAGCTTCAGGTTGTCTTCGACGGACAAAGCGTTGAACGTGCCGCGGCCATCGGGCACGTGGGCCACGCCGCTGCGAACCAGTTTTTCGGTGGCAAGTCCCACCAGTTGCTGGCCTTCAAATTCGATGCTGCCGGTGGTGCGAATCATTTGGCACAGGGCGCGCAAAGTGGTGGACTTGCCCGCGCCGTTGGCACCCAAGATGGCCGTGATGTGGCCCTCGCGCAAAGAGAAGTCGATGCCATGAAGCGCCTGCGTTGCGCCGTAAAAAGCGCTTAAATTGCGCACTTTAAGCAGTTCAGTCATCGACCGGTGCCCCTAAGTAAGCTTCAATGACGGCCGGATCGCGCTGGATTTGCGCCGGTGTGCCTTCGGCAATCTTGCGGCCGAAATTCAAGGCCACGATATGGTCGGACACCCCCATCACCAACTGCATATGGTGTTCAACCAGCAGCACCGTGATGCGCAGGCGGTCGCGGATATCTTGAATTAAGCGGGCCAACCCGTCAATTTCTTCATGATTGAGGCCAGCAGCGGGCTCATCGAGCATCAGCAATTTGGGGTCGGCCGCCAACGCGCGCCCTAATTCGACCCGTTTTTGCGTGACAAAAGGCAGGCCAGCCACCGGACGATCGCGGTGCTCCATCAAGCCCAGGTAATCCATGATGTCGTCAGCGCGTTGTCGCAGTCGACGCTCCTCGGCACCGACTCGGGGCAGCCGCAAAGCGCTGGAGAAAAACCCACAGGACGAGCGCGAATGGGCGCCAACCATGATGTTGTCGCGCACGGGTAAGCTGGCAAACATGGCCAGGTTTTGAAAAGTGCGTCCCAGCCCCAGCCCGGAAATGTGATGGGTCGGTGTGTCGGTGATGGATCGACCTTCAAACAAAATGTCGCCGCTGGCATAACTGTAAAGCCGGCTCATGCAGTTGAACAAAGTGGTCTTGCCAGCGCCGTTGGGGCCAATCAAGCCACAAATGCTGTGCGGGGCCACGTCCAGGCTGACAGCGTCCAGCGCAACAATGCCGGCGAAACGTACCGACACGTCCTGCACACTGAGCAAGGGCTGGTAAATCTCACTCATCGGCAGAGGTGATGCATCAGTTCATGACCGGGTTGGATGGATGGGCGTCGGCGCATGGTAGTTCCAGACGCCCATTCAGTTCTACCCGGATAAACCCTTGCTTGGTCTCAGGTGCTGGTGCCGGCACCAAGCTTCATCTCTGTCTTCGCCGCCACCAGGCACCAGGGCGGCCGGGGTTCAAGCCGCGCTTTGCAGCGCCAGCCCCGCATGCTCGCGCAGCGGATGGAAGTGGATTTTGGGGAAACGTTCCTGCGCCAAGCGCACATCGTAGGGCGAGGTGCACAAATAGGCCAAAGTGTTGGCAGCGTCGCGCGCCATACGCATGGGGTAGGCGTCACAAAAGTCCCGCAGTTCGGCGGGTGTGTCGGCGGTAATCCAGCGGGCTCCGGTGTACTGGCTGGATTCGAGTCGGATATCGGCGTCGTACTCACCCTTGAGCCGGTGCTGCACCACCTCAAACTGCAGCTGACCGACTGCGCCCAGCAGCATATTGCTGCCGATTTCGGGCTTGAACACCTGGATTGCACCTTCCTCACCGAGCTGGGCCAGACCTTGTTGCAGTTGTTTGGTGCGTAAGGGGTTCTTCAGCACCACGGTCATGAACAATTCGGGCGCGAAAAAAGGCAGTCCAGTGAACTGCAGGGCCACGCTGCCATCGGTGATGGTGTCGCCCAGTTGCACGCCGCCATGGGTGGTAAAGCCCACGATGTCGCCGGCATAGGCTTCTTCAACGGCTTCGCGTCGCTGGCTCATGAAAGTGACCACGCTGGTCGGGCGCAACTCTTTGGCCGTTCTCTGAACTTTGAGTTTCATTCCCGGGGTGTATTTCCCCGAGCACATCCGAACGAAAGCGATGCGGTCACGGTGGTTCGCGTCCATATTGGCCTGGACCTTGAACACCACGCCGGAAAAAGCGCTGTCTTCAGGTTGAATTTCCTTGATGACAGACTGTTTGTTCACGACCAGCGAGCTGATGCGCTGCTGCGGCGGCGGCGCCAGATCGACCAAGGCGTCGAGCACCTCCATCACACCAAAGTTGTTGACGCCCGAGCCGAAGAACACCGGGGTTTGTTGGCCGGCCAGAAAAGCCTGACGGTCAAACGCCGGAGAGGCGCCGGTGGCCAGTTCCATGCTTTCCATGGCGAGCTCGAATTCGTTGCCATAGCGTTGGCGCAAGGTGTCGAATTCTGACAAGGGGGTGGCATCAAAATCCTGGGGCCGGCGTTCGCTGCCAGACTCGAACGCCGTCATGGCCTGGGTTTGCAGGTTGATGATGCCGGCAAAGCTTTTGCCCTGTCCGACCGGCCAAGTCATGGGAACGCAAGGCATGCCCAGTTCACGTTCGACCTCGTCCAGAATGTCCAGCGGGTCGCGCACTTCGCGGTCCATTTTGTTGACGAACGTGATGATGGGCGTGTTGCGCTGGCGGCAGACTTCGATCAGGCGACGGGTCTGGGCCTCAACGCCGTTGGCCGCGTCAATCACCATCAGCGCCGAATCGACAGCTGTCAACACCCGGTAAGTGTCTTCGGAAAAGTCTTTGTGGCCGGGGGTGTCGAGCAGGTTGATCACGTGCTCGCGGTACTGCATTTGCATCACCGACGAAGCCACCGAAATACCGCGTTGTTTTTCGATTTCCATCCAGTCGCTGGTGGCGTGACGCGTGGCTTTACGTGCCTTGACCGAGCCGGCGATCTGGATCGCACCCGAGAACAGCAGCAGCTTTTCAGTCAGCGTGGTCTTGCCTGCGTCAGGGTGGGAAATGATGGCAAAAGTGCGGCGGCGGCGGGTTTCGTGAGCGAAAGACAAGGGGGCAATCCAAAAAAATAGGCTCAACCAGCCCGGCGTCGATTTTAACTGGGTGCTATTCTGCGGTTTCACTCACACACTAAAGCAGCTGGCAACATGCACGATCCTGAAAAATTTAATCTCATGGCCGCCGACTACTTGCCTGGTTATCTCGGCATCAAGATCAACGAGGTCGGAGCGACTTTTTTGAAGTCGGAGTTGACGATCAAAAAAGTGCTGTTGGCACCCAATGGCTATTTGCATGGGGGCAGCGTAGTGACGCTGGCTGACACGTCGGCCGGTATTGGTTGTATGGCCAATTTGCCTGCAGGTGCGACCGGGTTCACCACCATCGAACTCAAATCCAACCACCTGGGGACAGCACTCGAAGGCACGGTGGATTGCGAGGCCACGGCGGTGCATAGGGGTCGCACCACCCAGGTCTGGGACGCTGTGGTGACGCATCGTGAGTCAGGCAAAACGCTGGCCCTGTTTCGCTGCACCCAGATGATTCTCTATGCCAAGTCGGTGGACAGTCGGTAGGCTAGAGTTGGATTTCAGCTTCTTCGTATAATCGCCCTTGCCGAGGAGCGTTGCAATTCACTGTCTGTGAATCAGGCTCGGTCAGCAGGGTTCAAGGGCTGTTGCCCGCCACTGCATCAACTGCGCTCACCCACGGATCTGTGCGGTGAGCCTCGACCCAGAGTTTTCTCGTTCAAGCCGTGGTTTCTTAAATGACTGAAACTAAGCCGGGGAATCCTATGAGCGCCGTTCTGAAATCCACACAAGACTTTGTCATTGCCGACTTGAGCCTGGCCGCCTGGGGCCGTAAAGAGCTCAATATCGCCCAAACTGAAATGCC
Organism: Burkholderiaceae bacterium; assembly: GCA_049296795.1. Taxonomy (GTDB): domain Bacteria; phylum Pseudomonadota; class Gammaproteobacteria; order Burkholderiales; family Burkholderiaceae_C; genus CAXNKH01. Next base: position 30,223 of record JBAQTC010000042.1, read on the forward strand.
GGGACTGATGGCGATCCGCGAAGAGTTCGCCAAAAGTCAGCCCCTGAAGGGCGCGCGCATCACCGGCTCGTTGCACATGACGATCCAGACCGGCGTGCTGATCGAAACCCTGCAAGCCCTGGGCGCTGACGTGCGCTGGGCCTCGTGCAATATTTTCTCTACCCAAGACCACGCGGCGGCTGCGATTGCCGCCGCCGGCACGCCGGTGTTCGCCATCAAGGGCGAAACCCTGGCTGACTACTGGGACTACACCCACCACATTTTCGAGTTCGCAGGTGCCAAGGGCACGCCCGAAGAAGGCCCGAACATGATCCTGGACGACGGCGGCGACGCCACGCTCTTGATGCACCTGGGAACCAAGGCCGAGAAAGATGCTTCTCTGATCTCCAAGCCCGGCAGCGAAGAAGAAATCTGTTTGTTCAACTCGATCAAAGCCAAGCTGGCGCAAGACCCGACTTGGTACAGCCGTCGCCTGAAAAACATCATCGGCGTGACCGAAGAAACCACCACCGGCGTGCTGCGTTTGAACGAAATGTCGGCCAAGGGCACACTGGCCCTGCGCGCCATCAACGTGAACGACTCGGTGACCAAGAGCAAGTTCGACAACCTCTACGGCTGCCGCGAATCCCTGGTCGATGCCATCAAGCGCGCCACCGACGTGATGGTGGCGGGCAAGGTCGCCTGCGTGGCGGGCTATGGCGATGTGGGCAAGGGCAGTGCCCAGGCGCTGCGCGCGCTGAGTGCGCAAGTTTGGGTGACCGAGATTGATCCGATCAACGCCCTGCAAGCCGCGATGGAAGGTTACAAGGTGGTCACCATGGAATACGCAGCCGACAAGTGCGACATTTTTGTGTCTGCCACGGGCAACAAAAACGTGATTACCTACGAGCACATGGCGGCCATGAAGGACCAGGCCATCGTTTGCAACATCGGTCACTTTGACAATGAAATCGATGTCGCTTCGCTGGAAAAATGTCAGTGGGAAGAGATCAAGCCGCAAGTGGATCATGTTATTTTCCCGGATGGCAAACGCATTATCCTGCTGGCCAAGGGCCGCTTGGTGAACCTGGGTTGCGGCACCGGCCACCCTAGTTTTGTGATGTCGTCCAGCTTTGCTAATCAGACCATTGCGCAGATTGAGCTGTTCACCAAGCAGGCTGAATATGAGGTGGGTAAGGTCTATGTCTTGCCCAAACATCTGGACGAAAAAGTGGCGCGCCTGCACTTGAAAAAAGTCGGTGCCATGCTGTCCGAACTGAGCGACGAGCAAGCCGCTTACATCGGTGTTAGCAAGGCTGGCCCTTACAAAGCCAATTCCTACCGCTACTAAATCCTGACGGCTCATGCGCATTGACCAACTTTTGGTGCAACGCCAGTTCGCCAGCACCCGTTCTCAGGCCCAGCGCCTGATCGCGGGCGGTGTGGAGTGGCTCAACGCTGACGTGTGGAAGCGGGTCGTCAAGAACGGCGACGAAGTGCCTGATGAGGTGCAAATCCGCCTGCTGGACGATTCCGAGGCACGCTACGTATCACGCGGTGGCTTGAAGCTAGAAGCTGCGCTCAAACGCACGGGCATGTCAGTTCAGGGGTTGCTGTGCCTGGACGTGGGCCAGTCCACCGGCGGTTTTACCGATTGTCTTTTACAACACGGTGCAGCCCGCGTGGTGGGGCTGGATGTGGGTCAGGGGCAGTTGCACCCGGCTTTGCGTGCCGATGAGCGGGTCTTGTGCTTAGAGACCGTCAACGCGCGCGATGCGGCTGCGATTGCGGATGCCTTTGCGCAAGCGGCCCTATTCGCCAGCGACTCAAATGCCGATCTTGAAGGCGCGACGCCAAAGGATGAGCCGACGCTGCCGAGTTTTGACGTGTTGGTGGGCGACCTGTCCTTCATCTCGCAGACGCTGGTACTGCCTGCCGTTGTGCCCCTGCTCAAGGAAGGTGGCCACTTGCTGGTGCTGGTCAAGCCGCAGTTTGAGTTACAGCCTGGGCAAGTGGGCAAGGGCGGCATTGTGCGCGATGCGTCGCTCTACCCCTTTATCGAACAGCGCTTGCGTGAGGCCTGCGTTGCACTTGGGCTGACGGTGCGCGACTGGTTTGATTCGCCGATAGCGGGCGGAGACGGGAATCGCGAATTTTTCATTCACGCGACCAAGACCTGAAACTTTGCAGGACAGGCCGCAGCCAAGCGAAGCGAGCCAGCGCTGTCCGCAACCGAATAGGAAATGCCCCATGAGCAAGCTCCCCATCAGTTTTGAATTTTTTCCGGCTAAGACGCCGCAAGGGGTGGAGAACTTGCGGGCGGTTCGCCAGCAGCTGTACAGCCTCAAGCCGGAGTACTGTTCAGTCACGTTTGGCGCCGGTGGGTCGACCCAACAAGGAACGTTTGACACGGTGAGCGACATTCTGAGCGAGGGAGTGCTGGCCGCTGCCCATTTGTCTTGTGTCGGTGCCACTCAGGTGTCGGTACGGGAGCATCTGCAGCAGCTCAAGGCCATCGGCGTCCAGCGCATCGTGGCTTTGCGTGGCGATCTGCCCAGTGGCTACGGCAGCGCAGGCGAGTTTCAGTTTGCCAGTGATTTGGTTAGCTTTATCCGAGCCGAGACCGGTAATGCGTTTCGCATTGATGTGGCGGCTTACCCAGAGACCCATCCCCAGGCCAAGTCGCCGGCTGCCGACCAGTTGGCGCTGATCAACAAGATTCGGGCCGGGGCCAATGCCGCTATTACGCAGTATTGTTTCAACCCAGATGCCTATTTCCGCTTGATCGACGATCTGGCTGCCCAAGGCCTGTCGGTGCCGGTGGTTGCGGGCATCATGCCGATCACCAACTCAAGCCAGCTGATCCGGTTCAGTGATGCTTGCGGCGCCGAAATACCACGCTGGATTCGCTTGCGCTTGCAAAGTTTCGGCGATGACAGCGTGTCGATCAAGGCTTTTGGCCTGGATGTGGTGAGTGATTTGTGTGAGCAGCTGCGCGCGGGTGGGGTGCCGGGCTTGCACTTTTATACGCTGAACCAGAGTGCTGCCACGCTGGAGATTTGTCAGCGCTTGGGGCTTTGATGTAACGTCGATTCACGCGTTACCAGGTAAATGCCAGGCAAGACCAAGGCCATGCCCCAGGCGTGGTAGGGCAGGAGCGGTTCTCCCAGGAACAACCAGGCCATCACTGCGGCATAAATCGGACTCAGGTAGAGCGCCACGCCCACTTTGGCCGCGCCCAGTTCGCGCTGCATTACCGAGTAAGCCAGATAAGCACCATAGCCGGGCAACAAGGCAGCCGCCAGAGCCAGTCCCACGCCGTGCAGGGTCAGGATTGGCAAGGGATTGTGCAGGGCTTCCCAGAGCGCGAACGGCAGCAACACCAGCACGCCGGCGAGGCTGATGACGGCCAGCCGGGCAGCCGGACCGAGCGGGCTGGGCCAGCGTTTGAGCAGCACGGAATAAGCAGTCCACGACAGTGCGGCAGCCACAATCCAGCCGTCACCGGCAACAAACTCGACGGCTTGCAGTGCATTCCACTGGCCTTTGACAATCACATGGAACACGCCGGCCAGCGCCAAGGCCAAGCCGCAGGCCTGGAGCGGACGGAAACGTTCTTTGAGCCACCAAGCCGAACTGGCCGCAATCAAAACCGGAGAGACGGAATAAATCAGGGAGATATTCACGGCCCCCGTGCTGCGGGCTCCGATATAAACCCAGGCGCCGCAAATCCACATGCCTAGCGCGCCGAGCACCACAAAATGTTTCCAGTCGGCTGCGATGTGATGACGATGGGCCCACAGTTCGTTGCGCGCGCCAAAAGAGAACAACACGCTGGCCATCAGCCAGCGCAGCAAAGCCAAGGTGTTGGGTTCGATGACACCTGGTGCACTGCGCCCTACCAAATAATTCACGGACCACAGGGCCGGTGTGATGAAGAGTAAGGCCAGGGCTAGGCGGTAACCTGGCCGATTTTCCTGATTCAAAATTTAATTTCCGCTTTCGAGTTCAAAAGCGGCATGGCGGTCTTGCGCCAGCAATAGCACCATTTGCGGCAGGGCCGCTTGCAAGGCGGCTTTGAGGGTATGCGGCGGGTTGATGATGAACATGCCGCTGGCGGGTAGGCCTGGGCGTTTGCTGTCGCCCGCCGCATCGGTCGTGATCTTGCTGGACTTGACGGTCAGCGTCGCGTTAAGCCAAGACTTGCCAGCCTTAACCGCCAAGGTTTTGAGCTTGCGCGGTAAATCGTGCGCTTCAGGCCGAGGGATCAGCGGATACCACACGGCGTAGCTGCCAGTGGGAAAGCGTTTGAGTGAATCGGCCGCCATCAGTGCAACCCGCGCGTAGTCGTTTTTGATTTCGTAACTGGGGTCGCACAGCACCAACGCGCGTTTGACCGGGGGCGGCAGGAATTTTTTGATGCCTTCAAAACCGTCTTCCCGCAACACAGCGACTTGACGCCCGGCCTGCAACTGGGCAATGTTGGCTTCCAATGTTTTGGCGTCAGTCGGGTGCAATTCGAACAGTTTGAGCTTGTCGCGGCCCCGCAGCAGTCGCTGGATGATGAAGGGCGAGCCCGGGTAGACTTTGAAACTGTCTTTGGCGTTGAAGCTGGCGACCAGGTCGAGGTAGTCCTGCAGGGCTGGGGCCAAGCCGCCTGCCAGCAGGGGCTTGGCGGCTTGCGTGGGCTCTATTTGGGCCAGCCGCAGAAAACCCTCAGCCGCTTCGCCGCTGGTGTTGGCGTAGTCGCCATCGAGCCGGTACAGGCCGGCCCCAGCATGCGTATCGAGCACGGTGAGGGCCGTCTCTTTCTCCGTCAAATGACGCAGCACGGCCAGCAGTACCGTGTGTTTGAGAACGTCGGCATGGTTGCCGGCGTGAAAGGCGTGGCGGTAACTGAACATAGCCCTATGGTAACGGGGTCGGGCCGTGTGGGCGAGTCGTGGCTCGATGTATTGTTCGTGGTTTTTGCCAAATCACTTATAATTCCCGGCTTCGCAGCGCTTTTGCAGCTCCGCGGCGAAGATACACAACCCACCTAAGAGATTCCCAATAGAGGAACACCGACCGTGGAAAAGAGCCGCAAGGATGCCAAGCCCTTAGCTTGGACAAACCTTCTTTAAAAGAGAAAACTCATGAAAACGTTCAGCGCAAAACCAGCTGACGTGGTGCACGAGTGGTTTGTGATTGACGCGACCGACAAGGTCCTCGGACGAGTAGCCAGCGAAGTTGCTCTCCGTTTGCGCGGCAAACACAAGGCCATTTATACGCCTCACGTCGATACCGGTGACTTCATCGTCATCATCAACGCAGCCCAGCTCCGTGTCACTGGCGCCAAAACGCTGGACAAGGTGTATTACCGTCACTCGGGTTACCCGGGCGGTATTTCGGCGACCAACTTCAGGGATATGCAAGCCAAGCATCCAGGGCGCGCTTTGGAAAAAGCCGTCAAGGGTATGTTGCCCAAGGGCCCGCTTGGCTACGCCATGATCAAGAAGCTCAAGGTGTACGGCGGTGCTGAGCACCCGCACACTGCCCAGCAACCCAAAGTGTTGGCCATCTAAGGAGCTTCAAGATGATTGGTGAATGGAATAATGGTACCGGCCGTCGCAAATCCAGCGTCGCCCGAGTTTTCCTAAAAAAAGGCTCCGGCCAAATCGTGGTGAACGGCAAAGACATTGAAAAATTCTTTGGTCGTGCAACTTCGATCATGATCTGCAAGCAGCCCCTGATGCTGACTAACCACGCTGATACGTTTGACGTCATGGTCAATGTGGCTGGTGGCGGCGAGTCGGGCCAAGCTGGCGCAGTGCGCCACGGTATTACCCGTGCCCTGATTGACTACGATGCAACACTCAAGCCTGAGTTGAGCAAAGCCGGTTTCGTGACGCGTGATGCGCGTGAAGTCGAGCGTAAAAAGGTCGGTCTGCGTTCTGCACGCCGCCGCAAACAGTTCAGCAAGCGTTAATCGCCTGCCATTGTTGCCAAACAACAGCCGTCGATGCGCAAGTCTCGACGGCTGTTTGCATGGGGCAATGCCCCCACAGCCAAGAGCGGCAAATCAGCAAGGGCTGAATTCTTGAGCAAATTGCTGTACTATTGACTCGGTCAAATTTTGAAACATTGCGGGACAGTTGCAGGCTTGGCTTGAAACTGCCCCCACCCAGGGAGCCGCCCATGAGCGCCGTTGCAGAAAATATCCAGACTGAAATGCCGACACCGATTGTTTTTACCGACAGCGCGGCAGCCAAAGTGGCAGATCTGATTGCCGAAGAGGGCAATCCTGAGCTGAAGTTGCGTGTTTTTGTCCAGGGTGGCGGCTGTTCTGGTTTCCAGTACGGTTTCACTTTCGATGAGGTCACCAACGAAGACGACACCACCATGACGAAAAATGGCGTGTCCCTGTTGATCGATGCCATGAGCTACCAGTATTTACTGGGTGCCGAGATTGATTACAAAGAAGATTTGCAGGGTGCGCAGTTCGTGATCAAAAATCCGAACGCCACTTCGACCTGCGGTTGCGGCTCAAGCTTCTCTGCTTGACAGCCAGACCGGCTCAGGCCGGGTAGATCGATCCCAGAATACGGGCGCCTTGGGCGCCCGTAACGCTTTGTAAGCTGGCGGTTTCCCGCCTCAGGGTCTTGCGTGCCAGCCAAGCAAAAGCGCTGGCTTCTACTTGCAGCGGGGGCAGGCCATGCGCGTGGGATGAGTTCACGGTCAATTGCGGCAGCAGATCTTGTAGCCGCCCCATGAGGTAGCTGTTGAGCGCGCCGCCGCCACAAACCACCAGTTCCTGGCAACTGGCGGCGTAACCGGCCAGGGCATCGGCGCAGGTGCTGGCGGTCAATTCCGTCAAAGTCGCCTGCACATCGATCGGCTCCATGGGGGCGCAAACCGCAAGCCGATCTTGCAACCACTGAGGGTTGAACAAATCGCGCCCGGTGCTCTTGGGAGCTGGTTTGGAAAAATACGCATCCTGCCGCAGCAAGGCCAATAAATCCTCGTTGACCCGCCCAGCAGCAGCCCAAGCGCCGGCTTGGTCAAACGGCTGGCTGGTGTGCTGCTGACACCAGTAGTCGAGCAGGGCATTGCCCGGGCCGCAGTCAAACCCGATCACATCGGCCCCCAGTACCGATAAATTGGCAATCCCTCCGAGATTGAGAATGGCCAACTTGGCACCGCAACGGCCAAACCAGGCTTGATGAAACGCCGGTACCAGCGGTGCGCCTTGACCACCAGCGGCTACATCGCGGCTTCTGAAATCGGCGACCACGTCAATCCCGCAAAGTTCGGCCAGCAAAGCGGGATTGTTGAGCTGCACGGTATAGCCGGTTCCATCAAACTCCTGGGGTCGATGTCGAACGGTCTGACCATGGGCACCAATGGCGCGGATAGCGCTGGGACTCAGGCTCGATGCCTGTAGCAAATCCTGCACGACTTGGGCGTAGAGATGAGCCAGCTTGTTGGCTGCCAGCGCGGCGCGGTGGAGCTCGTCGGCCCCACTGCGGTTGAGTACCATGAATTCTCGGGCCAGCGCGGGTGGGAAAGGGCGGTAAGCGTGGTGCAGCACCCGGGCTTGCTCTTCGGTGTGCGCTAACAACACCCCATCGACCCCGTCAAGCGAGGTGCCCGACATGAGTCCGATAAAAAGTTCAGTCACCCCAGCAGCAATTACTGGGCACTGACTTGCTGCATCGAAGCCGCAGCTGCAAGCTGGAGTTTGACGGCCGATGCCGTGCGCTCGAACAGGGGGCGGGCCGCGGCGGACACCGGCACAGTTTCGCTGCGGCGAGCGATGGTCATCGGATCTTGGTGTTTGCCATTGACGCGGAATTCAAAATGCAAGTGGGGGCCCGTAGCCCAACCCGTGGCACCAACGGCGCCAATGGTTTGACTCTGGCTTACCGTTTGACCGCGCGTCACGGCGATCTTGCTGAGATGGGCATAAACGGTGGTGTGGTTGTTACGGTGCTTGATAAACACCACGTTGCCAAAACCATTCTGGCTGCCAGCAAACTCGACCACGCCGTCACCGACGGTGCGAACCGTGGTGCCACTGGCGGCACTGAAATCGACGCCCAAGTGAGCACGCCAGGTGTTGTGTATCGGGTGCATGCGCATTTGGAAGCCGCTGGTGACGCGTGAGAAAGCCAAAGGCGAAGCCAGGTAAGCCCGGCGCAGACTTTCACCGGCCAGGGTGTAGTAACCGCCTTTGGCTTGGGTCAGGCGGGCACCGCCGGCACTGGCCAAAGGCTCTTGGAACCACATGGCTTGGTGGCTGGTTCCTTTATTCACGAACTCGGCACTCAGCACGCGACCGGCCTTGAGCACTTCACCGTCGCCCGTCAGCGTCTCGTAAACCAGGGAGAAGCGATCACCTTTGCGCAAAGAACGCTGAAAATCGATATCACCGGCAAAAATCTCAGCAACCTGAGTCGCTATCGAGTCGGGAATAGCTGCATCGTCGGTGGCGGCGAACAAGGAGGTTTGAATCACGCCACCGGCCAGCCGGGTTGAGGCCACCATGGGTGCGGTTTCCAGGCGAGAAGCAAAACCACTGCGGGTTTTCTCAATGACCAGACGCTTGAAGTTGCTGTCTTCGTCAGAACTCCAGCGCACCACCATCTTGTGCAGGGCATTTTGAGCACTGGCTTCAACACTGATGTTGCGACCGGCGCGACCAATCAGTTGTTGGCGGCTCAGTGGATCGGCACGCAAAAAAGCGGCAGCTGCTGCGTCATCCACGCCCGTGCGCTTGAGCAGGGTGTCGGCCGTGTCGCTGCTGCGGGAAATATCGGAGCGGAATAAGTTGAACTGAAAAGCATCCAGGGCCAGGGTTTGATTTTGAACGGGTAAAGGCTCAACCCGCTCAACGATCTCACGCACGGGCAGGTCCGACGGGTCAGGCACCAAGGAGGCCACGGCGAAGGCCGCCCCGCCGCCGGCCAGCGCCAAGCCTGCCAGCACAGTCGTCAGTCGCTTGGGATGCTGCTTGACGATCTGGGAGGCAAAGGCCACAACGGCCGTTCCGACGGTGATCAACGAAAAGTTCAAAAAATGTCTCGAGTTCTTATAAAAAATGGTGGCACCCGACAACCAGTATCAGGGCTACGCGCTATCGCCACTTAGAATCCAGCGCTTAAACTGGCGACAGTATAACTGCATCAGCACCGACGAGACCCGGGAATACCCTTATGAATCAAGCTCTTAACCCCCAACATCCTGTGACAGACCGGGTTCGGGAGGCGCTTGCCGTGTCTTTACGGGGCTGCGAAGAGTTGTTGCCCCATGAGGATTGGATCAAGAAACTGGCACGCTCCGAAGCCACTGGCGTCCCGTTGCGCATCAAGCTGGGCTTGGACCCAACCGCGCCCGACATCCATATCGGCCACACTGTGGTGCTCAACAAGATGCGCCAGTTGCAGGACCTGGGCCATGCGGTGACTTTCCTGATCGGCGACTTCACCACCATGATTGGTGACCCTTCTGGGCGCAACAGCACCCGGCCAGCGTTGACCCGTGAGCAGGTCGAGTCCAATGCCAAAACCTATTACAAGCAGGCCTCCTTGGTACTCGATCCCCAGCGCACCGAAATTCGTTACAACAGCGAATGGTGTGATCCGCTGGGCTCACGCGGGATGATTGAGTTGGCCTCGCGTTACACGGTGGCGCGGATGATGGAGCGCAATGATTTTCACGATCGATTCAAGGCCGGAACGCCGATCAATGTGCATGAATTCCTCTACCCCTTGATGCAGGGCTACGACTCGGTGGCGCTCAAGAGCGATCTGGAGCTGGGGGGCACTGATCAAAAATTCAATTTGTTGATGGGCCGCCATTTGCAGCTTGAATACCAGCAGGAGCCGCAATGTATTTTGACCATGCCGCTGCTCGAGGGGCTCGACGGCGTGGAGAAAATGTCGAAAAGCAAGAACAATTACATCGGTATCAGTGAGGATGCCAACACCATGTTCGCCAAAGTGTTGTCGATTTCTGACACGCTGATGTGGCGCTGGTACACGCTTCTTTCCTTCAAGTCCTTGAGCGAGATCGCGACTTTGCAACAAGAAGTCGCAGCTGGCCGCAATCCCAAAGAAGCCAAAGTGGCCCTGGCCAAGGAAATTACCGAACGATTCCACTCGCGGGCTGCGGCCGATGCAGCTGAGCAGGATTTCATCAACCGCAGTCGGGGTGGGGTGCCCGATCAAATCCCCGAAGTCCACCTGGCCTTGGCTGAAGGCGGTGCGTCGATGGGCATCGCTGCCTTGCTCAAGGCGGCTGGGTTGGCCGCCTCCAGCGGTGAAGGCAACCGTTTGATTGACGGTGGTGGCGTGCGGGTGGACTCCACTGTGGTCAGCGACAAAGGGCTCAAACTGAACGCCGGCAGCTATGTGGTGCAAGTCGGCAAAAGAAAATTTGCACGGGTCGTTCTGGCTTAGATAATCGATGCATGACTAAGTTCATGCGTGTTGAGCTGAAGCACTGGTTAACCCCACAGTACCTGTTGCGCGTGTCGCTGGGGGTGGCCGTGCTGACCATCGGACTCAAAACCTGGGCTTGGTTATTGACCGATTCGGTAGGTCTGTTGTCCGACGCGATGGAATCGCTGGTGAACCTCGCTGGCGCTGGCTTTGCCCTGTTGATGGTCAAAGTGGCGCAACTCCCGGCAGACCAGGGCCACCCCTACGGTCACACCAAAGCGGAATATTTTTCCTCGGCTTTTGAAGGCCTGCTGATTATGGTCGCGGCGGTCGCCATCGTGTGGGCTGCCGTGCCCCGCTTGGTCCAGCCCCAGCCTTTGCAGCAACTGGGCTGGGGTCTGGGCTTGTCGGTCTTCAGCTCGGTCCTCAACGGCTTGCTGGCCTGGTTGATGTGGGATGTCGCCAAAAAACACCGATCTATCGCGCTGGAAGCCGATGCCAGGCACCTGGTCACCGATGTCTGGACTTCGGCTGGGGTGGTGATCGGTCTGATGGGGGTCGCGCTTACGGGGTGGTTGGTGCTCGATGCGCTGGTGGCGATTGGCGTTGCGCTCAATATCCTGCGCGAAGGCTTGAGCTTGGTGTGGCGCTCGGCGCAGGGCTTGATGGACCAAGCGGTCGAGCCCGAGGTGCTGGCTGAAATCGAGAATACTTTAGCGGGTTTTGAACACCCAGCGATCCGGTTTGACCACATGGGAACGCGCCGTTCAGGGCAGCGACTTTTTGTCAATCTGCACATGCACTTGCCGGCCAGTTGGTCGCTGGGCCGGGCTGCTGCCTTGCGCGCCAGCGTGGAGTTGGCCTTGATGAGCGCAGTTCCGGGTTTGCGGGTGACGATCGAGCTGTTGCCTATGGATGTGGAAGCGCATTTCGCTGACCAACGTGATGTCATCTAGCGATTTTGGGGGCTTTCTCGGCTCGGACTTTCGGTCGGCCCGAGCAATCAATAAGGGTTCTTGAAACCGAGTCCTGCCAGAATTTCGATTTCACGCGCTTCCATGGCCAGGGCATCGGTCTCATTGGTCTCGTGTTCCCAACCCTGAGCATGGAGCGTGCCGTGTACCAGTAAATGGGCGTAATGGGCTTGTAGCGTGATGCGGAGCTCAAGGGCTTGCTTGGCCACGACCGGCGCGCACAACACCAGATCGGCGCACACCAGCGGGGCTTGGCTGTAATCGAAGGTCAGCACATCGGTGGCGTAATCTTTTTTCCTGTAATCGCGATTCAGGGCCTGGCCTTCTTCTGCGTCGACAATGCGCACGGTTATTTCAGCGTCAGACTGCAGTGCGTGGCGAATCCAGCGCGTCACTTGGTGTCTCGGCAGCGCAGCGCGATGGAGTGCTGCATCCGAGATTCGAGCAAATTGAAGCGATAGCGATAGGTTAAACATCGGTTTTTCGGGTGTCGTAGGCATCGACAATGCGAGCCACCAATGGGTGGCGCACCACATCGGCGCTGGTGAAGCGGGAGATCGCGATGCCTTTCACGCGTTTGAGTACGCGCTCTGCGTCAATCAGCCCGCTGAGCTGGCTCTTGGGAAGGTCAATCTGACTCACATCGCCGGTGACCACGGCCTTGGAGCCAAAACCAATCCGGGTCAGAAACATTTTCATTTGTTCCGGTGTGGTGTTTTGGGCTTCGTCAAGGATGATGAAAGCGTTGTTGAGTGTGCGGCCACGCATAAAAGCCAGGGGCGCAATTTCCAACATATTGCGTTCGAAAGCTTTTTGTACTTTCTCAATGCCCATCAAGTCATACAGTGCGTCGTACAGGGGGCGCAAATAGGGATCGACTTTCTGGGTTAAGTCGCCCGGTAAGTAGCCGAGTTTTTCACCGGCTTCAACGGCAGGACGGGTCAGCACGATGCGCTGCACCGTGCTGCGCTCCAGCGCGTCGACCGCACAGGCCACCGCCAGGTAGGTTTTCCCTGTGCCGGCGGGGCCGATGCCAAACGTGATGTCGTGCTGGCCGATGTTCTCCAAATAGTCAGCCTGGTTCGGCGTGCGAGCCCGCAGGTCTGAGCGGCGAGTCTGCAAGGTAGGGATGTCGGAATCGCCCAGGGCCGGACTGGCTAACATCAGTTGCACAGTTCGGGGCTCGATCGGCCGAGCCGCCAGTTCGTACAGTGCCTGCAGCAGCTCCATTGCACGCTGAACTTCGGCCTTGGAGCCCTCGACCTTGAATTGCTCATGGCGGTGGGCAATTTTGACCTGAAGCCCAGCCTCAATGGTGAGCAGATGCTCGTCCAGCGGGCCGCACAAATGGCTTAAACGGGTGTTATTGGGCGGAGAAAAAAGATGGCGCAGAATCAAGCGATACTTCCTGAGAAATTGTGGGGGCAGACCAAGCCTTGCATTCAGTGAACTTTGCACTGTCCTCAGCAGATTATGAGATATTGTGGGACAGACCAAGCCTTGTGTTCAGTGAACTGTGCTCAGTCCCCAACCGATTAGATAACAGGCAACAAAACAGGCACCCCATGATTGGCAAGCTCACCGGCACCCTCAGCGACAAGAACCCCCCCCAGATTTTGCTGGACTGCCATGGCGTGGGTTACGAGGTGCACGTTCCCATGAGTACCTTCTACAACCTGCCGCAACTCGGTGAAAATCTCAGTTTGCTGACGCATTTGGTGGTGCGTGAAGACGCCCAAATTCTCTATGGCTTTGGTGATTCCGCCGAGCGCGAAGCTTTTCGCCAACTTATCAAGATTTCAGGCGTCGGTCCGCGCACGGCGTTGTCGGTGTTGTCGGGCATGAGTGTGGCCGATTTGGCCCAGGCCGTGACGCTGCAAGAGAGCGGCCGCTTGGTCAAAGTACCTGGCATCGGTAAAAAAACGGCAGAACGCCTGTTGCTCGAACTCAAAGGTAAGCTCGGTGCTGAATTTGCTGCATCGGCCCAATCGGGCCACGAGGCGCAATCCGATATTTTGCAAGCGCTGCTGGCGCTGGGCTACAGCGACAAGGAAGCAGCGCTGGCGCTCAAAGCCTTACCCCAGGACGTGGCGGTGAGTGAGGGCATCAAGCTCGCACTCAAGGCACTGGCGAAGTAGAGGTCAATACGGTGAGTATTCAAACTGACGATTTTTCGGCGACGCCGGCTGGACGAATGGTCTCGGCAGCGCCAAGCTCGCCGCATGAGGAAGCGATTGAACGCGCCTTGCGGCCCAAGCTGCTCGATGAGTATGTGGGTCAGACCAAGGTGCGTGAGCAGCTTGAGATTTTTATTGGCGCCGCCAAAAAACGCAACGAAGCGCTAGACCATGTGCTGTTGTTTGGCCCACCCGGTTTGGGCAAGACCACGCTGTCGCACATCATTGCCCATGAGTTGGGGGTCAATTTGCGCCAAACCAGCGGACCCGTGCTGGAAAAACCCAAAGATCTGGCGGCCCTGCTGACCAATCTGGAAAAGAACGACGTCTTGTTCATCGATGAAATCCATCGGTTGAGCCCGGTGGTGGAGGAAATCCTGTATCCGGCGCTGGAGGATTACCAGATCGACATCATGATTGGCGAAGGCCCGGCCGCGCGCTCGATCAAGCTCGATTTGCAGCCCTTTACCCTGGTGGGTGCCACCACGCGCGCCGGCATGCTGACCAACCCGCTGCGTGACCGCTTTGGCATCGTCTCCCGGCTGGAGTTCTACACGCCACAGGAGCTAGCCCGTATCGTCAAGCGCAGCGCTGGCCTGCTCAAGGTGCAGACCGACGAAGAGGGTGGTTTTGAGATTGCCCGCCGTTCACGCGGCACGCCGCGCATTGCCAACCGTCTGCTGCGCCGCGTGCGCGACTATGCCGATGTCAAAGGCAGCGGCCACATTACCTTGGAAATTGCCAACAAGGCGCTGGCCATGCTGGACGTGGATCCGCAGGGCTTTGACGTGATGGACCGCAAGCTGCTGGAAGCAGTGATCCACCGTTTTGACGGCGGCCCGGTCGGCCTGGACAACATCGCCGCCAGCATTGGCGAAGAGCGTGAAACGATTGAAGATGTGATTGAACCTTATTTAATCCAGCAAGGTTATTTGCAACGCACCCCGCGCGGGCGCATCGCTACGCTGGCGGCGTACCAGCATCTGGGGGTGACTCCGAAAAATAGGGATGATGGCCTGTTTGCCACCTGACGGCTCGCTGCGCCTAGTCACTGCTGACAACGCGTCCCCGCTGTTTTTTTACATCCCCTCGGCTGGCCTTGCCTTCGAGTCGCTTGCGCTGGGAGCTTTTCGTCGGTTTGGTGGCTTTGCGCGGTTTGGGGGGTGTGGACACGCTGTCCACCAGGGCTTGCAGGCGCTCAATCGCGTCCAGCCGGTTTTGCTCCTGGCTGCGCGTGGTTTGCGCCTTGATCACCACCACGCCATCGGTCGTGATGCGCTGGTCGCTCAAGGCCAGTAAGCGTTCTTTGATGGCATCGGGCAGGGACGATGCGGGGATGTCGTAGCGCAGGTGAATCGCGCTGGACACCTTGTTGACGTTTTGGCCGCCCGCTCCTTGGGCGCGGATGGCGCTGAACTCGATCTCATCTTCGAGTACGGCATGGGGGGCTATGGGCCCAGGTGTTAGCGGACTTGCCATGGTGGGATTTTCAATTGCATCGGCCTGCTGGACTTCCCCCTAAGAACGGCCGAGCACAGGGACTTAAAGCAAGGCGCCTCGGGCATCGATGTCATAGACCGTTTCCACCACGCCGTGCTGCAGCCCGCCGCGCACACCAATCAAGCTGTCGTGCAAGTTGACGGTGGGGTCGCAATGGCCTGGGATCAGCCACAGGGTGTCACCCAAGGCCGGTAATTGCGTTCCGCGCAAAATGCCATGCTCGTCCCCGCCATTGAAAAACTCCAGCGGCGCGTCACCTGGGTCTTGCTGTACCCGGGGTAGTCCAGAGTCAATCGCGTGGCTTTTGTGACCGGCGTCGCACACGGCGTGCTCGGCGCTCAAGCTCATGATTTGGGTTTTAAGAAACAAGGCGTGTTCGAACTGCGGCTGTTGCGGATCGGCTTGGTTGCTTGCGTAGTCGGCGTCCATGAACAGGAAGGAGCCCGCTTGCAGCTCGCCATAAACCCCGCTGCTACTCTCCAGCGCAAACGTGCCGCTGCCAGCACCTGTGACCAGACCCACCTGCAGACCGTGGCTGGCCAGCAGGGCGGTTGCCGCTTGAACTTTGGAGACTGCCGAGGCAATGGCTTGTTGCCGCTCGCTTGCCTGCCGAAAATGTTGAGCCCGGCCGTGATAAGCCTGTAAACCGGCAAAACGCAAAGGCGGTTGCGCGGTGATCGCTGTCGCCAGTTCCAGCGTCATTTCGGGGGAACTCACACCGCATCGGCCATGGCCCACATCGAGTTCAACGAACACATCAATCAGAGCGGCGCGGGCCGTGGCCAAGCGTGCAGCCTGGGCCAGATGAACCACGCCAGCCATGCTGTCAACTGCGATGGCGAGCCTGCCCCCACGCTGGTCCAGAACTTGGGCCAAGGCGACGACGCGTTGCAGCTTGAGAGGGGAGATCACTTCATTGCTGATGTAAATATCGTTGATGCCGCCAGCAGCCATGACTTCGGCCTCGGAAGTTTTTTGCACGCACACCCCCACCGCTCCGGCCTGAACCAGCAGGCGCGCCAGGGCTGAGCATTTGTGCATTTTGGCGTGGGGTCGCAAGCGCATGTGATGGCTTTGGGCAAACTCCACCATCTGTTTGAGATTGCGCTCCATGGCATCGAGATCGAGCACCAACGCCGGGGTGTCGATGGCGTTGACGGAAAGCCCTTCAAGCTGCAGCTTCATCCAGGCTCCCTTGGTCTAAATGGCGGGTGTCGGACCAACCCACCAGGCTCAGTCCTTCGGGGCTCCACAGCAAGCGGTTAACGGCGGTGTTGCCCAGTGCCCAGGTGCGTGGCGCTTGCAAATCGAGCCGGGTAGCCAAACGGTACAGCACGTCCATCACACCGCCATGCGCGACCAGGGCGATTTGCTGGCCTGGGTGTTGTTGGGCAATTGAATCGACTGCGCTTTCAATTCGTGAATGCAACTCAACCAGGGTTTCCCCGCCTTCGGGCGAAAAATCGATATCACGACTGTGCCAGCGTTGCGCTTGTTCCGGCCATTGGGTCTCGACTTCGGACCAGGTCTGGCCTTCAAACGCACCAAAGCAACGCTCACGCAAGGCTGGTAACTGGGTCGGTTCGCGCCCCGCCAGTTCGGGGTGGTTCTGGCTAATGGCGCTGGCGGTTTCAAAGGCCCGTGACAGATCGCTGCTGTAAATGGCATCCAGAGTTTCAGCGCTC
This sequence comes from Burkholderiaceae bacterium, assembly GCA_049296795.1. Lineage (GTDB taxonomy): Bacteria > Pseudomonadota > Gammaproteobacteria > Burkholderiales > Burkholderiaceae_C > CAXNKH01. The sequence continues at coordinate 46,959 of JBAQTC010000042.1, forward strand.
AGTGACTTGGCCAACTGCTGCGCTTGCCAGCGTCCGGTCGGGTTGAGGGGGATGTCCAGATGGCCCTGGATCCGGGTGTCGGCGTTCCAAGCTGTTTCGCCATGGCGAATGGCAATGATGCGGGTGGTTTGCATGGACATTAGTGCGCAACCATGAGCAAGGCGGCCGGTTTGCTAACGTTGAACTGTTCGGGGTCAAAAGCTTTGTCACCATCGACGCTGGCCACGCCGCTAGCCATCAGACCTTTGAAGTCGTGCAGCTTGCTGTCCATCAGATGCGAGGGGACGACGTTCTGTAAGGCGGTGAACATGCTTTCAATTCGGCCCGGATGTTTTTTCTCCCAGTCGCGCAGCATGGCGCCGACCTGCTTGCGTTGCAGATTTTCCTGACTGCCGCACAGGGTGCAAGGAATGATGGGGAACTCACGGTGTGTGGCCCAGCGCGTGAGGTCTTTCTCGGCCACATTGGCAAGCGGCCGGATCACGACATGGTGTCCGTCATCACTCACCAGTTTGGGCGGCATGCCCTTGAGCTTGCCGCCGAAGAACATGTTGAGGAAAAAAGTCTGCAACATATCGTCACGGTGATGACCGAGTGCGATCTTGGTGGCGCCGAGTTCATCAGCTACCCGGTACAAAATGCCCCGGCGCAAGCGGCTACACAGGCTGCACATCGTCTTGCCTTCGGCGACGACGCGCTTGACGATGGAATAAGTGTCCTGATTCTCGATGTGAAAAGGCACACCAAGCTGCTCCAGGTAGGCCGGCAGGATATGCTCGGGAAAGCCGGGTTGTTTCTGATCGAGGTTGACGGCTATCAGATCAAAATGAATCGGTGCCCGTGCTTTGAGCTTGAGCAGTATGTCGAGCATGGCATAGCTGTCCTTGCCGCCCGATACGCACACCATCACCTTGTCGCCCTCTTCGATCATGTTGAAGTCAACAATGGCCTGGCCAACTTGGCGGCACAGTCGTTTCTCGAGCTTGTGGGTTTCACGCTCGATCTTGAGTTCCTTGTCGAGGGGAGCTATCTCGTTTTCAATCCATTGCATATAAATTTATCTGTTCCATCTAATTGGTTGGGGTCAGAGCCCAATTTCGTTGCCCGCCATTTAACTTCTGGAAAACTACTGTCCTGAATTGGGATCTGACCCCAAGTTACTTTATTTGTTGGGGTCAGAGCCCACTCGTTTGTTATTTCAGTCGCCGGAAAGAGTTTTTTCCTGAATTGGGATCTGACCCCAATTTACCAGGAGCCCGTTTCAGCGCGAATCGCCACTTCGCAGTCTTCAAAAATTTCCAGTTTGATGATTTTCACCCGGACGCCTTGCACGCCGGGCAATAACAGCAGGCGTTGAGCCAGTTTGCCGATCAGGGTTTCGAGCAGGTTGACATGCTCGGCCGTGCATTCGTCGATGATGATCTGGCGCACTTTACGGTAGTCCAGCACATGCTTGATGTCATCGTCGAGTGGCAGCAAAAATTGTTCGCCCAAGTTGAGTTCGGCGTCCACCTGGATCGGTTGCGGCGCCGAGCGCTCGTGCGCCAGAATGCCCAGATTGGCATTGAAGCGCAGGCCGGTCAGGCTGAGGATTTGGCGACTGTTGGACATGAGACAGTGTGCGGATGCGTTAGGGCCTGCTGGCTCACATCAGAGAGAAATCACGTTCAAACTTCAACAGGTGTTGGCCGCCGTCGACCAGCAAGGTGGTTCCGGTGATGGAGGCGTTTTCCAGAGCGAACTTCACGGTGGCAGCAACGTCTTGTGGGGTGGATGATCGGCCCAGCGGCGAGAGCTGGTGTAGGGACTCGAATTTGTCTGCACTCAGGAATGGGCTGTTCAGTGTCAGCCCTGGCGCCACACCCACCACGCGTAAGCGGGGTGCCAGCGCCAAAGCCAGCATGGTATTGGCCGCTTCCAGTGCGGCTTTGGAAAGGGTGTAGCTGAAAAAATCAGGGTTCTGGTTCCACAGCTTCTGGTCCAGCAGATTGACCACCACGCCGCGCGCCTGAGGATCTGTCTTGGCCCGCTCACTGAGGTGTGCGTGCAAGGCCTGGGCCAGCAAAATGGCGGCGCCGGCATTGCTGTGCATATGGTGGTCCATTGCGGCAAAGCCAAAACTGGCAGCTTGGTCATGTTCAAAAGTCGAGGCGTTGTTGACGACCGCATCGAGTCGCCCCATTTTTTGGATGACAGTGGGTAACAGGTCGCGGACTTCGGCCTCATTGTGCAAATCGGCCTGGAACGCCTGGGCACCCGGGCACAGGGCCGAACAATCGGCCACGGTCTGAGTCGCGGCTTGGGCTGAATCACGGTAGTGCACAGCCACAGACCAGCCGCCCTGCGCCAAGGCCAGGGCCATCTCGCGGCCAAGCCTTTGAGCCGAGCCGGTGATCAGAACGGTGCGAGCCGCTGGTTCAGTTGGCACGTTGGACATTCGAGGACAATTCAGGCTGTGATAAAGACACCGCCTATTTTAACGAACGAGCTGCAACGGCAGCTGGCTGGGGTGATTGAGCGTCAGGACGGCTGGATCGGCTTTGATGACTTCATGGCGCTGGCCTTGTATGCGCCGGGATTGGGTTATTACGCCAATGATTTGCCCAAGTTGGGTTTGATGCCGACTTCGGGCAGCGACTTCGTCACGGCCCCTGAAATGACGCCGCTGTTTGGTCAAACCCTGGCCGCGCAAGTGGATCAGGCTTTGCAAGTCAGTCAAACCCATGAAATCTGGGAGTTTGGTGCCGGCTCTGGGGCCCTGGCGCTGCAACTGCTGCAGACCTTGGGCCCGGCCGTCGAGCGCTACACCATTGTCGATTTGTCGGGCAGCCTGCGCGCTCGCCAGCAACAGACGCTGCAAGCCTATACCGACAAAGTCCGTTGGGTGGACGCGCTGCCCGATGTGATGCAGGGGGTGGTCGTTGGCAATGAAGTGCTCGATGCGATGCCGGTCAAGCTGCTGGTCCGCAGTCAAGGCGTGTGGCAGGAGCGCGGAGTTTCGCTGAGCGAGGTCAACTCGGGATTCACCTGGCAAGACCGTCCCACCGAGCTGCGCCCGCCGTTGGAAATAGCAGGCCCGCACGACTATTTGACCGAAATTCACCCGCAGGCTGAAGCTTTCATTCGAACGCTCGCCGATCGACTGGTGCAGGGCGCAGCCTTCTTTATTGACTACGGTTTTAGTGAGAGTGAGTACTACCATCCGCAACGACACATGGGGACGGTTATGTGTCATCGTGCCCACCAGTCCGACCCCAATCCCTTGGTCGATCTGGGCTTGAAAGACATAACGGCCCACGTCAATTTCACCGGCATTGCCCTGGCTGCACAAGAAGCCGGTTTCCATGTTCTGGGTTACAGCAATCAGGCCCGGTTCCTGCTCAACTGTGGCTTGCTCAAACTCATGGAGCCGGCATCCTTAGCCAATCGGGTCATGGGACAAAAGCTGATCATGGAGCACGAAATGGGTGAGTTGTTCAAAGTGATCGCCTTGGGCAAGGGCCAAGCTTGGGAGCCACTGGGATTTGCCGTGGGCGACAGAAGCCATACACTCTGAGCCATGATTCGCTGGCTTATCGTTGTATTTCTCGCCCTGTTACTGATCAACTGGTTCACGCCGTTTTTTCAGAAACTCGGCATCGGTCAATTGCCCGGTGATTTGCGTTTCAAGCTGTTCGGGCGCGATTTTTTCCTGCCCTTGACCACCACGGTCTTGCTAAGTTTAGTGGCCGCGGGCTTGGCCAAACTCATTTGAGTTACAAGCTGGGCAGCAGGTTTTGGAGATAAGCCCGGAACGACTCACCGGTTTCGGGGTGGCGCAGTCCGAGTTCCACGTTGGCTTGTAAATACCCGAGTTTGGTACCGCAATCAAAACGTTTGCCTTGGTACTGGTAGGCTAGCACCCGTTCGCGTTTGAGCAGGGCTGCAATACCATCGGTCAGTTGGATTTCGCCACCGACACCCGCTTTCTGGTTGGCCAGCAGATCAAAAATGGATGGACTGAGAATGTAGCGACCGGCGACCCCCAGATTCGATGGCGCATTCTCGGGCGCGGGCTTCTCCACAATGCCGGTCATTTGCAGTAGCCGTTCTTCCATGGCTTGACCCGCCACCATGCCGTAGCTACGCGTTTCGTGGGGTGCGACGGCTTGCACGGCCAGCACGCTGCAGTGGTGGAAATTGTGAATTTCAGCCATTTGACTCAAGATCGGGGCTGGCCCATCCATCAAGTCATCGGCCAGCAGCACGGCAAAAGGCTCGTTGCCCACCACACTGCGTGCGCACAGCACGGCGTGACCCAGGCCCAGCGCTTTATGTTGGCGGATAAAGATGCAATTGACATGACTGGGCACCACGCTGCGCACGATGGCGAGCAGTTCGGCCTTGTCCTTGGCGCCAAGTTCGGCTTCGAGTTCAAACGCGGTATCGAAATGATCTTCGATGGCTCGTTTATTGCGTCCGGTGATGAAGATCAGCTCGGTGGCACCCGCGGCAACGGCTTCCTCGGCGGCGTATTGAATCAAGGGTTTGTCCACCACCGGCAGCATTTCTTTGGGCTGGGCCTTGGTGGCAGGCAAAAAACGGGTACCCAAACCGGCAACGGGAAATACGGCTTTACGAATCATGAGGTCGCTTTTGAAAAAATGTCAGTGTAGCGGTGAATGACGAAAAAATCAGGCGCGCTGGTCGCGGCTTGCCAGATGCTTATTCAGCGCCCCGAGTCGAGCTGCCCGGATCAAGGCGCCGACCTCAAGGCCGCTGGTACCGGCGGCCAAGGCGGCAGCGCTGATGCTGGCGCTGTTGAACTCCAGAACACGCATAAGAGCCGTTTGCAGATGCGCGCGCTGCGGGTAGGGTTGATCGGCGCATCCTTCGCCGGCTCGGGCCAAGCACAGGCAAGCCAGCAGCAACTGGGTAAAGCGCTCGGGCTTGCGAATCGCGTCGCTGGCCTCAAACAACTGCAACAGCTCGTCTCCACCCATGGCTACGCTATGGTCAATGCGGTGCTGTTCGCGCGTCAGTAAAGCGGCGAGTTCACTGCATTGCACAGGAACAGCTCGCGCTTGCGAGTTGGCTGTCGCGTGAAAAAGACAGGCATAACGGACCGGTAACGGGGCTGCCAACTGGGCCGCCAAGTCGATGGCGCGCATCAAACCGGGGCTAGACTCAAGCTGGGGCAGCAATTTGGCAAGTGCACCGCAGTCGCCGAGTACGGTGAGCATGCGCGATGGCCGCTCTTCCATCAGGCCGCGACTGAGCTCTTGCCAGACGCGTTCGGCCACCAAGTGATCGGCTTCGCCTTGTTGCACCATCTCGCACATCAGTTGCCGGGTTTCGGGAGCGATGCTGAAATCACTAAAACGGGCAGCCAGTCGCGCCACGCGCAAAATCCGCACCGGGTCTTCGCAAAAAGCCAGCGTCACATGGCGCAGCACCTTGTGCGCGACATCCTGCTGGCCTTGGTGCGGGTCAATCAAATCCCCGACATCGAAGGACAGGTCGGATTTCAGCTTATCGGCTGCTACAGCGATGGCATTGATGGTTAAATCACGCCGCGAGAGGTCCTGCTCCAGCGTCACTTCGGGCGAGCTGTGAACCGCAAAGCCGCGGTAACCGCGCGCTGTTTTTCTCTCGGTTCGGGCCAGTGCATATTCTTCGCGTGTTGTTGGATGGAGAAACACTGGGAAATCCTTGCCAACGGGAAGAAATCCTTGCGCCGTCATTTGCTCAGGCGTGGCACCCACTACGACCCAGTCGCGGTCCTTGATGCGGAGTCCCAGCAAGCCATCGCGCACCGCACCACCGACCAGGTAAATTTGCATGGCTGCAGCTTATTCAGGGCAGATCCCGGTCGAATTCGGGTTCGCTGGAAATTCGCGGGCCCACCATGCCGAGCCGGGCTTTAAGCGACTGCGGCTGACCACTCAGGATGGCCGCGTAATTGGTGGTGTTGGCAAGGACTTTTTTCACATAGTCGCGGGTTTCGTTGAAGGGCACGTTCTCGGCCCAGATCGCGGCTTCGCGTGCCACATCGCCGTTTTGACCACGCCAGTTGCGCGAACGGCTGGGCCCGGCGTTGTAGGCGGCTGTGGCCAGCGGCATGGAGCCTTCGAAGCTCTCGAGCACGAGTTTGAGATAGCCCGTTCCAATGGCAATATTGGTGTCGCGATCGGTGATGTGGTGCGGCTGAAAATTAGTCAAACCGATTTTGCGGGCAGTCCAGCGCGCCGTGGCGGGCATCACCTGCATCAGCCCGGAAGCGCCGACATGGGAGCGGGCGTCCATGATGAAGCGGCTTTCTTGGCGAATCAAACCATAAACAAAAGCCGGGTCGAGACCGATCTTGCCAGCCTGTTTGGTCACTTCGGTTTGATACGGCATGGGGAAGCGTTGCTCAAAATCGAGAATACCCTTGGTTCGCTCGCTGGTGTTGATGCAGCGGTCCCACACAGCCTGGTCGCACGCCAGTTGAGCCGCCGCCAGCAGTTCTCGGTCTGACATGCCGCCTCTTTGATGCAAGCTGGTTTGGTAATTCCATTCGCGCACGCCTTCGTTGCGCAGACCGATGGCAATGGCGAGCAAGGCCCGGCTGAGTCCCGGGTTGTTGCGAGCGGCTTCGGCCTCAGCCGGACTGGGCGCTGCGGGGCGTGCCGGTTGGGTGATTTGCTGGCCCAATTCTTCCAGCGAGAGCTGCTCATAAAAGCCGCGGGACGAAGCGATGGACTGGTAGAGCGTGACGGCCTGCGCTGTCGCTGGCTGGGTTTTCAGTGCCATCAGAGCGCGAGCATTCCAGTAAATCCAGGCGGAGTCCTGCCGCTGAGCCTCGCTCATGGCCGAGATCGTGTCCCTGACCTGTGCCCAGTCGCCGGCGCGCAAAGCGGCACGAACCCGCCAGGCCAGTTGATCCTCGTGCATGAAGCGGGCCTGGCCCCGGGCAAACAGGGCGTTGGCATCGTCGGACAGGCGTCTTGCTGCACGTTTGCCAATGACGCCCCAAACCCAGCTTTGTTCTTCCTGTGTGAGCTGGGTTTTCCAGCGAATTTTTTCCATTTCGCGGACCGCTGCATCGACATCGGTGCTGGCCAGTCGGATCAAGGCCAGTGTCACAAATTCTTTGGTCCGGCTGCGCACGGCGCTGATCTTGTCACCCAGGTAACGTGCTGGATCGGCGTAAATGGCGCGGACCTGGTTGTTCCAGTCTTCGTTAAGAATCCCAACCGCCTGACTGGCGATGCGCGGACGCTCGTTCTCAAAGCCAAGACGGGCTCGCTGCCAAACGACCAGGGGTTTGAGTTTGCCGGCACGGACTTGTTGTTCTGCAGCGGCAGCGCAGCCCTCGTCAGCCTCCCGCTGGCTTAACCAAAGGTTTTCGACCTGGGCCGCGATCTCGGCACTGTTGTTGGTATTGAATTCGGTCAGCAAGCCATAGCAACGCACGGACTTGTCGTCGTTCATGCGAAATTTCGAATGTGCGATACCAAACTGAGCCCACTCCTTGCGTTTGCCCAGCAGCAGCAACCATTCATTGCGCAAGCGGTCTTCTTGGTAACTGCCGGCGTAGCGACTGAAAAAAGCCTGAATTTCTTCGCTCTGCGCTTTGTCGAGACGGGCGCTGAGTTCCCAATAATCAGCCCAGGGCGCTAGCGCATGGCCGCGGGCTTTGGGCAGCAATTCGCGCATGCGTTTTTGGTCGCCGTTCTTGAAAGCTTGGTTCAGATCGAGAATGGCGTTATCGGCCGCAGACAGGTTGTGGGGCCTGGTGCTGGCCTGAGCTACACCGGCGCTGGCCGTGAAAAGGCTTGCGCACAGGGCTGCGGACAGGACGATCGGTGTCAAAATGGCTTGCAACTTCATGACGAGATTATGGACACTTCGACGCAAAGACGTGAGCAGGAGAAAAAAGACCTGCGCAAGGCGCTGATTGCGCAGCGCTTGAGTCTGCCCGATCGGCAGCAGCGCTGCGCCGATCTGCAAAGTCTGATGCGGATCTGGCTGCTCGGACGCCATGAACTGGTGATTGGCGCTTATTGGCCTATTCACGGTGAATTTGACCCGCTGCCTGCGCTGCACCGCTGGAAAGAGGATGGTGAGCTGCAAGACGAGCCCCAGCCTAGGCGCATCGGTTTGCCGGTGATCAATAAGCAGACCAAAACCCTGAGTTTTCACGCCTGGTACCCAGGTTGCCCGATGGAAGAAGATGCGTATGGCATTCCCAAGCCCAAAGACACCGAACTGATCGTGCCAACTTTGCTGTTCGTTCCCTGCGTGGGCTATGGGCTGGGCGGCCATCGGCTCGGTTATGGCGGAGGTTTTTACGACCGAACTTTGGCCAAGCTCACGCCTCTTCCTTTTACCGTAGGCCTGGGTTTTACTTTGGGTTTTGTGCCTGATCTGGAGCCCGAGGCGCACGACGCACCGCTGGACACGGTGCTCAACGAAAACGGCGTGGTTTGGCCGGTGTAGAGACTGATTGGAGAAAAATAATGTCTACCAGTTGCTGCAACACTGAATCCGCCTCGTTGACCAGCGTCAGCCCACGCTACCGGCGGGTGTTGTGGCTGGCGCTGGCCATCAATTTGCTGATGTTCGTGGTTGAGGTCGTGGGCGGGCTGAGGGCTGGCTCGGTCTCGTTGTGGGCCGACGCGCTTGACTTTGCCGGTGATGCTGCCAACTACGCCATCGCGCTGCTGGTGCTCACCATGAGTTTGGCGTGGCGGGCCCGTGCCGCTTGGATCAAAGGCTTGTCGATGCTGGGTTTTGGGTTGTTTGTGCTGGTCAAAACGGCTTGGGCCACGGTCAATGGCGCCCCACCCGAGCCCTTGTTGATGGGGGCGATCGCGATTCTGGCCCTGTTTGCCAACGTGGGCGTTGCTGCCATGCTCTACGCTTACCGTGACGGCGACGCCAATATGCGATCGGTTTGGCTGTGCAGTCGCAACGATGCCATTGCCAATATGGCGGTGCTGTTGGCGGCGGTCGGTGTGTGGGGCAGCGCCAGCAGTTGGCCCGATCTGGCGGTGGCCGCCATCATGTCCGGGCTGGCACTTTCCTCGGGCATCGCGGTGATTCGGCAAGCTCGTCGGGAACTGGCACTGGCCTCTTGAGGAGTTTGGAGCTTGCTTTATACTGTAAATAAATACAGTATCCCAATGCAGCCGACCCGACCCATCCCCACCCCGCCACCGAACCTGATCCAAGCTGCGGTAGCGCTGCTTCAGCCTGCGCCCGCATTTGAATTCAAGCTGTTGGCGCATCGGATGAGTGCCGGTTTTCCCTCCCCCGCGGCCGACGATTGCGAGGAGGGGCTGGACCTCAACAGTTACCTGGTTCGCAACAAGCCAGCCACTTTCATGTTCACCGTCAAGGGCGACTCCATGCTCGGCGCCAGCATTGAGGCGGGTGACAAGGTAGTGGTCGATCGGGCTTTGCAACCCAAGAGTCGGGACATTGTGGTGGCGGTGGTCGATGGCGAGTACACCATCAAGCGGCTGCACAAATACCGTGGCCGCGCCGAATTGCGCCCAGAGAACCCTGCTTACCCCAGCATCGTGTTCGAGGATGGGGCCGAGTTGCAGGTTTGGGGTGTGGTGGTAGGCGTGGTGCGGCGCTATTCCAACCAGGGCTAGCCCGATGGACACCGGGCCCCAGTTCGCGCTGGTGGACGTCAACAACTTCTACGTTTCTTGCGAGCGGGTATTTCAGCCCCGGCTGGAAAACGTTCCCGTGGTAGTGCTGTCCAATAACGATGGTTGTGCGGTGGCCCGTTCGGCCGAGGTCAAGGCACTCGGCGTGAAGATGGGAACGCCTTGGTTCCAACTCAAGGCGCTGGCCAAGGAGCACGGCATTTTGGCCTTGTCGTCGAACTACACCTTGTACGGCGACATGAGCAACCGAGTGGCGACCCTGCTACAAGCGTTTTCACCCGAGGTTGAGGTTTACAGCATCGATGAGAGTTTTCTGCGAATTGAGACCTTGACGCATCTCTATGGTGGTGCGCTAGCCATGGGCCAGCTGATGCGCCAGCGCATCCGGCAGTGGACCGGGTTGCCGGTGTGCGTCGGTTGTGGCCCCAGCAAGACCCTGGCCAAACTGGCCAATCACCTGGCCAAGAAGCATGCGGTGTTCAATGGGGTCTGTGATCTGAGCACCATGCCGCACGCAGAGCAGCTGCAGTGGATGGCGCAACTGGACGTCGGCGAAGTCTGGGGCGTGGGTCGGCGTAGCGCCAGCCGATTGCAGGCCATGGGCATCACCACGGTTTTGGACTTGCACAACGCGCCACCCAAAGAAATTCGATTGCAGTTCGGGGTCGTGCTGGAGCGCACCTGCAGCGAGCTGCGGGGGATCTCTTGTCTGGCGCTCGAAGAGCTGGCACCGACCAAACAACAAATCATGTCCTCACGCAGCTTTGGCACGCCGGTGACGTGCCTCGATGAGTTGCGTGAAGCCGTGGCAACTTATGTCGCCCGGGCGGCCGAGAAGCTGCGCGCCCAGGGCTCGGTGGCAGCCGCAGTGCAGGTCTTTGTGCAAACCAACCGCTTCAAAGAAAGCGATCCGCAGTACAGCGCGGGACGGGTGGTTGCCCTGCCAGACCCCAGCGATGACACGCTGGTACTGACCCGATCCGCCTTGCTGGGCTTGCAAGCCCTCTTCAAGCCGGGGTACCGCTACCAAAAGGCCGGAATTATGCTGACCTTGATTGCAGACCGGGCGGCGCGGCAAGAAACGCTGTTTGACAATCCGGCGGCCCGACTCAAGTCGGCGCAACTGATGGCCGCGCTGGATGCGGTGAACCAGACGTTTGGTCGGGGTACGCTGCGCAGTGGCGCCGGGGGCACCCAGCAGCGCTGGGCCATGCAGTCGAACAACAAGTCGCCGCGTTTTACGACCCGCTGGGATGAATTGCCTTGTGTCAGCTGATCGGGGGGTGGCCGCCAAAGGGCGCGCTTGCAGTTAGCGCTGCCGGCTTGCCAGTTTTTGTGCCAATGCTTCGTATTTTTCCAGTTTCTCTGCGGCCTTGTGGCGCTGGGCCCGGCTGGTGCTGTTGTGCAAATCGGCCAGAGTCGTGCAGTGTTGTTCCTGCAGGCGATTGCGGTAGCGAAGGTATCTCGGGTCCGTTGGGTTGGCCATTCGGTCCAGCAGTCCGATTAGCTCGACTCGGGCTTGCTGCGCATTGGCTTTGTTGGCTTGCAAGGATCTGAGTGTGCTCAAGGTATCCTGTTGGCGGCGCTCTATTTCGTTGAGCCTGATTCGGGGATCAAAAGCAGATTCGGCCAGCTGGTTTCTCAGCATGGTCAGCTGGCTTTTGTTCAAGGCGCCGTACAGCATTTCAACCCGTTCCTCAAATTGGTCCATCCTGCGCTCAAGCTGCTGCTCCGCGCTGACATCGAGCCATTCTTCTCGCCACTTTTGATTGCGTTTTTCAAACTTGCGCGTCAGGTGCTCAAGTTGTTCTGGCGTCAGCGTCAAGGCCAGCGTCGCGACAGGGGCTTCAAGTCGCTGTTGCACGCGCAGCAGGCTATCGGTAAGTTCGCCCCACAGTGCGCAGACTTGCTCGGCTGAGACCTGCGAGAGGACTAGGCTTTGCCAATGGCGCAAGGTCAGCGCGTAATGTGCAAGCTCGTTCTGTCGATGCCAACGGTGGATGTTGGCAAGTTCGGCTTGAACCTGGTTTGATTGCGCCGGGCTGAAGTCCAGATAACCGTTGAGCCACCAATAAAGGGGGACTTGGGCGTTGTTGTAGCCCAATTGCATCACGCTGCAACTCGACAACAAGGGCAGTAGCAGAGTCAGCAGGAGGCGGGGTAGATAAACGCGAAGCAATTTCGACATGGGGCGAGCTTAAAACAACAACGAGGTCGCGTCTATCGCGGCGGTTTGTGTTGCCTCGGCCTGACAAAAGGATAATGCGACCAAAGACAGGCAAGGAATTGGAATGAAAGCAATCGATGTTGTGATCATGGCGGCGGGCAAGGGAACGCGGATGAAAAGTCGCGTGCCCAAAGTATTACAGCAACTGGCAGGCAAACCTTTGCTGCAGCATGTGTTGCAAACAGCGCAAGCTTTGCAGGCGCGCTCCAGTGTGGTGATCACTGGCCATGGCGCGGCCGAGGTGGAGGCATCCATCCGACTGGCCGCCACGCCCGGTCAAACTTTGCACTTTGTGCGGCAAGAGCCACAGTTGGGCACTGGCCACGCCGTGCAACAGGCAGTACCCGTGCTGGCCGATGATGGCTTGGTGCTGGTGTTGTCGGGCGATGTGCCGCTGACCGAAGTGGCTACATTGCAGGCTTTGATCGCCCAGTGTGGTGGCGACAAACTGGCCTTGTTGACGATTGATTTTGCCGACCCCACGGGTTATGGCCGCATTGTCCGAACCGGTGAACGGGTGCAGGCCATTGTTGAACAAAAAGACGCTAGCGAATCGCAACGCGCCATCACCGAGGTCTACAGCGGCATCATGGCTGTCCCGGCTCGGTTGCTCAAAAATTGGCTGGCGCGGCTGGAGACCAACAACGCCCAGGGCGAGTACTACCTGACCGACATTGTGAAATTCGCCGTGTCTGATGGGGTGCCCGTGCTGGCTCACCGTATCAGCGATGTCCTGCAGGTCGCCGGCATCAACAGCCCGGTGCAGTTAGCCGAGCTCGAGCGTGCGTTTCAGCGGCGTCAAGCGAACGCGCTGATGGAACTGGGTGTGCGCTTGGCTGACCCGGCGCGCTTTGACCTGCGCGGACAGCTCGACTGTGCGCAGGATGTCGAGATCGATGTCAATTGCATTTTTCAGGGCCGGGTGAGCTTGGGTGAGGGGGTGAAAATTGGCGCCAACTGCATGATCAGCAACGCCAGCATCGCAGCCGGCGCAGTGATTCACCCGTTCAGCCATATCGAAGGCGCTGCGACAAAGGGGCGGGTCGAGGTCGGCGCTGGTGCACTGGTCGGCCCGTTTGCTCGGCTACGCCCCGGCGCCCGTCTGGGCGAGCAGGTCCACATCGGTAATTTCGTCGAAGTTAAAAATGCCACCCTGGCCCCTGGCGCCAAAGCCAACCACTTGGCTTATCTGGGCGACAGTGTGGTCGGCGAGCGGGTTAATTTCGGTGCCGGCTCAATCACCGCCAACTACGATGGCGTCAACAAACAGCAGACCGTGATCGAGGCCGATGTCCATATCGGCAGCAACTGTGTGCTGGTGGCGCCGGTCACCATCGGTGCTGGCGGCACCATCGGCGGCGGCTCCACCATTACCCGCGACACAGCACCCGGCGTGCTGACGGTGGCGCGCGCCAAGCAGGTCAGCTTGAGCAGCTGGAAGCGCCCGCTCAAGAAATAAGTCCAACTTGAACCGATTAAGCGCGGCTTACCGCTAACATGGCGGAAATTATTTTGTTTGGAAAATTCCCATGTGCGGCATAGTCGGCGCGGTTTCAAACCGCAACATCGTTCCCATTCTGGTTCAGGGGCTGCAAAGACTCGAATACCGGGGTTATGACTCTTGCGGCGTGGCGGTCCACGCCAACGGTCTGCAGCGCGCGCGCAGCACGGCACGCGTCGCCGAGTTGGCTGAACAGGTCGGCACCAGCGGGCTCGCAGGGCGGGTCGGTATTGCCCACACCCGTTGGGCCACCCACGGCGCACCGGCGGTACACAACGCCCATCCGCATTTCAGCCACGGACCTCAGGCTGACCCGACAGCGCCTGTTGGTCCGGGTCGGATTGCCCTGGTGCACAACGGTATCATCGAAAATCACGACGAGTTGCGCGCTGCGCTGCAAGCCCGGGGCTACGTGTTTTTGAGCCAGACCGATACCGAAGTCATCGCGCATCTGATAGACAGCGTTTACCAGGGCGATTTATTTGCCGCCGTCAAGGTCGCGATCAAACAGCTCAAAGGGGCTTTTGCGATTGCCGTGTTTTGTCAGGATGAGCCCCAGCGCCTGATCGGTGCGCGCGAAGGCTCGCCCCTGATTCTGGGCGTGGGCCATGAAGGAAAGGAACTCTTTTTGGCCAGCGACGCGATGGCCTTGGCCGGCGTGACGGATCAGATCGTGTATCTGGAAGAAGGCGATGTGGTCGACCTGAAGCTGGGCAGCTACCAACTGGAAGATCGCCAGTACCAGCGTTTGAGCCCGGCGCAGCGGCCGGTCAAAACCGTGTTGGCGCACAGCGGCGCTGCCGAGCTCGGACCGTACCAGCATTACATGCAAAAAGAGATATTTGAGCAGCCGCGCGCCATTGCCGATACGCTCGAAGGCGTCGAGGGAATCGTTCCCGAGTTGTTTGCCGGCGCCGACGCTGCCCAAGTGTTTGGGACAATCGATTCAGTCCTGATCCTGGCCTGTGGCACCAGCTATTACAGCGGTTGTGCTGCCAAGTACTGGCTAGAGAGCATTGCCCAGATCCCGACCGCAGTCGAAGTGGCCAGTGAATACCGCTATCGCGATTCGGTGCCTAACCCCCGCACGCTGGTGGTCACCATCACCCAGTCGGGCGAAACGGCTGACACCCTGGCGGCATTACGGCACGCCAAAAACCTGGGCATGACCCATAGCCTGACTATTTGCAACGTGGCCACCAGCGCCATGGTGCGCGAATGCGAATTGGCCTACATCACGCGCGCTGGAATAGAGATTGGTGTGGCTTCGACCAAGGCGTTTACCACCCAGCTCGCAGCCCTGTTTTTGTTGACCCTGGTGTTGGCCAAAACCAAAGGCCGACTCACAGCGGCCGATGAGGCGGGTCACATCAAAGCCATGCGAACGCTGCCCGCTGCCTTGCAGGCGGTGCTGGCACTCGAGCCCCAAGTCATCAGTTGGGCCGAAGATTTTTCACGAATGGAAAACGCCTTGTTTTTGGGTCGTGGCGTGCATTACCCGATTGCGCTTGAAGGCGCGCTCAAGCTCAAGGAAATCAGCTACATCCATGCTGAGGCCTATCCGGCTGGCGAGCTCAAGCACGGCCCGCTGGCCCTGGTCACCAGCGCCATGCCGGTGGTGGCAGTGGCGCCCAACGATGCTTTGTTGGAAAAGCTCAAAAGCAATTTGCACGAGGTGCGAGCCCGCAGCGGTGTGCTTTACGTGTTGGCCGATGCCGACACCAAAATAGAGAGTGGCGAAGGCCTGCATGTAATTCGGATGCCCCCGCATTACGGCGCGCTGTCACCCCTGCTTCACGTGCTTCCCCTGCAGCTCTTGGCCTACCACACGGCCTGCGCCCGCGGCACCGATGTTGACAAACCACGTAACTTGGCGAAGTCCGTTACCGTGGAGTAATGTGGCTAGGGGGTAAATTCCCCTGTCGTTGACTTATTGGTTTTAATGAATCGGGTCGATGTAGGTCAATATCTCGTCGATGTGGGTATCAAAATCGCTCAGCGCATGGTCACTTCCCTCGAGCAATTTGATGCGGGCGCCGGCGTAGCGCGCTGTCATTTCGCGCCAGTCCAACACTTCATCGCCCTTGGCGATCACGGCAAAGTAGTTTTCTGGCCGAGCCAATCCCTGGCTTGTGAGCAACTTCAGTTCGTCCACAAACTCGGGTTTGAAGAAAAAGTGGTCTTGCGACGCATGCCAATTGCTTTGCTCTCCAATGTATTTGGCCAAGTCGCGCGCCGGGTTCACGGCCGGGTTCAAGACAACGGCTTTGCAGCCTGTTTGCTCGGCCACCCAACTCGCATAAAACCCGCCCAGAGAAGACCCCACCACGGCCATGCTGGCGCGCGGCCAGTCTTCAATGCCGCGCAGCAGCAGGGCCATGGCTTCGCAGGGTGACGGGGGCAACTGAGGACACCACCAAGTGAGTCCCGGATATTGCTGCGCAATTCTGGTCGCCATGGTTTGCGCTTTGCTCGACAGCGGTGAGGAGCGAAAACCGTGCAAGTAGAGCAAGTGGGTGGTGGTCATGCTGGGATGATAGGGTGGAAAAAAATTCCAAGGATTCACGCTACGATGTGCGCTGATTCAAATCAGCCTGATGACGGGCAACAAATCACAGCATGAACTATTCAACCGATTTCAAATGTGTGAGAGACGAAGTCAGTGCCCAGGAGTGGCAGTCTCGGGTCGAGCTGGCGGCTTGCTACCGGCTGGTCGATCAATTCGGCATGACCGACTTGATCTACAACCACATCACCTCCTGCATTCCAGGGACCGATCATTTGCTGATTAATTTGTATGGTTTGCTGTACAAGGAAATCACTGCGTCGAGCTTGGTCAAGATTGACTTGCAAGGCAACATCATCTCCAAGCCCGACACCGATTACGGGATCAACCGTTCTGGCTATGTCATTCACGGTGCGATCCACGAAGCGCGTGCTGACGTGAGTTGCGTGATCCACACCCACACCCGCGCCGGCATGGCGGTCTCCAGCATGAGCTGCGGCCTGTTGCCGATGACGCAAACCTCGATTCGCTTTGTCGGCCATATCGGCTACCACGACTTTGAGGGGCCAGCTATCGATCTGGCCGAGCGCGAGCGCTTGGTCGCGGATCTCGGCGCCCACGATGCGATGATTTTGCGCAACCACGGGCTGTTGACTTGTGGTGCCAGTGTGGCGCAGGCCTTCAATACCCTGTACCAACTGGAGATGTCGTGTCTGGCTCAGGTCGATGCCATGGCGGCCAAGACTGAACTCCACATGCCCTCAGCCGAAGTGTTGGCCCACACAGCGCATCTTTACCAGCCCGGCACGCGTCGCCCTTATGGGGTACTGGAATGGCCGGCCATGATCCGTTTGCTCCAAGCGCAAAGCCGCAACACAGGTTTTCCTGCCTACGACATTTAACCCGAAACAGAGCCTATGAAACCCCAGGATATTTTGCGCAACAATGTGCGCGACAAACTCAATCGTGGCGAACTGGTGTCCTCCATGACGGTGCGCCTGACGCGCGGTATCGAAATTGCCCGGATTGCCAAGACCGCCGGTTTCGATTCGATTTACATCGACCTGGAGCACAGCAGTTTTTCGCTCGACTTGACCGGTCAGATCTGCATGGCGGCGCTGAACATCGGGATCGCGCCTTTTGTCCGGGTGCCGGCCAACCAACCCGAGTGGATTTCGCGTGTCCTGGACGGCGGTGCCTTGGGTGTGATTGCGCCGCATGTGGGCTCGGCCGAAGAGGCGCGCTCTGTGGTGGCGGCTGCCAAATTCACGCCGCTGGGCGAGCGCTCTGCCGCCGGTGGCATGCCGCACCTGGAGTTCCGCACTTTTCCGGCTAGCCAAGCTTATCCGGTGCTCAATGAGGCCACCATGGTGATCGTGCAGTTCGAGAACGTGGCGGCGCTAGAAAAAGCCGATGAAATCCTGGCGGTAGAGGGTGTGGACATGGCCTTGATCGGAACCAACGACTTGACCGCCGACATGGGCATCCCCGGCCAATACGACGACCCGCGTGTGCACCAAGCCTACGCCCACGCCATTGCCTGCGCCCAGCGCCATGGCAAGCATGTGGGCGTTGGGGGTTTGTCGTCGCGCCCTGATCTGGTCGAAGCGTTTGTCCGGATGGGCGCACGCTACGTGTCTACGGGCACCGACATCGCATTTTTACTGGCGGCTTGCAGCGCCAAGGCCAAGCAGGTCAAGGACATCGTGCTGTGAGCGGCCAAGCTTTACACGGTATGCAACACCAGGGCATTGACTTCGAAGTGCCGGCGCTGGCCTGTGATTGCCACACCCATGTGTTTGGTCCTGCGGCAAGCTATCCTTTTGATGGTGGCCGGGTCTATACCCCGGGCGATGCGTCGGTGGCCGATCTGCTGAGGCTGCAACAGCTGTTGCATTTGCAGCGGGTGGTGATTGTTCAGCCCAGCCCCTACGGTGCTGACAACCGCTGCACGGTCGATGCGCTGCTTGAGCTTGGAGGCCGTGCGCGCGGCGTTGCGGTGATCGATGACAGCACCAGCGCAGACCAGTTGCAGGCGATGCACCATGCCGGCGTACGCGGCGTGCGGCTGAACCTGGAAACCGGCGGCATTCACGACAAAGCTTACGCAGCACGGCAATTGGAGGCTGTGGCTGGGCGGGTCGCGCCCCTGGGCTGGCATGTCCAGCTCTACACTAACTTAGCGGTGCTGGCCGGATTGGCCGATGTCATTGGAACGCTTGAGCAGCCGGTGGTACTCGATCATTTTTGTGGTGCACAGGCCGCGTTGGGAACCGATCAGCCTCACTTTAATGTGCTGCTCGACCTGGTGCGCCAGGGCCGCGCTTATGTCAAGTTGTCGGCGCCGCATCGAATTTCCAAGCGCGAAGATTGTTCTGATGCTGCCGTCTTAGCCCGGGCCTTGATTGCCGCCAACCCTCAGCGCATGCTGTGGGGCAGCGATTGGCCACATCCCGGCGCGCGTCCAGGGACAGTGCGTCAGGTCGATCAAATCGAGCAGTTCAATCCCATAGACGATGGCCGAGCCCTCAATCGATTGGCGCAGTGGGCCGCAGACGCCAATACCGTGCGCCAGATTCTGGTTGACAACCCGCAACGGCTTTACGATTTCTGAGAACTTGTGGAACAGACCAAGAATTACGAAGTAATTTTGCTCTGTCCCCAACTGATTGGGCAACTGATCAGGCGTTGATCTTTAGCAAACGTGCGGCGTTGCCACCGGCAATCAAATCGCGCGCAGCTTTGGGCAGTTTTTTGACCTGAGCGATCAGACCCAGTGGATCTTCTTCACCCATGTCGTAGGGGTAGTCGGTGCCCAGTACCACATGGTCGGCGCCAAAACGGTCAATCAGTCGTTTGAGCATTTCGGGATCGAAGGTGATGCTGTCAAAGTAAAACTTTTCCAAGTAGCTCGAAGGCAATTGATCAATCACGGTGCGGCAATCGGCGCGTGCACGCCAAGCGTGGTCCATGCGAGCCCAGTAATGCGCGATGAAACCACCACCATGCGCCACCACGAATTTGAGCTTGGGGTAGCGTTGGAGTACACCATCGAAAATCAGGTGTGACACCGCAACGCTGGAGTCCAGCGGATTGCCGATCACGTTGTTGAAGTAATGGTGGGTCAGACGGTCGGCCTGAGAATAGCCCAGAGGGTGCATGAAGATCACCACATCAAGCTCTTCGGCACAGGCGAAAAACTTGTCGAGCTTGAGGCTGGGGTCAGTCAGATTTTTGCCGTTGACATTGGTGCAGATCTCAATCCCCCGCATTCCCAATTGCTTCACGCAATACTTGAGTTCGCGGATCGCCAGTTCAACGTTCTGCAGCGGCACCGAGCCCATGCCGACAAATCGGTCCGGCCGATCGGCGGCAATTTGCGCAATGCCTTGATTCACTTCGCGCGCGAGTTCGGCGCCGTAATCAGGCTCCGTCCAGTAAAAGAAATGGTAGGGCGCCGGGCAAATGGCCTGGATGTCAACGCCCATGCGATCCATGTCGATCAGTCGCTCGGTGGTGCCCGTGAGTTTGGGGGCCCGAGTCTTCATTTGCAAGACGTTGGTGGCACGCGTCAATTCATCGGCAAACACCGTCGTCATGTCGTACTGCGCGGGATTGAGGTGCGCCGTTTTGGCGTTAACCACCGGGTTGAGGTAGTGACAATGCAAGTCAACCACCTTGGATTTGCCGCTGCGACTGCGTGCCAGCGGGACCGACAACTTGGACTTGGTGGGGGCCGTGGATGCCGCAGCAGAGCGCGCTGGCCCATGCTGGTGCAGGGGGTTGGTGCAACTGGGGGCACAGGTGTAGAACATGGGCGATCCTTTTGATTTCATGATAGCGTATCGTCTTTTGCGACTGACCTTCAGTACTGCCCATAACTTAACAGGATGCATCATGAAAATTGGTATCGCCGGAACTGGAAAAATGGGCAGCGCCATTGCCAAGCGGCTGATCGCGCAAGGCCATCAACTCAGTGTCTGGAATCGCAACCCAGCGCGCACGCAGGCACTGCTGGACTTGGGGGCGAGTGTCGCGGCCAGCCCGCGCGACTTGGCGCAGTCCAATGCGTTGGTGATTTCCATGTTGACCGACGAGGCCGCACTCGATCAAGTCTATTTGGCGCAGAACGGTTTGTTGTCGGGCGATGTAAGGCAGACCCTGTTCGTTGACATGAGTACGGTCAAACCAGCCCAGGCCCAGGCCATCGGCGCCAAGGTGGCGGCGGCTGGGGCGACCTACCTGGAGTGTCCGGTGGGCGGTAGCGTAGGGCCGGCTTCCGAAGGCAAGTTGTTGGGCTTTGTCGGTGGCGATGCGGCTGTACTGGAGCACGCACGCCCGGTGCTCGAGCAACTGTGTCGGCGGGTTGAGCACGTGGGGCCACTGGGCGCAGGCGCGACCATGAAGCTGGCCATCAATCTGCCCCTGATGGTGTATTGGCAGACATTCAGTGAAGCTCTGTCACTGATCCAGCCGCTCGGACTCGACCCCAAGCGCGTGGTTGAGATTTTTGCCGAAACATCGGGCGGCCCCAATATGCTCAAAGTGCGCGGTGCCACCATTGCTCAGGCTTTGGGCGGCAACAGCAGTGCGCCGGTCAGTGTGGATGTCGCGACCATGCGCAAAGATGTGCGCTCCATGCTGGCACAAGGCCAGCTGCAACAGTTTGAACTGCCGTTGACGGCGCTGGCCCTGCAATGTTTAGACCGCGCCGCTGAAACCGGTCTGGACGCAGCGGATTGCACCCAGTTGCCGGTCTGGTGGTTGGGCCAAGGCGGCCGCGCTTAAAAGGCGGTGACCGCGTCGAACAGCTTGCGAATCTGTTCGGCCTCGATGTTGCGAACGATGAAAACCAGTCGGCTGTCTTGGTCGGGGCTGGGCCAATGGTCGAGTTCAACCGGGGGGTGAAAAATATGCTGTACCCCCTGCACCACCACCGGTTTTCCCTCGACATTGACAATGCCTTTGAGCCTTAACAGGTCGGGTCCACGCAGGCTGGTGAGCAACTCTAAAGCCGCTGTAAACTGAGCCCAACTAAAGGGCTGGACAAAGCGTAGCGACAAGGTGTTGATGCTGCGGTCGTGTGTCGACGAGCGCTTGCCCAGGTAGCGTTCAGCCGGCGTTGCTTTCGAATCCAGTGCTTCACCCAGAAAGCTCAAGGTTGCAGCACTGGCGCGGGCGCTGCTCAAACCCAGTCCTGTCAACTCAGCCGGTTCGATCTCCCCGTTGTGCAGCAGCGCCCTATCAGCCAGCGGGTTGATAGCCGCCACGGCGTCTTGCAATGCCGCCAGTTGCTGGGGGGAAACCAAGTCGCTTTTGGTGATCAAAATTCGGTCGGCCAGCGCAATTTGCTTGACTGCCTCGCCTTGCTGCTCGATTTGTTGCAAGCCATTGAAGGCATCGACCAGGGTAACCAGGCCATCGAGCCGGTACTGTGCTGCCAACAAGGTGTCGCTGACCAGGGTCTGCACCACCGGCGCCGGATCGGCCAGCCCGGTGGTCTCCACGATCACCCGATCAAACTCGGGGACCTGACCGGAGCGTCGGCCGGTGAATAAGTCGCGCAGGGTTTCCTGTAAATCGGTGCGCACCGAGCAGCAAATGCAGCCATTGGCCAGCAGCGTGATGTTTTCAGAGGACAGCGTGACCAAGTCATGGTCGATGCCGATTTCCCCCACTTCGTTGATCACCACGGCAACCCGTTGCATCTCGGGATGACGCACCAGCTTGGAGATCAGTGTGGTCTTGCCACTTCCCAGAAAACCGGTGACCAGGGTGAGCGGGAGCCTGCTGGCAAGAGGATCACGCACTAAATGTTCATTTCAAGTATGTACAAGCCGCCGGTAAAGCGGTCAACGGTGTAGACAATGCGCCGGTCATCGACATAGACATCGTTGAGCTGAATGGCGCCCGCCGGCGACAGCTTGGGCGCACCCGGAACATAGTAAGCAATCTCCTGCACCTGGTAGGGGTTGCTGGTGTCGTAGACCCGCACCCCGGCATTGAAGAAGCTGCCGATGACGAGGGTGTCGGAGCGAAACGAAGTCGGGCCCGGCAAGTTCTCGTGCAGATTGTGGGCACCAAAGCGGCCGCCACGTTTGGCAAAAGCTTCGAACGGCGGTGCGGGGAAAGTGCCGATCGGAACCGGATTGGCTTCGTTGCGCGCATCGACCACCCAGACCAGTTTGGGCCAGTCCGCGCCGTTGTCCTGCACGCACTCATCGCTGACGATCCACAAACCCCGGTCGAACAGCGGCAGCACAGTGTGGGTGAAGCCGTTGAAGGGAGGCGAATGGTTCCACTTGGAGGCGACTTTGATGTTGCTGAAATCCGAAATATCGAGCACCAGCGCGCCGCCATCGATGTAGCCCACGAAAGCGCGATCGGGTTGCTGTGGATACACATTGGTGTTGTGGGTGCGAAAGCCGTAATCAAAAGGAGCCGGCAAGCGAGGCGGCGCTGGCTCAACGTCTCCCTCGCGGGTGCCGGGGTACCACCAGCGACCCGCTTCAAACGGTTTGGTTGGGTCGGAGACATCAAGGATCCGGTAGAACTGGTCGTCGAGCTGATTGCGCGGCTGGAAATCGCTGGCACCAGAGGACATGTGAATGTATTTCCCATCGACAAACCACAGTGCATGAACCCCGCGTGAATACGGCCCGGAGCAATCGAAATGCGAAATGAGTTGGGGGTTCTCGGGTTGACTGATGTCAAACAAGTCGACCCCGGCGGGCTTCAGGCCGGGCACGCTGGTCTGGTAAGCCACCGCCATGAGGTTGCCCACCACATCGAGTGAATTGGAGCGCACTTTCATATGTGGCAGCTCGGTTTGCACAATCAGTCTGGGCTGGCTCGGGTCGGTCACATCGACACCGGAAAAATTTTTTGGCGCTGACTCGTGCGCCAGCCACAGGATGCGCCGGCCATCGCCCGTGAGTTGCATCGCCATGCCTTCACCCAAGCCGCCAAACCCGGCCAGCTCGTGGTGGGCCAGCAGCTTCATGTTGAGCGACAGGGTCTGATCGGGGCGGGCTGCCGGGTGGGGTGCGTTGAGCATAGGTGAAACCGAGGGGGTTGTGGGACTAAGCAATACTATAGACTGAATGCTCCTGGCCAGCCTGTCATGCCAGGTCCGAGAAGTTTTTAAAAAGGAGTGAGCCATGTCTTCTGCTTTTGTCTTCCGTTGGCGTTGGCGCCACCTGCTGGTGGCGATTTTGAGCCTGAGTGCTGCCGCTGTCCTGGCTCAGCAGTTTCCGAGTCGTCCCGTCAAGATGATCGTGCCTTACCCGCCGGGCGGCAGCTCCGACTTGATGGGCCGCATCATGGGTCTGAAGCTCAACGAGCTCTGGGGCCAGCCGGTGGTTATTGAAAGCAAGCCCGGCGCAGCCGGCTCCATCGGCATGGAGTTCGCTGCGCGCCAAGCGCCTGATGGCTACACCTTCATCATCGGAAACCTGGGGCCGGCATCGGTCAATCCGCTGATCTCCAAAGTGCCTTACAGCATGGAAAAGGATTTCATTGCGGTGGCCCTGGTCGCCACCGGCCCCAACATCTTGGTGGTGCCGACCAACTCGCCGTACAAATCCCTGTCTGATTTGGTGACAGCGGCGCGCGCCACGCCGGGCGCTATCAATTTCGCAAGCAGTGGCCCGGGCAGCATGTCGCACTTGGCCGGTGAAATGATGATGCGCCAAGCCAGCATCAAAATGGCGCAAATACCTTACAAGGGCGGCGGCCTGGCGCTGATTGATGTGATCGCTGGCCAGGTTCAGATGATTGTGTCCGACGCCTTGCCGGTGGCGCAACACATCAAGTCAGGTAAAGTCCGTCCGCTGGCCATCACCAGCGCCAAGCGCTCGCCCCTGTTTCCCGATATCCCGACTTTTGCCGAAGGGGGTTTGCAAGGCCTGGTGGCGGTGAATTGGTGGGGCGTTTTCCTGCCGGCGGGCACACCACAGGCCGTGGTGAATCAGTACCAGAGCGCCTTGGTCAAAATCATGGCGGATCCGGATCTGAAAGAGCGTTTCGCCGGTCTTGGGGTTGAAGCGCACGCCACCTCACAGGAAGACTTTCGAGCTTTTCTGGCCTCGGAGAAAGCCATGTACACCAAATTAATTGCCGACAACGGCATCAAGAATGACTAAGAAAGAACCAGCATGAGTGAAGCAGGATTACCCAGCCGTCGAGTACCTTTCAGTGCGATTGTTGATCGCCCAGCATTGAAGCTGCCGGGCGATGCGCGCATGCTGGTCTGGGTCATCGTCAACGTCGAGCACTGGAGCATGGAGCGTGCCATGCCACGCACCGTGCTCAGCCCGCCCATGGGTCAGCCTTTGCAGCCCGACCTGCCGAACTGGGCCTGGCATGAGTACGGCATGCGGGTAGGTTTTTGGCGCTTGCACGATGCACTGAAAAACCTCGGCATTGTTCCGACGCTGGCGATCAACGGTTCGGTCTGCCAAACTTACCCCCGGGTGGCGCAGGCCGCGCTGGATTTGGGTTGGGAGTTCATGGGCCACAGTTATGTACAAGGCCCCATGCACGCCTTAGCCAATCAACGCGAAGCGATTGGCCAAACCATCCAAGCCATCAAAGACTTCACTGGAGCGCCGCCCAAAGGCTGGGAGAGCCCAGGCCTGACCGAGACCAGCGACACCATTGACTTCCTGGCCGAAGCCGGCATTGAGTACGTGGCTGATTGGGTGTTTGACGACCAGCCGGTCTGGATTCCGGCCGCGCCGAAGCCGGTGCTCTCCGTACCCTACAGCGTGGAAATTAACGACATTCCGATGATGCTGCTGCAAAGTCACAACGGGGCAGAAATGTACCAGCGCGGCGTGGCCCAGATTGACCGGCTCTGGCAGGAAAGCGAGACCATTCCACGCGTGATGGCGATCAGCGTTCACCCCTACATCACCGGCGTGCCGCACCGCATCGCTCAGTTCGAAAAACTGCTGGCCTATGTCCAGTCAAAACCCGGCGTTTTGATTCAGACTGGCGAGGCGATCAACGACTGGTACCGCGTTCAAGTGCCCGCACCGCTTCTATAACGAATACCCAGACCACAGGCCTTGCCAATACCTACGAGCCCAAGTGGAATTTAATTTCATGCCAGTACACCAGCGTTAGGTGGGCGGCGTGGCTGTCCTTCTCCGGCTCACGCTCGCGGACAAGTGCTCCAGCTGCTCCAGCTTTGCTTCTTCAACTCTGTTGCCGGAGTGCAAACTCTGTGGCAACCGCGAATGGAGCCTGTGCCTGCCAGCCCCACCACCCACCTTGGGGCGTTCTTGCGTTCTGGCTTTGGGGGATTCGGAATTCATTGGGCCGAGCCAGCACAACTGATCGGGACGGCAGTGCGGGTGTCCGGGCGCAGGCCCGATTCGCGGTTGCTACACAGTTCAATCGGCAATCATCGCGTTGACGCAAAAACTTACGAACCAACGGGTAGCCGCCCGCGAGCCTGGGCTGGAGAACGGGCACCCAATCCACCGGCCTTGCCTACACCTGCGCGTGAAAATGTATTTATGCGGTCTCACGCCAACCCATCAGCGCTAGGCAGGCTGCTTGGCGACCAAACGCTCAAGCACGGCATAGACCGCTGCAGTGTCGTCGGTTCCATGGCCTAGAGCCATGGCAGCGTTGTAGATCGGCACCGTTGCGCTAAACAGCGGCGCCGGGGTGTCGGTGGCTTGTAGCGCGTCGTTGATCAAGCGCATGTCTTTTTGCCAGGTCGAGACTTTCATGGTGGCTTCGCCCCACGAGCGATCGACCATGGCAGGAGCGCGTACCTGGAACATGCGCGAGCTGCCCGCGCCGTCACCAATCACCTTGACTACCATCTTGGCATCAAGCCCGGAGCGCACGCCCATCAAAACAGCTTCGGCCGCCGAGACGTTGTGAATCGCCACCAACAGGTTGGCTACCAGTTTCATCCGGATGCCATTGCCAAACGGGCCGACGTCGTAGCGAGCGCGAGCGAAACCTTCGAATACCGCACGCATGGCCTTGATCGCTTTGCTGTTGCCGCTGGCATAAATCGCCAGGTCACGCGTCACGGCTTGCGCACCCGTGCCCGATAAAGGGCAGTCGAGCAGAGTGATCTTGTGTTGGGCCAGCAGTGCCTGAGCCCGTTTTTTGGCGGCCTCGGGCAGGGTGCTGGTTTCTGCGGCGATCAGTCCGCTGGATTGGGCCGCAATCAGCTCGTTGCAGACCTGTTCCAGCGCCGCTTCGCTGGGCAGCGAGAGCACCAGTTGCTGGCTCATTTGGGCGACTTCCGTGGCAGATTTGCAGACACGGCCGCCGGCCTTTTTCAAACGGGCCCGGGCTGCGGGCACCGGGTCGTAACCAAAAACGGTGAAGCCGGCTTTGACCAGATTGGCCGCCATGGCCGAGCCCATGATGCCCAGTCCGATAACGCCGACACAAGGAGATGAAGTAGTCATGATTTTTAGCGCTTGGAAAGAAGTGAAGAAGTGAAAAATTAGGCGATGGCCGCGTTGACGCGCGGCATCACCTGTTCGGCCATCAGCTGCATCGAACGACGCGCCAGCACAGGGTCAACCCAGTCATGACCGGCGTACAGCAGGGTGCCAAAGTCGCCGACCTGCTCTCGGAATTTCAACAGCTGATCGACCACCGAATCGACTGTCCCGGCCAGCACCAAGCGCTGGGTCACATACTCGGGCGTGATCGCTTCGTTGGGCAGCTCGGGGTCGGTCTTGAACAGGTTGCCGCGCCCGGCAGCGCCGACCAGCTTGCGCACCAGCTGCTTGAAATAGAAATGGTAGGGCCCATCGGCCCCCATGGCGTAACGCTGGGCCGTGGCTTCGTCGTCGGCCACAAAAATACTCTTGGCCACGCGCCACTCGGATGGGTCAGCCACGGCCCCAACAGCGCTGCGACCTTCGACATATTTGGGCCAATGGCTCTTGACCCACTCGGGCATCAAAAAGTTGGCTGAAATCGGTTGCCAGCCGCGCTTGGCCATCTCGGTCACGCCTTGCGAGAACGGTGCGACCGCCGTACCGACGATCAGCGGATGAGGTTTTTGATAGGGTTTGTGAATAAAGCCTTGGCCAATTTCGGGAATCATGGATTGGGCCACCGAGACGTTCCAGTAGTTGCCCTCGATGTTGTAGGGTGGCTCGGACTCCCAGATTTTGAGCACCGTGTTGATGCACTCGACGAACATCTCATTGCGGTTTTTCCCCAGGTTGCCAAACACTTCAGCGTCCGACATCAATCCGCCCGGGCTGATGCCCATGATGAAACGGCCTTTGAGCATGTGGTCGAGCATGGCCACCTGCGCTGCCACGGCCGCCGGATGACTGTTGGGTAAGTTCAGGGTGCCGGTTCCCAACATGATGTTCTTGGTGTCGGCAATCAGACTGGCCAAAAAAATCAGGCTGGAACTGATAGTCTCGGCCGCATCGGTCACATGCTCGCCGACATAGGCCTCGCAATAGCCGAGCTGGTCGGCCAGCACAATCGCGTCGTAGTCTTCTTGCAAAGTCTCTGCCAGATTGCGCCCGGGCGGGTGCAAAGGCATCATGAACATTCCGAGTTTCATAGTCTCCCCAATTTCCAACAGCTACAAAATGTTGGGGACAGCGCTAAAGATCTGTCCCACAAGCTCATTAAATGGGTGACATCTTAAGCGTTGCGGGCTCGGGTTCCGCCGGCGCGGGCGTTCCCGCTACCATAGCGCCATGCACAGCACCGCCCTTGTTTTGTTTTCTGGTGGCCAGGACTCCACCACCTGCCTAGCCCATGCCTTGGCGCGCTACCAGCGCGTGGAGACCATCGCTTTTGATTACCGCCAGCGCCACAGCGTCGAGCTGCAAGCCCGGCTCCAGGTGTTACAGGAAATCCGGCAGCAGTTTCCGCAGTGGGCGCACAAAATGGGCGAAGACCATTTGCTGGACTTGGGCGTACTCGGTGCCGTCAGTGAATGTTCGCTGACTCGGGACATGGAATTCAAGATGCAGGACAGCGGCCTGCCCAACACCTTTGTTCCCGGACGCAATTTGTTGTTCCTGACGCTGGCAGCAGCTGTGGCTTACCGGCGCGACTTGCAAGTACTCGTGACCGGGGTCTGTGAGACCGATTTTTCAGGCTATCCCGATTGCCGCGACGACACCATGAAAGCCATGCAACTGGCTTTGTCGCTGGGCATGGACAAGCGCTTTTTGATCGAGACGCCGTTGATGTGGATCGACAAAGCGGCGACTTGGCGCTTGGCCCACGAGCTGGGCGGTCAAGCCCTGGTCGACCTCATCATCGAGCACACCCACAGCTGTTACATGGGCGACCGCTCACAGCGCCACGCTTGGGGCTACGGTTGCGGCCAGTGCCCGGCTTGCGAACTGCGAGCGCGTGGTTTTGAGCGCTATCTACAAGCTGCTGAACCTGCATCTGCACCTACTCGCTGATGCGGCTAGGGTGAATAGCTCACCGACGTCCCTTGCCTTTGGCCGCTGCGATGAATGCCACGCCGGCTTGATCGACGCAGTGGTGCTCATCCGAGGCAAAGCAGGCGGATTCTGACTTTGTATGCCATGGCGATTGGGGTGAATGGCGCAGTGAAATAAAGGGGGAGGCCGCAGGCCGGAGGACATTCACGGAGCTATTCGCCTCAATCTCATCAGCGACAACAAAGGCTGGGACAAATCAAGGCGGGCGAACGTTTGGCTAGGGGTCATGCCTAGCCAGAACGTGTCGTGAATAAGGGAAAACTCAGGCCCGCTGTAGCACTTCCGGGTTGACCAGGTTGCTCGGTTGACCGGCAGCAAAATTCAGGATGTTGTCGAACGCGATGCTGAAGTAACGGTCGTAGTTGTCAGCTTCGACATAACCCAGATGCGGTGTGCACAAGGCGTTGGGGAGTTGCAGCAGCGGATGGGCGGCGCCTAGAATCGGTTCTTCTTCAAACACATCGACCGCAGCAAAACCGGGCCGGCCCTGGCGCAACGCCTGCGCCAATACATCGACTGCAATCAACTCGGCGCGGCTGGTGTTGAGCAGCAGGGCACTGGTTTTCATCAAGGCCAGATCACTGGCCTTCACGATGCCACGCGTTTCGGCCAGCAAACGCACATGCAGGCTCACCACGTCGCTGTCGGAGAAAAAAGCTTCGCGTGAAGGGGCGACTTCAAAGCCCTCACTCAGTGCTTTGGCGCAGGAAGCTTCGCGGCCCCAGACCCAGACCTTCATGCCAAAAGCCCGGCCGTAATTCGCCACCTGCTGGCCGATCTTGCCGTAGCTCCAGATCCCTAAGCGCTGGCCAAACAGTTGTTGCCCGATCGAGCCTTGCCACTGGCCGCCTTTGAGCCGATTGACTTCGTTCACCAGGTTGCGCCGACTCGCCAGCAACAAAGCCCAGGTCAGCTCGGCCGTGGCGGTGGCCGTGCCACTGCCCTCGACCACGGCGATGCCGCGCGCGGTGCAGGCCGCCACATCGATATGGCCTGCAATCTTGCCGGTCTGGCTGATGATTTTTAGATCGGGCAACAGGTCGAGCAACTCGGCGCTGATGCGCGTGCGTTCTCGTGTCAGCACAATGGCTTGGGCCCCGGCCAGGAGTGCCGCCAGAGTCGGCAGGTCTTTCACCGTGTCGTTGTAAATGCTCACCTCATGACCCGCCAGGCTGGAAAAACATTTGAGATGGCGTACACAGTTTTGGTAATCGTCTGGAATGGTGATACGCATGGTGTTTATTCGCTTTTGAAAAAAGACAAGAGCTGCTGGTTGATAACTTCGGCTGCTTCGTACTGTACCCAATGGCCTGCGCCGGGGACGATCAGGGTTTGGCGCTGTGGGTTTTGGAGTGCCAGGGTTTGCACCAGTTGTTCAGGCGTGGCGGTGACATCATGTTCGCCCCAGGCCAGCAGCAGCTCGCCCTGGTACTGCGCCAGCGCCGCACCCAGTCCGCCGGCCAGTGAAATCGGTTTAGAGCGAAAACGGGTGGCACGGCAAGCTTCGGTATGAATTTGCAATGCCTGCGCGTCCAGGGCGGCAGAATGGTGCAGCATGTGCAGCAGCAGGTTCTGCCGCATGGCCTGGGCCACTTGGGCTTCGTCCTTGAGCCGGTGCCAATTCAGCAAAACGCCAGTGGGCCGACGCTCTCCGCCATGCCCGCCCGGACCGAGCAGCGCCAAGCGACGTACCCGCTGGCAACGCGCCGCCAGCTTGGCCGCGACCAGGCCGCCAAAAGAAAATCCCGCCAGGTCAAAATGAGTCTGCGCTCCCAATAACTGGTCCAAACCAGCTTGCATGGCGTCCAGCAAGTCAGCCATGCCAGCGGGCCCGGCAGCGTCGGACTCCCCAAAGCCCGGCATATCGGGCAGCCAGAGCTGGTGCTTGCGCGACAAGGCGTCGATATTGCGTGCCCAGTGCAACCAGCTGCCATGACCGCCGTGCAGCAACACCAGGGGCGCGCCTTGGCCAAAGCTGCGCCACTGCACGTGACGACCGACAACGCTGTGGCTGTGACGCTGGGCTAGCGCGTTCAGGCGCGCTAACGGGTTTTGGTTCAGCACGTCCATCATGGCGGGCCACCGAGCAGCACCAAGCCATCAGCCGCTAGCACGCCCTGGCCTTGAGGCAGGACGAACAGGGGGTTGATTTCAGCTTCGAGCAGGCGGGCTCCGAGTTGCGCCGCCATCTCCGAGAAAGCCACTATGGCCTCGACCAACGCGGCCACGTCGGCCATCGGCTGGCCTCGGAAGCCATTGAGCAAGGGCCAGGTTTTGAGCGACTGCGCCAGCGCCAGTGCCTGATCCCGACAGAGGCCTCCTTGCGCGGGCAGCAGGCACAGCGCCGTGTCTTGAAACAATTCGGCTGTGACCCCGCCCATGCCGAGCAGCACAGCTGTGCCCAACGGGTCGTGTTTCAGGCCCAAAATCAGTTCGATGCCGCCGCTGACCATGGGTTGAACCAGAAAGCGATCGGGTCGAACACCGGTGTGAGATTGGACTTCGTCGGCCATGGTCAGCAGGCGTGCTCCGACTTGTTCGGGGCTCAGTCCAACGGCCACTCCGCCGACATCACTCTTGTGGCTGACCTCAGCGCTGAGCAACTTGAGCACCACGCGAGGCCCCAGCGCTTTGGCCGCCTGCTCGGCTTGCTGGGCATTGTGGACGATATGGTCGACCACCCCGGCAATGCCAAATCGCGCAAACAATGATTTGGCTTGGACTTCATTGAGCGCGCCAACGGGGAGGTCGCTGATCGAAGGGCCGGATGCGAGCGGGGGGCTGGTGCTGGCGGCATGTTGAGTTAGCTGCCCTTGCGTCGCTTGCAGCATGCCGCTGAGCGCGGCAGTGCAACTCTCGGGCGCCATAAAGGCCGGCACGCCGCGCTGGGTCAACAAAGCGGCCACGCCTGGCGCATAAGGACTGACAAAAGCCAATACCGGCTTGTCGCTGCTGTGCAGACAAGCGGTAATGGCGTTGGACATCAGCTCGGGCTGCTCCAGGCTGGAGGATCCCACGATCAAAATCAGCGCGTCATAACTCGCACTGTCGAGCAGCGCCTGTATCGCACCGCGCAACAAATCGGGTTGCAAACCGGCCAGCGTGACATCGATCGGGTTGCGGTCGAGTGCGGCGTGGTCGCCGGTTTGCAGCGCGCGCAAACGCGCGGCAGTGACGGGGTCGGGCGCCGGGGTTTCAAAACCGGCCAGTCCCAGGCTGTCCGACACCAAGGTGCCTGCGCCGCCGGTGGAGGTGAGGATGGCGACGCGTCGTCCCTGCAATCGTCGGCCACTGGCCAACGCCGCCGGGATGTCGAGCAAGTCGCTGAACTGCTGGGCCCGAATCACACCCGTTTGCGCAAACAGGGCGTCATACATCCGGTCGGAACCGGCCAAGGCCCCGGTGTGCGAGACAGCGGCTTTCGCACCGGCCTCGGAACGCCCAATTTTGAAAGCCACAATAGGTTTACCAGCGCGTGCGGCTTTCACTGCGGCGGCGCGAAATTTGTCGGGGGAGCGCACGCTCTCGATGTAGAGCGCAATGACCTGGGTGGCCGGGTCGTCCACCAGGTAATCGACAAAGTCAGCCAGTTCGAGGTCGGCTTCGTTGCTGCTGGAAACCAGCTTGGACAAACCCATGCCGCGGGCTGCGGCACGCGACAACAGCGAGCCCAAGATGCCGCCGCTTTGCGAAACCACGCCGATAGCGCCGACCGGAAAATTGTCCATCGCCAGCGCGCTGCTGGCCGACAAGGCAATGGTGTCGCTCAAATTGACCAAACCGATGGTGTTGGGCCCCAGCAGCCGCATGCTGCCGGCGGCAGCTAGCAATTGCTGTTGGCGCAGCGCGCCCTGGGCGCCAGTCTCGGCGTAGCCACTGGCCAGCACGATGGCTGCAGCCGTTCCGAGCTGGGCCAGTTCGCGCACCGCTTGCTGCGCACGTTCATGCCCCAGCAGCACGATGGCGACATCAGGAACCTCGGGCAGGCTTTTGATGTCGGGATAGCAGCGTAGGCCGTCAATTTGATCGACTCGAGGATTGACCGGGTAGATGGCGCCGGCAAACCGATGCTTGAGTAAATACGCAATGGGCCGACCGGCGGTTTTCGTGGGGTCGGCTGAGGCGCCAATCACCGCCACGCTGCGTGGCTGGAACAGGCGCTGCAAGCTCAGGCTTTGGCCGGCACTCATGCCGGCTTGGTCTGGTTGAGAAAGGCCAGCACGGCTTGCTGGTGTTCGCTGCTGGTGTAGCAAATGCCTTGCGCTTGGCTGCCTTGGGCAAACACTTCGCTGGCAGACAACTCCAAACTCTTGTTCAAAATCGTTTTACCCAGCGCCAGCGCAGTGGCCGAGCCTTGGCTCAACTCAGCGGCCCAGGCCTGGGCATCGGCCAGCAGTGAATCCGCTGCAGTCAGTCGGTCGCTAATGCCCAGCTTCAAGGCCTCATCGGCAGCCACTTTTCGCCCGCTGAAAATCAATTCTTTGGCTTTGGCCAGTCCGACCCGGCGTGGCAAAAAGTACATGCCGCCGCCATCGGGAATCAAGCCCCGGTGCATGTAAGACCAGGTAAAGCTCGCCGCCTCGCTGGCGATGATGAAGTCGCAAGCCAGCGCCGTGTCGGCCCCGAGTCCAGAGGCTGCGCCATTGACCGCCGCAATGGTGGGCTTGGGCAGGTTGTGCAACAGACTTTGTGTTTGATGGACGCGCTGCTGACGGCTCCAACCGTTGAAGCCGACGTCACCCGCGGGTGCCTGTAAGCGTTGCTGCATGCCTGCAACATCACCGCCAGCGCAAAAGCCCTTGCCCTTGCCTGTCAGTACCAAGGCCCGAACCTTCGGGTCGGCGCCAAGCAGTTGCAGCGCCTCTATGAATTCACTGCGCATGGCGTCGCTCATGGCATTGCGTTTTTCGGGGCGATTCAGACTCAAAGTGGCAATGCCAGAAGCGATCTGTAATTCAATCAATTGGTAGCTCATGTCCAGTTTTCCATTAATCCGCTGAGATGTGATTTTCTTTAACAATTTTTCGCCAACGGGCTTCTTCGCCTCGGACGTAGCGCGCCATTTCTTCTGGCGTCCCCGCACTGATGATCAGCCCTTCATCGGTTACTTTCTTTCGAAAATTTTCACTTTGAACGGCTTTGCGCGCAGCGGCGTTGAGCCGTGTAATCACTTCGGTTGGCGTTCCCGCGGGTGCGACCAGGCCATACCAACTTTCTGCCGCGTAACCTGGCACGCCGCTCTCGGCCAGAGTTGGCACCGTGGGGCGAACCGGTGAGCGTTCCGCCGTGGTCACGGCCAGCGCGCGCAGTCGGCCACTGTCGATGAAAGCGCCCGTGGCAGCGGCGGTGGCGAACATCAAATCGACTTGACCGCCGAGCAGGTCGGTCAATGCCGGACCCGCACCACGGTAGGGAATGTGCATCAAGTCAAGCTTGGCCAGGTTCTTGAACAGTTCAGCGGCCAAGTGGGCCGAAGTGCCGTTGCCTTGGGAGGCAAAAGTCAGTGGTTTGGGGCTGACCTTGGCCGTGGCAATCAGATCTTGCACCGACTTGATCGGGCTGTCGGGTCTGACCACCAGGATGTTGGGCGAGCGCCCCATCAGCATGATGGGGGTAAAAGCGCTGTCATGCGCGTACGGCAGTTTGGACAGCAAACTCGGATTCACTGCATTGGCAAACGTTGCGATCAAGAGGGTGTAGCCATCGGCCGGACTTTTGGCCACCAGATCGGAGCCGATCACGGTGCCAGCCCCCGGCTTGTTGTCGATCAGTACCGGCTGGCCCAGCTCCAGCGCCATGGCCGCACCCAAGGTGCGAGCGATCATGTCGGTGCCGCCGCCTGGTGCAAAAGGAACAATCAAGCGCACCGGCTTGTCCGGGTAAGCAGCCTGAGCTGGCAGCAACACGTTGACCAGTGCAGCCAGTGCCAGGCTGAGGCTCAGCAGGCAGCGCTGGGTGGTGGTTTTCTGCATGGGATACCTTGGAGTTGCTCGATGCGATGCAGGGGTGTTAGCTGCTCAGTGGTGGTGTCCGTGTTCGCCATGCACATGGCCGTGTTCTATTTCTTCGGCTGAGGCAGCGCGAACACCGGTAACCGTAAGCTGAAAGCGCAACTCCTGACCCGCCATCGGGTGGTTGCCGTCAAGCAGCACGGTGTCACCTTTGATCTTCATCACGGTAAACACTTGGCTGCGTCCATCTTCGGTCTGGCCTTGGAGTTGGCCGCCGATTTTCACACCCGGTGGAAATTGTTGGCGTGGCATGGTCTGGACCAAGCTTTCGTCACGCAGGCCGAAGGCATCTTGCGGCTGCAACTGCAACGTGACTTGAAAGCCCGCTTGTTGGCCTTGCAGCGCTTCTTCAATCTTGGGCAGGGTGTTGCCGTAACCCCCGTGCAGATAAACCATCGGAGTTTTGCTTTCTTCGAGCAGTTTTCCTTTGGCATCGGCCACTTTGTAGCGCAGGGTGACGGCAGAATTTTTATCGATTTTCATAAGGTTGGATTTTTGCATCACTGACTGATGATTTGCTTGAGCTCGAGCACGTCGCGGCTGCGCTTGACTTCGGAGCCCCAGACCCGATCGAATTCGGCCACCAGCAGTTGGAGTGCGGGCGAACCCGGCACCGCGCGCGCTTGATTCGGGTCGGTGAATTCGTAATAAGCGTAGTGCAGCGAGGGGTCGACATCGCTCCAGCCACGCCAAGCGCGTTGGGCGCCAAAAGCCTTGAGCGCCTCGGGCAGGTGTTCATCCTGATACCAGCGATCGAAAGCTTCGCGCAAGTGCGCTTGATCGACTTGGGCGCGAACGATAAAACAGGTAGGCATAATTTTCTCGGGTCAGATCAAGCTGGTGCTGCGGTTTCAGTTGGCTTGAATATTTTTGAGCTTGATGATCTTGGCCCACTTGTCGGCGTCGGTTTTTTGCAAGGCTGCCAACGCAGCGGGCGTACCCGGTGCCGGCACCACGCCGGATGCAATCAATCTGTTTTTCACAACGTCGCTCTCCAGCGTGCGGCGCAGCGCTTGATTAAGGCGTTCGACTTCGACCGCTGGTGTGTTCTTGGAGGTGTAAACGGCATACCAGTTGTTGGAATCAACACCGGCAATGCCCACTTCGTCCAGCGTCTTAACGTCGGGCAGCAGCGGATGACGCTTGGGCGCGGCAATGCCCAGGGCTTTCAATTTCCCGCCCTTGATGTGGCCAATGGCGACCGTGATGTCGATGAACAGGGCATCGACGTGGCCTGCGATCACATCGGTGATGGCAGGGCCGACGCCCTTGTAGGGAACATGGTTCAAGTTAGTCTTGGTGACATCGGCCAACAGTTCCATCGCCAAATGCGGCATGCTGCCAATGCCGGAAGAGCCCATCGAGGCACCTTTGGCGTTCTTTTTGGCCGCCGCAATAAAGTCTGTCACCGTGTTGGACGGGTTGTTGACGCTGGTCACCAGCACTTCGTCGGTGTTGACCACCAGCGTGACCGGACTGAGGTCGCGCACCGGGTCGTAGGGCAGCTTTTCGTAGAGAGCGGGGCTGATCGAGACCGGTCCAGTGGTGGTGAGGAACAGAGTTTGCCCATCAGGCGCAGCTTTGGCGACGAATTCGGCAGCTATGCCCGCGTTGGCCCCGGGCTTGTTTTCCACCACCACCTGTTGGCCCAACTCACGGCCCAGCGGTTCGGCGATCAAGCGCGCAACAAAATCAATCGGACCGCCGGGCGCAAATCCGATCACCAAGCGAGTGATTTTGGGCTGGGCGAACAGCGTCGGGGCACCCAGTGCGAAAGCGGCCAACGGAAGCTGGACCAGGGTGCGGCGAAGTGGATTGACGGACATGGCATCTCCTTGAAATTGAGATAAATTCTAGCGGGGATCACAACTCGCGCAGGGCGTTGAACTGGGCCAGGTAGCCGCTGCCGTCAATGCGGGCTGCAATCAGCGTGGTCCGGCCTGACTTCAAGGCCGCGGCGATCGCTTGTTGCAGGCCTTGTTCGTTATCGACGACTGTTCCGTCAGCGCCAAAACCCTGGGCCAGTTTTTCCCAGTGCATGCCGCCAATTTTCACGCCATGGCGAGGAATTCCCTTGAGCTCCTGCTTGATTCGGATCAAACCGATTTCTTCATCGTCCAGCACGATCACGATGATGGGAAGATTCTCGCGGACCGAGGTTTGCATTTCCGCCACCGCCATCAGGAATCCACCGTCACCGGTAAAAGCCACCACCGGCCGGTCCGGGTGGGCAATACGTGCGGCCAGAGCAGCGGGAACCGCATAACCCATGGAGCCCAGTCCGTTGGAGGTGAGGAACTCGCGCGGGCCGTAAGACTGCCACTTTTGCACCACCAGCAAGCGGCTGGCACCGGCGTCGCAGCTCGCAATCGTGTTGCGCGGTAGACAGGCGCGGGCCACCTCCATCGCGCGCTGCGGTGACAGCCCGGTGCTGGGGGTGTTCAAGGCATCGACCACCTCATCGCGAAATACTTGGGCGGCTTTTTCTCCCCAGCCGCTGCCGGCACTGGCCCATTCGGCAAAGCGCGCCAGCAAAACTTTAAGATTGCCGACGACTTCGACCGAGGCTGGAACACAGGCATCGGTGCTGGCCATGCAGGACAGGGCCAGTACCTCGGTACTGTAAGGCCAGGGCTTCGGCTGCAGCTCAACCGAATCCAATCCAATGGCCACAATCAAGTCGGCTTGTGCTACCAGTTTGCGCTCGATCAAGCCACCAATGATGCAGCCGGCGCGCAAAGGGTGGTCTTCAGGAATGACGCCTTTGCATTTCGCGGCGGTGAGAACCGGTGCGCCAAGGCGCTCAGCCAATGCCAGAACTTCGGCCGAAGCCTTGTCCCATAAAACGCCCAGACCGACCAGTAGCACGGGCTTAGCCGCTTGGTCCAGTTTTTGCAATTCAAGCTTGAGGTCGGCGCGATCCGGACTCGGAAACAACACATTCGGCATCAGCGGCGGTTCGGCGAGGTTGCGGCCCGCTTCGCGCGTGGTTTCGCTTTGTGGCATGTCGAAATGCACTGGCCCCGGAGCGCTAGTGGTGGCTTCGCGCATCGCACGGCGCAACTGATGCCGCACCGTTGTGGCATTGACAGTGGTTCCCCACTTCACCACCGGCGCGTACATGGCCAAGTGGTCGATGCGCTGGCGCAGCCCGACCGCATAGGTGGGTGCCGAGTACTGATCGGTAATGGCAATCAATGGCGCACGGTCCAAGTAGGCATAGGCAATGCCGTTGACCATGTTGGCCGCACCGGGTCCGCGGGTAGACAGGCAGACCCCGGGCGAGCCCGAAATCTCACCCCAAGTGGCAGCCAGCATGGCGCCTGCGACCTCCTGTTTCATCAGGATGAAACGCATATCGCGCTGGCGCAGAGCCTCCATCAACTCAACCGATTCGCCGCCCGGGTGGCCGACCACAAAAGGAGTTCCTGATTCTTTGATTGCATCTGCAATCACTTCAACCGTTGTTGCCATGTTTTTCTTTCAATCGCCATGCCGTTTCGACTCGCAGTCCCGCATGTGACCGAAGTCGTACGGGCTGGATTATTGGGGGGGCTTGGCTTCGGGGAAAGATACTAACATCGGGTCTGTTGCTGCACTGTGCGCAACCGGCTTGATCGCGTTACTTTTTGGAACACCGCATGACTTCAAAAATCTTTATTCTGAATGGCCCCAACCTCAATCGCTTGGGCACGCGTGAACCGCACATCTACGGCAAAGAAACGCTGGCCGACCTTGAAGGGCGCTGCCGCAGCAAAGCCCAATCGCTGGGGCTGGACCTTGAATTCAGGCAGACCAACTATGAAGGTGTTCTGGTTGAAAGCGTACACGATGCCATTGACCAAGGCCACGGCCTGATCATCAACCCGGCCGGTCTGACTTTCACCTCGGTGCCGGTGATGGATGCCTTGAAGATGTTCGATGGGCCCAAGGTGGAGTTGCACATCAGCAATGTGCACACCAGAGAAGCGATTTACCACAACTCCATGATGTCCAAAGTCGTCACGGCTGTCATGGCCGGTTTCGGAACGGCAGGCTATCTGCTCGCTTTGGACTGGATGGCGCAACGCTTGGCTGAAAACAGATCAAGCTGAGACCGGTCTAGACCCAGTGCGCGATCAGGAGCATCGCGCACTGGGGATTAATTGATGATCAGGTTGTTGGCCTTGATCAGCGCAGCCCAGCGCACGACTTCGCTTTGTATGAAG
The DNA here is from genome assembly GCA_049296795.1 of Burkholderiaceae bacterium. GTDB lineage: Bacteria > Pseudomonadota > Gammaproteobacteria > Burkholderiales > Burkholderiaceae_C > CAXNKH01. The sequence goes on from JBAQTC010000042.1 coordinate 85,529, forward strand.
GCGCTAAAGTCCACCGGCCAGTATTGAGCAAAAAATCATGCTCAATGGAGCGATCATCAAGAGTCTGCTTTGAAGTTCAAGGCTGTGACCAGCCGCTTGGCCATTTCGGAGTCTTCTTTCATGCGCTTGACATGTTCTGCAATCGTGATCGGATCCACGTGCCCTGCCAGTGGCTGCATGAATGCTTGGATTTCCGGCTGGATAAGTGCAGCACGTAGCGCAAGAGATGTCCGTTCCTGGACTTCGGCGCTGGCCGTGGCGGGCAGGAAAAATCCGAACCATTCGCGCATGACCAACTCGGCGAAGCCCTGCTCCTTGTAGGTAGCTACATCGGGTACAAAAGGTGAACGGGACGGGCCAGAGGTAGCCAGAACGCGGACTTTTCCAGCCTTGACGTGTTGGATCCAGTCGCCCAGGGGTGACGACATACCGGCAATCTGGCCGCCTAAAACCTGGGGCACACCGGGGCCAGAACCTGGGAATGGGACGTTGGTTATCTGAAATCCGGCCAGCGCGGCCAGTCTTCCTGCCAACAGGTGGGGCATTGAGCCGGCACCCGGGTTACCAATGCTGGCTTTGTCGGGATTGGCCTTGGCCCACTCCACAAAGCTTTTGACGTCTTTCACCGACTCGGGCACACCGGGGCCCACGACCAGCGCGTGGTCGGTGGCGTGACCGATCGTGATGGGCGCCACATCCGATTGCGAATATTGCAATTTGGAATACGAATGCGGATAGATGGTCAGCATGGAGGCGGGCGTGTACAGCAGGTGGGCACCGTCACCCGCTGCGCCTTTGAGGGTCAACACGCCTACTTGGCCGCCAGCACCGGGTTTGTTTTCAATGATCACGTTGTTGGCATAGGTGCCGCGCAATTTATCCCCCACACGGCGGGCGAAAGCGTCGGTGGTGCCGCCAGGCGGGAAACCCACAATAATTCGCAGCGTGTCGATACGGGTCTGGGCCCAAGTAGAAAGCGCTGGACAGGCCATCAGGGCAGCAGTTGCACTTGAGGTGACAAAACGACGACGATTGATCATTAAAAAACTCCTGGTTGGTGGCTGAAGGTTTGATGAGTTGCGATGACAGTTAGTGGCTACCTAGCTTCGATGCAAGAATTACAGAACGATAGTACAAAAAACCACGGGCGTCGACAGTGTTTACCCCCGGTGAGCCATTTGATTGTGGGCTGTTGCGCATGCCCCTAGCCGGCCTTGACCACGCCCCTTGCGGCGCTGTCATAGAGGGCTTGCACCAGTGAGTCTCGGTGCTTTAAAACGGCCCGCTGGTTGATCGATCCTTTGTCAGTGACTTCGCCTAAATCAATCGATGGCGGCTCAGTAAGCAGCAGGGCGCGGACGATGCGGCTGGCACTGCCAGTGGCTGACTGGGCCAGTAAGTCAACAAGTCCCTGCAGCCAGGCCATTACAGGCGCTGACGTAAGGACTTCAGCCAAGGGGGCGGAATCGGGCAGCTGGGACAGGCGGCGGATCTGCGGGCTTGGGAACAGCAATGCGCCGACTTCGCGCCGATCCAGGCCGGTGATAACTGCGTCCTGCACGTAGGGTGCACCAGCACCGATGATTTTGGCGCGCAACGGTCCTACACTTACAAACGTACCGGTGCTGAGCTTGAAGTCTTCGGCAATGCGGCCGTCAAAACGAAGCCCCTGGTGGATGTCGGCTTCGTCTATCCATTTCACTGCGTCTCCGGTGCAAAAAAAGCCTTCGTCGTCGAAAGCCGTTTTCGTTGCTTCATCATTGCGCCAATAACCCGGCGTGATATTGGGGCCGCGGTAACGCACCTCAACCTTGTCGCTCATGGGGACGAGTTTGAGCTCTAGGCCGGGCGCGGGCAGGCCGAGGTCCCCGGCCTTGGAATGCGGAGTGGTCACAAAAAGCCCGAACGGGCCGGATTCAGTCATCCCCAAACCGGCTGTCATGACGACACGCTCGCCGAATTCCTTTTCGGCACTGGCGTAAAGGCTGTCCCACACCGGCTGCGCCAGCGAAGCACCTGCGTAAAAAAGTTGGTGCACGCGGGAGAGAAAATTTTTGCGTAGTACCGGGTCGGACTTCATGGCGTTGGCGATGGCCTCGAAACCAACGGGCACATTGAAGTACCAAGTGGGAGCGATTTCACTCAAATTGCGCAGGGTTTCGGGCAATAAGGCTGGGGTGGGCTTGCCGTCGTCGATATACATCGTTCCGCCGTTGTGCAACACCATGTAGAAGTTGTGGTTTCCGCCAGCCGTGTGATTCCATGGCATCCAGTCGACCAACACCAGCGGGTCGGCCGCAACAGCGGGCATGGATTGTTTCATTTGCTGCTGGTTGGCGCAGATCATGCGTTGGGTATTGATGACCGCCTTGGGTAGTTTGGTCGAGCCGCTGGTGAATAGAAATTTAACAATGGTGTCCGGGCCGGTCGCCTGCATGGCGGCATCGACGCGGGGGGTTGCCGTGGTGGACTTTAACTGGTCAAAAGTGCTAATAGTTCTTGCTGGATTGGGATTCGTAGCGCTGGGCTTGCTGTCAATTGCGTTGACCACCACTTCAGTCAGGGCCGGCACGGTGGCCTCGATGGCCCGGCCATACCTCGCCCAGTCAGACGCGTACACGAGGCCAGGCGTGAGTGTGGCCAGTACATGGCGCAATTTGGCAAAGTCTTGACTGACCAGGGAATAGGGCGGCGACACCGCGCAATAGGGTATTCCGGCATACATGGCGCCCAGTGCCAGCATGGCGTGCTCCAGGCTGTTCTCGCTCAGGATTGCCAGGGGCCGATTGGCATTGAGGCCGCGGTCCAGCAACGCCTGCCCTATGCTGCGCGCTGCACCCAGCGCCTGTTTGAAACTGAGGTGTTGCCACGCGCCGTTAGGCATGGCATTTGTACCCGGTTCGCGCCGTGCAAAGAGAGTTCGATCCGGCGCGACTTGGGCCCAATGGATCAGCCGGTCTGTCATGCGGTAGGCGTAGTCTTGCAAGACCTGGTCTGCGCCGAGATAAGTGGCGTCAGCGGCATGGCGCACCACTGCGTTCGTCACACCAAAGTGAAAGGGGCGAAACTTGGCAATTGTGGCCATACAGTCAACCTCAAACGGTTCAGGACGCCGCAATGCCATCGGGTTTGACTTTGGGGCCAGTGCCGTCGAGGAAGGCGCGTACCCGCGCTTTGGCCTCTGGTGCCGACTGCACCACCGATGACATCAACGACTCCATGAGGAAGCCGTGGTCGGCCGTTTGCTCGGCGATTCGGGGGAGCGCCTGAATCAGCGCGTAATTGGTCATGGGCGCATTTTGGGCAATCCGTTCGGCCAGCTCAATGGCCTTGGCCAGGGATTGACCCGAGGGCACCAGATACTGTGCGAAGCCTTTGGCCACACCATCAACGGCTTTGTAAACGCGGCCTGTCATCATCATGTCCATGACGGTCTGGGCGCCCACCAACTTGGTGATGCGAACTGAACCGCCTCCGCCCACGAAGATGCCGCGCGAGCCTTCGGGCAGAGCAAAAAAAGTGGTCTCGTCGGCCACACGAATATGGCAGGACGTAGCCAGCTCCAAGCCACCGCCGACCACGGCGCCATGCATGGCGGCGACAATCGGAACGCGACCAAATTCAATGGCCGTGAGTACCTTGTGCCAGGAGCGTGAATGGTGCACACCATCGACCGCATCCATCTCCTTGAGTGAACTCAAGTCCAGGCCAGCGCAAAAATGCTCGCCCTCACCGTCGAGTACCACCGCCTTGGTAGAGGCTGGCAGTTCGTCAAAGCGTTGCCCGATGGCGGCCATGACCCCATCGCTGATGGCGTTGCGCTTTTGGGGGCGGGTCAGTCGAATGATGGAGATGGCACCGCGGTGTTCAACGGAGACATCTTCCAGTGTGGCTTTAACAGGGTAGTACAACATGAGGGCTACAAGTAGATAGAGTTATAAATACTAACAGCAGTGTCGACGGGTTTTTTATGACAGTGCGCTGGTTCTCCTGGTGGTTGCTGATGAGGCCGTGATGAACCGACGCTGAGCCAGCGACCAACAAGCGATGATCGAGATACCACAGTGCGGCTGATAGCAGCCGAATTTAGAGGCACAATTTCACCATGACACTTGACACCCAAAATCTGATCGCTATTGACACCCACACGCACTTGGAGGTGTCGTGCCGCAACCCGTTTGATAACTATGGCGAAGAGTTTGATCACGCAGCGGACAAATACTTTCGCAACAGCAAACGTCCAACCATGAACGAGACAATTGCTTATTACCGAGAAAAGAAAATTGGTTTCGTCAATTTCACGGTAGACGCGGAATCGCAAATGGGGCGCTCCCGCATTAGCAACGAAGAAATCGCGGACGCTGCCGCCGCCAACAGCGACATCATGATTGCTTTCGGCTCGATCGATCCACACAAAGGAAAAATGGGCGGCCGCGAAGCACGCCGACTGGTGGAGCATCACAACGTTCGGGGTTTCAAGTTCCACCCTACCGTACAGGGATTCTTGCCCACCGACAAAATGGCGTGGCCGATCTATGAGGTCATTAACGAACACAAGCTGCCGGCCATTTTTCACAGTGGCCACAGCGGAATTGGCAGTGGCATGCGCTGTGGCGGCGGCCTGCGTTTACAAAACAGCAACCCCATGCTGCTCGAAGACGTGGCCATTGCCTTCCCTGATATGCAGATCGTCATCGCCCACCCCAGTTGGCCTTGGCAGGACGAAGCCATTTCACTGGCCCTGCACAAGCCCAACATTTGGATTGACCTCTCCGGTTGGAGTCCCAAATACTTTGCACCTCAACTGGTGCAATACGCCAACACCTTGCTAAAAGACCGGGTGCTCTTCGGTAGCGACTACCCGCTCATCACCCCGGACCGCTGGATGACCGACTTTGAGGAGGCTGGCTTCAAGGACAGCGTAAAACCCTTGATACTGAAGCAAAACGCCATGCGCCTGCTTGGCCTGTCCACCGCCTGACCCTGCGGACGACGCTGAAAACATAAAACCACTTCGACCATTCCAGAAAGGACTGCTCCATGCGTTTGTTTTCTACTTTTTGGCGGGTTGCAAGCGTGGCACCCCTGCTGTTGGCGGGTCTGTCGGCGGCTTTTGCACAAAGCGCCGTTTCAGACAAAGACAAATGGCCATCCAGTCCGATCCGCATGATCATTCCGTTCACGGCAGGTGGTCCGATTGACGTGGTGGGACGGCAACTTGGGCAAAAAATGGCCGAAGTGCTCAAAACTCCTTTCATCTATGACAACCGGGCGGGCGCCAATGGCATCATTGGCATCGACGCTGTGGCCAAGGCGCAGCCCGATGGCCAGACCATGCTGATCATGACGGGTTCGTTTGCCGCCAATAGCGTGATCTACAAAAAACTGCCGCATGACCCACTCAAGGATTTTGCCCCGATCACGCAGATCTACCGGACCTACGGCAATGTACTGGTGGTCAACCCCGATGTGCCCGCCAAATCGTTGAAAGACCTGATCGAACTGGCGCAAGCTAATCCCGAGAAAATGAGTTTCAGTTCAGCCGGGTATGGCAATCTGAATCACCTCAATGGTGAGCTATTCAATTCGTTGGCGCAGACCAAAATCCTTCATGTTCCCTACAAAGGTGCGGGCCCGGCCTTCAACGAAGTGGTGGCCAAACAAATCGACATGACATTTGCATCGACCGCTGGTTCGGCCGCTGGCATCAAGGATGGACGAGTCCGGGCCTTGGCCATCAGCGGGACGCAGCGGGCGCCGATCCTGCCTGAGGTTCCAACCTATGCAGAGCAGGGGATCAAAGGCATGGAAAAAGTCTATGGCTGGGGCGGTTTGTGGTTTCCTGCCGGGACCTCGCAAGACAAGATTGATCGGGTTCAGCAAGTGGTGCAGCAGGTCATGCAGCAACCCGAGTTGAAGGCGGCGTTCGATCGACTGGGCTTGATCACGGTAGGGTCGAGCCCGGCCGACTTTGCTCAATTCGTCAGCGAAGACATAGGCTTTCAGGCCAAGCTATTCAAAATGGCTAACATTCAGCCGCAGTGAGGACATGAGTCTATGATGAGCTTATGTGCTTGCTCAATGCGCGAGCTATGTGAATTGAACCCGTACCGAAATGACTGCGAAGCTACGCACCGTTTCATTTGAAAACCAAAGGAAGTGACATGATTCTCAAGAAAAAAATCATTCCCCTGCTCGTTCTATTATTTGGTTTTGGATCCTGCCTTGCAGCCCCGGGTGATTACCCCGTTAAGCCGATCAAGATGATCATTTCATTCCCACCGGGTGGTCCGACTGACAGCACCCTTAGGATCATTGCTGAGAAGCTTGGCGAGCTGATGAAGCAGCCCGTCTTCATTGAGAACAAAGCTGGTGCTGCTGGCAATGTGGGGACGCAGTTGGCGGCGCGCGCCGAACCCGACGGTTACACTTTTTTGGCCTCTTCGTCAGCTTTTGCGGTCAACCCCAGCATGTATGCCGGCAAAGCGGGTTACGACCCGATCAAGGACTTTGTTCCGGTGGTCGTGGTGACGACACAACCCAATGTCATCTCGGTCAATGAGAAAGTCCCGGTGAAGAATTTTGCCGAACTCAAGGCCCTGACGATCAATGGCAAGCTTTCATTTTCATCGCCAGGTAGCGGAACCACGCCGCACTTAACCTGTGAAAATATTTTCCGTGTGAATTGGAAATCAGACATCGTTCACGTCCCTTACAAAGGTGCCGGTCCGGCCTCGCTCGCGGTGGTGGCTGGCGATACGCCTGTGGCTTGCACCGCTGCTTTTGGTGTGTTTCAGTTTCACAAGCAGGGGCGGGTCAAGATTCTGGGCATCTCCAGTGACAAGCGACTTCCAAGTCTGCCGGACGTTCCCACCTTCGCAGAAATGGGTTACCCCGACATCAATGACTACACCTGGACCACTATTTTTGCACCTGCGGGAACACCCGTGGCCATCGTTGAAAAAATGAATCAAGCAGTGAATCAGATTTTGGCAATGCCCGAGTTCAAAGAAAAATTTGACAAAGGTGGCTTGATCACGGTGGGTGGATCCTTGCAGGAAACGGCTGACTACATTGCGGCTGAAGTTAAGCGGTGGGCGCTCGTTGTCAAAATGACTGGCGCCAAAGCGGAATAAGTTGGAATCGCCTGAGGGTTAGACCAGCCGCTCAAGGCAAGGGTGTTGGTCAACGCGTGCTTGAGTTTGAGCTTTTCCTATTGGAGCAATCTTGAAAATAACGGCCATCAGGGAAATCGCCATCCCGCTTCGCTCAAGCCTGCGTAATTCAGCTTTTGATTTCAGCGAAATGACGACATCCGTCGTTGCCGTGGTCACCGATGTGATCCGAGGCGGCAAACCGGTGGTGGGTTACGCCTTCAATTCCACCGGGCGTTACGCCTGTGGTGCGCTGATGCGGGAGCGGCTGATACCGCGCATCATGCAGGCTGCACCGGAATCTTTGCGCAATGCCGATGGAAGCAACTTTGCGCCTGAGAAATTCCTCGCCTGCATGATGCAGCGCGAAAAGCCGGGCGGCCATACCGAACGCTCGGTCGGGGTCGGCACCCTTGAGGTGGCAGTCTGGGATGTCGTTGCCAAGATAGAGGACAAGCCCTTGCATGCCGTGCTGGCTGAACGGTTCAACCAAGGACGGTTGGCCCAGCAGGTGCCTTGTTATGTCGGCGGTGGTTGGTATGCGCCCGGTAAAGGCATTGCGCAATTGGAAGATGAAATTCGTACACGTTTGGCTGAGGGTTACACGACCATGAAGATTAAGGTCGGTGGTGCCAGTTTGACGCAGGACTTGGAGCGACTCGAAGCGGCTTTGCGCTTGATGGGCGGTGGTCAGCATCTGGCAGTTGATGCCAATGCCAGTTTCAACCGGGAGCGCGCCATCAGCTATGCAGATGCACTGGCACCTTATGGACTGCGTTGGCTCGAAGAGCCGACGGATCCACTTGACTTTGCTTTGCTGGCGGAATTGGCGCAGACTTATGCGCCACCCATGGCGACTGGCGAAAATCTTTTTTCGACACAGGACATCGCCAACCTGGTGCGTTTTGGCCGGTTACGGCCTGATCGAGACATTTTGCAAATGGACATTCCGCAGTCCTACGGCATTGTTCAATTTTCTCGAACGCTCGAGATGCTCAAAACGCAAGGCTGGCAACGTACTTCAATTTTCCCGCATGGCGGCAATCTGATGACGTTGGCCGTGGTAGCTGGTTTTGGCTTGGGCGGTTGTGAAGCCTACCCGGGCGTGTTTGGAATTTTTGCGGGCTTCAATGACGACGCCTTGGTGGTCGACGGCATGATTAAACTTTCAGACCGGCCTGGCATCGGCTTCGAAGGGCAGCGTGAGCTCTATGAAGTCATGCGTACGCTGGCCTGATGCGGTCATCGTTCCTGCGCCTTGATGAGGTAGGGGATTGAATACGCAGACAAAATCGTTTCCGCTGCTTGCTGATCTGTTGGCGACCCGCCTTTGAGCGTCAGCGTTGTCGAGAGGCCGCTACCACCGGTGTTGACGATATCCAAATCCCAGGGGCAAGCCAGGTCACGCAACGAGGCTTCAAACACCCGTTTAGCGGCATCCATTTGAAGCACATGCTTCATGGGCTTGCCGACCGATGTGAGCGGCAGTTTGTCGAGCACCACGATTTCTTTGGGAACCGCCGGGCGCTCGGGGATGTGCTCGGCGGCATAGCGCATCAATTCATCTGCGCTCACTTGCGCGCCCGGATGCAATTGCACGTAGGCAATCGGCAGCTCGCCCGCATGGGCATCCGGCTTGCCCACAGCGGCGGCCAGCGCCACCCAGGGGGACTGGAGCAAGGCGTCTTCAATCAGACCAGGCTCAATGTTGTGGCCGCTGCGGATGATGAGGTCTTTCTGGCGGCCACTGATGCGCAGGTAACCGTCAGCATCCAGGCTGCCGAGGTCTCCGGTGACAAAGAAGCCATCGGCCAGGAAAGCGCCCTGGTCCTGGGCCGGGTCCAGGTAACCCGCAGCCACGCCCGGACCACCCACCAGCACCATGCCGTTTTCGTCCACCGCGCAATCGCGCAGCACTTCGCCGCCCACGCCCATCTTGACGATGCGCAGCTTGACGTAGGGCACACGGATGCCGGAGCAGCGGCGGCGCACTTCGCCGTCGCGCGGGTCCAGCGTGGCGTGGCTGGTGTTCTCGGTCAAACCATAGCTTTGAAGCACTTGCGCACCCGTGACTTCGGTGACCCGGTCTTGGACCGCCGGGGCCATGGCGGTGGAGCCGGTGGCGAAGTAGGGGCGCAGCGACGAGATGTTTTCCGTTGTGGGCGGATTTTTGGCCAGTACGGAGAGCGTGGTCGGCACGCCGGACACTTGCGTGATGCCAAAACGCTCGATATAGCGCCAGTAGTTGGTGATGTAGGTTTTGTCGCGCGCGCCGTGGATGCTGGGGACGATGGCGGTGTTGCCGTTGGCCGTGTTGACCAGTCCGCGCACCAGCAAACCACCGATGTGAAACAGCGGTGTGTCGGACAGGACCACATCGCGCCGCGTGAAAGCCAGCCCGTTGTTGGCCGCCCATTGCCGAAACACCATGCCGCCGTGTGTGATCTTGACGATCTTGGGGTGGCCGGTGGTGCCGCCAGAATGCACCAAGCAGGCGATGCTGCTGCGCTGCGCCGTTGGGCGGTCAAAAGCCAGTTGATCGCCGGGGTGTGCCGCTGCGGCAGTGAGAATATCATTGGCCACAGGGGGCGAGAAGGGCTCGTGCAGGCTGAAAAGTTTTGGCGGTGTCTCTAAAGAAGCCGCAGCCGCGCAAACGTTTTCCCAAATGGCAAACCCGGGTGTCGGCCCTAGGGCAATCACCACCTTCACTTCGGCCCGCTGCATCAGGTCGCTCAGGGCGCGTGCGTCCAGCATCCAGTTGATGGGGAACAGGCGCACGGCCAGCAAGCCGCCAATCATGGTGGCAAACAGGCCCGGCACCGTGGGGGTGACGACGGCCACCACGTCGCTGGGGCCGAGTCCGTTGGCACGCAGCAAATTAGCGATCTGGATGGCCCTTTGTTCCAGCTCGGCAAAGCGCCAACTCAGCACCTCGGCGTCAACCTTGCCGTTGTGCGTGACGTGCAACGCCGCGCGGTTCGGGTCATCGCGGCAGCCGTCCAACAGGTTCAACGCGAAGTCCCAGCGGGTGATGCGCTGCTCCAGAGGCACCCGCTCCAGGGCTTCAACGTCAGCCATCGTTCGCAGGGGCGCGTAGTGCTCGCTCAGAACCTGGGATGCACTGACCAAGGACCTGCTCATAGCGACTCCGCCAGCGCCAAGGTGCGCTCGGCCAGGCGCACGTTGGCGTAGTCCACCATCATGCCTTCGTACTTCACCGCACCCACGCCGCGTGCTTCGCCTTCGCGAAACGCGGCCAACAGGCCACGGGCGTAGCTAACTTCTTGCGCGCTGGGGGAAAAAACGGTGTGCATGACATCGACTTGCGTGGGGTGGATGGCCATCTTGCCGACAAAGCCGAGCTCGCGTGCGATCTCGCATTCCTCTCGCAGCGCGTCGGTTTCTTTCAGGTTCATGAACACGCCGTCCACCAACCATTGCAAGCCCGCCGCCCGTGCATCGACCACCAGCTTGCTGCGCGGATAAGCCAGGGCCAGGCTGCGCGGGGTCCAGCGCCCGCCCAGATCCACCATGAAGTCACCTTGCTCGGCGCTGGCCAGCGCCAGCCCGCAGATGCGCGGGGAGGATTTGGCAATCTCATAGCTGTTGCGCAGACCCAAACAAGTTTCGATCAGCGGCAAAATCTTCAGGCTGGCTTCTAGCGCACCCGCCTTGGCCTCGATCGTGCTCAGCACCTGTGCCACGGCGTGGATGTCTTGCGCGTCATCGGCCTTGGGCAGGACGACACCGGCCACGTTGTGCAAGTTAATGCCGCTCAGCACGGACAAGTCGGCCCTGAAGTCGCCGGCCCGTGGGTTGCTGATGCGCAGGTACATGGGTTTTTTCAAACCTGCCGCCAATGCCGCCGCAATATTGTTTCGTGCTTCATCCTTCGCGTTGAGCGGCACGGAATCTTCCAGGTCAAAAATCATGGCGTCGGCGTTGCCCAACTGCGCTTTGGCCAGCAACTCAGGGCGGCTGCCGGGGGCGAACAGCAGGGTGCGGAACATCTTGGGCGCGGCAGGTGTCATTGGAGTCGTCATGGTTCAGCGTCCTTTCCAGACGGGGGGGCGTTTTTCCAGAAAGGCGCGCGGCCCTTCTTTCGCGTCTTCAGTGCTGTAGAGAAAAGCGGCCAGATCTTGCTCCAGGCGCAGGCCATCGGCCAGTGCCATGTCGGCACCGCGGTGCACGGCGGCCTTGGCGCTGCGCACCGCTACCGGCGCGTTGTCAGCCATCAGCTCGGCCAGCGCCACGGCGCGCGCCAGCAACTCGGCTGGGGGCACCACATACTCGATCAACCCGATGGACAGCGCCTCAGTTGCCGAGACCGTGCGGCCGCTCAAGATCATGTCCAGCGCCCGGGCCTTGCCGACGCGGCGCGATAGGCGCTGGGTGCCGCCATTGCCCGGCATCAGGCCGCGCTTGATTTCGCCGAAGGCGAAGCTCGCGCCCTGCGCCGCAAAACTCAGATCACACAGCAAGGCCAGCTCCACGCCGCCGCCAATCGCCAGCCCGTTCACGGCGGCAATGATGGGTTTGTCAAAAGCCGCAATGCCTTCGCCCTGCTCCCAGCGGTAGCGTTTCATCTCGGCTAGCGGCACATCGGCATTGACTTTGGCAAATTCGCGCAAGTCCATGCCAGCCGAGAACGCCTTGTCGCCCGCGCCCGTCAGCACCACGGCACCAATGTCGGCGTCACGCCGCAGTGCCTCCAGCGTCTCGCGCAACTCGGTTCTCATTTGCAGGTTGATGGCGTTCATCGCTTCCGGGCGATTCAGCGCAATGATGGCGACCTGGCCTTGGCGAGTGATGGTGAGGGTCTCGGTCGTGGGTGCGGTCATGGTGTTCATCAATGGATGGAAGGTTCTTGATTCATTTCGCTGTGATTATCCAAGAGAGTGTTTGGGCAGGGAATAATCGCAATCATTGAACGAGAATTCCCCCATGTTTAAGGATACCCACCATGAGCTTTGGCAATACGAGTGAACAAGAGGCGATGTTGGGCCACGTACGCACCCTGCTCGACGATGTGTGCAGCATGGCCTACGCCGCCCAGTGCGACGAAACCCACACACCGCCGCGCGAAGCCTTTCAGGCCTTGGCCAACAACGGCTGGCTGGGGCTGATTGCGCCCGAGGAATACGGCGGCGCGGGCGGTTCCCCTACCGACCTGGCCTTGCTGCTGGAGGAAACTGGCAACCATTATGAAGAGTTGGGCCTGTGGCTGTTTCGAAACTTCACTTATGGCTGCTACGCCGTCCTCAAGCACGGGACGCAAGAGCAGAAACAGCGCATCGTTCCCGGCGTAGTCAAAGGCGAGTTGACCTTTGCGTTTGCTTTGACCGAGCCCGATTCCGGTTCGGACGCGGCCGCCTTGCGCACCCGAGCCGTGGCCGATGGCGACCACTTCATCGTCAACGGGCGCAAACAATTCACCTCGGGCATGGACATCGCCGACTATGCGCTGGTGGCGCTGCGTACCAGCGACTTGGGCAAGAAACAGCTGGGCATCAGCACCTTTTTGATCGACACCCGCTTGCCTGGCATCGAGGTGCGCAAAATCCCGACGCTGGGCCAGCATGCCATCGGCACCACCGAGGTGACTTTTACCAACGTGCGGGTTGCGAACACGGCCGTGTTGGGCCAACTCGACCATGGCTGGGCCATTTGCGAAGACACGCTGCGCTACGAACGGTTGTGCCTGTCAGCCGTACGTATTGGCGCGGCGCGACGGGCTTTTGAGTTTGCGCTGGACTATGCCAAAACGCGGCATCAGTTTGGCAAGCCGATTGGCAGCTTTCAGGTCACGCAGCACAAGTTCGCCGATATGAAGGTGATGCTCGACACCGCCCAAACCATGATTCGCCGCTATGCCTGGTTGATGGAAAACGGCAAGGCCGAGCGCGTCGACACAGCCGTGATCAAGTACACCATCGGCGAGTCGTACAAGACCATCTCCGACATGTGCTTGCAAATCCTGGGCGGTTACGGCTATTGCATGGAGTACCCGATGCAGCGTTTCTTCCGCGACTCGCGGCTGGCCACGATTGGCGGCGGCACCTCGGAGATTCAGAAGAACATCATCGCCGCGACCTTGGGGCTGTGAGCTACTGAAAACTTGTCATTGCCGCACAGGCGGGAATCCAGCCGTGCGCGCCAAGGCAAGCGCTGCGTCAAAGGGGTCGCCTTCGACCAGCGTCGTCACCAGTCCGCATTGTTGCGCTTGCGCCGCGTCAAAGGGTCGGCCGGTCAGCGCCGCATAGGCCAATCCACGCGGCGTCATCACTTCACCCGCCGCCTTGACGATCTGCCCGCCGGGAACGAAGCCGAAGTTGATTTCCGGCAGGCCAAACTTGGCATCGCGGGCCGCCAACACCACGCGGGAGGCCGCGAGCATCGGCAGTGCACCACCCAGGCAGTAACCCTGTACGGCGGTGATGAGGGTCTGCGGCATTGAGCGCAACAACTGTATGCGCCAGTGCTCGGTGGCAGCACGGGCGCGACTCAACGTTTCGGGCGAACGCGTCGAGCTGTCGAAAAAATCTTTCATGTCCATGCCGGCGCAAAAATGTGCGCCCACACCATGCAAGATGACGATCCGTACCTGCGCATCGCTCTTGGTTCTGAGCAAAATATCTTCCAACGCCAGCGTCATCTCGACCCCAATGGCGTTGCGTTTCTCGGGGCGGTTCAGGCCAATGCAGCGTATGCCGTTGCCGACGTCTTTGATTTGCAGCATGGCCTAGCCCCCCGCGCCGGGCTTGGATTTTCCCGCAAGAAAACTCTCTACCGCCAGTGCGCGCGCCGACGGTCGCCCGGCTTGAAGGGCATGGAGTTCGGCCTGCTGGGCCGTGGTGAAATCCAACACTTCGTCCCAAGGGAGCTTGGGCACACATTGCAGGGTTTGCTTGGTAAAGCGCAAGGCCAGGGCATCTTTACTGGCAAGTTCGCGCGCCAGCTGGTAGGTCTGGGCTTGCAGTTCCAATGCAGGCACGCTGAGCGTCACCAAGCCCTGACGCTGCGCCTCTTGGGCATCGATGGAGGGGGGCGAGGAGCACGGCAGATTAAACGTGGCATCGTCTGCGCAAATCACAATGTCGCAAGATTCAAGCAGCTCTATAGCGTCGGGGTGGCAGGCCCCATGCACCATTGCCATGACAGGCTGCGGCAGCTGGCGCAGAGCGCGACGCATCTCGTTGCAAACAGCGCTACTCGTGGTGGCCGCGAAATCAACGAAAAAATCCGGGCCACTGCCGCCCAACACCAGGCAACGAACTTCATCATCAGAGCCGGCTACAGTGAACAGCTGTTGCATGGCCAAAGCCATCGCGCCATTGATCGTGTTGCGGTGTTGCGGGCTATCTAGGACGATGGTTAAAACCCCTGCCTCAAGCTCGGCTTTGAGGCAGGACCCAACACCCAGCGCATCATTGGGGCCTAAATACTTCAACATCGTCTCCCTAAAATAGCGTTGCTGGATGTGCTTGGGTTTTCCCCGTCAACCACAACCAAATAGTACTTGGATTCATTTTGTGACAGAGCGAGTAGCGAACGAACCGTTGCATCGCAGGCCAGTCGCCTAGACTGACTCGTATAGTATGCAGGCCATGAGAGATCACCATGACTGAAGCCCATCATGCCCCTGTAGCCTGCGCTACGGTTGAGCAGCGAGTCGACGCCATCCAGGCGCTGTTGGAAGAGCGCGGCTTGAAGCCGGCCGAATTCATCGAGCAAGCCAAGCAGCTGGTCGAAGAGCAATGGCTGCCTCGAAACGGCGCGCGCGTGGTGGCCAAGGCCTGGACCGACGCGGCTTTTCGGGAGCGCTTGTTCGCCAACGGACGCGATGCCGTCGCAGAACTGGGCCTGACGCTGCCGCCGCATCACCGGCATTTGGTGGTGCTGGAAAATACCGCGACGGTGCACAACGTTATTTGCTGCACGCTGTGCTCATGCACCGCTTTCACGATCATGGGCTTGCCCCCCGATTGGTACAAAGATCTCGAGTACCGCGCGCGCGTGGTGCGCGAATCGCGCTCTGTGCTGAAGGAAATGGGTCTCGACTTGGCCCCCGATATCGAGGTTCGCGTTTGGGATACCACCGCTGACACCCGCTACATGGTGTTGCCGCTGCAACCACCCCAAACCAAGGGCTGGCCCGAAGCGCAGCTGGTGGAACTCGTGACACAGGATTCGATGATTGGTGTAGCGCAGCTGTAAGGCTGCAAGAAAAAGGAGCCAGCCATGGACGGCGTACATGATCTTGGTGGCAGGCAGGGCTTTGGCCCGGTACGCTATTCACCTCAGGCCCAGGCCTTTCATGCGCCCTGGGAAAAGCGCGTCAACGCGATGTATTCTTTGGCCGTCAAGCTGGGCCTATTCAACATGGATGAGTACCGCCACGCCATCGAGCGCATGGAGCCGCGCCACTACCTGTCTGCGAGCTACTACGAGCGCTCACTCACCAGCTTGGCGACGCTGTGTGTCGAAAAAGGCCTGGTGACACGCGAAGAGCTCGATCGCTGCGCGCAAGGCGGCTTTCCACTGTCGCTGCCCGGAGCAGCAGGGCGCACTAATGTTGTTGCTGCAACGTCATTTGAGCCCGGTGAGCGCGTGCGGGTGCGCGCTGACTATGTTCCGGGTCACTGTCGCATGCCGGGCTACATTCGCGGCAAGCAGGGTGTCGTGGTCAGTCAGTCGCCGGCCTATCCCTTCCCGGACGCCCACGCGCACGGTGTGGCTGCGGCTGACGAGCCGACTTGTGATGTGCGCTTTAGCAGCAGCGAGTTGTGGCCGGACTCGGCCGATCATGCGTTTGTCCATGTCGGTGTTTTTCACAGTTATTTGGAGCGAATGGCGTAGCGAAGACGATATTGTTCATTGCCCGGCACATTGACTTATAGCTCAGGCTGGCCCTAGTTGGCCCCAGTCCAGCGCATAAGTGTGGCGTACAGCAGAGGCACATCCAAGGGCTTGCTCAGGTAGTCGCTCATTCCCGCGGCCAGCACTTTCTCCTTGGTGCCATTCATCACATCGGCCGTTTGAGGTCTTTGTACTGGCGCAGAGGGTGGGATGTTGGTGCAGATTTTTTAACCAACAACTTGCCCAAGATCAGTCCTGCGTGCATAATTCAAACTAGACAGACTAGTTAGGATTTAATATGCAGACATGGCAATTGCAAGACGCTAAGAGCCACTTTAGTCAGGTTGTGGATATCACGATCAAACAAGGGCCACAGCTCGTCACACGACGAGGGCAGGATGCGGTGGTGATTCTTTCTGCAAGCGACTACCGGCGCATGATCGGTGTGCCCTCGCTACTAAGCACATTACTAAGTGGGCCTCGAGGCGCCCCCTTGATTTTGGATCGATCGCAAGAGCCCATTAGGGAGGTCGACCTGTGAAGTACCTGCTCGACACTTGTTTCCTGTCCGAGCTAGTCAAACCCGTTCCCGAACAAGCAGTATTAAGCTGGATGGGTGAACGCGTCGAGTCCGAGCTGTTCGTGAGTGCATTGACCATTGCCGAGATTGGTCGCGGTATCGAGAGGCTTGCTGCTTCGCGTCGACAAACGGAGCTGTCGGCATGGCTACAGCAACTCAAAGTAGGGTTCGAGAATCGCATACTGGCGTTCACTGTAGAAACCGCAAGCGCCTGGGCGCATATGTGCGCAAATGTGGAGGCCAAAGGCAAGCCGATGGCTACTTTTGACTCCATCATCGCAGCAACTGCCTTGGAGCACAGCTTGGCCTTGGTCACACGCAACGTTCGCGACTTCACGCAAGCGCCGGTTGTCTTGATTAATCCCTGGCCTGCCAATTGAGCAAGAAGTCAATGAGCCAGACAACGAATCGGTCATGGCGCCAGTCAAAGCGTCAGTCATTAAGCTCGTCAAGCCACTTATCAAGGCGGCACCGGGGTTTGAACTGCCGGGAATTGACACAGCCGCCGGGTTACGGGTACCCGAACTAACGGAAATAGGTGTAGTCCACGGATACCTGGCCACTTACGCAGGTCGCAGTCAGGAGCCCAAAGCAAAAAGCCCCGCGTGGTGCGGGGCCTGAGCCTGCCTCAAGGCCTGCTGAGCAGGTTTGAGGTCTTTGTACTGGCGGAGCAGAACATGCTTCATCACAAACCGCCTAAGTTTCCCAAGAACAAGCCGATTAAGCACTTGGGGTCTAGGTCAGCATTCTAAATGTTGAGACATCTTCAATTCGAGTAGCCGGTCTGGATAAAACACACCTTACCTAAACGTCAGGTTCAGGCGCGGCGCTTGGTTTTCTGGGCTGACAAAGCGGTCATGAATTCAAAGACGAAGTTGCAGTCATCGTCCTGCAACACGCTCATGTCACCCATGGCAACCGGAGCCATATAGCCTCGAATAACTTTCAAACCAGCAATGCGTTCATCAATTTTCGACAATACTTCTCCCGCCAGTTGCTGTATCGCTTGTTCATCGAGGACGCCGTGATCGCGATCAGACAGTAGGAGTGCGATTTCGGCCAGCGTGAGGCCGAGTTCCTTCAGATGCAATATGGCCCTGAGCCGGTCCAGCGTTTCGCTGCCATATTGTCGATAGCCAGCTTCCGTTCTGCTCTGGGGTGCAATCAGCCCCTCTTCTTCATACAAGCGCAATTGACCACGGGTCACGTTGGCCGCCTTGCACAAGGCGCTGGTCGTCTGCAAAGTCTTGAAAGCCTTTACGGGCATTACGCTTTTCATATTATTTTTCCGGTTATTGAGAGCAAGGGCGTATTCCTGAAGCCTGCGTCAGGGCCGTTAAGCCAGATTAAGTTCGGGGCGGCCTAGACGACTACATAGCCGTCAACACATGTTAAACCTGGCGCCTGGGTGCCAGGTCAAGTGTTTGTGTGCGCAAAATCAAGGCAAAGAAATGTCTTGACCTGGCACCTTTCTACCGGGTTTTTAATCTCCTAATCGACAAAACGACTATGGAGAATAATCTTGACCACACTATCAACATCCAACAAAACCGCGCTCATCACTGGTGCTTCATCAGGTATCGGCATGGCGCTAGCCCACCAATTTGCGCAAGATGGCTATCAGCTCGTGCTGGCAGCCCGGGGCGTGGCCAAAATGCAGGCCTTGGCCGATGAGCTGCAACGGACTTATAAGGTTACTGTCACTGTTATTGCCGCGGACTTGGAGACCCACGATGGTGCCGCAGGTTTGCATGCCGATATCAAAGCGCGGGGTATCGTTCTGAGTGCGCTAGTGAATAACGCTGGATACGGGGCCTTTGGCGAGTTCAAAGACTCTGCATTGATGTCTGAGCTGGCCATGATGCAGCTCAACATGAACACAGTCGTTGTATTGACCAAGCTTTTCATGCCAGATCTCTTGGCGACACGCGGCAAAATTCTCAACACAGCCTCCACAGCGGCCTTTCAGCCAGGCCCCTACATGGCGGTGTACTACGCCACCAAATCTTTCGTTCTTAGCTTTTCAGAAGCTATTGCATCGGAGTTGGAAGACACAGGCGTAACTGTCACTGCACTGTGCCCCGGCCCAACAGCTTCAGGTTTTCAGGACAAGGCTGACCTTGGAAACTCTGCCCTGATTAAAGGCAAGAAACTGCCCACGTCTGAGGAAGTTGCTGAATTGGGCTACCGCGCCATGCAACGCGGACAGCGCGTCTACATCCCTGGCTTCGTCAATTGGGCGATGGCCCAAAGCATGCGTTTCACGCCGCGCAATCTGGCCACTAAAGTGGTGAAAATTTTAACCAGACCTATTTTATAAAGCCAACACCATGATTGATAACATGAACAGCTACTTCGTCGCAGAGAAGCAAGAGAGCGTGATTTTTATTGCCGTTGGCCTTCTGGCCTTAGCTATCAGCGTCTGGCTCTGGGTGAATGGGCACCGCCTGAAGTCTATGGCCTATCCGCTGGTAGTCATTGGTTTGATGCAGATAGTGGTGGGTGGCACCGTATACCTCCGCACCGACTTGCAAGTGTCAACCTTGAGCGCGCAGTTGCAGTTGAACCCTTCGGTACTAAAAGCCGAGGAAACCACCCGCATGCAGACCGTCATGAAAAACTTTTCGATCTACAAAGGAATCGAAATGCTGCTGCTGATCATAGGTGTCGGGATGATTGCCTTTTTGCAGCGCCACGACATGGCAGCGGGCATTGGCGTAGGGCTCGTATTGCAGGCTGCACTCACTCTGACGCTGGACCTATTTGCTGAGGCCAGAGGTGCAGATTACTTGTCAGCGGTGCAAAGAATAGCAATCTGAGTCACTTGGTCCCACGTGTGGTCGGATTGCGAAACTGCAAGGGCCATGCTTGCCCGTGCATGCACTAACCCACCCCGCTGAGAAAAACGTGCAGCCAATCGGTATGAATCTATATGAAACCACTGCATATAGGCATCAAGGAGCAAGGCCATGGCTACTAACCAAAACACGTCTTCGAACCCACGGGCTGAAAAAATGGGTGACGTGCTGGACGCCCTGTCCAGCGGCATCGCCAAAACCGCAGCCAACGAACCCAAGTTCGAGCCCAAACTCCCGGCTCCAGAGGTCCCGGCCGAACCTGCCCGCCAACTCCTGACCGAAATAATGCTCGCCGATCGTTGGGTGTGTTCAGTCGCGCGACTTCAGCGCTGGCGCACCGTCGGCGAGGGCCCGCAGTACTTGAAGATCGTGGGGAAAGTGCTGTACCGGCTCAAAGACATTGAGGCCTATGAAGAAGCCTGTCTGGTCCGTAAAGTGTTCTAGGAGCGCACCCAAGGAGGCCCCGAAGGCTTGTAAATTGTTCGAACGACTTGGAATCAGTTCGAAATAGTCTTGGCGGGGCATAAGATACTAGATCGCAAACCGCCTAAATTTCCCAAGAGCAAGCCGATCAAGCACTTGGGCCCCAGTTCATTATTCTAAATGTTGAGACATCTTCTTGTACCGAGAGTTTTCAGATCCTCTGTGCTGAGTGCTCCGGAATTAGAACCTAATAGGTTGCCCCACTGTGCCCTTTTGACCTAGAGCTGTCGGTGTGTATGAAGTGAAACGATTACCGTGAAATTAGTCCTTCACAATGAGGCCGCCGCTCTGGTGCGAAAGAGGTCCGACTGTTTTTAACTTAGGTAAAGACTTGCAGCCCACGATGCAGGAAGTTCTCTGCTTCTCCCAGTTAACTGTGCGAATAAAGCTGAGCACCATTACTGGGCAAGTCAGCGATCAAAATGTGTCCCTTTTCCGAGTCGGTTAGCACCAATTGAGAAGTACCCGGAATAAAAGCTGCATTTGTCACGGTCTGTCCAACTGGGCTGCGCACGAAATGGGTAACCTCTCCTCGGGCATTCATGACAAATGCACCTCCCAGACTGGCGTGTGCAACCACTAATCGGTTTTCAATGTCAACGGTCATACCATCAGGGCCGCTTGTGCCAAAAAAACTGCGGAATACGCCCGCTTTACTAATGGAGCCATCCGGCAGCAAAGGAGCGCGCCAGACCGCATTCCCGCGAGTTACGGCAACAAATAGGAATCTACCGCTTGTATCCAAGGTAATCCCATTGGGGCTGGGGGCGTTTGACAGCAATTGGTCCAATCGACCGTTGGTTTGCAAGCGATACACACAACCAGTTGGGTTATGCATTCCGGTTTGACCTTGATCGGTGAAATAGCAATGGCCATCACGATCAAAGACCAAATCGTTGATGCCTTTGAAACTTTCGGAATTTCGATGTCCGAGAACTGTATCTACAGCACCTGAATTGGGGTCGATCCGAAGCAAGCCCCTGCGGTAATCCGCTGTCCATAGAGTACCGTCCTGATGAATCGCAATTCCATTAGGCCACCCGCCGGTATTGGCAACTTCGTTCCAATCGCCGCCAGTCGTGATTTTGAAAATCCGGCCATGGGGAATATCCGTTACATACAAGTTGCCAGTCCTGTCAAAGGCCGGCCCCTCCAGAAAGCAATCGACCACATGGCCTGGTTTGTTGGCATCGGCCCAATCACTGCGTACAGGACGACGTAGCGCATCGGGCATGCGTGTCAATACTCGCGCATCAATCACTTCGGGCGCTGTAAAACTCAGATTCCACATGATCGTTCCTCTTAATTATTCCGGTTGAACACCCGCCGCCTGAATCAATTGACCCCAGCGCTGGGTCTCATCGCGGACCATTTTCTGAAAATCTGCTACAGGCATACCACCTGGCTCGGCACCTTGGTCGGCAAAGCGCTTGAGCAAATCTTGGGCCGAGAACGCTTTCTTAATTTCCGCTTGAAGCTTGTCGATGATGGGTTGAGGGGTTCCTTTGGGTGCTGCAATACCAAACCAGTTGGTCGCATTAAAGTCTTTGAGCCCCAACTCAGCTGTTGTCGGTACATCAGGAAGTGAAGGCAAACGCTTTGAACTCGTAACCATCAGAGCGCGTACACGCCCCCCATTGACCGCAGGAATTGCGGTGGGTGCAGCTGTCACCAGAATATCCACCTCACCAGCCATCACCCCACGAATCGCATCTCCTGCACCTTTGTAGGGAATGTGAGTGATAAAAAGTTTGCCGCTTTGCTTGAGCAATTCTGCACCGAGGTGGGTTGAACTACCCATGCCCCCAGATCCGTAATTGGCTTTACCAGGATTTTTTCTAGCAAACTCGATGAATTCCTTTGCCGTTTTATAGGGCGCATTTGTGCCCACCACCACGACCAAAGGGGTTACCGCCAATGTTGTCACTGGGACGAGGTCAGTTGCATGATCCCATGGCAGTTTCTTGAACAGATGAGGCAACATGGCATACGTGGTGTCGTTGATTTGGAACGTAGCACCATCGGGTTTGGCTTTTGCAACCATATCCGTACCGATGGTTCCACTGGCCCCCGTCTTGTTTTCGACAAAGAAGGACTTGCCCGTCTGCTCGGTCAATTTCTGGGCAATTTGACGCGCAGCAAAATCGGTAGTACCGCCCGGTGCATAAGGCACAACGAGTCTTACGTTACCTTCAGGCCAGTTGGTTTGAGCGAATGAAATTCCCTGTAGGGAGGCCACCAGCATGGTCAAAATTGAAATACGAGTTGATGTTTTCATGTGAATCTCCTTTTGGGGATCGTGTTGAATATTTGTAGACGAATCGGTAATCCCCTCTTCGTACATTTCGATGGGGTACAGTTTTTGTTGCCTGCACAGTGCATGGCTTTGAAATGGTCTTTTCAAAAAAATCGAATTTCGTACTCCTTAATTTTTTTAAATATGACGGTTTATTCAGCCATTGAAAATCCAGAGAGGGCGCGGATTTGAGACTGTGTGTAGCCCAACTCGCTGAGGAGTTCGGCGCTATGCTCACCCAATTTGGGTGGTGAGAAACGTACACCAGGACGGTGGCCATCCAGCGTAAGAGGCAACAAGACCGTACGGGTTTGCTTTCCATCTGGCAGATCAATGTCAGCCAATCCACCTGTGGCATTCAGGTGCGGATCGTTGAACAAGTCTTGCGGACGGGTTATGGGGGCAAATGGCAAGGCATTCTTTTCGAAGACAGCACTGATTTCTGATGCAGTGAACTTCGCCATCCTCTCGCGCAATAGGGGCATCATCCAATCACGCGCTTTCACCCGGTCGTTATTGCTTTGCAAACGCACATCGTTTTTTAGGTCGTCAAAGCCGAACGCCTCGCAGTAAATGGCCCACGCTGTGTTGCTGACCACGGCCAAGAAGATCTGTTCCTCGTCCTTGACTTTAAACACGTCATAAATGGCCCAGGCCGAAATCCGTGCTGGCATTGGTGCGGCGGGTTTGCCTGTCACGGCGAACTGCATCATGTGCTGTGCAACCAGAAAAACATTGTTTTCGTATAAGGCACTTTGGACTGCCTGTCCTTTTCCGGTTTTCTCTCTTTGTGCCAAAGCAGCCATGGCGCCAATGGCGCCAAACATGCCGCCCATGATGTCGTTGACGCTGGTGCCAGCTCGCAGCGGATCACCCGGACGACCTGTCATATAAGCCAGTCCTCCCATCATCTGCACCACTTCGTCCAATGCTGTCCGATGCTCATAGGGACCAGGGAGGAAGCCTTTGTGGCTTACGTACACCAAACGTGGGTTGAGAGCTTTCAGACTGTCGTAGTCCAACCCCAGCTTTGTCATGGTGCCGGGTTTGAAATTCTCGCTGACCACATCAGCCGTGGCGATTAGCCGCAGCACGGCTTCTTTGCCTTCGGGTGTTTGCAAGTCGAGTGCGATGCTTTTTTTGTTCCGGTTGAACATGGGAAAAAAGCCTGCGCCAGATCCCAGCAATTGACGAGTGGCATCGCCATTGCGCCCATGTCCAATCGGCTCGACTTTGATGACCTCGGCGCCCAGGTCGGCGAGAACCATGCCACAGGTGGGGCCCATGACCATGTGGGTGAATTCAACAACCCGGAGGCCTTCGTAAGGCAAATTTGAAGCTGTGCTCATGTCATCTTTCCTGGGTCCAGCCTTTGGGAAAACCGACTTCAGGGGTCATTCCATAGAGCGGTTCTTGTGGTAACCCTGCTTGTAAAAAGGAACGCGCAGCCATCAATTTCTCCAGATCAATGCCCGTCTTGATCCCCATGGCTTCAAACATGAAGACAAGGTCTTCAGTGACGACATTACCGGATGCGCCGGGAGCGTAAGGGCAACCACCCAAACCACCTTGCGAACTGTCAAATGTGGTGACACCTACATCACGGGCGGCCAAGCAGTTAGCCAACCCAAGCCCTCGTGTGTTGTGCATGTGTGCTGCACCTGTTTTTTCACCAATGGCTGCGCGAACTTTGTTGAACAGGCGGCGCACCTGCGATGGATTGGCCATTCCAGTGGTGTCTGACAAGCCCACCTCATCAGCACCTGCATTGACCAATTCAGCAGCAATCCAAACCACTTCTTCATCTGTGACCGCTCCCTGAATCGTGCAGCCAAATGCAGTAGACACCCCGACCTCCACCTTGACGCGAGGGGCTTGCTCATTTCTCAGCGCAATGATGCTTTGGACTTCTTTGACCATGTCTGATCGTGTTTTGCGTACATTGGCCAGTGAATGAGCTTCGCTGGCTGACACAGGGATCGTCAGCTTGTGAGCACCAGCGGCCAAGGCTGCCTCGGCGCCTCTCAGGTTGGGAACCAGTGCCATGACCGTCAGTCCCGGCAAGGTCAGCGCGTGGCGAACTACCTCAGCCGCATCGGCCATCTGAGGCAGCATCTTTGCGGGGACGAATGAGCACACCTCGATCTCTCGCAGTCCCGAGTTGTACAGGCCATCAATCCAAGCCAATTTGTTAGCCGTAGGCATGATGGCTTTGACGCTTTGTAGGCCATCGCGCGGGCCCACCTCGCTGATCAACACATTAATTGATGTCATTTGACTTTTATTTAAAATTCTGTAGGATAGAACAATAAACTAACAGACAGAACAATGGTATATCAATTTGTTTTGCTATGTCAAATTCCCCAGATACTCATCAAATGCCTCGCAAGTCATCCATCACCTCCCTAGCCGATGAACAAGCCGCTCCTGGTGGCGCAGCCGCAGTTGATCGCGCTCTGACCTTGCTCTCTGCATTCCAAAAAGGGGATATGTCCCTCAGCGTCACCGAATTGGCAGAGCGAACCCGGTTGTACAAAAGCACCGTTCTTCGTTTGTTGGCGTCATTGGCGCAAGGCGGATTGCTGCGCAAAACACCCGAAGGCTTGTGGGCGCTCGGTCCAGAAATCTCTCGACTGGCTGCGCTTTACAACGCCTCGTTCTCACTGAAGGATGTTGTATTGCCGGTCATCAATGCATTGGTTGTCAAGACTGGAGAAAGCGTGGCTTTGCACGTCAAACAAGGTGATCAACGCTTGTGCTTGTACAGGGTGGACTCGCCGCAATTGCTGCGGGATCATGTTCGTGCAGGTGATGTCCTGCCACTTGATCGAGGAGCCGGTGGCAGAGTGCTGATGGCCTTTACAGGTGCCAAAGGCAAGAACTACGACAAGATACGTAGGGACGGTTACATCATGTCCGTGAGTGATCGTGTGCCTGGGCTCGTGGGTATTTCCGCCCCTGTCTGGAAAGCCGATGGAGAATTGGTGGGCGCGCTTACGCTGACGGTACCCGAGAGTCGATTCAAAGATCATTTTGTTGATGATCTACGCCAGGCAGCAACATTGTTGTGCAGCCAATTTGACTGAACAAGGCGGTCATTCAGGGCGTTACCGTTTTTTATGTTTTGACAATGACCGACTTCTTTCTATAGCAACCACCACCGACCGCTTATGGCCGAAAGTAGCCCATCCCTTGTGATGCACCAGCCAACCCTGCTGAGAAAAAATGCCAGGCCAACCGGTATGAACCTATATGAAACAACTGCATACAGGCATCAAGGAGCAAGTCCATGGCTACTAACAAAAACTCATCCTCGAACCCACGGGCTGAAAAAATGGGTGACGTGCTGGACGCCCTGTCCAGTGGCATCGCCAAAACCGCAGCCAACGAACCCAAGTTCAAGCCCAAACTGTTGGTTCCAGAGGTCCCGGCCGAACCTGCCCGCGAGCTCCTGACCGAAACAATGCTTGCCGATCGTTGGGTGTGTTCAGTCGCGCGACTTCAGCGCTGGCGCACAGTCGGCGAGGGCCCGCAGTACTTGAAGATCGTGGGGAAAGTGCTGTACCGGCTCAAAGACATTGAGGCCTATGAAGAAGCCTGTCTGATCCGGAAAATGTTCTAGGAGCGCACCCAAATAGGCTCCGAACAGGTTGTAAATTGTTCGAATGACTTGGAATCAGTTCGAAATAGTCTTGGCGGAGCAGAACATGCTTCATCACAAACCGCCTAAATCCCCCAAGGACCAGCCGATTAAGCACTTGGGTCTGAGTCAGCATTCTAAATGTTGAGACAGCTTCATGTGAAGAGAGTTTTCAGAACCTCTGTTTTTGAATGATCCGGAATTCGAACTGATAGGTTGCCCCACTGCGCCCTTTCGACTATAAGCCGACAGTCATAAATTTACACACACCGACTCGGCCTGCAAAATTGCCGCACTGCGCATTATTTATATTAGGAACCGCGCTGGCTTAGATGAAGCGACCTAGTTCTGACTTTAAGCTAGCCATGCCTTAACACGCTGGCCGAGCACCTCACGGCTAATGCCATAGCGGTCATGCAGAGTGGGCAGTGCACCAGCGTCCAGGAATTCGTCGGGCAGACCGGCGAGCTTGAAGCCAGCTGGCTGTACATTGTGGCGTAGCAGGGCACTGGCCACTGCTTCACCCAAGCCGCCGATCACAGAGTGATTCTCGGCAACCACCACCATTCGAGGCTTGGAACCCACTGCTGCAACGATGGTCGCTTCGTCCAGCGGCTTGATGGTGGGACAGTGCAGCACGGCCACGCCAATGTTGTCAGCCGCCAAGTCCTTAGCAACTTCGAGCGCACGCATGGTCAGAATGCCGCTGGAAATAATCAGCACGTCAGCGCCTTCGCGCAACATTTTCGCTTTACCCAACTCAAATTTGTAGCCTTCAATTTCGTCGAGAACCAGTGGCACGCTGCCCCGCAGAATGCGCATGTAAACCGGTCCTTTGTGCGCAGCAATTTGAGGTACTGCTTGCTCGATGTCCAGCGCGTCGCAGGGGTCAACAATGGTCAGGCCAGGAATGCCACGCATCATGGCCAGGTCTTCAGTGGCTTGGTGGCTGGGGCCGTAGCCAGTGGTCAAACCCGGCAAGGCACAACAGATCTTGACGTTGAGGTTCTCTTCGGCAATGACTTGGTGAATGAAGTCATACGCGCGGCGCGTGCCAAACACAGCATAGGTGGTGACAAATGGCACCAGGCCCTCTTTGGCCAAGCCACCAGCAGCACCCATGAGCAATTGCTCGGCCATACCCATTTGGTAAAAACGCTCTGGGTACGCTTGGGCGAACAGGTGCAGGTCGGTGTACTTGGCCAGATCGGCCGTCAGGCCGACGACTTCAGGGTGCGTGGCGGCGTAGTCAACAAGGGCCTTGCCAAAGGGTGCGGCTATGACGCGCTGGCCTTCGGAGGCAATGGACGCGATCATGGCCGAGGTGGTAAGGCGTGGCTTTTTTTCTGCAACGGCGGTGTTCATGCTGCGACTCCTTGGGCGTTAGCTTCAACGTAGGGGGCGGGTTGGTTCTGATCCAAAATTTCGAGGGCCTGCTGCCACTCGGGTGGGTCGACGCGGATGAAGTGGTTCTTCTCGCGTTGCTCCAAAAAGGGCACGCCCTTGCCCATGAGTGTGTCAAACAAAATCACGCGCGGCTTGGAATCCTTGAGCGCGCGGGCTGCATCAAATGCGGCTTGGACAGCGGCGATGTCATTGCCATTGACGCGCTGCACATGCCAGCCAAACGCAGCCCATTTGTCAGCGAGCGGTTCGAAGCCAAGCACCTTGGTTGATGGACCGTCGGCTTGCTGGTTGTTCACGTCCACCAGACAAATCAGGTTGTCCAATTGATGGTGAGCGGCGGACATGGCCGCTTCCCAAGTGGAACCTTCATCCAGTTCACCATCAGACATGGAGTTGTAGACAAAAGCGGGGTTGCGCTTTTGCTTCAGTCCTAGCGCCATGCCCACGCCAATCACCAGGCCCTGGCCAAGAGATCCACCCGAAATTTCCATACCGGGTGTGTACGCGGCCATGCCAGACATGGGCAAGCGGCTGTCGTCGCTGCCGTATGTGTCGAGCTCGCTCTCTGAAATAACGCCTGCCTCGATCAGCGCAGCGTAATGGGCGATGGCGTAGTGGCCGTGCGATAACAAGAAACGGTCGCGGCCTTCCCAATCGGGCTCTTGTGGACGCAAGTTCATGGCGTGGTGGTAGGCCACAGCCAGCACGTCGGCCCAGCCCAGGGCTTGCCCAATGTAGCCCTGGCCCTGAACTTCGCCCATGCGAAGCGCGTAGCGGCGGATACGCCAGGCCGCAGAGTGCAGCGACGCAGATGGATTGCTCATGAAATACTCCTGAAAAATTGATGCCGAACTGATCGAGTGGGTACGTCAGCGAATGATGCTGGCAGGGACGTAAGACACGAGGGCCAGCACGCCAAAGGCGACGAGGTAGAAGGGCCCAAGCTCGCGTACGGTTTGTCCCACCTTGACCTGGGCCAAGGCGCTGGTGATGAACAACGTAGTGCCTACCGGCGGTGTGTAAAGGCCAATGGCCAGGTTGACGACCATCATGATGCCGAGCTGCGTCATGTCCATGCCGATGCTTTGCGCCAGAGGCACAAAGACAGGCGTGAGCAAAAGCACTGCTGCGGGCAGGTCAATGAACATGCCAAGCACCAGCATCATCAGGTTCATCATCAAGATGATCAGCCACTTGGCGTGCACGTTGGCCTGCACCCATTGGGCAATGCCCTGCGGCATCTGGTCATAGGTCAGCAACCACCCGATGGCGGCCGAGGCCATGATGACCAGCAACACCACACCGGTGGCAAGACCAGCGTGAACGATGGCGTCGTTCAGACGCTTCCAGCCAAGGTCGCGGTAGACCAAAGACGACACCAACCCTGCGTACAGCGTGGACAGCACAGCAACCTCAGTGGGCGTGGCAATGCCAAAGCGCAAGAAGACGATGATCAGCACCGGCAGCACGATGGCGGGCGAGGCATACAGCATGTGCTTTAGGAAGGCTGCGCCGTTAAAAGGCGAAAGGTCGCGGGGAAGGTTACGACGCCAGCCTACCCACCAGCAAGCCGCCATGAAGCCTCCGCACATCAAAAGACCAGGTAGGACACCGGCTACAAATAACGACGCAATCGACGCGTTCGACGTGAGCGCGAACAAGATCATCGGAATCGACGGCGGAATCAGGATGTCGATGGTCGCGGCTGCGGCCAGCGTGGCAGCTGAAAACGCAGGAGGATAGCCCAGGCGCTTGTGCCACGGAATCAGCAGCGAGCCAATGGCCGATGCATCAGCCACTGCCGAGCCCGAAACACCACCAAACAAGGTAGATGAGAGAACGCCGACTTGGGCCGGGCCGCCGTGAAATCGTCCGATCAAAGTGGTCAGCACGCCGATCAGAGCCTCTCCAAGTTTGCCACCCATCATCAGGGTGCCGGTCAGCATGAAGAATGGAATGGCGATCAGCGGAAAGCTTTGCACCTGGGCCACCATTTGCTGAACCAAGAGGTCCAGCGGCACCTTGTCAGAAGTGGCCGCGGCCGTCAACGCGGCCACCAGCAGACCATGCGCAATGGGCATGGCAGCCACAGCCGTGATCAGGAAAACGAAAAGGATGAGTGCGCTCATGGGAATTCTTTCAAGGGGTGACGATCACCAGTGCGCTACAGGCACCTGGCCTTCAGCCGGTGCAACGTCCACAGCCGGCTTCGACCACGCACGCCACGCCGACTGCAAGGCCAGCAAGCTCAAAAGCGACATGCCTACCATCACGCAGGCATAAGTGATGGAGCCGGGTAACTGCAAGATGGGCGACTTCTCGTCGTGCACGATATCCAGCATGCGGTAGGTGGCCACTGCCAGCGTGCCGTAGAGACCTGCCACGATCAGCCAACTCACGATGGCAACCAGACGTCGCACTTTGGTCGGTACGGCGTCCATCAAAAAAGTGGTTGCAATGTGCGCGCTGTGCAGCGACGCAAGCACCACACCCGCCATCACCAGCCACGGGAACAACAACTCAGGAACTTCATTGGCCCACTGCAAGCTCGCGCCTGTGGCATAACGCAAAACAGTGTTAACGCACAAGATCGCAAAGATCACAGAGGTGGACAGCCACAACACGACGCGGCAAAGGGTTGCCACGCCGCGCTCGATCATGCTGGATTCGGCGGTTTGCATTTGATTCTCCAAAAGGGGGCGGTGCCCTGCGCAATTCGCATGGACACCGCAGTCTGAGGCTTACTGGATGCGATTACTTCGCGCGTGCAGCGGCTACGACCTTCTTGACATAGGCGCCAATGTTGCTGGCCATCCATTTGTCGTCCACGTCGGCCGTGGCTTTGGCAAAGGCAGCCTGATCTGGCGTGGTAACTTGCACACCCTTGGACTTGAGGTCGGCCAACAATTTGTCATCGGCTTCCTGCGACAGCTTGCGCTGCAGGGCTGTGGCTTCGTTGGCAGCTTCTTGCACTGCCCGCTTATCGACGTCAGAAAGTTTGTCCCAAGTGCGTTTGCTCATGAGCAGCGGTGTCATCTGGAACTGGTGTGCCGTCAAGGCCAAGTGCTTTTGCACCTCATAGATTTTGCTGGCGTGGATGTTGACCAGCGGGTTCTCTTGACCGTCCACCACGCCTTGTTGAAGCGCTACGTACAGCTCGGCAAACCGGATCTGCTGTGACTCAGCACCCAGTGACTTCATGATGTCTACCAATGTCGCGTCAGGCGGCACGCGCATCTTCAAGCCCTTCATGTCTTCAACCTTGCTGATGGGGCGTTTGCTGTTGGTCATGTGGCGGATGCCATTGTCCCAAGCGCCCAGTAGCACCATGCCTTTTTCAGCTGAACGCTCACCCAACTCTTTGCCCAGCGGGCCGTCGAGCAGCTTGAAGGCGGCAGCGGGCGTGGAAAACATGAAGGGCATGCCATAGGCGTTGAACTCAGGCACGGCATTGGCCACCGCGCCTTGCGAGTTGGCGGACATGTCGATCGCACCGGTACGCAGTGCAGTCACCATCGCGGCATCGTCACCCAGCTGAGCCGAAGGCGCCACCTGGACTTCAATGCGTCCGTTCGTTTTGGCTTTGAGCGATTCGGCAAACTTGACCGAAGCTTCGTGGCGTGGGTTGCCAGGTGCAGCACCGTGACCAAGCGTGAGCTTGACGGTTTGGGCATGCGCTGCAAGAGGCAGCAAGGCGCAGGCGGCCAGCGAAATCAGGGTGCGGGTGAAAGTAGTGCGTTGCATGAGGTTTGTCTCCTAGAAAAATTGGAATGTATCGGGAACTGATGGGGGAATGGAAATTAGTGAATGAGCATGCCGCCATTGACATCCAGGGTGATGCCAGTGCAATAAGCGGACAAGTCGCTGGCCAAGAACACGCACACGCCGGCCACATCATCGGCTTTGCCAAGGCGGTTCAGTGGAATGGTTTGTGCGATGTCTTTTTTCTGATCAGGGCTGAGCTTGCCTTGTGTGATATCGGTCTCAATCAGGCCTGGGGTCACGCAATTGATTCGAACACCTTCTGGACCAAATTCTCGCGCCATCGCTTTGGCCAAACCCAACACGCCCGCCTTGGCTGCGGAGTAATGCGGGCCGCCAAATATGCCCCCACCGCGCTGAGCAGAAACCGACGAAATACAAACAATAGAGCCCGCTTGCTGCTCACGCATGGCGGGCAGAACGGCTTGGGACATGTAAAGAGTGCCACGCAAGCTGACGTCAAGAATTCGGTCGTAGTCGGCACCCGTGATGGCCAATGTCTTGACCGGTTGGGTAATGCCTGCGTTGTTGATGAGGATGTCAATGCGACCGAACTTGGCCAGCACTTGGGCTGCAGCTGCATCACAGGCGGCTTTGTCGGTCACATCGCCCACCAGGCCCAAGTGACCATCCCCCAGACGGGAGGCAGCGGCAGCAGGTTCAGCTCGGGCAAGGTCCATGATGACCACGCGAGCGCCCTGCGCCGCCATTTGGCGTGCAGTAGCAAAGCCCAAGCCATTAATTCCGGCACCCCCCGTGATAAGGGCGACTTTGTCTTTAAGCAGCATTTGCGTTTTTCTCCAATTGACAGAGTTTCTAAAGACCTGGCCTGCCGAAGCAGCAGGTTCAGGATTGAGAAAGCCGATGATCGTTGCCTGTTAAAGTTAAAACAAGCGATGTTTTTTCAAAGTAAGATGACAATCTGTCATCTGAAAACAGGGTTGCCCCTATGTCGTCTCTCCCCCCGATCAACAATTTGCAGGCATTTGAAGCTGTAGCCAGGCGGCGCAGTTTTGCACTTGCCGCAGCAGAATTGAACCTGACGGCATCGGCGGTCAGTCATCAGATCGCCCGACTCGAGGCCTTTTTAGACGTGCGTCTTTTTCAACGAAGCGCCCACGGCGTTCGACTCAGCACTGCTGGAGAGCATTACCGATTTCGGGTGAGCGCAGCACTGGCAGCCATTACGGCCGCCACTGACGATCTTCGCCAAGGCGTTCGCAACAACTTGTATGTGCATTCGGCACCTAGCTTTGCCAGTCTGTGGCTGATGCCAAGGTTGCACCGCTTTGCCCAGGCCTACCCCGATATCTCACTGAACCTCTCAGCCGCGCATACCCCGAGCGACTTCACACTGGGGCAGGCAGATATCGATATTCGCTACGGCGTGCCCCAGTGGGGCGACTTGGTGGTAGAGCCTTTGTTTGAAGAAAACATAATGCCCTTGGCAAGCCCCACGTTCATTCAAGAACATAAGCTAAAGAGCGTTGAGCAGTTGCTGGAAGTACCCTTGATCCAAAGTAATGTGAGTGTGGTCCAGTGGTCTGACTGGTTTGCACGCTACACGAACTTGCGAGCGCCAGAGCGGTTTCCAGTGCGCTTTGACCGGGCACAGATGTCGTTGGATGCGGCCACCCAAGGTCTTGGCGTGGCATTGGAGAGCGCCATCAACGCCGGCGGCCATTTGGAGCAAGGCAAGCTCGTACCTGTTTTCGAAATCAAGAAGGCCATCAAGGTCAAGGCTCACTTTGCAGTGTTTCCCCAGCGGCATGCCAAGCGACCTGCGGTGGAGGCCTTCTTATCATGGCTGCATGGGGAAGCCGCACGGTGTAAGGAAACCTGCCCAGCCTGATAGCGGCACGTTCCCAATATCCAGAGGTCAGCGCATCCGTTCATCTTATCTATGGAGAAACGGATTGGTCACGACCGTCTGACCGACAAGCCAATTGGCAAGTCCTTCCCGCAGCTGACTTCACCCGGGTACATGGCGCAGGTCACTTCATCGTTCTGGAAAGGCCGGACGTGCTCGCCAAAGTCCTGATCAACGCGATGTCGCTCGCGAGCGTTCCGAATGACACAGCGTTGTAGTAGCAGAGCCGGATATGTCGATCAGCGTTGGAGCAGGCTGTCATCTCCCTGATGCGATTCAGAACTTTGCCGCTGTCAGCTGGTCACCTGAAACTGGTCAGCGGACGAAACAGTGACAAGTGAGTTCGAGTGACTGCTTCTGGCCGAAAGTAGCCCATCCCTTGGGATGCACCAACCCACCCCGCTGAGAATAAAACCCAGCCAACCGGTATGAACCTATATGAAACCACTGCAAATAGGCATCAAGGAGCAAGGCCATGGCTACTAACAACACCGCATCTTCGAACCCACGGGCTGAAAGCACCCGCGACGTGCTGGACGTACTAGCCGGCAGCATCGCCAGAACGGCAGCCAACGAACCCAAGTTCGAGCCCCAACACCTTGTTCCAGAGGTCCCGGCCGAACCAGCCCGCCAGCTACTGACCGAAATAATGCTCGCCGATCGCTGGGTGTGTTCAGTCGCGCGACTTCAGCGCTGGCGCACCGTCGGCGAGGGGCCGCAGTACTTGAAGATCGTGGGGAAAGTTTTGTACCGGCTCAAAGACATTGAGGCTTATGAAGAAGCCTGTCTGATCCGGAAAGCGCTCTAGGGGCGCACCCAAAGAGGCCCCGAACGGGTTGTAAATTGTTCGAACGACTTGGAATCAGTTCGAAATAGTCTTGGCGGAGAGGGTGGGATTCGAACCCACGGTACCTTGCGGTACGCCTGATTTCGAGTCAGGTACATTCGGCCACTCTGCCACCTCTCCGTGCGGCGTCGATTGTATCAGCCGCGCAACTTCGTAATCGCCAGTGCGGCCTCCTTGGGCGAGTCATAGGCTTGGCTTTGCAGCAGCAAGCGGCCTTGGGCATCGACTTGTTTGAAATAAAACTTGCCGTCGGCCTCTTTGTACTGTTTGAACACGGGCTCGGTGGATTTTTCCGCTTTGCGTTTGATGGGGGAGTCGATATGGCGCAGATCACGCAGGCCAACGGCGTGGCGCAGTTCGGCATTGAAGGCGCGTGACAAGGCGCGGGCTTTTTCGGCGCCAGCTTGCAAAATGGCTTCGAGTTGCGTTGGGTTGCCCATCAGCGATTCGTAAGCTTGGCGCATCGGCGCGATTTCACGGTCGATCTGTTCAAACAGCAGTTGCTTGGCCTCGGCCCAGGCGATGCCGTCGGCATAGGCCTGGCGCATGGCGGCAGTCTCTGCTGGCGTGGCAAATGCTTGATACAGCTGGAACAGGGCCGAGCCTTCAGTGTCTTTGGCGACACCGGGCGCCTTGGAGTCCGTGAGCAGGCCAGCAATTTGTTTGCGCAGTTGCTCGCGCGGGGCAAATAGCGCAATCGTGTTGTCGTAGCTCTTGCTCATCTTCCGCCCGTCCAGGCCGGGCAGGGTAGCGACGTCTTCTTCGATCACGGCTTCGGGCAAAACAAAATGCTCGCCATAGCGGTGGTTGAAACTTTGTGCAATGTCGCGCGCCATTTCGATGTGTTGAACTTGGTCGCGACCGACCGGCACTTTGTGGGCTTTGAACATCAAAATGTCAGCCGCCATCAGCACCGGGTACATGAACAGGCCAGCCGTGACATCAACATCGGGGTCCAGCCCGGCTTGGGTGTTTTTGTCCACCGCCGCTTTGTAGGCGTGGGCCCGATTGAGCTGGCCTTTGCCACTGACACAGGTTAAGAGCCAGGTCAGTTCGGGAATTTCCGGGATGTCGGATTGGCGGTAAAAAGTCACACGCTCAGGGTTCAACCCGGCGGCCAACCAGGTCGCTGCAATTTCCAAGGTCGAGCGCTGAATGCGCGCGGGGTCAGCGATTTTGATCAGCGCGTGGTAATCGGCCAGAAAATAAAAACTCTCGACCCCGGCGATCAAACTGGCTTTGACGGCAGGGCGAATGGCGCCAACGTAATTGCCCAAATGGGGCGTGCCCGATGTGGTGATGCCGGTTAAAACACGCATGGAATGCTGAAGAGTCATCGGCTTAGCGCACCAGAAAAGACAGGGGTGTGAGCAGCAACTCGAGCAGTGAGTAAGTCACACTCATCACCGGTCGCAGCCAATAGTTGCTGACCAGACCGGTCAGTACCAAGGCCATCACGATAAAGAAGCCCCAAGGTTCGATCCGGCTGAGCATCGCAGCGTAACGCCAGGGCAGCAAGCCGACCAGAATTCGACCGCCGTCAAGCGGGGGCAGGGGGAACAGGTTGAAAGCGAACATCACCACATTGACCAACATGCCGGCGCGGCACATCTCGATGAAAAAGCGCTCGTTGACCTCAAGGCCGATCAAAACGTACAGCAGCACGCCCCACAGCAGCGCCTGTGCCAGATTCGAGCCGGGCCCGGCCAGCGCGACCCAGATCATGTGGCGCTTGGGGTGGCGCAACTTGCCGAAATTCACTGGCACCGGTTTGGCGTAACCAAACAAAAAAGCACCTGAAGTGGCGAAGTACAACAGCAGCGGCATCAAAATAGTTCCCACCGGGTCGATGTGCTTGAGCGGGTTGAGCGTGATGCGCCCGAGCGCCCAGGCCGTGTTGTCGCCGAAATGCCGGGCCGCGTAGCCGTGGGCTGCCTCGTGCACGGTGATGGCGAACAAAACCGGCAACGCGTAAATCAGGACGGTTTGAATCAGATGAGAAAAATCCATGGCGCGATTGTGTCAGACCCGAGACCCGTCCCCGCGCTCACAACCCCAGTGGCGCCAGAGCGCCGCCGCCGCGGCGCAGTAGCACAGGTTCTCCACTGCTGAGATCGACCACGGTGGTGGGTTGCTGGGCGCAAGCGCCAGCGTCAATCACGCCGGCAATCTGATTTTCATAAAGCTGACGGATGTCATTCGCGTCGTTGAGCGGCTCGCGTTGGCCAGCGGCAATCAGGGTACTGGCCAAGAGCGGAGCGTTGTGCAACTCGAGCAGGGCTTGCAAAGTTCGGTGTTCGGGCACCCGTAGACCAATGGTTTTGCGTGAGGGGTGGCTGAGTCGGCGCGGCACTTCCTTGGAGGCTTCCAGGATGAAGGTGTAAGGGCCGGGCGTGGTCGCTTTGATCAAACGGAATTGCTGGTTATCGACCCGGGCGTAATTGGCCAATTCGCTCAAATCGCGGCACAACAGCGACAAGTGGTGCTTGTCGTCAATACCGCGGATGCGGCGCAAGCTGTCGGCTGCGGCCTTGTCGTCCAAATGGCAGACCAGGGCGTAGCTGGAGTCGGTGGGGACGGCCAGCACACCGCCCTTTTCCAGCAGGGCCACGGCCTGCTTGAGCAAGCGGGGTTGCGGGTTGTCGGGGTGGACTTGAAAAAATTGGGCCATCAGCTCTCCACCGGTTCTATTCGCAAGCGACTGTCTTTGAGGGTTAACCAGGCCCCGGCCGCCCCGCACAAGGCAATCAACAACATGCCCAGCAAAGCCCAGCTGTCGGGGACGTGACCAAAAACGAGGTAGCCGCCCAACATGGCAAAGCCGATCTGGAAATAAAGAAACGGGGTCAAGGTCGAGGCGGGTGCTCGGCTGTAGGCCAAGGTCAGCAGCAAATGACCAATGGTCGCCATCACGCC
Source organism: Burkholderiaceae bacterium (assembly GCA_049296795.1). Lineage (GTDB taxonomy): Bacteria > Pseudomonadota > Gammaproteobacteria > Burkholderiales > Burkholderiaceae_C > CAXNKH01. The sequence continues at coordinate 122,201 of JBAQTC010000042.1, forward strand.
GAGCAGGACGAGTGCACCCCACAAACCCCAGGATGCGATCGGCTGCCAGACAAATGGCAGGGCCAGCGAAGACAGCAAAGCACCGACCCAGCCGCCATAAAACTGCATGGTCATGGCGTCTTCGGTTTGGGCCAGCTTGCTGGTGAGCAACTGAAATCCCGCGTTGCTGGCCACCAGGGCCAGCGGCATCAACATGGCCCAGCTAAAGTCGTCGTGACCGGGCCGAATGATGATCAAGGTCCCCACAAAGCCGCCGATGACCAGCAGCCAACGCAAGCGCGAGACTGTTTCACCCAGCTGGGATCGGGCAAACAAGGTGATGACCAAGGGTGTCAGCATGACGATGGCGGTGAACTCGCCCACCGGCAGGTACTTGAGGCTGAAAAAAGCCAGCATGCTGGTCTGCACTAAAAGTGCGCCGCGCAGACACTGGTATTTGGGGTGTTCGGTCTGGAACAAGCGTCGCCCAACCAGCGGCCACATGACCACCGTGGTTGCCACTGCCTGGAACATGTAGCGAAACCACAAGGCCAGCAGCACCGGCAGGCTCAGTGAAACGTATTTGGTCGTGGTGTCAAGCGTGGCAAAACAAACCACCGCAGCCAGCGCGATGGCGATGCCAGCCAAAGTCCGGGGCGTCGGACTCACTGAATTCGATCCTGCAGCAAGTCCCAGACCGGGGTCAATTCACCCGGTAGCAAAGGCAGTAACCCCAGTTCAATGCGAGACTCCTCGGGGCTGTGAAAATCGCTGCCGCGCGAAGCGGCCAAATCAAACTCAAGCGCGGTCTGGGCGTAGCTCAGGGCTTCGGCACTGGAGTGGCTGCCCGTTACGACCTCAACCGCGCGTCCGCCGTGGGCTTTGAATTCGCTGAACAAGGCGAACTCTTCGTTGGCGCTGAACTTGTAGCGCGCTGGGTGGGCGATGACAGCAACACCACCGGCTTGGGTGATCCAGCGCACAGCGTCTCCTAGGCTGGCCCAGCGGTGTTCAACGAAACCAGGCTTGCCTTCGGTCAAGTATTTGCGAAACACTTCGTTGGTGTCGCGGCAGACGCCGGACTCCACTAAAAAACGGGCGAAATGGGTGCGTGAGATCAGTTCGGGGTTGCCCACGAACTGCATCGCACCTTCAAACGCGCCTTTGATTCCCACGGCGGCCAAGCCCTGTGCCATCTCCCTGGCGCGCAGCTCACGCCCGCCTCGGGTGCGTTGCAGGCCGAGTTTAAGTTGCTCGTCGTCCATGGCAAAACCCAGACCCACGATGTGCACGGTCTTGCCGGCAAACGTGACAGAAATTTCGGTGCCCGTGAGGTACTTCATTCCCTGCGCTTTGGCCGCAGCGGCGGCGCGCTGTTGGCCGCCGATTTCGTCGTGGTCGGTCAAGGCCCACAACTCCACCCCGTTGGCCTTGGCGCGGGCTGCCAAATCCTCGGGCGTGAGTGTGCCGTCAGAGACCAGAGAATGGCAATGTAGATCGGCGTTGAGTAGGGTGCTCACCCTGTGATTTTACTTGGGCCGGGATATCCCTAGTCCACCACCGCACCCGATTCCAGCACGATGGGTTTGAGGGTTTGGTATTCCTTCATCACGAAAGCGCCGTACTGGGCGGCGGTGGCGCTGACGGCCTCGGCCCCGTGCGAGCTAATTTTCTCGATCATGTCGGGTGAACGCTGAATTTCGCTCATGGCCTGGTTGAGCTGCGCCACGATGGCCGGTGGTGTGCCCTTGGGCGCAAAAATGCCGAACCAGGAACCCATCAACTGCAGGCCGCTTTCCATGGTGGTTGGCACCTCGGGCAAGGCCTTGGCCCGCTTCTCACTGGTCACCGCCAGCGCGCGCAGCTGGCCTGTGCGAATGTGTTGCAACACCGAGGGCGCGGTGGCCACCATGAATTGGGTGCGTCCGGCGATTAAATCAGTTAGCGCCACAGCGCCTTTGTACGGGATGTGGGTCATGGTCACGCCCACGTGTTTTTGCAGCATCACGCCGGAAATGTGCGAGGCGGTACCGACACCAGTGGACGGATAGCTGAGTTTGCCGTCCTGGGTTTTGGCGTAAGCCAGAAATTCGTTGAGGGTTTTGACCGGCAGACTGGGGTGAACCACCAGCACATTGGGTACATCGGCCAGCGGTGAGATGGGAATCAGCTCGGTCAAGGGGTTGACCGCCAGTTTGCGAAACAAAGTGGGATTAACGGCCATGGGGCCGATCGAGCTGGCCAGCAAGGTGTAGCCATCGGCCGGGCTGCGGGCCACGATTTCGGTGCCGATATTGCCGGCAGCGCCGGGTTTGTTGTCCACCACAAACGACTGACCGAGTTTGACGCTCAGGCGCTGCGCCATTTCTCGCGCCAAGATGTCGGTGGTGCCGCCGGCGGTGAACGACACCACAATTTTCACGGGCTTGTTGGGAAAGCCTTGGGCTTGCGCCAGCCCCAAGCTCATGCCCAGCAACAGGAGATAAAGTCGGGGTAGCAAAAACATATTTTCTTTCGGGTAAATGCAAGCAAGGGTTTGCCAAAATCATAGCGGATCAATCCGCAGGAGCTGACATGATTCTCGATCAACTTGCCGCCGAGGTGGCCCAACTCAGCCGCCGACCCCTGCCGCAGGAAGTTTTGCATCACGCCAAGCGTGCGGTGCTGGACTGGTTTGCTTGCGTTTTCCCCGGCAGCACGATGGCGCCGACGCCGCAACTGGTGGCGGCCCAGTGTGATGAGTTGGGCGTGGGCCGCTCCACTGTGTTGGGCTATGGCCAAACCGCTTTCCCCGCCACAGCAGCCTGGATCAACGGCAGTGCGGCCCACGCTGCCGAGTTCGACGATATTTTTCGTGACGCCGTTTACCACCCCGGTTGTCCCACCGTGGCCGCCGCTTTGGCGCTGGCGCAAGATCGCCATGCCAGTGGCGAGGCCTTGTTGCGCTCGGTGATCGCCGGCTACGAAATTTCAACCCGGGTAGGCGCTGCGGTGCAGCCGGCGCACTACCGGTTTTTCCACACTACCGGAACAGCCGGTTGCCTGGGCGGGGCGGCAGCCGGCGCGCTGTTGGTCGCACCGGGCAGCGCCCAGGTAGCGCTGCACGCGATGGCCAATGCCAGCACGTTTGCTTCAGGCCTGCAACAGGCTTTTCGCTCTGATGCCATGACCAAAGCCTTGCATGGCGGTCACGCCGCCATGGTCGGCGTGCAAGCGGCCCAGGGCGCCAGTGCTGGCGTCACCGGGGTGCGCGACATGCTCGAAGGCGCAGCCGGTTTTGGTGCGGCATTGGGCGGCTCTGCGCGCTGGGAACGCGCCACCGAGGGCCTGGGTCAGCGCTACAACATCATGGCCATCACGCAAAAAAACCATGGTTGTTGCGGCCACACGTTTGCGGCTATCGACGCGGCCTTGGTTCTGGTGCAGCAGTACGCACTGAGCGCGCAGGACATTGCAGCGATTCGGATACAGACCTACCAAGTCGCGCTCGATGTCACCGCTAACGCGACACCCGTCGGCGCTTTTGAGGCGCGCTTCAGCTTGCCCTATGTGGTGTGTCATGCCATCGTTCATGGCTCGGTGCGCTTGGCCGCTTTCGAGCCCGAGCGATTGAACGATCTTCGCGTGCGTCGTCTGATGACCCAAGTCGAGTTGCAAGCCGATCCGGCACTCAGCGCAGCTTTTCCCGGCCAGCGTGCGGCCAAGGTGGAATTCGTTTTGCATGACGGACGTCGCCTCAGCCATTTCGCGCCCTATCGTCGCGGCGACCCCGAGTCGCCGCTGTCAGACCAGGAGCTGTCGGATAAGTTCATGGAACTGGTGGCACCGGTCTGTGGCAGCCCGGCTGCGAAAACCTTGCTGGCGCAATGCTGGCAACTCGAACACCTCACCGTGGACGAACTCGAACTCCCGTCCTTTGCGTCTTCCTCTGTTTCAGGTCAACCCGCATGAACTTTCAACTCAGTCCCGAACAACGCGATTTCCAGGACAGCGTCCTGCGGTTTGCCAACAAGCACTTGCGTTCTGGCGCCTTGGCGCGTGCGCACGACCCGGCTTACCCGCACGATGTAGCGCGGCTCATGGCGCAGCAAGGCTTGCTCGGCATCACCGTGGCCGAGGCCGACGGGGGGCAGGGCGGCAGCTTGATGGACGCGGTGCTGGCGATCGAGGCCGTGGCCTCGGTCTGCCCGCGCAGCGCTGACGTGGTGCAGGCTGGCAATTTCGGCGCGATTCGGGTGTTGGCGCAGTACGGCTCGGCCGAGCAAAAACAAGGCGTGTTGCGCCGCTTGTTGGCGGGCGAAGCTTTGATTGCCGTTGGCATGACCGAGCCCGACGCCGGTTCGGCCGTGACCGAACTCAGCACCTCGGCCACGCCCGAAGGCGAAGGCTACCGCATCAACGGCAGCAAGGTGTTCACCACCCACGGCCCGCACGCCGATGTGATCCTGGCCTATGTGCGCTTTGGCCCGGGCGTCGGCGGCATTGGCTCGGTGTTGATCGACACCCGCACGCCCGGGGTGCGCATCGGCCAGCGTTCTCACTTCATGTCGGGCGAAGAGTGGGCCGAGATTTTTTTCGACAACGTGCTAATCAGCGCTTCGCAAGTGGTGCTGAAGGAAGGCGGTTTCAAAAAACAAATGGCCGGTTTCAACGTCGAGCGCCTGGGCAACACGGCTCGCTCGCTGGCCCTGGGTCGTTACGCATTTGAAGCTGCGCGCCAATGGGCGTTGCAACGCCAGCAGTTTGGTCGTTTGTTGTGCGAGTTCCAGGGCCTGCAGTGGAAGTTTGCCGACATGAAAATCAAGCTCGATGCCGGCCAGTTGCTGCTGTACCGCGCCGCCGCCAATGCGGATAGCGGTTTGCCTTCGCCCGAAGAAACTGCCATTGCCAAAGCCTTTTGCAACCAAGCCGGGTTTGATGTGGCCAACGAAGCGCTGCAAGTCATGGGCGCCTTGGGTTACAGCCAGGAGATCTTGGTCGAGTATTGCTTGCGCCGCTGCCGGGGCTGGATGATTGCCGGGGGCTCGATTGAAATCCTGAAAAACCGCATTGCCGAAGCCGTGTTCGAGCGCAGTTTTCCACAGCGCCCAGCCGCCAGCAGAAGCAATTGATGGACTAAGGGTTTCTACCCCCCCCCGTTTCTTGGCCCGGGGCTGGCACCTTCCCTTAAGATGAGGATGACGCGAATTTACAGTTAAATCCGAAAAAATCGATGCCCGCTTTAGACCTGCGCACTGTCTTGCTGACCGTTACCCTGTTCACCTTGGTGATGGGTTTGGTCCAGTTCTATTTTTACCGCGTGCACCGCCAGCGCGTCGCGGGTCTGGGCTGGTTAACCGCAGCGCCGCTTTTGAGCAGTGTGGCGACGATTGTCTTTAGCCTGCGAGGGATCTGGTCAGATTGGCTGACTGTGGTGGGGGCCAATGCCGTGCTTCTATTCGCTTGGGCCGCTTGGTACTGGGGCATCCAGCAGTTCTATGGGCAGCGGCCAAGCTACGGGCGCTGGCTGAGCCTTATCGTTTTGTGGCCCGGCCTGGTGTTGGGCGGCGCCTTGGCCATCGAACTGGCGTTTGAATGGCGTGGGGCGCTTAATGTTGCGATGTATGGCACGGTGATGCTGGTCATGGCGCGCCTGTTGTGGAGCCACAGGGCAAACTCTTTTTCTGTGGTTTACCTGATTAGCGTGTTGGTCGTGATGGCCGGTCTGACCTATTTTCGAACTGGACAGTATTTTTTCGTGAAAAACATCGACATTTTCGACACAAGTATATTGAACTCGGTTTGGCTAGTCAGCTTTGCCAGCTTGATGTGGTTGATGTCGCTGGGCCTGCTGATGCTGCTGGCAGAGCGGCTGCGCGCCGAGGCCGAGTACGCGTCAATGCACGATTCGCTGACCGAGGTCTATATCCGGCGCGCATGGATGGAAAAGAGTGGCCAGGAACTGGCGCGCTGCCAGCGTCATGGTCGGCACATGGCCATGTTGATGCTGGACCTGGACCATTTCAGGGCGATCAACCAGAGTCTGGGTCATGTGCGGGCTGATGCGGTAGTGCTGGATTTGGTGGCGCGAACCCGGGCTTTGCTGGGCCCAGGCGACGTTCTCGGGCGACTCGGAGGCGAGGAGTTTGTGGTGCTGATGCCCGAGACCTTGCCGCCAGCGGCCCTTGAGTTGGCGGAACGTATTCGCCGCGAGATCGAGCAGCCCTCGCCCGGTTTGCCGCCTTACACCGTGAGCATAGGCATTTCCTTCAACCTGCCGACAGACACCGATCCATTTCACATCCTGAGCCGGGCTGACTTGGCGATTTACCGCGCCAAACAGCGCGGTCGCAATCGGGTGGTGATGGGCGAGGATTAAATTTGCGCGCCTTCGATCAGAAAGCGCAAGCGGCGCACGCCTTGCCATTCGTCGGCGTCGAGCCGAAACGCTAAAACGACATGGCGCGGTAGCGGCTCGCTGTGACCAAACCAGATCGCATCGACCGGCTGACCCTGGTGTTTGAGTTTGAGCGCCAGGTGTTTTTCCCCCACTAAACGTTGGGAAATCACTTCAACTTCCTCGCTGAACACGGGCGGGGCAAAGCCCTGGCCCCAGACTTCGCGCTGCAAACTGTCCACCAAGTCCACCCGTCGGTACTGGGCCTCCAGCGGGCCGTCGCTGCTGAGTTGGCGCGCCAAGTCAGCCGGCGTCAGCCACTGTTGCGCTACCTCGGTCAAGGCCGCCTCAAACTGTTCGAACTGGTCTTCCTCCACGGTGCAGCCAGCGGCCATGGCGTGACCACCAAAGCGCAGGATCAAACCAGGATGGCGCTTGCTCATCAAGTCGAGCGCGTCGCGCAAATGAAAACCCGCCACTGAACGGCCCGAACCTTTGAGTTCGTGTTCCTTGCCCGGCGCAGCGCTGGCGGCAAACACAAACGTGGGGCGGTGCAGTTTGTCTTTCAAGCGCGAGGCCACGATGCCGACCACGCCTTCATGAAAATCCGGGTCGAACACGCAAATCGCCGGCGGTGCGGGTTCGCCCTCTTCAAACAGCGACTCGGCTAACAAAAAAGCCTGCTCGCGCATATCGCCTTCGATGTCGCGGCGTTCGCGGTTGATGCCGTCCAGCGCTTTGGCCAGTTCATCGGCGCGGCTTGCATCATCGGTCAGCAGGCATTCAATGCCCAGCGTCATGTCGGCCAAGCGTCCCGCAGCGTTGATGCGTGGGCCTAGCGCAAAACCAAAATCAAACGTGGTGGCGCTTGCGCTTTTGCGGCCGCACACGCTGAACAGGCTGGCCATGCCCGGCGGCAGTGCGCCCGCGCGCACCCGCTTCAGGCCTTGCGCCACCAAGCGGCGGTTGTTGGCGTCAAGCCGCACCACATCAGCCACCGTGCCCAGCGCCACCAGGGGCAAGAGTGTGTCGAGTTTCGGTTCGGGCTGGCGAGCTGGTACCCCCACACTTGCCGCTTCGCGTGGTTCGCTGCCCCCCGAGGGGGCTGGCCCGCCTTGGGGCGGCACGGCGGCAGGCCGGGCATCAAACACACCGCGCTGGCGCAACTCGGCGCGCAAGGCCAGCAGCACATAAAACATGACGCCGACACCGGCGATGGACTTACTCTCAAAGCTGCAACCAGGCTGATTGGGGTTGACGATGACATCGGCTTGCGGCAATTCGCTGGCGGGCAAATGGTGATCGGTGACCACAACCTGCAAACCCAGGTTGCGGGCCCGGGCCACGCCTTCCACGCTGGCGATGCCGTTGTCCACTGTGATCAGTACGTCGGCGCCGCTGTCTTTGACGCGCTGGGCAATCGGTGGCGTCAGGCCGTAACCGTCCACCACCCGATCGGGCACCAGGTAGCTGACGTGTTGGGCGCCGAGCAAGCGCAGACCGCGAACGGCGACGGCGCAGGCGCTGGCGCCATCGCAGTCGTAATCGGCCACGATGCAGAGTTTTTTGTTTTGCGCGATGGCGTCGGCCAGCAGGACGGCGGCTGGTTGCGCGCCCAACAGGGCAGTGGGTGGCAGCAGCCGCGCCAAGCCGTCGTCCAACTCGTCTTTGCTTTGCACGCCGCGCGCAGCAAATAGCCGTGCCAACAGCGGGTGGACACCGGATTGTTCCAAGGCCCAGACGGTGCGTGGCGGGACTTCACGGGGGACAATTTTCATAGGGAATCCAGCTGCTGGGTCAGCGACGTTCGACTGAAAAAGTATTTTGCACGTGCCAGCCAGGGGTTGGCGGGCGCACCATAAGTCTGGGCGTTGCGCTCGCCGCACAGCGTCAGGCCGGCGCGCGTTGGCGTTTGGTCCACGGCGCGCAGCAAGTCAGCGCACGCTGTGGCATCCAGGGTTTCCCAAGCTTGAGCCCAAGCTGGCCAGTCCTGGCGCAGCGCGGCATCGGCCAGGGCGCGCGGTACCTGCGGGGCATCGACTGCGGCTTGGCTTGTCGCAGGACGAACTGCAGGCAGGGAGCCGCTGCCGCTGAGCCAAAAGCTGTTGACCGGTATTTTTCCTTGCGTCAAGCGCAGCTCGTTGACCGGGTGGGTATAGAGCAGCATTTGCATTTCGTTTTGCAAGCGTCGCAGCACACTGGCTGCCGCACCACGCGGCAGCCAGTCAGACGGGTCGTGGCCGATCACGCGGTCGAGCGAGGCGCTGGCCAAGTCGTTGAAGCGTTCGCTGCGCGCCAACCAGCAAGTCGGGTTGGCGTAGCGCAAGTGAATGCCGTCTTCTTCAAAATATGGCTGCATGGCAGCCAGCAACGCGCGGGATTCCGATTCCTGTAAGCCCAATGCGGCGGGCGGGTCCATGTGCATCTGGTCGCGCCCAACCTGCCAATGGCAGGGCGTGATCCAGCCCCAAGCTGCCCCTGCCGCGCTTGTCCCGTCTGGCAGTTCTGGTTGGCCTTGGTTGGCGGCCCAGGCAATCAGACCGTCGGCAGCGCTTAGCCCAAGCCAGTGAGCCAGCACCCGTTCGTGCGGCGGCGACAGGCTGTCGCTCGTACCGGTATCGCGCTCAGTGGGCTGCAGGCGGGAAAGCAGGCGCTGCAGATGCGGCAGTCGCAGCTCGCGCAGCAGCGCCTGGGCTTGAGGGTCAAGGCAGGCGGCAAAGGGAATCAACAGGTGCATGGCCAGATTGTCGGGGATGCCACAATCGCCGTATTGAACCTGCGTGAACCTGGGTCTAGAACGATGCAACTTCCTTACGAACTCATTTTGGGCTGGCGTTACACGCGGGCCGGGCGTGCTACGCGGCGTAACGGTTTTATCTCGTTCATTTCGGGCGTATCGATGCTGGGCATTGCGTTGGGCGTGGCGGCGCTGATCATTGTGCTCAGCGTGATGAACGGCTTTCAAAAAGAAGTGCGCGACCGGATGCTGAGCGTGGTCTCGCACATCGAAATTTTTGCACCGCATGGCCAAGCCTTGCCGGATTTGGGTCGCACGCTGGCCCAAGCGCGCGCCACAGCGCAGGTCGTCGGTGCTGCGCCCTTCATTGCCACCCAAGCCCTGTTGGCGCGCGGCGAAGAAATGAAGGGCGCGATGGTGCGTGGTATCGATCCGGCGCTCGAGCCCGATGTCACTGAACTGGCGGACTCGTTGAAAACCAGCGTGCTAACGCGACTCATCCCCGGTGAGTTCGGTGTGGTGTTGGGCAATGAGCTGGCCCGCTCGCTGGGGGCTCAAGCGGGTGACAAGGTGACGCTGGTGGCCCCCAGTGGCCAGGTAACGCCTGCGGGTGTGGTGCCGCGCCTCAAGCAAGTGACCGTGGTCGGAACCTTTGATTCCGGCCATTACGAGTACGACTCGGCACTGCTCATGATGCACAGCGAGGATGCGGCCAAAATTTTCCGGCTCGAAGGCCCGACCGGCATTCGTCTCAAATTGACCGACTTGCACCAAGCGCGAGCCGTCGCGCAGGATCTCGCACACAAGCTGTCGGGTGATTTGTTGATTCGCGACTGGACGCGGCAAAACCGAACCTGGTTTGCTGCCGTGCAGTTGGAAAAACGCATGATGTTCATCATCCTGACCTTGATCGTTGCGGTGGCCGCTTTCAACCTGGTCAGCACCTTGGTGATGACGGTGACCGACAAGCAATCCGACATCGCCATTTTGCGCACCCTGGGCGCCAGTCCGGCCAGCATCATGGGGGTGTTTGTGGTGCAGGGGGCGCTGGTGGGTGTGATCGGAACCCTGACCGGTTTGGCGCTCGGTCTGGGCGTCGCGCTCCATATCGACGTGCTGGTTCCGGCGCTCGAGCAGCTGTTGGGGGCGAGTTTCTTGCCGCGCGATATTTACCTGATCAGCCGCATGCCAAGCGACCCACAAAGCGGCGACATCGTGCCGATCACCATGATTTCGCTGTTGCTGGCTTTTGTCGCCACGCTCTACCCGAGCTGGCGCGCCAGCCGCATCAAGCCCGCGGAGGCACTGCGCTATGAGTGAAATCAATCCCGCGCTTGTCGCTTCACATACTGCGCTTTCTCCAGCGAGTACGGTCATCAGCATAGGGTCGACCGGCACCGATGTGGTGCTCAGCGCCCACGGTCTGAGCAAGCGCTTTCACGAAGGACAGCTCGACGTCACGGTGCTGCAAAACATTGATTTGCAAGTCCACCAAGGTGAAACTGTCGCCATCGTCGGCGCTTCGGGTTCGGGCAAAAGCACGCTGCTGCACTTGCTGGGCGGACTGGACGCACCAACGAGCGGCGTGGTGCAACTCAAGGGGCAAGACCTGGCCACCGCCTCGGCCGCGCAGCAAGGTGTGCTGCGCAATCGCCACCTTGGTTTTGTCTACCAATTCCATCACCTGTTGCCCGAATTTACGGCCTTGGATAACGTGGCCATGCCTTTGTGGATTCGGCGTCAGAGCCACGCCCAAGCTGCGTTGGTGGCTCAGGCCATGCTGGCTGCCGTTGGACTGCAAGACCGTCTGCAGCATCGTCCGTCCGAACTCTCCGGCGGCGAGCGCCAGCGGGTGGCCATCGCACGCGCGCTGGTGACCCAGCCCGCTTGCGTGCTGGCCGACGAGCCCACCGGCAACCTCGACCGCAGCAGCGCAGCCGGCGTGTTTGATCTGATGTTGCGGCTGGCCCACGAGCAGGGAACGGCTTTCATTGTGGTCAGTCACGATGAAACTTTGGCTGCGCGCTGTGATCGCCAGTTGCATTTGTCGGGTGGTCGATTGCATGGTCGTGGCGCGGATCCAGCGCCATGAGCGCTGACTTGGAACAACGCGTGACCGAGTTGGAAATCAAGGCCAGCTTTACGGAAGACCTGCTCGATCAACTCGATGCGGTCATCGTGCGTCAGCAAGCGCAAATTGAACTTTTGCTGCGTGAAATCGCGCGCTTGCAGCCGACCAGCGCGGTAGACAGCCCGGCCACTGCACGCAACCCCAGCGACGATTTACCGCCGCATTACTGAGGCCGCAGCTTGGAGCCGCACCCCAGGGTGGCGCTTACCTCGTGTACTGATCGCGCACCAGTTTGGCGCCTTGGGCTAAGGCTTGCAACTTGCCGAAAGCGACTTCGCGCGAGAGGTATTTCATTCCGCAATCGGGCGCAGGAATTAAGTTTTCTAGCGGCACGTAGCGCAGTCCAGCGCGAATCCGGTCGGCTACTTGTTCGGCAGTTTCAATCCGGTGGCTGGATAAATCGAGCACGCCGAGCATGATTTTTTTGCCGGCCAAGTCTTGCAACACGCCCAGATCGAGTTGCGGCTGGGCCGCTTCAATCGAAATCTGTTTGGCAATCGAGTCACCCAGTCCGGGCAAAAAGGAATAGCCCGTGGGTTTTTGACCGGTGACTACCGCAGCGTAACCAAAGCACAGATGCACGACCGTGGGAACGGTAATGCCTTGCAGCGCGCGGTTGATGGCCTTGACGGCATAGCGTTTGGCCGCTTCGGGGTCTTGGCGCAGCCAGGGTTCGTCGAGCTGGATCACGTCGGCACCGGCGGCCTGCAGGTCGAGTGCTTCGGCGTTGACGGCAGCGGCAAAGTCCATCGCCATTTCTTCGTCGTCTTGGTAGAAATCGTTTTTGGCTTGCTGCGCCATGGTGAAGGGGCCGGGCAGGGTGATTTTGGCGGCGTGAGCGGTATTTCTTCGCAAGAATTCCATGTCGCGCAGTTCAACGGCTTGCACTCTTTTGAGTTTGGCAACAACCCGTGGAATCGTGGTGGGGATGCCCGCTTTGGAAATAATCACAGCGGGGTTGTCATTGTCCATGCCTTCGAGGGCGGTGGCGAAGCGGTTCGAGTAGCTTTCGCGGCGAATTTCACCATCGGTAATGATGTCGATTCCGGCGCGCTCCATGTCGCGAATGGCCAAGGCGGTTGCATCGTCTTGCGCCTGTTCTAAAAAGGGCTCGGGAATTCGCCATATTTCCTTGAGCCGGGTGCGTGGAACCACTTTGGAGAGTTTTTCACGGTCCACCAGCCAATCGGGTTGGGGGTAACTGCCAACGACGGTGGTCGGCAATATATGGGTCGGCATGGGCATGGGAGACTCCTGAAGCTGGTCGTAAGGTGGTTTTTAAGGGGTCAAGGATACGTGTTTCTGCCGGAGCTTGATGGGCGCTGCGCCGGATGCGGGACAATCGCGGCTTGATTTTCGATCCCTTCTTCATGCCATGACCACGACCCCATCCCCAGATAGCATTTCCGTTCCCGAGACTGAGTCAGCCCCGCAAGCTGCCCCTGCTGCCCCCGCGCGAGTCGATCGGCGGCAAGCGGCACAACCGGTGCTGGAAAAATTATTCGAACTTTATCCGGCCTTGTTTGGCGCGCAATTTTTGCCGCTCAAGCTTGGGGTTTATCAGGAGCTGCTGGCGAGTCATCCCGAGCAGTTCGAGAAAGAGTCGCTGAAGGCTGCGCTGGCGGTTCATACCCGCTCAACCCCTTATTTGAACAGCATGGCAGAGGGCCATGACCGCCATGATTTGCAAGGCCAGGCGGTTGAAGCCGTGGCACCCGAACATGTCTTTTTGGCCATCGTTGAGTTGTTTCGTCGGCGTCAGCTGCGCACACCGCAGGACTTGAGCCCTAAGTTGAAGTCCCGTTTGTTGGCTGCGTTTGAAGCTGGCGGATTGAGTCGGCAGGACTACCTGGCCAAAATTCCCGCCAGCCCGGCTAGCGCTTTGTTGGAGCAGGCTTTGGATCAACGCGAAGCCCATTTGGCCAAGCAAGAGGCTTTGCGCCGAGCGTTTCAGGCCAGCGATCGAACGCCAGAGGACTTTGCCCAGATGTACGGACTCGACCCCCATGCGGTTCGCGCCATGCTCAAGACTTGAGAGCAGTGGCGTCTGGGCTGGGATCAGAGGTTTCAGAGGATTCGGTTAAACCAGAGCAATGACAGACCGGCTGAGGCCAGGGCCAGCAGCGCTGCGAGCAGGGCCAGCAGGCCGGAAATTTCGGTTTCTTTTTTCTCCAGCATCAGCCGTGTACTGAGCGACTGGTAAACCTTTTTTAAATCCTCGGCCGTGCCGGCATAAAAGTACTCGCCCATCGTGCGCTGGGCGATGGCTTTCAGGGTTTCTTCGTCGAGTCGGACCCGCATCGACCAACCTTCAAAACCCAGGGTTTCGCCGTTGACCGTTCCAACGCCCACGGTGTAGATCCGCACGCCGCGATCGGCCGCCATTTTGGCGGCTTCAATCGAATCGACGCCGGTCGTGCGTTGGCCATCGGTGAGCAAAATGATGGCGGCTGATCCGTAGGAGCCGGGTGCAAGCGGGACAAATTCTTTCTTGGTTTCTTTGGGCGCTTGGTCGATGGCTAAAGCGCGAGGGCGCTCTCGGCCATAGCCCATGGCGGCCAAATCGATGCCAGCGTCGGGAAATAAGGTGGCCAGCGACAGCACGATGCCGTTGCCAATCGCCGTGCCGCGCTGCATTTGAAAACGGTCAATCGCCGAGACCAAGTCGTCGCGGTTCAAGGTCGGTATTTGGGCAAGCTGGGCCGAACCGGCAAAAGCCACGATGCCGACCTTGACATGGCGCGGCAGCTCAGTCAAAAAAGATTTGGCCGCGTTTTGCGCCGCCACCATCCGGTTGGGTTGGACGTCAGTAGCACGCATGCTGCCGGACACGTCCATCGCCAATATGATGGTTTCTTGCTGCATCGGCAGGGTGATCACGGCCAGCGGTCGGGCTGCTGCCAGTAGCATGGCCGCCAGCGCCAGCAAAAAAAGTGCTGGCGGAAAATGGCGTCGCCAATTCGGCCCCTGAGCCAAAGCCTGTTTGACCAAGCCCAAGCTGGCGTAGCGCACAGCGAGTTTTTTCTTGCGTTGCAGCAGCCACAAATACAGCAACAGCAACAGGGGCAGGGTCAACAACAGCCACAGAAAATGGGGCCAAACAAAGTTCAGTGGCGAGTTCATGCGTGGGTCTCCTGAGCTGATGGCTGGCTCATGGATTGAAGGTGAACTGGCAAGCGGGCCGACGCGCTCAGGCGTGAGCGGCTTTTGCGCAAGTCCATGAAGCGCAGCAGCGATTGCAACAAATCGTCGTCGGTGCGCAACTCCAGTGCATCGACGCCAGCTCGGCTCAGGGCGTGCCGCAACTCGTTCTCGCGTTGCGCCGCCAAGTCGGCAAAGCGACGTCGAAAACCCGCGTCATGCGTGTCCACCAGCTGTTGTTCCCCAGTTTCGGCATCGCGCAGGGTCAGTAAACCGAGGTCGGGCAGTTCCTGCTCAAGGGGATCGAGCAAGCGCACGGCCACCACTTCATGGCGTCGTGCTAACAAGGCCAGCGCATTTTCCCAACCCGGTTCGCTGATGAAATCAGACACGACAAACACAGTGCTGCGGCGTTTGATCAAGCCCTGGGCCGATTGCAGCAACTGGTGCAACTGGGTCGGTCCGGTGGCACTGTCGTTGGCGGCAGGGCGCTGTTGCATGCGGTGCAGCAAGTGCAGCACATGGTTGCGGCCGAGTCGCGCTGGAATCATGGCTTCAAGCTGTGAGCCGTAAAGCAAGGCGCCGACCCGGTTGCCGTGACGCGTCAATAGCCGAGCCAACACGGCGACCAGTTCAGTGGCGATATCGGATTTGCGTTGTGATCCCGAGCCAAAATCGACCGAAGCACTTAAATCCAATAAAAACCAGGCGGCCATTTCACGGTCTTCGGTGAAGACGCGCACATGGGGAAGTTGCAGCCGGGCGGTGACGTTCCAGTCGATGTGGCGCACATCGTCATGGTGCTGGTACTCGCGCAAGTCGGCCAAGTCGATGCCGCTGCCGCGCATCAGGGTACGGTAGTCACCCTGCAGCAACCCGTCGAGTCGGCGCAGCACGCTCCACTCCAAGCGACGCAACAACGACTCGGCTGTGCTGGGCGGCAACGCCGTCGCAGCCTGCGGCGGCGCTAAAGCTTTTTGTTTTTTCCGAAGAAAGGGGAAGTCCATTAGGCGGCGAGTGGTTCGTGGGCCAGCGGTTTGGCCGGTAGGGGAATCCGCGCCATGATTTTGGCGATCAGCTGGTCGGCGCTCAGTCCCTCGGCCAGGGCTTCATACGACAACACCAAGCGGTGGCGCAGCACGTCGGCAGCCAGGTCGCCCATGTCTTCGGGCAGCACATAGCTGCGTCCGCGCAGCAGAGCCAGCGCGCGCGCGCCCTCGGTCAAGTTGATGGTGGCGCGCGGACTGGCGCCGAAAGTGAGGTATCGGCTCAGTTCTTCTAGGCCGTGCTGAGCCGGCGCGCGGGTCGCGCCCACCAAGCGGACGGCGTATTGCACCAACGAGGGATCGACATAGACGTTGCGGCACTCGTTTTGCATCTGGGCCAGTTGTGCGGTGTTGGCCACCGCCAGCGCGCTGACGGCTGCACCCGTAACGCGTTGCACGATGACAAACTCCTCTTCGGCGCTGGGGTAATCGACCAGCACTTTCATCATGAAGCGATCAACTTGGGCTTCTGGCAAGGGGTAAGTGCCTTCGGTTTCGATCGGGTTCTGGGTTGCCATCACCAAAAAGGGAGAGGGCACACGGTGAGTTTGTCCGGCAATCGTCACCTGGCGTTCCTGCATCACTTCGAGCAGTGCGCTTTGCACTTTGGCCGGTGCGCGGTTGATCTCATCAGCCAACAACAGGTTGGTGAACACCGGGCCCAAGTTGGTACTGAATTCGCCGGTTTTTTGGTTGTAAATTCGGGTTCCGACCAAGTCGGCCGGAACCAAGTCGGGCGTGAACTGGATGCGTTTGAAATCACCGTGCATCGTGTTGGCCAGGGTTTTGATGGTCAAGGTTTTGGCCAGGCCGGGAACCCCTTCCACCAGCAAATGGCCCTGGGCCAACATGGCGACCATGACGCGCTCGAGGAATCGGTCCTGCCCGACCACGACCCGTTTGACCTCATACAAAATTTGTTCCATCAGTTCAGCCGTTGCGCCGGCGACAGGAGTGCGGTGATCCATGGGGAATCCTTTTAGAAAGGTGACAGGCCGACGGCTGAAGCGGCGTTCTCGATCGGGACCGCAAAGCCGATGCCGATGAAGGTGCGTTGCTCAGAGGGATTGAGGATGGCAGTGACGATGCCCACTACCTCGCCGTCCATGGTGACCAGTGGGCCACCTGAATTGCCTGGGTTGGCAGCGGCATCGAATTGGATCAGGTTGCTCATTTCTTGTTTGCCTTCGGGTGAGCGAAACATGCGCTTGAGGCCCGAGATCACGCCAGTGGAGGCCGAGGGGCCGATGCCAAACGGAAAGCCCACCGCCAACACGGCATCACCCGGAGTCAGGTCGGCGGTCGAGCGCAAGGTGGCCGCAATCAAATCATCGGGTATTTTGTGGGCTTGCAGAACGGCCAGGTCGTCCTCGGCTTTGACCCCGGTGATGCTGGCCCCCGATTCCAGGCCATCGGAAAATACCAGTTTGATACGACTGGTTCCGGCCACCACGTGCAGGTTGGTGAGTATTTTTCCGGTGTCAACGATCACCACGCCGGTTCCCACCCCGTGCTCGACCTCTTCCTTGGTTTTGGGGTGGATGGCGTAGCCCACCACCCGCACCACAGCGGGCAGCACATTGGCATAGGCCCGCGCGGCAGCCGAGGGCAAGTTGACGGTCTCCAGTGTTTTCAGCACAGCGGCGTCGATGTCGTCTTGGGTTAACTTGCGTTGGGGTGATCCGTTTGTGAACAACAGCAGCAAGCCCAACAGACTGATGGCCAGCCAGAGCCAACGCGAATCGCTCGCCGTGCGGCGCAGCCAGAGTTGCACGCTGCTGGTTTTAACCGGGATGGGGTCGCGCTCGGCTGCGACCGCACCTAGCTGGGCGCGGCCTGGGTTGACGGCTTGACTGGCACTGTAAACAACGGTTCGACGCATGCGTTGACCTGAGGTTTGGGTAGACAGATAGGGCTGGACAGACGCAAGTTAGCACGGTTTTGGAAATGCTGCAGAGTCAGGATCGAGGGCTTGAGGCATCATGCGAGGATGACGAGCTGGATCGACACCCATTGCCATTTGGACGCCGCCGAATTTGGGGCGGATGCGACCGCGGTGGTGTTGCGTGCCAACGCACAGCAGGTCGGGCATTGCGTGATTCCTGCTGTGGCCCTGGCGCATTTCGACACGGTGCGTGGACTGGCCCACCAGTTGGGCTGCAGTTACGCGCTGGGCATTCACCCGCTGTACGTGGCGCAGTCGCAAGAGCAGGATTTGCAGCGGCTGGATGAACATTTGCAGCTGCACGGGGCCGATCAGCGGCTGGTCGCGGTGGGCGAAATTGGGCTCGATTATTTTGTTCCCGAGCTCACGCGCAGCCCGCTGCGCGAACGGCAGGAATTTTTTTACCGCGAACAGCTCAAGCTGGCGCGCCAGCACGGCCTGCCGGTGATTTTGCATGTGCGCCGTTCGGCCGATGCCTTGCTCAAAGGGCTGCGTGATAGCGCAGTTGCAGGGTCGGCCTGGCGTGGAATTGCCCATGCTTTCAATGGCAGTGCGCAACAGGCGCAGGCTTTTATCGATCTCGGTTTCAAGCTCGGCTTTGGCGGTGCGCTGACCTATGAGCGGGCTTTGAACTTGCGTCGTTTGGTCAAGATGGTTCCGTTGCAATCGATCGTGTTGGAAACCGATGCGCCTGACATGCCGCCGCACTGGTTGTACACGCCGTCAGCGCAACGTGTTGCCGGCCAGCCGCAACTGGCCAATGAGCCAGCGCAGTTGCCGCGGATTGCTGCCGTGATCGCCGAATTGCGCGGCATGACGCTCGAAGCGCTGGCCAGTGCCAACCGGCACAACGCCATCGCTGCCCTGCCCAAGCTGGCGGCTGTGCTGGACTGACGCAGCGGGGGCCGGATAAACCCATAAACTTGCGGGACCGACATTTGGCTCTGTCTCCAACTATTTAAACGTGAAAAAAACAAAGATCAGCTTGCCCGAAGTTCATTTCTCCGACGAGGGAGATGTGCGCCATTTGCATCTGGGTCAGACTCCCTGGATTCAGGGTTCGATGAAACTTGATGCGCCGCTGGAGTTGGTTCATGCGTACATCGAACGCATGATGGCTTGGTTGTTGTTCGTTGAGGCGAGTAGCGTCCCGCAGCGCCAGGCGCTGCAGCTGGGGCTGGGAGCGGCCTCGCTCACCAAGTTCTGCCACAAGGTGTTGCGAATGAAAACCACGGCGATCGAGCTCAACCCGCAAGTGCTGGCGGCCTGTCGCGGCTGGTTCAAGCTGGCCAATGACAACAGCCGGATGCAGGTGCTGCTGGCCGACGCCCAACAGGAAATCAAGAATCCGCGTTGGTGGGGTGCGGTCGATGCGTTGCAAGTTGATTTGTACGACCAGGAAGCTGCAGCGCCGGTGCTCGACAGCGCGGAGTTCTATGCCGATTGCCGCCGCCTGCTCAGTGAAGACGGTTGTATGACGGTGAATTTGTTTGGCCGATCTTCCAGCTTTGAGCGCAGCGTGCAGAAAATCAGTTTGGCGTTTGGTCTTGATGCGGTCTGGGCTTTCAAGCCGACGCGTGAAGGCAATACCGTGGTGCTGGCGCAGCGCACCGCTTCGCGCCCCACGCGCGCCCTGTTGAACGAGCGCGCCGAAGCCATTCAGGCGCGCTGGGGCTTAAGCGCGACCAAGTGGGTCCGGGGCTTTAGGCCTTTGACTTGAGTCGCCTAGGTGTTAACCCGCACTAGGTGAAAACCACATCGGCCCCAAGTGCGATAGCCCCATAATCGCGCCTTGAATCATCTTTAGGAGTTGAGGTATGAAAATCAAAAGTCAGAAGGATTTCTTCTCTGGCCTGATGTTCGCTGTCATTGGCATCGCGTTTGCTCTGGGTGCCCGCAATTACAGCCTGGGTTCGGGCGCGCGCATGGGGCCGGGTTATTTCCCCATGTTGCTCGGTATTTTGCTGGCCCTGCTCGGTGCCATCGTGATGTTCAATGCCATGGTGATCGAGACCGAAGGCGGCGAAAAGGTTGGCAAATGGGCCTGGAAACCGATTGCCTATGTGCTGGGCGCCAACGTGGTGTTCGGTATTTTGCTGGCAGGACTGCCTTCAATCAAAGTGCCTGCCATGGGCTTGATCGTGGGTATTTATGCCCTGACCATCATCTCCAGCATGGCTGAGTCGCACTTCAGGTGGAAACCGGTGTTGATTCTGGCAACAGTGTTGTCGATTGGCAGTTACCTGGCTTTCATTGTTTTGCTCAAACTTCAGTTTCAAGTTTGGCCTGCTTTCATCACGGGTTGAGGAGAAAATAAATGGATCTGATTAGTAATCTCTCCTTGGGTTTCAGCGTGGCTTTCACGCCGATCAACCTGATGTATGCCTTCATTGGTTGCGTGTTGGGGACTTTGATCGGCGTTTTACCCGGTATTGGCCCAGTGGCAACTATCGCCATGCTGTTGCCCGCCACCTACGCGCTGCCTCCGGTGTCGGCCCTGATCATGCTGGCCGGTATTTATTACGGCGCCCAGTACGGCGGTTCAACCACGGCGATTTTGGTTAATTTGCCGGGCGAATCGTCTTCGGTGGTGACCTGTATTGACGGTTACCAAATGGCGCGTCAAGGGCGAGCCGGTCCGGCATTGGCCGCCGCTGGTGTCGGCTCTTTCTTCGCGGGCTCGGTCGGCACGTTGATTCTGGCGGCTTTCGCTGCGCCACTGACCGAACTGGCTTTCAAGTTTGGACCGGCCGAATATTTCTCGCTGATGATTTTGGGGCTGATCGGTGCCGTGGTGCTGGCTTCGGGTTCCTTGATCAAGGCCGTCGCCATGATCGTTCTCGGTCTATTGATGGGTTTGATCGGCACCGACGTGAACTCGGGTGTTGCGCGTTACAGCTTTGATATTCCCGAGTTGACCGACGGCATCGGCTTCGTGGTGATTGCCATGGGCGTGTTCGGTTACGGCGAGATCATCAGCAATCTGTCGCGGGCAGAGCATGAGCGTGAAGTGTTCACAGCCAAGGTCAGCGGTTTGTTCCCGACCAAGGCCGACTTCAAGCACATGTTGCCCGCTGTACTGCGCGGCACCACCCTGGGTTCGATGCTGGGCATCTTGCCCGGAGGCGGCGCTTTGCTGGCGGCTTTTGCGGCTTACACGATTGAGAAAAAGGTTCCCCTCAAGCCCGGCGAAATCGCTTTCGGCAAAGGCAATATCCGCGGTGTGGCAGGCCCCGAATCGGCCAATAACGCAGGTGCTCAGACCTCGTTCATTCCATTGTTAACGCTGGGGATTCCGCCCAACGCGGTGATGGCCTTGATGGTCGGTGCCATGACGATTCACAACATCCAGCCCGGGCCGCAGGTGATGACCAGCAACCCCGAGTTGTTCTGGGGTCTGATTGCCTCGATGTGGATTGGCAATGCGATGCTGATCATCTTGAACCTGCCTTTGATTGGCATGTGGATCAAGCTCCTGACCGTTCCCTACCGCTACCTGTTCCCGGCCATCGTGTTGTTCTGCGCGATCGGGGTTTACTCGACCAACAACAACACGTTCGACATCTGGCTGGTGGCCCTGTTTGGCTTCATTGGTTATCTCTTCATCAAGCTCGGTTGTGAACCCGCGCCTTTGCTGTTGGGCTTTATTCTGGGCCCGATGATGGAGGAAAACCTGCGCCGCGCCATGCTGTTGTCGCGCGGCGACTGGAGCGTGTTTGTGACGCGTCCGCTGTCGGCTGGTCTGCTGGCGGCTGCCGCCCTCTTGGTGGTGATCGTGATGCTGCCATCGGTCAAGAGCAAGCGCGAAGAAGCTTTCGTCGAAGATTAATTTCTGAAGGATCCCGCTGATGGCGGGAAGACAAAAAAGGCAGCTCAGGCTGCCTTTTTTTATGCGCGATCGGCGCCCCCGCTGGCGGCGGCTGAGCAAAGTCACAGCACCGTCACACCAGGGTGTCACAATGACTCTCATGGTCAACCCTAGCACGCAACGACAAAATCATCCGCAGCGGATCGCACTGCACAACGAAATTCACGCCCGCCCTCCTGAAGCGATGAATGTGCCGTTGGCGATCTCGCACGTGGTGATGGTGTGCGACGCGACGCAACGCGAAGCCAGTCGGGCCCATTTGGCGACACTGCTGCGCGACCACCACTTGCCGCAACCCGACGCCCGATCGACCCACATTCGAACGGATGTGGGCCCGTTTCGAATTCGCTGGGAGCTGCATACCGAGTTTGTCTGCTGGACTTTCTTTCACCCGGTGGCTAGGGCCGAGCAGCCGGAGCCCGCGACCTCGGGCGTGCCGCAGGACTGGCTGGCGCAGTTGCCCGGGCAGTGCTTGACGGCCCTGCATTTGTGGGCCTTGCCACAAGCCAGTGCGGCTTGGCCGACCTTGATCAAGCAGATGCTGCAAGAAGATACTTTGATTGGTTCGTTGGTGGCGCAGGGTCAGGCCGAGGTTTATACCGACCTGAGCATTCATGCCGATGGCTATTCGCGTTTTTTGGTGCGGGTCGCTGAGCTGCCGCCGCGTCGGCTGGGGCGATTGATGCAACGGTTAATCGAAATTGAAACTTACCGCATGGCCGCTTTGCTGGGATTGCCCGCGGCCCACGAGGCTGGTGCGGAATTGGCTTTTGCTGAACGCGAATTGGCCGAATTGGCCGAATCGATACGCAGCGCCAGCGTCAATGACGAGTCAGCGTTGCTCGATCGCTTGACCAAGCTGGCGGGCCAAGTCGAGAGCCATCATGCGGCAACCCATTCGCGGTTTTCGGCCAGCGCGGCGTACTTTGAGCTGGTCGACAAGCGTATCGATGAAATCGCCGAGCAGCGGCTGGCTGCTTTGCAAACTATCAGTGAATTCATGGACCGGCGCCTGAGCCCAGCCCGCAGCACGTGTCAATGGGCGGTTCGCCGACAAGACGCGCTGTCACAACGGGTTTCGCGCATCAGCAGTTTGTTGCGGACCCGGGTTGAGATCGACCAACAAAAAAATAGTCAAGCCTTGCTGGCCAGCATGAACCAGCGGCAAAGCCTGCAACTCAAATTACAAAGCGCAGTTGAGGGTTTGTCGGTTGCGGCCATCACTTATTACACCCTGGGTTTGCTGGCCTATTTGGCCAAAGGCGCGCAGCTGTTGGGCTGGCCCTGGAGTGTGGAGAGCACGACCGCGTTGGCGCTGCCGCTGGTACTGCTGGCCGTCTGGTGGTCGGTGCGCAAGTTACACCGCAAAATTGTGGGTCAGCAGTCGGCTGGGTGACAGCACGGGCCGCCGCGTGGCTGGAGACAAACGATAATCCCAGCCATGAATTTCAACTTCAACAATCCCTACAGCAGCACCCGGTTGCCGGTTTTTGCCCGCAACGTTGTTTCCACTTCCCACCCGCTGGCTTCGCAAGCGGGTTTGCGCATGATGCTCAAAGGGGGCAATGCGGTCGATGCTGCCATCGCCGCTGCCGCCGCCCTCACCATCACCGAGCCGGTGAGCAACGGGCTGGGCAGCGATGCTTTCAGCTTGATTTGGGATGGCAAGGCTTTGCACGGACTGAACGGCTCGGGCCGTGCGCCGCAAAGCTGGACGGCAGATTACTTCAGTGCTAAATATGGCGCTGCCAAAGCCCCACCCAAACGCGGTTTCGATTCTGTCTCGGTGCCCGGCGCCGTGGCCAGTTGGGTCGCTATGAGTGAGCGTTTTGGCAAGTTGCCATTTGCTGACCTGATGGAGCCAGCGATCGAGATTGCCGAGCGCGGTTATCTGATTCCAACGGTGGTGCAGGAAAAATGGGCCAATGCCACGCCCGAATTGCAGGCTATGCCGGGTTTTTCCCAGTCTTTTCTGCCCTGGGGCCGCGCGCCGAATGTGGGGGAACTGTTCCAGTTCAAGGCCGCTGCGCGTGGTCTGCGGGCCATTGCGCTAACCAAGGGTCAGGCTTTCTATGGTGGCGAAATCGCGCAGGCCATTGAGAAGTTCTCCAGCGCCAACAACGGCAGTCTGAAGGCCAGTGATTTTGCAGCTTACCAGCCCGAGTGGGTCAAGCCGATTGGGAAAAATTACCGCGGCTATACCTTGCACGAGATTCCACCCAATGGTCAAGGCATTGCCGCCCTGATTGCTTTGGGAATACTGGATAAGTTTGACGTGGCGAGTTTGCCAGTCGATGGTGTGGCTTCCCAGCATTTGCAAATTGAAGCCATGAAACTGGCGTTTGCTGATGTCTACCGTTATGTGGCCGAGCCTTCGAGCATGGAAGTCAGCGTTGAGCAAATGCTCGACGATAGCTATTTGGCGGCGCGCGCCAAGTTGATCGACATGAATAAAGCCCAGGACTTTGGTGCCGGTAATCCGGTCAAAGGTGGCACGATTTACCTCAGTACCGCTGATGAGAGCGGCATGATGGTCAGCTTCATCCAGAGCAATTACATGGGTTTTGGTTCGGGTTGTGTTGAGCCCACGTTTGGCGTCAGCCTGCAAAATCGAGGCCACGCTTTCAGTCTGGAGCCTGGCGTCAACCAAGTCGCACCGGGCAAGCGTCCGTTCCACACCATCATTCCGGCTTTCCTGACGCAAAACGGCTTACCGGTGATGAGTTATGGCGTGATGGGTGCCAATATGCAGCCGCAAGGCCATATGCAAACCCTGGTCCGCATGCTTGACTATGGCCAGAACCCGCAAGCCGCGTGTGACGCGCCGCGCTGGCGCTACAACGCCGGTTACGAGATCAATGTGGAGGCCGGGATGAACAAGGCCACGGTTCAAGGCCTGTCGGACTTGGGCCACCGGATGGAAGTGATTCAGGATTCCTACCAGGACTTCGGTGCCGGCCAGTTCATTTGGCGCGCCGGTGACCCCGCGGTTCAGGGCTATGTGGCTGCCAGCGACGCTCGGCGCGACGGCCAGGCTGTCGGTTTTTAAGTCGCTGGGCCATGGGCCGGGGCGAGGATAAATTGTTGACGGGCTACCTGTTGGCCGCGGTCGGCTCGATTGCGTTCAGCGGCAAGGCCATCATCGTCAAGCTGGCTTACCGTTATGGGGTCGATCCGGTCACCTTGATCATGTACCGCATGCTGTTTGCCCTGCCTTTTTTTGCTGCAATGGCTTGGTGGGCGACCTATGGCCAGGGCGGCGAAAACAGGAAGGCGCTGACCGGCCAAGATTGGAGGGGCGTTCTCGGTCTGGGTTTTAGTGGCTATTACCTGGCCAGCATGCTCGATTTCGCTGGTTTGCAGTTCATCAGTGCTTCACTGGAGCGTTTGATCTTGTACCTGAACCCGACCTTGGTGTTGGTCTTGAGCTTTCTTCTGTTTCGACGCCCGGTTCAGACCCGACATGTGCTGGGCATGGCGCTGGGTTATTGCGGTGTTTTATTGGTGTTCGGCCACGAAGTGCAACTCCAGGGCGGCCAAGTGGCGCTCGGTGCGCTGTTGGTGTTTCTCAGTGCGCTGAGTTACGCGCTATACCTGATTTACAGCGGCGAGCTGGTGCAGCGGCTCGGCTCCCTGCGCCTGGTGGGTTTGGCCACGACGGTGGCCTGTCTGCTGTGCCTGTTGCAATTCGTGCTGTTGCGACCCTGGAGTGCGGCCAACGTCGCGCCCGAAGTAATTTGGCTCTCCGTGCTCAATGCCACCGTCTGCACCGCGCTGCCGGTACTGGTGGTGATGATGGCGCTCGAACGCATCGGCGCCAGCGCCACGGCCTTGACCGGAATGATTGGCCCGTTGGCGACCATTTTGATGGGCGTATTGATTCTGGATGAGCCTTTTACCCCCTGGGTCGCGTTCGGCACCGCCTTGGTGCTGGCCGGGATTTATGTTTTCTCACGGGTGAAGAGGCAACCGGTTCCGCAGCCCGGGGCTGCTGGCGGGAATTAAATTACTTGAAGCGATAGGTCAGGCCTGCGCTCCACTGCAGCGTCTTTGCTGATGAGTCGTGGCCGTTATAGCGAAAAACCCCGAGCGCGACGTCAAGGTCTTGCGAGGGGGAATGAATGGCACCCAGACCGACATAGGTCATTTGTGTTTTTTGCGCCAAATCGGGGTTGGTCATGACACCGGTGTCTAGCGCCAGCTTGAATTGTTCGCTGATGTCCCACACCGGCGCTACGGACAATCGGTACTGCAAGCGCCGCGTAGCCAGATTCAGCGCCTGGCTGTCAAAATTGACCCCGCTGGAAGCCAGGTTCACATGCACAGCGCCGAAACCGGTCCCCTGCGTCATCAGCACATCGAGCCGCCAGGACGTGCGGGCCGTACCCAGCCCGCGCAGTTCTTGCTCAGTTGAGACTGGCAACTGTAATTCGGGCCGAAGAGCAAAACTCAATTTGTTGGACTCATCTTCATGAAAGCGCCATTTGGCGCCCACCAGCGTATTGCCCCTGCCGCTTTGCGCATTGGCGAGCGCAGGCTCGAGCACTTGATGCGAGGCACTGATGAACAGGTCGAGCGCATCGCTCACACCGTAGGTATAGACCGCTGCCAGTGCACGCGACAAGTCGGCGTCTCCCGCTGAGGACTGTCGGGTTCGGGTGTAACTGGCTTCGATTTGATGGCCGCCAGTGCCCTGGGTGCCGGTGTCATCGGTGATCAAGGGCTGAAACGCCAAGGACAGGCCCGGGCTCAGTAAAGCGAGCAGGGTCGATGCGGCGATAGCGGTTTTGCGATCCCGAAGACGGGCACTTAGGAAGCCTCGTACCAAGGGAGTTACGAAAGGGGTGCAGATCGTAAACATAGACCTGAATCCGTGACCCCGCCCACTGTATGAGCTATTCGCCATCAATTCCCGAGATATTCAAGGACGATGGAATGATTTTGCCGGCCCAGGTGACTTTTGAACTCAGTCGCTTTTGTCCGGCGCTCAA
>JBAQTC010000043.1:0-2581 GCA_049296795.1 Burkholderiaceae bacterium
AGTGAGCGCCAGGCGGAGACCGGCCAGATTTTCGAGCCGCTTGCGCTCCTTGGCCGCGAGCGTGATCCGCTGGGCTGCGGTTTCCGCTTCCAGCGCAGCGCGCTCATGGGCGCGCGCCAACCGCTCCAGTTCGCGCAAATCCTGGTCGCGTCCGCGCCAATGCGCTAGCCGCTCCTCCATTTCCGAGGCGCGCAATTTGCTCTGAGCGAAATGATACATGCCCTCGCTGACATGATCGAGCAGGCCGGCGAATTCATCGTCCAGCTCGGCCCATTTCTCCGGCCGCTGGCTATCCTCGCCGACGCCCTTGACATTGATGCCGACGATTGCGGCGAGGCTATTGAGCGGAACTTGGCAGCGCGCGCGCAGGCACGCAAACAGCAGATAGCGGAACGATTTCGGGCGCGCGCCTTTCTTCTTTCCAAGCACATCGGCGAGATCGCCGTAGATCGCCTGCAAATACTCGGCGCCAAAATGCACCAGGCGCGCGGAGATGAAATCGATCGGCGGCGCCACCTCGTCTGGCGGCGGCTGGTTGTGGCCAATGACCGCGCGCGGATTGTCCACAAGCGCTTGCATGGTTCACACAGCCGGCGTCGGCGGCAGCGGCGCCCAATGCGTGGGCGAAAACACCGCCTCATCGTCATAGATATCTTCCGGCGCAACATGGGCCCAATAGCCGCCGTCTTCGCACTCCGGCTCGGCCACCCAGGCCGAGACCAGCCATGGGATTTCCCAGCCGGGGCCATGCACCAGGATATAACCGCCGTCCCTCGGCGCGCTGGCGATCGGATCAATCATGCCGCGCGCCCAAGCCTTGGCATCGGCGCCACATCGTAAGCGCGCGCCATGCACTCAGCGCAGAATTGCCGCTCTGGCGCGCACGCCGCGCCACAGACAAAGCCCATAGCGCCCTCCTCCCCGTTCAGAAACATAGCGCACTGTCGCCCGTAGGCGCGATCGAGAAACCGCACTGCGCCGGGCGGGGGCGGGCCCGGCTGCGCATGGCGAGCCCGCAGCGCGCCCGCCTTGATGCGGTTAGAGCTAAGCCGGCCATTGGGCCTTAGCGGCGCTTCCGTCGTAAGTCCAAGCCGCTCGCACTTCCCGACGACCGCGTTGCGCGTGACTGGGCCGCCGCTTTTATCGGCGTTGATCGCGCGCGCGATTTGGGCCGCGGACAAACCCTGCGCTTTGAGCTTTCGCAGCAACGCGGTGCGCGCGGCGCTCCAGGTGCTGTTATTGGCCATCGCCAATCCATTGCGCAGCCCCCATGCGGGGACCGTGGGGCTCGTTGCTGCGGGAGCGCGAGATGGCGCGGTGGATCGCTTCATCTTCGGCGGACAATGGCGGCCTCGGCGGCGCGCTGCTGACCGGATAGCCTGGGTGCGCAGGCGGCGGGTTGGGCTCGCCCTGAAAGGGGCCAGGGTGCGCGCATCGCCAGCGTGCGAGCAGTTCGCTTACTTCCTCGACCGTCATTTGCCCGATCCTTCCGCTGCCCAGCGCTTTAGCCCGGCTGGGTTAAGGTTCGGTTACGGGCGCCCGCTCCGTCATCGCCCAGGCCAAGCGTTGCCCCTGCTTCTGCCCATGCCGATGCGGGCCAAACAGCCGCTGCTCGCAGCGCACGCGCCCGGCCTTCTGCATGCGCTTGAGCGCGATGGCGAGCGTGGTCAAATCGATCCCCAACACCGCGCCAAGCTCGCGCTCAAGCATCGGCTCGTCGGCGTTGGCGAGGATGTAGAGGATCGCGTCTTGGGTGGGGGTCACTGGCGTGTTTCCCACGGACGCTCCTTTATCATGCGTAGAAACCATGCCTCTGCATCGCGGCCCGGCAATTTATCAACCTTAACCACTGAGCACACCATGCACTCAGTCGGCTCCAAGTCTAGAGGATGGCCGCCCGTTTGGATTGTTGCCGCCGTTGGGGGATGGTAAAGGTCTTTAAGGTACAGATGGCCATTAGAGGCCGATACCGGCCAATTGGGATAGACAGGATTTTCGCCATGCGAACTCCAAGCAGACCGTGGGCCGATCCAAACAATCCAGGCAACGAGCTTCGGCCAAAACTCCGTTGTGTCCAGTGCGGCAAGGCGGGGTGCGTCACCTATTGGGGGCCGTGGTGTTTCGAGTGCAACGTGACACGGATGGATCGCATCGACAAAAGCATGGGCGAGATCGCCAAGAGCGTCGGTATGGCGATCGACGAATGACCTTCATCCCGCCCCGCGTCGCCTGCCTGAGCCAGAAGGGCGGCGGCGGCAAGACCACCATGGCCACCAATCTCGCCGTCGCCGCCGTCGCCGCCGGCGTGCCGACTTTGCTGCTCGATCTCGACCCGCAACAATCGAGCGTGCGCGCCTGGGCCAGCTGGCGGGCCGCGAAGCGACCGCGCACCAAGGCGGTTCTGGCGGCGCAAGCCGTGGGCTGGGATAATCTGGCGGCGACGCTCACCGCCGCCGGGCTAGCGCCTGCCGCGGCGGCGCATGATCGGGTAGATCGAGCCGGCGGCGACAGTTTCGCCGGAGACATCGGGGGCGAGCCCGGTGACTGTGAGCGTTCCGGGAAATGGAATGATCGTCGCGCC
>JBAQTC010000044.1:0-14881 GCA_049296795.1 Burkholderiaceae bacterium
GAATTGAGAGCTTCTTCGGTCGCATCAAACCCGTCATCAAGCAGCTCGAAATTTACAGTCCACTTGGATTGCAAAATGCCTTGAACGAAATCAGGTTGTTTTTCAATCACGTTCGCACCCATCAAAATTTGGATGGACTGACGCCAGCAGAAGCTTGGCAAGGATTGAGTCGGATAGACATTC
Source organism: Burkholderiaceae bacterium (assembly GCA_049296795.1). Classification (GTDB taxonomy): domain Bacteria; phylum Pseudomonadota; class Gammaproteobacteria; order Burkholderiales; family Burkholderiaceae_C; genus CAXNKH01. The sequence continues at coordinate 184 of JBAQTC010000044.1, forward strand.
AACAAACCCCTCCTAAATCAGCCCAACTTGTTCAAGCCGTCGACGGAATTTTGGTAGGCTATCACATCCGACGATGACGAAAAAACACCTGAAATACCCCAAACTTGACTGTCCGATTATTGGTGGGATTTGGCATGTCTGGTCGATATTTTTAGAACCAAAATCAGCTTATAAATCAATACCTCATTACTAAAAGTAATAATAAATCCTACCGATTGGCTCTGAAATCTTGAAATTCGGGGTCACTTGGTGCTTGGATCAGTGCTTTGGACACACGGACGTGTCACCGATAGATTTGCAAATAAAATAATGACAATGTCATTACGATCTGCTACAGTCCTCATATCTCAAGGGGAAGTCAACATGCACGCCGTCACCGACGCCAAACGCGAATCTCTCAACATTCGCATCAAACCCGAAGTTCGCGATCTGATTGACCGTGCAGCAAAGTCACGCGGCAAGAATCGAACAGACTTCATTCTGGAGTCTGCCCGTGTTGCCGCAGAAGACACCCTGCTCGACCAAGTGGTCATGGCTGTCAGTCCGCAGGCCTTTGAACAGTTTCAGGCCCGATTGGATATGCCACCTAACCCAAATGAGCATTTGCGCAAAACCATGCTCACACCTGCACCCTGGGAGCGTGGATGAAGTTGACGGCAGCTATGCCGTTGACCGAGCACCATGTGACAGATGGTTTTTCCTGCGGTGTCGACAACTTAGATCAATGGCTCAAACACCGAGCCATGAAGAACCAAATTCAGGGCGCCTCTCGAACTTACGTGGTTTGTGATGAGGCTCGGGTTGTCGCTTACTACGCACTGGCTTCTGGCGCCGTCACCACGACGCAGGCTACAGGTCGGTTTCGCCGCAACATGCCAGATCCCATTCCAGTCGTCGTTCTGGGTCGCTTGGCTGTTGACCAGTCGTTGCATGGCAAGGGTTTCGGTCGTTCTCTGATTCGAGATGCCGGCATGCGCGTCATCAACGCAGCCGACGCCATTGGCATTCGAGGAATGACAGTTCACGCCCTGTCCGATGAGGCAGCCGCCTTTTATGAAAAAGTTGGTTTCGAGCCTTCGCCGCTCAATCCACACCTGCTGATGATTACCTTGGCTGACCTCGTTGCTGCTGGTCGGTAGTTGCCAACTGCCTGATCAGCGCCTGCTGTCACCGACCGGCATATAGGAGCCACGGCCATTCATCGCTTCAAATGTTCTGGCCATGGGACAGTAGGACGTGTCACCGGAATCAAACTCGCTCTCCGTGCTCCTGGGTGCTAGAGCGGGTGTTTGTCCGTGTTTTGGGGTGATTGTCCTTTCGGATTGTGAAACGATAATGCCACCACCAGTGACCGAGCGACATGTATAAAAAACCTGGTTTTCTACACAGATCCCGTCTATCATGTATAGAAAATCGCCTTTTCTATACTCAATCTCACTGAGAGGTTTGTCCATGCCCCAGATCATACCGCTTGAACGGCTAAATCCAGCCCGCTTTGAGACGCCCGCCATCCTCAAAAAACTGGCCAGCAGCAGCCGCAAACTGGCAGAGCTGAAGGGCATTGCGGCATCGATTCCCAACCAGAGCATTCTTATCAACACCCTGGGTCTTCAAGAGGCCAAAGACAGTTCCGAGATTGAAAACATCGTCACCACCCATGACGAGTTGTTCAAGGACGACGTGTTACCCACAGCCTTTACCAACCCGGCGGCCAAGGAAGTGCTGCGCTACCGGCAGGCTTTGCAGGTGGGGTTTGAGCAGGTGCGCTCCAGCGGCCTGCTCACCGCCCGCCACATCATTGAAATCCAGTGCGAGCTGGAGCGCAACAACGCCGGTTTTCGCAAGCTGCCAGGAACCGCTCTCAAAGACGGTGGCGGACGAACCATCTACACGCCGCCGCAAAACCCGGCTGAAATTGTGGCACTGATGAGTCACCTTGAGCGATTCATCAACGAGTCGTCCCTGTTTGATGCCGACCCGTTGATCAAGATGGCGTTAATTCACCACCAGTTTGAGAGCATCCACCCGTTTTACGACGGTAATGGCCGTACAGGGCGCATAGTGAATGTGCTGTATCTGGTCAAGGAAGGGTTGCTCGATATTCCGGTGCTGTACCTCAGCAACCACATTGTGCGCAACAAGGTCGATTACTACCGCCTGCTGCAAACCGTGCGCGAGGACGACACCTGGGAAGACTGGGTGCTCTACCTGCTGGAAGCTGTGGAGCAAACCGCTGGACAAACCATTGCAACGATCCATGCGATCAAGACGGCGCTGTTTGACTACAAACAGCGCATTCGTGCTGAGTACAAGTTTTACAGCCAGGACTTGATCAACAACCTTTTTATGCATCCCTACACCAAGATCGAGTTTGTGCAACGTGATTTGCAGGTGTCTCGTTTGACGGCGACTAAATACATGGACTTACTAGCGGGCGGAGGCTTTTTGCAAAAACAGAAGATTGGGCGCGGCAACTACTACGTCAATCTGGCGTTGAGTGCAGTGCTACAGGGTCAGTCCAGGGGCACGCCATGACCTTGCCCCCGAAAAACGTAATGCCTAGCTGATGGTTAAAAATCGGTTCAAAGAGATGTTATGGAAGCCTCCCTGCCCACGGGCAAGGAAATGAGTCACAAAGCCCACTGGCCCATCACCCTGTTATCGCCCCCCACTCTCAATCATGCCCATTTGGTTCACCCCAACTGCGGTTCTTGTTGTTGCCGTTCTGATCCTTGTGCTGCCGAGCGCTACAGCTTGCTAGAGGCGGTCAGTGAGGAAAGATTCGGGTGATTGTTCGCTTTCCATAACGCACCACCACTTCTGATTTTGCGTGGAGTCTTATTCGATTGACTATACCGAAATCTGGCGGCTTGGACAAAGAGAGTTGCCGCTCCCCGCTTTGTACGCCGAAAGCATTTCATCAGTGATTTGCATGGGTCCCAGGCAAGCAATCTCCCGACCTTGCTCACCTTTGAAGTGATTGACAAATAAACGAAATATGTAATTCCCTGAAGTCCACGATGAAAACGGATATTTCTCTGAATTTTCTTCCTGCGAAAAGAGAAGGTGCATTTTCGATGTTGCTCTACTACCAAGAGCAAAAGCATTGAAGGATCCCTTGATATTCTCTGCGTGGAGTTTTCGCCTTCCTGAGATGTACTTTTCGAAATCGACCTGCTGCAGAGGAGTATAAAGCTTCACTCCATCCGCTGATTCAATTCGAAGGGCAAGCATATTTATCACACCCGCCCCGTGGCCCTTGTTGATGAATGTAAGCGGCAGTACAAGCGCGATGCTATCGTGCGAAGGTCCACTGGGTGGGGCCATGATGATTTCGTCGAAAAGCACCATCGGTTGGAAAGAGAAAATATCTTCTTTGAATGCGGATACTATCGAAACAGTAAGTGCAAGCAATGAAATAAGAACTGCAATGTACTGCGAAAGCAATGCACCCGTCAGAACAAGCCCTGCAATCATGGCAACGCTCGCAACAACAAAGCTGATAAATATCTTGAGCATCAGTCTGCACTACAAGCAAGCGGCCACTAAATTAAGCGATGGCCGCGAGCCCATTTTTCTGAATCACGGTCAGTAGCCGCAAGGCTGGCCCACCCGGCTTCTTGACGCCACGCTCCCAGTCCGAGACAAGGTTCTTTGAAACATTGAGGTAACGAGCAAACACCGGCTGAGAGATATGCTCACGCGCTCGAATCGCCTTGATATCTTCTGGAGCGAGAACATGGACTGGCGTCAGGCAGGCATCATCGAACTCACGCATCGTCTGCTTGTCAATAGCGCCGACTTCATGCAAGGCCTCCATCGTTTCATGGATGGCGGCGAAGGCCTCACTGCGGTATTTCTTAGTCATCTTTCATCACCTCTTCAAATTGACCGTTTTCAATCAGTTGTCGAACCTTGTCTTCCGACAACGCAAAAATCAACTTGGCGGCCTTCTTGAACTGCTCCACTTCATCGTCGCGAATGTTGCCGAGTTCGCTTTTGGGGAAACCGTGGACGAAAAACGCCTTGTCACCTTTGCGATAAATCACAATGCTGCGGTACCCCTTGGATTTTCCTGAACCAGGGCGGGCAATACGCTGCTTGATCACTCCACCGCCAAGGTCGGCATCAATCAGGCCATTTTCTGCACGCTCCACAGCTTCCCAGAGCGCGTCAGCCGAGATCTTCTCTTTCCGGGCAAACCGCCCAAACCATGCATTCCTAAAAACTCTCAAACCATTCACTCCAAGAATGTCACTTCATTATATCACACGTAGTGTGACTATCAAGCATTTCTAAGTGCTTCGCCAACGCCGTACCCAGCCTACAAGCATCCAGGCCACCAACACCCCCACAGCATCTGCAGCCAGATCGGACCATTCGGCAAAACGCCAGCCAACAGCCCATTGCGCCAACTCGATGGCCCCACCATAGGCCAGCATGCCTGGTACCACGCGGGAGACACTTGACGGCCAAAGCAACAGAGCCCAGCCGGTCAACACCCCAAAAGCCAGCGTATGTTGCGCCTTGTCCCACCACTCAAACATCGGCAGTTGCAAGTGCTCTACCGGCAACAACGCAAGCACCGTCACCACAGCCATCGCCAAACACCAACCGATACGCATCAAAACCACTGAAAAACTCTCCGTCAAAACGAATCCATACGATTCACGCTCGGTGTCAATAGTTGGCACATGCGTCCCACTAACCTTCTTGGTCAAAGGCCGCTCGACGGGTATTGTCGATACCCAAATAGCGTTGACACTCGGCTTCAAACGAAGAGTCAAACGGCCCAGCAACAACCTTTCCTGAACGGTCCTTCAAAACGAAACGCCCGCTAGGCTTGCGGTCGTCGCCAAGTTCATCCGCCACAGATAGTTGGTTTTGAGTATCGTTTGCCATAAGTGCATCCCTTCGTTTTAAGTGTCGCGCATGGTGCTGATACAAAATCACCCAAGTGATAGCATTTTAGGCACGTGATGTGTTGACGCTTCGGTTGACCCTTGTGAACGGGAAGTTCTGATTGGCATCCAGCCGCAACATCCCCTGTTCAGGGGATGTCCATAATTCAGAACCGAAGCATAATGTTTCTTATAAGACTGATAAGATCTTGCAAAAACAATGTTGATCTATTCTCTGATTTTTGGAATCGCTCTACTCTCAAGTGCGGTGCTGGTTGCCACCCAGCACTTGCACGGTCACTTGAGCGCGGACAACTCGTTTGGCGTCCAAAACCATCACGCCGAAGCCACGCCTCGCATAGGCGGTGTGGCGATCGCGCTAGGTCTGTTGGCCTCTTGGGTTCTGGCCCCGCCTAAAGTGGCCGCCATCATTGGCCCCATGCTGTTGGCTGCCATCCCTGCATTCGCATTCGGCCTGGCTGAAGATCTCACTAAGAAAGTGAGCGCCATGCGTCGTTTACAGGCTAGCGTGGTAAGCGGTTTCTTGGCTTGGTATTTGAGCGGAATCCTCGTCCAACATACCGGTTTCATGCCACTTGACTGGTTACTGAGCTTCCTGCCCTTTGCCGTGCTGTTTACTGCATTGGCCATAGGCGGGTTCACCCACGCCATCAACATCATCGACGGTTTCAATGGCTTGGCCTCGGGGTCGGTTGCCATTATGTCTGCGGCCATGGGGCTGATCTCGCTCCAAGTAGGTGATACCCCGCTGGCGACCACCTGTTTTTTAGTGACTTCGTTTTCCTTGGGTTTTGGCTTGATCAATTGGCCTTTGGGTAAACTGTTTCTAGGTGATGGCGGCGCCTATTTGCTGGGTTTCGTGTTGGCCTATCTTGCCCTGCTGCTACCCATGCGCAATAGCGAAATAAGCCCGTGGGCTAGCTTGCTGGTTTGCGCCTACCCCGTTCTGGAAGTTCTCTTCTCCCTACTTCGACGGTTTAAAAGCCAAGTCCAGCATTCGTTTGAAGCCGACCGGCAGCATCTGCACCACCACATCCATCTGCGTGTGGTGAGCCGCGCACTGAGTCAAGTTAGCGCCAAGTTACAAAATAGTATGACCAGCCCCCTGTGCTGGATCGCTACCGCATTGCCCGCCGGTGCGGCTGTCGTGTTTTCCACCCATAAATCGATCTTGATTCTGAGCTTTTTCCTGGCCCTCTTGGCCTATTGGGCTGTGTACACCCGGCTAGCGCAGACTAACTGATTCGGGCAACCGCCCAGCCATTGGCTTTACGGGCTTTAATTCACTGCGAAATCCACGACCATTCATCGCCGTCGCATCAACTGCTCTGGCTGTGAGAGCAGTTCATTTCAGCACAACCTTCAGATCGAGGGACGTCCAGTGGGCTTTGCCGCAGTCATGCTGCCTTGATCTCAACCAACAAGTCAGGGTGTCGATCCAACACTTTGAGCAGCTTCACCAAAGCCAGTGGCGGTTTGGTTTTCCCGTTCTCGTACCTCGAAAACGCATTGATACCACCACCGAAAATCTCAGCTGCTTCACGCTGGTCCAAATGCAGCTTCTTTCGCACCTGTGTGATGAAGACAGGGTCGACATACGCGGCATTGATTTCTTTGTTGAATTGCAACATCAATTCACTGGTGCGCGTTGATTCGGCCACATCCAGAACCACTTCATCGCATGCAGGGCAAAAATCACCCGTGACGGTCTCAATGACAGTGGAGGCACCTTTGTAGGTGTAGGGCAAGTCACGAGTGTCGTGGATCAGTTCCGCTGCGCCACAAACAGGACATTTCATGTTTAAAGCTCCTTAAAAGAAACGATCAGCACGTCATCAATGACCGTTAACTTCAGGTACACATCCCCTGCCCGCGTGTTCGGGCGGTAGACGTCCTGCCATACCGTGTGATCGGCATGGGTGGTCATACTCTTGTAAAAATCTGCTGCAGTGAGTGTTGCCACCACGTCCAGCATGTCGAAAAACCCGAGCCCCATTTGCGCTGCGCCTTGCGTCGCCGAATAGGTTGTGCGTACCTTACCTGCGTCTACCAAAACTTTGATCGCTGTCAGCTTGCAATGTGGGGTTCGCTTTTCCATACGCAGATGCTAACCTAGTTGGTTTATTTTGGCAAGTAGATTAGTCGAAATGTCGGGAGTAAATGAGTTGTCCGGTTTGTGGAGGAGCGATGCAACACGTCCCCATGAGCCGGGCCCGCTACATGCAGGAGAACCGTAAGATGAGATCTAAAGAAGCCAATGACGGCTGGAGCGCAGGGTCGTCTGACCCTGGCCAACTCGGAAAGGCCACTTCAGAAATAAGCCGAGCCACTGCTTTGGCCGTGAGGAGCAAACGGGATTTCAGCGAAATGCGTGAAGTTTTCGCTCAACGAACCGGCCTACACTGCGCACCATGCCCATTTGGTTCACCACAACCGCGGTTCTGGTTTTTACCGTTCTGGCCCTGGTTGCCGCGCTGGCCTTCATGGTCCGCCAAAGGAGTCTCAAAAACCGCCAAGGATTTGCACGCCAGCCAACTGATGCCACGACGGCGCTAACTTTACCAACACCCCTCTCCCGCAAAAAATCAGAATGGGTGAAGCTCGAAGTGCTACGCCTCAAATCCTTGATGGGTAAAAATGCCGGTTGCCGCAAAGTGGCTGACACTTTCAACCGGTTGCATGCCCCAAACAGCGTTGGCAAATCCTTTGTCAGCGATAGCATCAAAAACCATCAGTACCTATTGATGCGCATCTCTCTCCAATTGCGTGACTCACGCCCCAAACCCGTTGGAATCAACCGAGTCTGGGGTATTGATCTGACTTTTGTGCGAGATCAAACCGGTAGCCAGCGTACCGTGTTGGGCGCCGTTGACCATGGATCTCGTTTATGCACGCAGCTGGTTTGCGTTTTGAACAAGCGAAGCTCGACGCTGATTGGGCATTTGTGTCTTGCCATTGGCCACCATGGAAAACCCAGTGCCATCAGAACCGACAACGAAGCAGTGTTCAACAGAACGGTGTTTCGAACGTTTTTGAAACTGGCCGGAATCCATAAACAGACGATCCCAGTTTGTGCCCCATGGTGCAACGGCCGAATTGAGAGCTTCTTCGGTCGTATCAAACCCGTCATCAGCCAACTGGACATTTACAGCGCAATCGGCTTGCAAAATGCCTTGAACGAAATCAGGCTGTTTTTTAACCACGTTCGCACCCATCAAAACTTGGATGGACTGACGCCCGCTGAAGCGTGGCGTGGATTTGTGCCTACCGACATTTACCGGTCACCTCCGAAATCGGTCCAACTGGTACAAGCGCTGGATGGTCTCTTGATGGGTTATCACATTCGAAGGTGATCCAAAAATCTCAGGAAACAACCCCAATTTAACTGTCCGATTAATCGGGGGATTTGGCATGCCTAGTCGATATTTTTAGAACTAAAATCAGCTTATAAATCAATAGTTCATTACGAAAAGTAATAATTAATCGCGCCGATTGACCCTGAAATCTTGAAATTTGGGGTCATTTGGTGACTGGATCAGTGCTTCGGACAGTCGGACGTGTCACCTGGTTGATATTTTTATAACCAAAAACAGCTTATAAATCAATACTTCATTACTGAAAGTAATAATAAATCCCACCGATTGGCTCTGAAATCTTGAAATTTGGGGTCATTTGGTGCTTGGATCAGTGCTTTGGACACACGGACGTGTCACTCTGAAATCTTGAAATTTGGGGTCATTTGGTGCTTGGATCAGTGCTTTGCACACACGGACGTGTCAACAGTCGGACGTGTCATTTCCAGAGGAAACGGTGTGATCAATGCACTGCCGATACCACTCTACCCAACGTTCCACACCCTGCTTCAAGGTTGTCGTCGGTGCAAAGCCCACGTCTCGCTTCAAGTCTTCCACGTCCGCATAAGTGGCCACGACATCCCCGGCCTGCATGGGCAGTAAGTTCTTTGTAGCTTCCCGCCCCAGCGCATCTTCAAGAGCCTTGATAAAGGCCAAAAGCTCCACTGGCTGGTGGTTGCCAATGTTGTAAATCTTGTAGGGGGCGTAACTGCTACCAGGGTCCGGGTTGTGGGTGCTGAAATCCGGGTTAGGTGCGGCGATACGGTCAAGCACACGCACCGTTCCTTCGGCAATGTCATCGATGTAGGTGAAATCGCGCTGCATCTTGCCGTGGTTAAACACATCAATCGATCGGCCTTCCAAAATGGCGCTGCTAAACAACCAGGGCGACATATCAGGCCGCCCCCACGGGCCGTACACGGTGAAATAGCGCAAGCCCGTGGTGGGCAGCCCAAAAAGATGGCTGTAGCTGTGGGCCATCAACTCGTTGGCTTTCTTGCTGGCCGCATAGAGGCTGGCTGGGTGGTCCACGTTGTCATGAACTGAAAATGGCATGCGGGTATTGGCCCCGTACACGCTGGAGCTGCTGGCATAGACCAGATGTTCAATACGGTTGTGGCGGCAAGCTTCCAGCAGATGGCCAAAACCCACCAGATTCGTCTGTACATAGGCGCTGGGGTTCTTGAGCGAATAGCGCACGCCAGCCTGGGACGCAAGGTGCACAACACGATCAAACCCCTCCACAACGAATAACTCCTCTACCGCTACCCCATCAGTCATGTCCAGGCGCACGAACTTGAAACGGGCAAACGGCTTGAGCTGTTCCAGCCGGGCCAGCTTGAGCGCCGGGTCGTAGTAGTCGTTCAGATTATCAATGCCCACCACATCGTCGCCACGCTGCAAAAGCAACTGGGCCACATGCATGCCGATGAATCCGGCCACACCCGTCACGAGTACCTTCATGCCGACCGCCCAATCGGGAAATATTCAAAATCCATTTCACGCATAGCCTGCGGCTCATACAAGTTGCGCCCGTCAAAAACCACCGGGTTTTTCAGTTGGATCTTTAACGCATCGAAGTTGGGGCTCCGAAAAACCTTCCATTCGGTCACGATGAGCAGCGCGTCGGCGTCCTTCACGGCATCCATGGGGCTGTCCGCAAGCAGCAGGTCGGCGCGCTCGCCGTAGATACGACGGGCTTCCTCCATTGCGGCCGGGTCGTAAGCACAGACTGTTGCCCCCCTTTGCCACAGGGCTTCCAGCATGTCGCGGCTAGGGGCCTCGCGCATATCGTCTGTGTTGGGCTTGAAGGCCAAACCCCACAGCGCAAAGCGCTTGCCGCTAAGGTCTTCGCCAAATCGGGCGGTGAGTTTTTGAATCAACACACCTTTCTGGGCGGTATTGGCCTGTTCCACCGCATCCAGTACCCGCAGAGAAACCCCATTTTCCTGGGCGGTACGCCGCAGCGCCTGCACGTCCTTTGGAAAGCATGAGCCACCGTAGCCGCAGCCGGGATACAGGAAGTGGTATCCGATACGTGGATCAGAGCCAATGCCATGGCGCACCTGTTCAATGTCGGCGTCCAGCTTCTCGGCAAGCATGGCGAGTTCGTTCATGAACGAAATGCGCGTAGCGAGCATGGCGTTTGCCGCGTATTTGGTGAGTTCGGCAGACCGCACATCCATCACAACAAGTCGATCGTGATTACGCTGGAACGGCGCATAGAGGCTGCGAAGCATCTGTGTCGCCCGGTCGCTCTCGGTCCCGATGACAATCCGGTCGGGCCGCATGAAATCTTCAACCGCTGCGCCTTCCTTCAGAAATTCGGGGTTGGAAGCGATGCAGAACTCTACCTTGGCACCGCGCGCCTGCAGCTCATCGTGCAGCGCTGCGCGCACTTTGTCTGCCGTGCCCACCGGCACCGTGGACTTGCTGACGACCAGCTTGAACGATTGCATATAACGGCCAATGTTGCGCGCGGCGGCCACGACGTAGCGCAGATCAGCGGAGCCATCTTCATCTGGTGGCGTGCCGACAGCGATGAACTGGATCTCACCAAAATGCACTGCCGCTTCCACATCGGTGGTAAAGCGCAGGCGCCCGGCTTCTACATTGCGCTTGACCATATCCTGCAAGCCTGGCTCGTAGATGGGTATGCCGCCTGCCTGCAGCATTTCGATTTTGCGTGCGTCCAAGTCTAGGCAAAACACATCGTTGCCCACCTCAGCCAAACAGGTTCCCGTGACCAAGCCGACGTAACCTGTACCAACAATACTGATTCTCATTTTTCAACCTCAGACTGATTCAAACCACTTAGAAGCTCGTCGTAAACAGCTAGCGTCTTCTCAATGACGATGCGCTCGTCAAACTCGGCCAGAGCCCGTTGTCTTGCAGCCGCTCCAAGCTCGCGACGCAATGCAGGGTTTTCATGCAGGCGCTGAATAGCCTCTGCCAAAGCCCCAGAATTACGGACAGGAATGAGCAATCCGTCTACCCCATCGGTCACGACCTCGCGGCACCCCTGCGAGTCGGTCGTCACGATCGGCAAGCCGCACGCGGCTGCTTCGATAAGACTTCTGGGGACACCCTCACCGTAGTAGCTGGGCAAAACCATGATGTCGGTATTGGCCAATTGCGCACGCATGTCATCCACATGCCCGAGTTCTTCGATAACACCTTCGGCCGCCCAGGCATCGAGTTCGTCCTGCCGTACCGAAGCAGGATTGCCATGATCAGGGGCACCTGCCAGCAGAAAGCGAATGGGCAGCCCAGCGCCACGCAGCTTTCGGGCCGCTTGAACGTACTCAGCGATACCTTTGTCCCATAACAAGCGGGCCGCCAGAAGGACTCTTGTCGGTTGACCGGGAACAGATGCCCCGCCTGTTGGCTGGAAACGATGGGTATCCACACCAGAACTCTTGATCAGATGGACCTTGGACGCATCAACGATACCCGCCAGCGTGAAGGCCTTCACATCGTCAGGATTCTGCAGAATCAGTCGCGACTGGGCATTGTTCAAGGACCAACGCATCAAGCCGCGCACCAGCGGCCGGAGCAGACGGGCCTTGAGCGAGTTGTTGGAGAACACATAACCCAACCCTGCCACAGCATTAATTCGTGCCGGTACTCGAGCAAAAGCAGCAGCGACGGCGCCGTAGACGACACACTTGACGGTGAAGTGGTGCACCACATCGGGCCGCTCGCGCCGGTACAGCAGCGCCAAACGCGTGAGCACAAGAACTTCGCGAAACGGATTAAGACTTCGTCTGTCCATCGCCAGAGGCGCCCATCGAAAGCCCGCTTCGCAAAGCCTTGTGCCGTAATCACCATGCGGCGAAATCAGCAGCACCTCATGCCCTTGAGCCTTCAGCGCTCTGGCCAGTGGTAGACGGAAATTGAACAAATACCAGTCGGTATTGGCGAAGAGAATGATTTTCACGTCTTCAACCCCAAAGCAACACCCACGGATAAAACTGGTACGGCAACCATGCAAAGGCATGAGCAGCAAAAAACAGCCAGACAAACAGCACTGCCGCGCTGTAACCCACCACGGCGCACACCCACATGGCGTTCTGACCGTTCCGCTGACCCAGCGCATCGGGCAGGCGCGACAACATAAACAACTGCAGCGGAATCCAGTACAAGGCCACCCTGTCCACCGCTGTGGAAGACGGCGAGACCACCAGCAAGCCCACAAAGGCCAGCGCGCCCCATGACATCCAGGTCCAGAAGGCGCGGTCGGCCTGCGGCATGGCAAAGCGCCGGCGCAACGACAAAAACAAAACCGCCGGCACAGCATTCATGGCCACGCGGACGGCGGCGCCTGCCGAATCGTACTCCGCCTCGATGTAGGTGGCAGTCAATGCCTCCACCGATTCCTGCAGCAGCAAAACATAAAACAGCAGGGTTGTCAGTCCGACCCAAAGAGCCGTCCAGATGCGATCGCGGGTGCCCGCCAGCACCGCCAGCGGCATCAAGAGCACGACCGATTTGTGAACCGTTGCCGCCAGCACCACAAACACCACAAAGCGCAATAGCTTGCGCTCCGACAGCGCTACCAGCCCGAGCATGACCAGTCCGAGGGCCGCACCCTGACGTGTATAACCCATGGCGACCACTATCACCAGGTAAGGCACAGCCACCACCAGCGCCAGCCATGGGCGAGGCTGAGCCCGGCAAAACACCACAAGCCCCCAGGCAAACAGCGCAGCACACACTGTGTTGACCATGTATAGCCCTAGACCCAACTGAACGGCCAGCCAGTTGAGCAGGCTGTAGGCCGGTTCGGTTCGCGTCGCGGCCTGCTCCAGAGAGTCATATTCGGCCACAAGGATGTAGTCGAGATAGTTACCCCAATCCATCCCTATCTGGTGGCGCAGACCAATCACCAGTACCAGCAAGACAAACGCCACCCACCAATAGCCTGACCAGCGCGTGGCATGGGTTTGCACCGGCCGCAGCCGCGTCATGGCCAGCCAGGCTGGTAGAAGAAACAAAATCCAGTAGGGCAACATATCAGCGGGTACCTTCCAGCCAGGCCTGGAACATCAACACCGTCCAGAGGCGGGATGTCCAGTCATGCCGGCCGCTCAGGTGCTCTTGCCACACTTGGCGAATGGTCGCGGCGTTGAAATAGCCCTCGCGCTCCAGGCGCGCCTCGTTCAGCAGTTCCTCGGCCCAGTCGCGTAGCGGGCCGCGCAGCCACTGCCCCACCGGGATGCCAAAGCCCGCCTTGGGCCGCTCGATCAGCTCACGCGGCACGTATTTGTAAAGCACCTGGCGCAGAGCCCACTTGCCTTGGCCCCCGCGTATCTTCATGTGCAGCGGCAGGCGCCAGGCAAGTTCGACCACACGGTGGTCCAGAAACGGTACCCGCGTTTCCAGGCTCACGCCCATGGCCGCGCGGTCCACCTTGGTTAGGATGTCATCAGGCAGGTAGGTCAGTGTGTCCCACAGCATCATGCGGTGCTCGGCCTCGGGCACGCCGGCCGCTAGGCTGGCATCGTCCAGCCTGATGGGCAAGCGGCTCGCCCCGCGCACCAGGTCGACGCCCTGCGGCCACTCGGTCACCAGGCTGCGGTACAGGTCGTCCACGCCCTGCACATTTTTAAGCCGATGCGCCAGCTTGTGCGCCTTGTCGCCTAGGCGGGCCACGCCGTGGGCACCAGGCAGCGCGCGGCTCAGGGCATCCCACGCCGCCACCGGGATATGTTGAATGCCCGCGCCCAGACCCTGCCGCAGCACGGGCAGCATCCAGCCCACGCGGCTCCACACCCGCTGGCCCCAAAAGTAGCGGTTGTAGCCGCCAAACAGCTCGTCTCCGGCGTCGCCCGACAGCGCCACCGTTACGTGCTGCCGCGCCGCCTTGCTCACCAGATGGGTCGGGATCTGCGAGCTGTCGGCAAAGGGTTCGTCATACATGGCCGGCAGCAGCGGAATCACCGCCAGCGCATCGGCCGCCGTCACGCGCAGGGCGTGGTGCTCGGTGCCCAGGTGCTGCGCCACAGCCAGGGCATGGGGCGACTCATCAAACCCGGCCTCGTCAAAACCGACGGTAAAGGTCTGCACCGGCCGGGACGACTTCGCCTGCATCAGCGCCACGATGGTGGAGGAATCGACCCCACCCGAGAGAAACGCACCCAGCGGCACATCGGCCACGGCCTGCAGCGCCACGGCTTCGCGCAGTGCAGCGTCCAGCGCGGCCACGGCCTCGGTTTCGCTCTGGATCGGCGCGGCCAGCCCCTGGCGCACCGCATCGGTGAACCGCCAATACGGCTTGATCTGCACGGTTTTGGCGGCCAGGCCCGTAGCCGAGACCGACAGCACACAGCCCGGCTCGAGCTTGAAGATGTCCTGGTAAATCGAATACGGTGCCGGCACCGCGCAATGCTGCAGGTAGAGCGCCAGCGCGTCGCGGCAAAT
>JBAQTC010000045.1:0-40859 GCA_049296795.1 Burkholderiaceae bacterium
CTGCTCGAACACGGTTTCCAGGCTGAACTCAACGGCCTCGATCTCGAGCTTGCCGGCTTCGATTTTGCTGGTATCGAGAATGTCGTTGATGATGGAGAGCAGTTGCTTGGAGGCTTGGGCGATTTTGCTCAGGTAGTTGCTCAGCTTGGCATCGGGTTGGCCTTGTTGGGCCAAATAGGTCATGCCGATGATGGCGTTCATCGGGGTGCGGATTTCATGGCTCATGTTGGCCAGGAAGTCGCTTTTGAGCTTGGCCTGTAGCCTTTGTCTGCTGGCTTCTTGCTCCAGCGCCATTCTGGACTGCTGGGCCAATTTGTTGTCGGTGATGTCCTTGACCAGGCCAAACATCCTGAGCGCTTGCTGTTGTTCGTTTTTCATGGTTTTGCCATAAGCCCAAATCCAGCGCATTTCACCATCAACCCGATGAATCCGGCATTCAAAATTCCAGTCTTGCTGCTGCGCCACTGCAGCCTGAAATTTTTGGTCCACCTCGGCCCGGTCATCCTCCAGCACATGCTGCAAAAACATCTCGTAAGTCCACTGCGCCAACAATTCGGGATAACCAAAAATCTGATCATGCTTAAGCGAACGCCAAGCAGTGTGGTCCACCAGATCAAGCTCCCACGCCCCCAATTCCGACACCTCTAGCGCATAGCGCCAGCGCTGCTCGCTTAAGTGTTTGGCCTGCTCGGCCAACGAGCGCTCGATTCGGGTAAAAATCAGGTCGGACACCTGCTTGAGCACGTCAACATCCTCTTCGGCCCAAACACCGGCCTCGGCCCGGCTGACGGCCAACAGGTAGTTCCATCGGCCCTCAACCAAATAGGGGACACTGACCAAAGCCCGTACTTGGCGAGCTTTCATGCGCTCGAGTTCTTCTGGCGTTCTGGCCTGTTGCAAGGCATCGCTACTCACCACCGTGTTACCGAGAGCAAACTCCTGGTGCTCGGCCAGGGTACGAAACTGAGCCAGCGGATAGACTTGCGGCAGGGTTTCGGAATCTTGCGGGTAATCGTACAAAACCTTGACTTCGCCCTTGGCCTGGTCGATCTCCAGCAACAGGACGCGACTTAACTCCAGACTCTGGGTAATTTTCTGTCTCGCTTCAAGCATGACATCCTCCACCCGCTCAAACCGGGTGAAGTTGCTGTGCAGTTCTTCCAATAAAAGCAGATTGCGCTCACGGATCTTGCGTTCGCTGATATCGCTGCTGACCCCCACCAACCTGAGCGGCTGACCGGCGGCATCGCGCTGCAATTGAGCGTGGGATGCCAGGTGGTGGATCGAACCATCGGGCCAGACCACACGAAAATCATGCGCATAGTCGCAGGTACCCGCCAAGACCTGCGGCAACACTGCCTCTGCATGTTCCCGGTCCTGCGGATGGATTCGGCTGGCCCAGGCTTCGTATGCGCCGGAGAAGTCTTGCTTGCGCGCCCCGTACAGAGCAAACATGGTGTCGTCCCAAACCAGCTCATTGGTTTGCAAATTCCAATCCCACACGCCTAAGCGACCGGCCTGGGCTGCTATCTTCAGGCGCTGCTGACTGACCGCCAGCGCCTGCTGGCCGTCCAAAAGATTTTCCGCCATCCGGTCAAAACTGGTGGCCAATTGGCCCAACTCGTCAGGCCTGGCACTGTTGAGCCGGACTCCAAGTTCTCCGTCAGCCACGCGGCGCATGGCGGCCATCAGTTGCTCTATGGGTGCCAGCACCCGGCTGCTAATCAAGCGCAAATAGCCGAAATAAGTCAGGCCCAACACGGCAGCCAGGGCCGCGGCCAGCAGGCCTTGTTGAAAGGCGGCGCCGGCCAACTGGGCATGGGCCAGCCGCAACTGAGCATCAACCTCAGCATTCATGGACTCCGTTTTGGAGCGCAGCACCGCCACTTGCAGGATCTGGTAGTCCCTGCCTTCTTGCTTGGTCTGCAGCCCGGACTCCAGCAAGCGCTGGAAAGCCGCATCGACAAAGGACAAATCAGCCAGCAGGGCGGCCATCTCTTGCCCCTGTCCATTGGTCTGGTTAAAGCCCGCAATGGCTTGTTCCAGATTTGCCACATCCTTGTTCCAGCGTTGCTCCAAATCGGGAGGGGACAGGGTCAGCCAGGAGATCAAATGGCTGCGCAGAGCGGCCGTTCCTTCACTCATTTCCATCGCTGCTTCGACCCGTTGGCGGGTGGTCTCAACGCCTTGCCTAGCCTGAAGCAGAAAAGTCAGGGCAGCGGTGGCCAAGATCAGGGCCAGGCCCAGATTCAGTCGCTGTGAGGTGACCAGACGCATCGTTGCTCAATGGCGAATGGTGACGGCCGAAGGATCCACGGCTTCAAGGCCGGGAAACCAGATGCTGTCCAGCATGGGCTGGGGACTTGCGCTAGGACTCGAACCCCGTTTCAAAGCCCAGGCTTGCTGAGCTTCTAGCATGCCCAGCAGTTCGGGGTGGAGCCGGACCCGGTAGTTGGCAGGAACAAAGCTGGACTTGATAAGTGCCGGCTCCAAGTTCAACGCCAGGGCCAGCCGGGCCAGGGTGTCTTCGGGTTTCTGACGAATCTGCTCGCTGGCCGACTTCAGCCCGGTAAGCAAGGCGCGCAGCGCCGGGCCATTTTCCTGAGCCCAAGCCCGGGTGCTGACAAGAACAAAATTGACCGGGTAAATCGTGGGGTCGCGCAGAATCACGGCCTGGCCGCCCAAAGCCTGCTCCGCCTTCGCAATCCAGGGCGGGAACGCCACCAAGGCATCAACGGTGCCGGCCAACAGAGCAGGCAACGACTGCTCCAAGCTCAAGCCCACAATACGCTCGTCGGGTATCGCCACCCCATGGGCCAAGCCATAGGCATGGGCAAAATAAGCGTTGGACGTGGGCATGGTCACGCCTATTTTCTTGCCGGCCAAATCGGCGGGGCCGGCAATGCCTTTGTCTTTGCGGGCCACGATGGCGTAGTGGTCATTGGCTTGGTAGATCGAGGCCAATACCACCAGGGGATCACCCTTGAGTCGAGCCAAGACGAAAGAGGCGCCGACCATCAAGGCTACATCGGCCTGTCCGGCCCTGAGCTGGCTCAGACCAACTACTGCTGTAGCGTTATTCAACAGGGTAACTTTCAAGCCCTGGCGTTGAAAATCACCATCTTTCAGCCCGAGAAAAGCCGCAGCAGTGGCTGGGCGTTGCGGCAGGGCCAAAGTCAGGCTGGTTGCGGGAGGCGGGGCCGACCGCTCCAGCCACCAAAAAACGCCGGCGACCAAAGCCAGCCCGAGGACGGACAGGGGAAGCCAGATTTTGAGTCGCATGATGCTTTGAGCATAAGCCTGGCCAGGGTTGAAGTCCAGGTTTTTGGCTAGCGCTAGCCGCTTATTGCACTGGGCTGGCCGACCAAGGCCGGGGCGTGAAACGAAACACCTGCGGGTCGCTGGCATCGACTGTGGCCTTGACCCAGCCCAGTTGCGGCGAGCCAAAAGTTTCGACCCGGGTGAAGTTCGCCAGCACCTTGCCGCTGTTGTCACGCAGCGGCTGGTTGATCTGGTGCTGGTGCGAGTCGCCATGAACCAGCACCACTTGACCGGCAAAGCCCTGGGTTTCTTCCCGCAACTGCTTCAGAAAATCGTGGTAACCGGCCAACACCTTGCCGGATTGGGCGGCTTCAATTTCGGGGTTGGCCTGGATCACGACCATGACGCCGACCAACTGATGGGACCGGGCCAGAGCGAAACCCTGTGCCAACCAAGCCTGGTTGGCAGCGTTACGTTGCACAAACTCGGCAACCGGCCCGCCCTTGCGGGTGCTGCCGTGGTAGTTGTTTTCGCTGCCGGGCAAGTTCAGGCCAACAAACAGCGCGCCACCGGCTTGCCAGCGCACGTTTTCGCGGTAAGCGGCAAAAGCGGGGGGTACGCCGGCTTGATCGCTTTGACGCTGCAACGTCATGGCGCGCTGGCCCAGTGCCCGATCGCCTTGGAAAAACAATTCGCGCAACTTATTCAAACGCTCCAGCGGGTCATAGCTGCCATTGTTACTGCGATGGCAATCAGTCCACTCGTTGTCGCCCGGCACATAAACCAAGGGGTGTTTGGAGGCCTGAAACACGTTCAGAATATCGCGCAAAGCAGCATCGCTGCACACGCTGGAGCCGCTTTTAATGTCACCATCGTGGACGATAAATACCAGGTCTTCCCGCCCCATTTCAGCCATCAACTCGGGCAGCCGAGCCCGCTCCCAGGCGTTGTAGGGCGTGTCCCCGAATAAACCGAAGCTCAAGGGCTGAGCCTGTGCCAGACCGAACAGCAGAGCCAACAATGCAAAGAACAGGTGCGGGCACTTACTTTTCATTTGGGACTCCGCGTTAAACCACACCGGCCTGCTGCAAAGCGGCAATTTGATCGGCCGAGATGCCCAGCTCACGCAGCACCTCAACGCTGTGTTCGCCCAGGGCCGGCGGCGCGCGGCGTATCACTGGCGGCGTGGCGCTCAAACGCAAGGGGCTGGCCACGCTAGAGATCTGGGCAATGCCGTCGAGCGCTTGGGCTTGGGCCGAGCGCGCCTGAGTCAAGTGCAGACCGCGGGCCTGGACTTGTTCATCGGCAAACGCTTGTCCAATGTCGTTGATCGGGCCGCAAGGTACAGCCTTGTCTTCTAGCAACGCCACCCATTGCGCCGTGCTGCGGGTTCGCGTCAGTTCGGCCATGGCCGGAACCAAAACCTCGCGATGCCGCACGCGCAAGGTATTGCTGGCATAGCGCGGGTCGGCGGCCCACTCGGGACGCTCCACCGCCTGGCAAAAGCGGGCAAACTGGCCGTCATTGCCAATCGCCAACAGCATGGCGCCATCGGCGGTGGGAAAGTCTTGGTACGGCGTCAGGCTCGGGTGGCTATTGCCTTGGCGCTGCGGCACTTCGCCGGTGTTGAGAAAACTGCCGGCCTGATTGGCCAAGGTCGCCATGCCGACGTCGAGCAGGGCCATGTCAATGTGCTGGCCCACGCCGCTGCGGTGCCGCACCTCAATGGCTGCCAAAATGGCGGTGGCGGCATAGACCCCGGTGAACAAATCGGTCAATGCCACGCCGACGCGCAACGGGCCGCCGCCTGCTTCGCTATCGGGCCGCCCCGTGATGCTCATCATGCCGCTCATGGCCTGGATCATGAGGTCGTAACCGGCACGCTCGGCGTAGGGGCCGGTCTGGCCAAAACCGGTGACCGAGCAGTAAATCAGGCGCGGGTTGAGCGCTTGCAAGCTGGCGTAATCCAGACCGTAACTCTTAAGGCCGCCGACCTTGAAGTTCTCCACCAACACATCGCTTTGCAACGCCATTTGACGCACGATGGCCTGACCCTCGGGTGTTGAAATATCCAGGGTGAGGGAGCGTTTATTGCGATTCGTGCTGGTGAAATACGTGGCTTGCTCGGTGTCTTGACCCTGGGCATCGGGAACAAACGGTGGGCCCCAATGTCGGGTGTCATCACCCACACCGGGACGCTCGATCTTGATCACATCGGCGCCCAAGTCGGCCAGGATTTGCGTGCACCAAGGGCCAGCCAGCACGCGCGACAAATCGAGTACCTTGATGTGGGGCAGGGCGGCTGGCTGGCTTGTCATGGAGTCATTCCTTATTGCTTGCTCTTGTACTCGCCAAGAGGTCTTGGATTGTTGGCCTCAGAGGCGCTTCGCTTTGCCACATCGGCCCCCAACCCAAGCCCCCTTGGCGTGATTACGTTGGTTGGTGCTCAATTCGGGGAACAAGTCACTTTTCCGAGTTGGTATTTCCCGCCGACGCGCTCACACAACGGCGCGGGGCATACGGTGTGGGGTAGGGCCGATGTGGCAAAGCGAAGCGCCTCTGAGGCTCTGGCCCACACCGTATGCCCCTCTACGCACCAAGCTCGCACACCACGATCCGAGCCACTTAAGAAGCCAAACAAGGTTAATTCGAAAACGCTGAAATCCCGGTTTGGGCCCGGCCCAGAATCAGGGCGTGAATATCGTGCGTGCCTTCATAGGTGTTGACCACTTCCAGGTTCACCAAATGCCGCGCCACGCCGAACTCGTCGCTGATGCCGTTGCCGCCCATCATGTCACGCGCCAGTCGCGCAATGTCGAGCGCCTTGCCACAGGAATTGCGTTTCAGGATGGAGGTGATTTCAACCGAGGCCGTGCCTTCGTCCTTCATGCGGCCCAGACGCAAACAGCCCTGTAGGCCCAGCGCAATCTCGGTCTGCATGTCGGCCAGTTTCTTTTGAATCAGCTGATTGGCCGCCAGCGGGCGCCCAAATTGCTTGCGATCGAGCACGTACTGGCGCGCGCGCAACCAGCAGTCTTCCGCCGCGCCCAAAGCGCCCCAGGCAATGCCATAGCGCGCCGAATTGAGGCAGGTGAACGGGCCTTTCAAACCTTGGACCTCGGGGAAAGCGTTTTCCTCGGGGCAAAACACCTGATCCATCACGATTTCACCGGTGATCGAAGCGCGCAGCCCGACTTTGCCGTGAATCGCCGGGGCACTCAGGCCCTTCATGCCTTTTTCCAGAATGAAGCCACGAATCGGCCCGACCTGGCCGCTCTCGCTCACCTCTTTGGCCCAGACTACAAACACGTCGGCAATCGGGCTGTTGGAGATCCACATCTTGGCGCCCGTCAGCTTGTAGCCGCCTGCCGTTTTCTGCGCCCGCGTGATCATGGAGTTGGGGTCAGAGCCGTGGTCGGGCTCAGTCAGGCCAAAGCAGCCGACCCACTCCCCTGTGGCCAGTTTGGTCAAATACTTTTGCCGCTGGGCCTCGCTGCCAAACTCGAAAATAGGCACCATGACCAGGGACGACTGCACGCTCATCATGGAGCGGTAGCCGGAATCAACGCGTTCGACTTCGCGCGCGATCAACCCATAGGCCACGTAGTTCAGGCCCGGGCCACCGTAGGCTTCAGGAATGGTGGGGCCGAGCAAGCCCAACTCGCCCATTTCCCGAAAAATTGCCACGTCGGTTTTCTCGTTGCGAAAGGCCTCGATCACCCGCGGCTGCAGCCGGTCCTGGCAATAAGCGGCGGCAGCATCGCGCACCATGCGCTCGTCCTCGCTGAGCTGTTGATCGAGCAAAAAAGGGTCTTCCCAGTTGAACTTGGCCTTGGCCATCATCTAATCCTTTTCAAATACGGTCTGCGCCCAAGGCACGCCGCCATCAGTCAAATCATTGAGCCGCCAATTTGGTAGCTTCTGCGCCATGTAAGATAAACCATGCACGCAACCCTGAGGTCAACCCAAGCACCCGAGGGGCTGGCTTTCAGTCATATGGGATTTTACGTGCGCGATCTTGAAGCCATGGCGAGCTTCTATAAAGAAGTGCTGCGCTTCACCGAAACCGACCGCGGCGACTTGGGCCCGGTGCAACTGGTTTTTTTAAGTCGCGACCCCAATGAGCATCACCAACTGGTGCTGGCCAGCGGTCGTCCCGCCGACTTGAGCTTCAACGTGATCAACCAAATTTCATTCAAAGTGCCCGACCTGGCGTCACTGCGCCGGGTGTTGGCGCGCGCACAGGCCGACGGTAGCGCCAGTGATATCCAGCCCGCCACCCACGGCAACGCCATTTCGGTTTACCTGCGGGACCCCGAAGGCAATCGGCTCGAAATCTACGTGGACACGCCCTGGTATTGCGCGCAGCCCTTGCGCCAAGCGCTTGACTTGGCGCAAAGCGATGAGGCGATCTGGGCCCAGGTCGAGGCTCTGGCACGTAACCGCCCCAAATTTCAAAGCCGAGACCAGTGGCGCGCCGAGCTGGCCCGCAAAATGGCTTTGACCGACGCACTCAACTAGCCGCTGCGCGTTGCGCAGCAAACTTGACGTACCAATCCAGGCAGGCCGGATTCGCCATGGCGTCTTGATTGAGCACCTTCTCCAGCTTCTGGCCTAACAGCAACTTCTTGATCGGCAACTCCTGCTTCTTGCCCGTCAGCGTGCGCGGGATTTCACTGACCTGAATCATTTCGTTGGGAACAAAACGCGGGGACAAAGCGGTTTTGATGGCGTTGGCCAGCTTGGCCTGCATTGCCGCATCGAGGGTGAGGCCCTCACGCAACACCACAAACAGCGGCATGTAGCTCTCGCGCCCCAGGTACTCCAGATCAACCACCATCGAGTCCAACACCTCGGGTAGGGCTTCGATCGCGCTGTAGAGCTCGCTGGTTCCCATGCGCAAACCATGTCGGTTAATGGTGGCGTCGCTGCGGCCATAAATGATGCAGCCGCCTTGGGGGTTGATTTTGAGCCAATCGCCATGGCGCCAGACGGCTCCCATTTCAGCACTGGCGTCTCCGCCTCCCGGCTGACGACCGTGGCCCGAGGGGTACATGTCGAAGTAACTGGCAAGGTAGCGCTGGTTGTTGTTGTCACCCCAAAAATACAGCGGCATCGAGGGCATGGGCTGAGTGCAGACCAACTCACCCACCGCGTCCTTCACCGGCTCGCCCTGTTCGTTCCAGGCCTCAACCGCACAACCGAGCAGGCGGCATTGCATTTCACCTGGAACCTGCGGCAATTCGCGGTTGCCGCCGATAAAAGCCCCGGCGAAGTCGGTGCCGCCTGAGATGTTGCACCACCAGATGTCGCCCCCCGTGGGCTGCGTTCCTTGCGCCGCACTCAACCGAACTTGGGCAAACTGCGCACTGCCCCAGCGCTGCGCCTCTTCGCTCAAAGGCGAACCGGTGGTGCCCAGGGCACGGACCCGACTCAAATCGCCGCAGAGCGACAAGTCGACTCCGGCTTTCATGCAATTGGCAAAAAATGCTGCGCCTGCGCCAAAAAAACTAGCGCCCACTCGGGCACCAAATCGCCACAAAGTGCTCCAATCTGGCGCGCATTTATGGCCTGCGTCATCCACCGTTGCACCGCCAGGGTTGCCGTCAAAAATGCAGCAGGTCGTGCCGTTGAGCAGGCCACTCATTTGCGCGTTCCACATCACCCAGCCGGTGGTGCTGTACCAGTGGAAGCGCTCGCCCCAGGAGTTGGGCTGGTAGCTGCAACCAATGTCGTTGTGCAGGGTTTTCAGCGCCAAGGCCACCACGACCGTGCCACCGTGACCGTGAACAATGGGCTTGGGCAGACCGGTGGTGCCGCTGGAATAAACAATCCACAAAGGATGCTCAAACGGCAAAGCCAGTGGCTCGAAACCCTGTGTTTGTTCATCGTTCTGAACAATGCAGTCGGCAAAAGCCCGCTGCTTGCAGTTCAGATTGAGTTCGCTGCAGTCCAAGCTCAGGTTTTGCTGAACCACCACATGCACCAGCGTGGGCAATTGATCACACAGCGCGCTCAGCACGGCGCGGCGATCCAGATCACGCCCGCCATAGCGCACTCCATCGCAGGCGATCAGGATTTTGGGCTCGATCTGCCGGAAACGGTCAAGCACGGCTTGCGTCCCCATGTCGGGCGCACAAATGCTCCAGACCCCGCCCAGACTCACGGTGGCCAAAAACGCCACCATCGCCTCGGGAATATTGGGTAAATAAGCTGCTACCCGGTCGCCCGGTTGCAGACCCTGGGCCTGCAGATGCAAAGCCATGGCAGCGACCTGCTGGCGTAGCGTGGGCCAGCTCAGTTCGCGCGCTGGGGCGCCCACTGCCAGGCTTTGTTCGTTGTGACTGACAATGGCGGGAAAACCCGCGGCGTGGGCCCGCTCCACATGACGCAGTGCTTGCTGGGCGTAATTGAACCGGGCTCCAACAAACCAGTGCGCGCCGGGCATGGTGTTGTGCGGCAGCACCCGGCTGTGCGGCGTGGGTGACTGCAAATCAAAATAATCCCAAATGCTTTGCCAAAAAGCCTCCAGATCAGTGACCGACCAGCGCCATAGAGCGTCATACGAATCAAAGCGCAAGCCGCGTTGCGCACTCAACCAGTTTTGGTAGAGCCGGATTTGGGGAACAAAAGGTGGTGCCATGGTGCCAATAATCGCACGAACCCAGCACTGATTGAGGCATTCGATCCTCGCACGACCCTAGGGCTTACCCCAGCCTTGCCGCGCTGGATCCCGGACTATGATGGTCGAGCTTGGCAACACCCCAACATCAGGGCAGGCACTTTGCCCCCACCTCAAGAGGAAACGATATGCTGACAAACAACACGTTTTTGACTACCGGCCTTCGCTTGGCTGCCTGTGCCCTGCTGGCATTCGTCCCGGCCCAGCAAGCTTTGGCCCAGGCCTTCCCCAGCAAGCCCATCAAAATCATTGTGCCGTTCCCCGCCGGGGGAACCACCGACATCGTGGCGCGTCTGGTGGCGCAGCGCATGAGCGAATCCATGGGTCAGCCCGTAACCGTAGACAACAAGGGCGGTGCTGGTGGCGCCATCGGTGCCGATTTGGTGGCCAAAGCCGCGCCCGACGGATACACCATACTGATGCATAACATCACTTTCCCCCTGTCCTCTGTCGCCCAGACACTGGCCAACCGCTCGCCGTTCAATGCGGAAACCGATTTCGCCGGGATCTCGATCGCTGTTTATGTGCCCTTCGTGCTGACGGCCAACCCCAGCGTAACGGCCAAAGATTTACGCGAATTGGGCGCCCAGCTGCGTAGCAACAAGAGTCTGCAATACAACTACGGCTCCACCGGTCCGGGCTCAGCCGTCCACGTGTTGGGCGAGGCGTTCAAGCGCGAAGCCAAGGTGGAAATGGAGCACATTCCGTTCAAAGGTGCTGCACCGCTGAAGCAAGAGCTGTTGGCGGGACGGATCCAGGTCGGAGGCGATCAGCTCTCGTCTTCCCTGGCCGAAATCAAGGCCGGCACTTTACGCGCCATCGCCACCACGGCATCCAAGCGCATCACCGGCTTGCCTGACGTGCCCACGGTACGTGAACTGGGATTTTCCGGACTTGAGCTCGAAGGCTGGAATGGCTTATTCGCCCCGGCCAAGACACCGCGCGACATCATCGAGCGCTTACAGCGTGAAACCCTGGCCGCCGTTCGTCATCCCGATGTACTCAAGCGTTTGACCGATCTCGGTGCTGAAGCGGTGGGCTCGTCACCGGCCGAGCAAGACGCCATGCTGCGCCGTCAAATGGACCAATTCCGCCCAATTATTCGGGAAATGAAACTGGAGTGAGCCTCGTCGCTGGCGAAACGCTTGCCCCGGTTTGTTGCGCTTAGTCCTTGGACTGTGCCAAGCGCTCGCTCTTCCAGTACACATCGTCACCACCCTGCGCACGATTCAAAACGCGCGCCAGAACGAACAGCAAGTCACTCAAACGATTGAGGTAGTGGCGCGGCGTTTCGCGCACGGCTTCCTCCAGCCCCAAGGCAACGACTGCACGCTCGGCACGCCGGGCTACGGTGCGGCAGACATGGGCCAGCGCAGCGGCA
Organism: Burkholderiaceae bacterium; assembly: GCA_049296795.1. Taxonomy (GTDB): domain Bacteria; phylum Pseudomonadota; class Gammaproteobacteria; order Burkholderiales; family Burkholderiaceae_C; genus CAXNKH01. The sequence continues at coordinate 11,325 of JBAQTC010000045.1, forward strand.
CGGGTTCCGCCGGGCAGTATGAACTCCTGCAGTCGCGGCAAATTGGCGTTGTAGTGCGCCAGCGCTTGGTCCAGCGCCAACACGGCCGGCTCTTTAAGCAGCTCGTAACCGGGTATAGACAATTCGCCGCCGAGGTTGAAAAGTTGGTGCTGTATTTCCACCAGCAGCTCCTGCACATCATTGGGTAGGGTCTCGCACAGCAAAAGCCCAATCTGCGAGTTCAGCTCATCAACCTCCCCCATGGCGTGAATGCGTGGGTTATTCTTGGACACGCGGCTGTTGTCCCCCAAGCCGGTGCTGCCGTTGTCGCCGGTGCGAGTGGCTATTTGTGTCAGTCGATTTCCCATGTGGACAACCTTGGTTCTTGCAGCAGCCCGTTGGGCTGCTTGTAAAGCGCTTATTATTCCCCAGCCTCCTTCTTTGTAAAGTCTGACCATGAATGCTCCCAGCCAAGCCGCCCACACCACCCCCGAAATCACGCCGCGCTCGGCCCCTGCTGCGCTGATAAGCGCGCTCAAAGCGCAATTCGGCGAGCGCTGCTCGACCGCCCTGGTGGTGCGTGAGCAACATGGCCGCGACGAATCCCCCTATAGCGCGCCACCGCCCGATGTCGTGGTGTTTGCCCAGAGCACGGCCGACGTCAGCGCCGTATTGACGCTAGCCAACCAGTACGCCGTGCCGGTCATCCCTTTTGGCGTGGGCTCTTCGCTCGAGGGCCATTTGCTGGCAGTTCAAGGCGGCATCAGCCTGGACCTGAGCCGCATGAATCAAGTGCTGAGCATCAATGCCGAAGACTTGAGCGTCACGGTGCAGGCTGGGGTCACGCGCAAACAGCTCAACGAAGCCGTTAAAAGCACCGGCTTATTTTTCCCGATTGACCCGGGGGCTGACGCCACGCTGGGCGGCATGTGCGCCACCCGCGCCAGCGGCACGAACGCTGTGCGCTATGGCACTATGCGCGAAAACGTGCTGGCTCTTGAAGTCGTCACCGCCAGTGGCGAAGTGATTCGCACCGGCACCCGCGCCAAAAAATCCAGCGCCGGCTACGACCTGACACGCTTGATGGTCGGCAGCGAGGGCACGCTGGGCGCGATCACCGAAGTCACGGTCAAACTTTATCCCCTGCCCGAAGCGATTTCGGCGGCGATTTGCTCTTTTCCCAGCATCGAGGCCGCCGTTCACACCACGATTGCCGTGATCCAGATGGGGATTCCCATCGCGCGGGTCGAACTGATTGACGACAACACTGTGCGCATGGTCAACGCCTATGCCAAGCTCGGGCTGCGTGAGGAGCCTTTGCTGCTAATGGAGTTTCACGGTTCGCCCAGCAGCGTCAAAGAACAGGCCGAGCTGGTGCAGGATATTGCCAGCGAGCACCAGGGCAACGCTTTTGAATGGGCCACCACGCCTGAAGAACGCACCCGTTTGTGGACAGCGCGGCACAACGCTTATTTTGCTGCGCTCCAGTCTCGCCCCGGTTGCCGCGCCATGTCAACCGACACCTGTGTGCCGATTTCCAAGTTGGCCGATTGCTTGCTGGACTCGGTGGCCGAGGTTAAAGCCAGTGGCCTGCCTTACTTCCTGGTGGGCCATGTCGGTGACGGCAACTTCCACTTTGGCTACTTACTCGACCCGACCAAGCCCGAGGAGCTTGAAGTTGCCGATCGGCTCAATAACCAGCTGGTACAACGGGCTTTGCGCCTGGAAGGCACCTGCACCGGTGAGCACGGCGTAGGCCTGCACAAAATCGATTTTCTGGTGAGTGAAACAGGTGCTGGCGCAGTTGAAATGATGCGCACCATCAAGCGGGCGCTGGATCCGAAAAACATTTTGAATCCGGGCAAAGTATTCGCGTTGTAAAACGGACTAGCCCTAGCCGCTGATTGGCTGCTAGGCTGCTTGGCCGAGTTGGCTGGTTCAAGCTTTCTCGGCAATGGCAAAAGCCATGTATTTGATCTTTTTTTGGATGTCTTCGTCGGTATCGACATAGCGCGAAGCAATCGCTTGGATGGCGCGCTCGATCGCGACAAAGGCATCAACCAGATCCGGGTCGAGCTGAGTTCCCTTGGCCGCGACCACTTTTTCTAAGGCTTCCTGGTGCGACAGGCCCGCCCGGTAAACCCGTGGACTGATCGACGCATCGTACACATCGGCCACCGCCATCAGTCGTGCGGCCAGGGGAATCGCCTCACCCGCCAGACCTTGCGGGTAACCGCTACCATCCCATTTCTCCTGATGTGACAGGGTAATTTGCTTGGCGACTTTGTAAAACTCCACATGCTCTCCGAGCAGCTGCTCAGCTTGCGTCAGGATCTCGTGCCCCATGACGGGGTGCGATCGGACCAAGTTGCGTTCCTCGGAGGTTAAGTCGCCGGGTTTGAGCATGATTCGCTCGGGAATTCCCACCATCCCAATGTCATGCAACGGGGTCGATATAAATATCACACTGATCGCTTCATCGGTCAGTTCCTGGCTGAATCGGGGGTGGGTTTTCAGCCTCTGTGCCAACGCCTGGACATAGTGCTGTACCCGCAGAATATGTTTGCTGGTACCGTAATCGCGGATTTCGGCCATGATCGCCATGGCCATGATGGAGACGTCTTGCAGCTTCTTGGTTTCAAATAGCTTTTCAGCGAGTTGCTGTTCCAGCTCTTGAATCCTCTTTTTTAAGGCTTCCAGCTCTAAATTTTTTTCTTTCGCCATGAAACGCTCCACATCGACTGTTCATCGTAAGCGCTCCTTGTTGACTTTGCAAATTTATCGCCCGCCGCTGTGATTCAGCCGTTCGATCAGGCCATTGAGCTCATCGAGCGAACCAAACTCAATGGACAACTCGCCCATCTCTTCGAACCTACCGGCCCGTTTAACGCGTTTTTTCACCCTAATTTCTACCGCTGCCGTCAGCAGATCAGACAACTCTTCCTCTATCCGGCGCAAATCCCGCGATTTTTCTTTTTTGGGTTTGATGGCGACCAGACTGAATTCTGCCGCCAGTTTTTTAACCAATCTCTCAGCCTCGCGCACTGACATTTTTTTGGTGGCTACCTGGTTGGCTGCGGTAATTTGGGTCGCTCGGTCCAGCGCCAGCAAAGCCCGTGCGTGACCCATGTCGAGATCGCCCGCCATCAACATGGTCTGCACCGGCTCAGCCAGATTGAGCAGGCGTAACAGGTTGCTCGCCGCACTGCGTGAGCGCCCTACAGCTTGCGCCGCTTGTTCGTGAGTGAGTCCAAACTCCTTTATTAAGCGTTGCAGGCCTTGGGCCTCCTCCAGCGGATTAAGATCTTCACGTTGAATGTTCTCAATTAAAGCCATGGCCGCTGCGGACTCATCGGGTACGTCGCGCACCAGCACGGGAACCCGATCCAGACCCGCCAGCCTGGCCGCCCTGAAACGCCGCTCGCCCGCGATGATTTCGTACACCGGCCGCTCTGAAGCGGCATCGGCCGTGCGCCGACGCAAGCCCTCAGCTTGGCTCAAGCGCCGCACCAAAATAGGCTGCATGATGCCTTGCGCCTTGATGGATTCGGCCAATTCATACAGCGCGCCTTCGTCCATGCGGGTACGTGGCTGGTAAGTGCCCGCCACCATGTCATCGAGCAACAAGGAGGCCGGCAATCCCGGGCTGGCGGTGTTGCTGGCAGTCTCATCTACCGTGGTATCGCTCACTTTGGGGCCCAACAGGGCTTCGAGTCCGCGGCCTAGGCCTTTGGGTTTTTTAGTGACCATGGGTTTCCTTGTCGTTAAATTTATCCACTGAAGGGTTATTGCAAGCGCTCAAGCAAGGCTTGACCCTGGGGCCAGTCACCCAAGCCCGACTGGGCGTTCAAATGCCCCATCATGCCCAGATCAGCCAGCTCTGCGCCCCAGTCCCGAGCCCACTGCTGGCTGCGCCTGAAACTGCAAAACGGGTCGTTATGACTCGCCACCAAAATGCTTTGAAATGGCAATTTTTGACGTTCTATGGGTGACCAACTGGGCAAGCAAGGGCGAACTTCTTCTCGTTCCACATCACTGGGTGCGACCAACAGCGCTGCGCGCACTCGATGCACGTTGCGCGAATGCGCTGCCCAGGCCGCGACCAGGTGACAGCCCAAGCTGTGCGCCACCAGGGTGATCGCGGAGTTCCTCAATACGGCCTGTTCCAGCTGCATCAACCAGTCGCCCCGTAGCGGGCGCTCCCAGTCGTGCTGTTCGACGCGGACATGGCCGAGCGTGGCTTCCCAGCGGCTTTGCCAATGATCCAGCCCGGAGTTTTTCCATCCGGGTAAAAGCAAGACTGTCGAAGACTTCATTGCTACAATATTAATAGCTTGAGGGGCTTGCGGATTGGTGATTTCATCGACACGGGTGGATTACTTTGCTTCAAAGCGTTTTAATGCGTTCGACCAATTCCTGCGCAAAGGCGAGGTAGGCCTGCGCCCCTTTGGACGAGGGGTCAAACACCAAACCAGGCAAGCCATAGCTGGGCGCTTCGGCCAATCGAACATTGCGCGGGATCACGACATTGAACACCTTCTCGCCAAAGTGAGACTTGAGCTGCTCGCTGACTTGTTGCTGCAAGGTAATTCGAGGATCGAACATCACCCGCAACAAGCTGATGATTTGCAGTTGCGCGTTTAGATTGGCGTGCACTTGCTTGATGGTGTTCACCAGATCGGTCAAGCCCTCGAGGGCGAAATACTCGCATTGCATCGGAACAATCACCCCATGGGCGCAGCACAGTCCATTGAGGGTGAGCATGGAGAGTGACGGCGGGCAATCAATCAACACGAAGTCGTATTCGGCGTCCACCTCGGAGAGCGCCTGTCTGAGCCGTTTTTCGCGTCGTTCCAGATCCACCAGTTCGACCTCCGCACCGGCGAGTTCCCGGTTCGCGCCCAATACGTCGTAACCGCAGCCCGCCTCAGCCAATTTGTCACTCTTTACCCGCGCCTCGACGACCGAAGCCGACTCCAGCAAGACATCGTAAATCGACAACTCAATCGTTCTTTTGTCCACGCCCGAACCCATGGTGGCGTTGCCTTGCGGATCCAGATCAACCATCAAAACCCGCTGTCCAAGCTTAGCCAATCCCGCAGCCAAATTGACTGTCGTGGTGGTCTTGCCGACACCACCTTTTTGATTGGCGATGCAAAATATTTTGGCCATGGGTACTTTCGGATGAAGGTCAGTAATTTGGAGCTTAGCGGGACAACACGAGTTTGATGCCAAAGCCCAGCAGGAATAGGCCGGCAATTTTTTCCAGCAACAACGTGATCAGTGGATTGGTGCGCAGGCGTTGCGCCAAATAATGGGTTAGCAAGACCACCGTCAAGCCATAGAGAAAAGTCAACACGGCAATGGTCAGCGCCATCACCCCAAAAGTGCCAAGTCCCAGCTGCTGCGTCGGATCGACAAACAAAGGGAAAAATGCCATGTAAAAAACAATCGCCTTGGGATTGAGCAAGGTAATTAAGAATGCTTGCTGGAAATAATGATGAGGCTTGATATTCAACACAGGCGCACCACCCGGTTTCGCCAACAGCATTTTCCCGCCAAGCCAGGCCAAGTACACGGCACCCAGCCATTGCACAGCCTGAAAGGCCACTGGGGATGCCGTCAACAAAGTTGCAACGCCAGCCACAGCCAGCCACATCAACACCTGATCGCCAACGATCACGCCCCAGGTTGCAGCCAGACCAGCTCGCACCCCACCCTTTCCCGTCGAGCTGATCAAAGCCAAATTACCCGGCCCGGGTATCAGCAAAAAAACAAGGATTGCAACGACAAAAGCGTCGTAATCGGCAACGCCAAACATGCCAGCCCTCTTCGAAACAAAGGCTAGAGTTTACGTTAGGTTGAAGCCGCCACTTTACGCAGCCAAACCAGGCAGCGCTGAGCATCCAATCCCGGAACGACCAACGGTTCCACGTGAAACGCCTCAACCCCAGCTGGCAACTGCGCAAGCTCCTCGTCGGGTGTTTTCCCCTTCATGGCCAACCAAACCGCTCCGGGTGCCAAGGCATCAGCCGACCAAGTGACAAAGTCTGACAGCGCTGCAAAAGCGCGCGACACGACCACGTCATAGCCGGATTGCTGCCCACCCAAGCTCTCGACCCGAGCATGCAGCCCGCGCAAATTCGGCAGCTTAAGGGCGAGTGCGACTTGCTGGATAAATGCGGCCTTTTTTGCGACAGCATCAACACAGTCAACCCCAACCCCGGGGCAACATATAGCAATCACCACGCCCGGCAAACCCGCCCCAGCTCCCACATCAAGTAGTCGCAGCGGCCGACCTACAACCGCCGACGGCGTCAACGCCAATTGCCTTTGTAGCGCTGGAATTACCGCCAGACTGTCGAGCAGATGGTGACTAAGCATCAAGGCGGGGTCACGCAAAGCGGTCAGGTTGTACACCTTGTTCCACTTTTGAATCAATGCCAAATAGTCGAGCAGCAACCCGACCTGCCCATCCGTCAAGCCCAAGGACAAAGCCCGTAAACCCGCTCGCAATTCGGGCTCAAGGCTACGCATCAGGACAGCACTGGCTGAGGCTCGCCATGCGTGGCGTTTTTCCAGCGGCTCTTTTTTAGATAAATCAACAGCAAAGAAATTGAGGCCGGCGTGATGCCTGAAATGCGCGACGCCTTGCCCAGCGTTTCCGGCCGGTGTTTTTGCAGCTTCTGGCGCGCCTCAATACTCAAGGCAGGTACCTGGCTGTAGTCCAAGTCTTCCGGCAATTTCAGATTTTCGTAATGTGCCGCCCGCTCCACCTCATCGCGCTGTCGCTCGATATAACCCGAATATTTCGCTGAAATCTCAACTTGCTCCACCACCGATGCAACAAATTCACCAGCTTGCGTTTCACGTGAAACCGACGCCTCGTTCGGAAGCTCGGGCGTTGCGAATTGACCGTCGTTAAGTGACATCAGTGCGTCGTAGCTCACATCAGGTCGTCTCAACAATTCTGCCAGCCGGTATTCATGCTCTAGCGGCTTGCCCAAAACGCGCTGCGCCTGAGCCGCATCCAGATTTTTGGGGCTAACCCAGAGTGAGCGCAGGCGCTCAGTTTCACGTGAAACGGCATCCCGCTTGCGGCTGAAGGAGTCCCAACGAAGGTCGTCCACCAGTCCAAGCTGGCGGCCCACCTCCGTCAAGCGCAAGTCGGCATTGTCCTCGCGTAGCTGTAGCCGGAATTCGGCACGACTGGTGAACATACGGTATGGCTCGGTCACGCCCTTGGTTATCAAGTCATCAACCAAAACACCGAGGTAAGCCTGATCGCGCCCCGGGACCCAAGTATCCTGCTGCCAAGATGTTTTGGCCCCCGCTTGCAGCGCCGCATTGATGCCGGCAAACAAGCCTTGCGCTGCCGCCTCTTCATAACCCGTTGTGCCATTGATTTGTCCGGCAAAGAAAAGCCCAGCGATGGCGCGCGTTTCAAAACTTGATTTGAGTGCTCGCGGATCGAAATAGTCGTATTCAATGGCATAACCCGGGCGCAAGATGTGCGCATTTTCCAGCCCTGCCATCGAACGCACCAGCGCGTACTGAATATCAAACGGCAGACTGGTGGAAATCCCGTTCGGGTAGTATTCGTGGGTCGTGAGCCCTTCGGGCTCAAGGAAAATCTGGTGGCTTTCCTTGTCTGCGAAACGGTTGATTTTGTCTTCTACGCTGGGGCAATAGCGCGGCCCCACTCCATCAATTTTTCCGGTGAACATCGGGCTGCGGTCAAAGCCGGATCGGATGATCTCGTGTGTGCGCTCATTGGTATGCGTGATCCAACAAGGCATTTGCTGCGGGTGCTGTGCTGCCCGACCCATGAAACTGAACACCGGCAGCCGCGAACTCATACCACCAGGCATGCCATCGCCTGGCTGCTCTAGGCACTTGCTGAAGTCAATCGAGCGGCCATCGAGCCGCGGTGGTGTGCCGGTTTTCAATCGGCCTTGGGGCAGTTTTAGTTCCTTGAGCCGGGCACTCAAGCTGACGGCGGGCGGATCCCCGGCACGGCCCGCAGCGTAATGGCTCAGCCCGACATGGATCTTGCCATCCAAAAAAGTGCCTGCAGTTAACACCACGGTACGGCTTCGAAACTGAATACCAACCTGTGTCACAGCGCCAACTACCCGGTCGCCCTCCACCATCAAATCGTCTACCGCTTGCTGGAACACGGACAAATTGGGCTGATTCTCAAGCCGTTGTCGAATTGCTGCCTTGTACAAAATCCGGTCGGCCTGGGCTCGGGTGGCACGCACGGCCGGGCCCTTGCTGGAGTTGAGAATTCGAAACTGGATGCCAGCTTCATCGGTGGCGGCAGCCATAGCGCCCCCCATCGCATCAACTTCCTTGACCAAATGGCCTTTACCAATGCCACCGATTGAAGGGTTGCAGCTCATTTGACCCAGGGTCTCGATATTGTGCGTCAGCAACAGGGTCTTGCAGCCCATGCGTGCGGCCGCCAACGCAGCTTCGGTCCCAGCATGACCGCCGCCGACAACAATGACATCAAAACTCTCTGGGTACAACATGGGACATCAAATCGCGCTCAAGGCGCAAACAGGCTTAAGAAAAGAAGCATTTTAACCGTCTACGCTTATGGCGCGGGCGTCAAGGGCTACTCCTGTCTTGCTTTCCAAGTTGGTTGGTGCAAACTTACTATTGCCACAGATGGCTGGGTTGGCATTTACTTGCCAAAAAATTTCTTGATTTCTTCACCCATTTTGTCGCCAGCAGAGGCCCCTGCTCCGGTTCCGACTCCAGGCATCAGCACCGTACCAATGGCTGCTCCAACCACGGCGGCGCGAGTCAAGTTGAGCTCGGGCGCAGCCACCGTGCCAGCTAACACCAGCGGAACGCCGACACCCGGCGCGCTCAGCAACTCAACATTGATCCGCCCACTCAAGCCTTGGCGCGCAGAAATCGCAAGGCCTCCGGTGGCACTTAAAATTCCAGAACTGGCCACCAGATTTGTAAATTCTAGGAATCGGCCTCGGCTGTTCAACTGACCGGCCAGTACATCGAGTTGCGTCTCTCCGCCCCGGTTTAGCCCCACGGTCTTGACCGCCTTGGCCAAATCCATGCTGTGCAACACCGCCTGACGCACGGTGAACGAACTGTGAGTTTGCATCGCATGACCAAGGCTCGCCAAGTTTGTCGCGCGGACAAAAAGCTCTGTCGTGGCGTGCAACCGTCCGCTCAAGATTGGCCGGCCCACACGCCGAGGACTGAGTGAAGAAATCAAAGCAGCCAGCTCTACATCGCGCATCTCGGCCTGAGCTTTGAGTTCAAACGAAGCGCCGGGATGGGCAGCGGGTTGAAACTGCAAATCACCTTTGATCGTGCCACCAGCCAGCATGATTAAAAAATTCCAACCCTGGTTTTGTTGCTGAACATGGAGTTTGGCGCCCTCCAACAAGCCCTTTTGTATTTCGAGATCGACTACCAAAGGGAAACCATCAGCACTTAGTTGCGCCTGGACATCCAGCGTGAGGGCCTCCCCCTTGGCGTCAATCCAGCGCACATCTTGCAGCTTAAAGCGTCTGGGCAAGCCCAAAGCGCCAGTTGAGCTTGCCCCGCTGTTCTTGGTCAGTCCAACCCGCAAGGTTTCAATAGCCTGCGCCGGCAGCAATGCGCCCTGCAAATGTAGGGAAGCAAGTTCCAGCCGCCCCTTTAACAAGCCCGGCCAAGACGGCAACAGCTCTAGCCGAGATAGCAGCAAAGGGGGCTGCGTTTGAATTTCAACCCCTTGTAGCGCAACGCCCAGCGGCAACAAGGAAACACGGACTTGGTTCAGCACCACGGCATGACCCAGGGTGGCGCTGGCTTGCTTTTCCAGCCGCTGCTTGAGTTCGTTACTCCCCAGCCCGTAATGAAAGCCCAGCGCCAGCCCCGCCGCCAGCAGCAGTTTCAATAGCAGGGCGCCAAGCAACCATTTAAGGCCTCGTTTCATGCCAATATTTTGCGCCCAACTCGCGATTTGCGGTGTAATCCACAACATGATTTCAAGCACCATCCCAAATTCACCGCGGCGGGTCGATCACTTGGTCACCGGCCAGGCCACGACCGACGGCGCAGGCGTTAAGCTAACGCGCGTTCTCACGCAAGACCTGCAGCAAAGACTGGATCCATTTTTAATGCTGGACAACTTTGCCAGCGATGACCCGAAGGACTACATCGGCGGTTTTCCCAATCATCCTCACCGCGGCTTTGAGACCGTCACCTACATGATTGCCGGGCGCATGCGTCATAAAGACAGCGCCGGCCATGAGGGCTTGCTGCAAAACGGTGGCGTCCAATGGATGACCGCTGGGCGCGGCCTGATTCACAGCGAGCTGCCCGAGCAAGAAGAAGGCGTGATGGAGGGTTTTCAGCTCTGGTTAAATCTACCGGGCAGAGACAAAATGTGTGCGCCCTGGTACCGCGACTTCCAGAGCCACGAGATTCCCGAATTGACAACCGACCAGGGTGTGCGGGTACGCGTGATTTCAGGCAGCTGCCACGGCGTGGCTGGTGCGATGCATCGAACTGCCGAGCTGTTCCCAACCGAGCCCCTGTTCCTTGACTTGAACTTCCCCAGCACAGGCGCATCCTTCAGCCAGCTCTTGCCGAACCAGCACAACGCTTTTATTTATGTTTACCGCGGCTCGCTCGACGTGCTCGACGCCTCAGGAGAAGCCAGTTCAGTGCCGCGACTGCGCATGGCTATTTTGGAGAATGGCGGCGATGGCGTGGTGTTACAGACCAAGCCCCATTCCGAGCCGGTGCGGGCTTTGCTGATTGCGGGCAAACCACTGCGTGAGCCCATCGCGCAACACGGCCCCTTTGTCATGAATACCCGTCAAGAGTTGATGCAGGCGGTGCAGGACTACAACTCGGGCCGGCTGGGCTAAGCTGCAGCAGAGCGCCGCGCCGAACAGCCCCCACGCTATAATTCGCAGCGTAAAACCGGCGCCCCCGGGTCGGAACAAGGCGCGAAAACCCACACACCAAGGCACTGACAAGTGTCTTGCAATACTTACCTTTACTATTTTCAAGGACATCACTGCGATGAGCAAACCCTACAACATCTTGATCATGGGTGCCTCTTATGGCTCATTGTTGGCCAGCAAAATGCTGATGGCCGGTCACAATGTCACCCTGGTCTGCCTGCCGGCCGAAGTTGATGTGATCAACCAAGAAGGCATTCGTGTCCGCATGCCAGTCAAAGGCCGTGAAGGCCTGGTTGAAATCGATTCGCGCAAACTGCCGGGCAAGATCTCGGCCGCCGCTCCTGGGGCAGTGAATCCGGCTGATTTCGACTTGGTCGGCTTGGCCATGCAAGAGCCACAATACCGCTCGCCTGGCGTGCGGGAACTGCTCAACTTGGTCGCGACATCCAAAGTGCCTTGCATGTCCATCATGAACATGCCGCCCCTGCCTTACTTGGCCCGTTTGCCCGGCGTCTCGACGGAGTCCCTGCGCAGCAGCTTTGCCGATGCTACCGTCTGGGACAGCTTCGACCCTGCGCTCATGACTCTGTGCAGCCCCGATCCACAAGCTTTCCGTCCGCCGGAAGAAAAAGTAAACGTGTTGCAAGTTCGCCTGCCCACCAACTTCAAGGCTGCGCGTTTCGACTCCGAGGCTCACACCAACATCCTGCGCAAGCTCGAAGCCGATATTGGTGCTGCCCGCTTGGAAGTCAATGGCGAGCTGCTTGAATTGCCTGTCAAACTCAAAGTGCACGACTCCGTGTTTGTGCCCTTGGCCAAATGGAGCATGTTGCTGGCCGGTAACTACCGCTGCATCACCGCTCAAGGCATGCGCCCAATCAAAGATGCGGTTCACTCCGATCTGGAAGCCACTCGTTCTATTTACAACTGGGTCAGCGACCTGTGCAAATCACTCGGTGCATCGGATTCAGACATGGTTCCATTCGAGAAATATGCTGCAGCTGCGCAAGGACTGGCCAGCCCGTCCTCCGCTGCCCGCGCCTTGTTTGGCGGCGCGCCCAATATCGAGCGCGTCGACAAAATGGTGCAATCTATCGCAGCCCAAAAAGGTCTGCGTCACCCAGTCATCGATGAAATCGTCGCCCTGGTGGATGCCCAGCTGGAAATCAACCGTAAAAAGTAACCCGTTCATTTCCTCCCAAACAAAAGGCCCGCTCAACAGCGGGCCTTTTTACTTTGGAGTTATGTGGTTTTTCCTCAAAATCTGCCGGTCCCGCAAGATCTCGTATAGTCAACCGAAACAACCTTTCAGGAGACTGAACCCATGCCCGCTTATTGGCTTGCCCGTGCACGCATCAATGACCCTGTCGAGTACAAAAAGTACACCGATCTGGTTCCTGGAATTCTCAAACAGTACGGCGGCAAGGTACTCGCGCGCGGGGGTAAATTCCAGATCATGGAAGGTCCCGAGACTTTTCAGCGTTTCGTGGTGATCGAGTTTCCCAGCCTAGAACAAGGCGTGACCTGTTTTGAATCCCCCGAATACAAATCAGCTGCCGAGTTTCGCCGACATGGTGCCGGGGTGGTTGAAAACGTAATTCTCGATGGCGGTGAAGCCACAAAAATGTAAAGTTACGGAGAAATAAATGCCTCTTGCTCACCTTGAACACTTACTGATCCAAACCTCCGACATGGAAGGAACGCGAGACTTTTATACCCGCGTGTTGGGAATGCACGTTGGCCCCTCACCGGACTTCAAATTTCCCGTGTTCTGGCTCTATATCGGGGACCAAGATGTCATTCATGTCACGGCCGGGGGGGCCAATATCAGCGAAAACCGAAAACAATACCTGGGGCAACAGTCCGCTGCGGTGAGCGGCAGCGGTGTGATCGACCATCTGGCCTTTCGTTGCACCGATCTACCTGCGATGATGGAGCATCTGACTGAAATGAAAATTGACTTCAACCGCCGAATGGTGAATGACCAGGGTTTGTTCCAGCTCTTTTTCATGGACCCGAACGGCGTGAAAATCGAGCTCAACTTCTCCAATTCCGAAGTTGGCTCGGTCCGTCCGGCCTTGATGGCGTCCGATCTAATGTCGGTGTGAGCAAATATTTTCCGGTCAGGTACTTATCAATCCAGCACATAGATGACAACCCACGTGAAGTCGTATTACAGACTTCTGCCTGCGTCGCAATAGGCGTATAGGTCACCAGCTCTGCGTTTTGCGTGCGTTGTGGGAAATTAGCCTGATGTTTCCGGTTAAAACCGGATTACATTGTGGCAATAAGGAAAAACATGGAACTTTTCTCTGCACTAGGATTTCGGTGGAACAGGTCGACCGTACCTACGGTGATGCCGATTCACTCTATCGAGCGCGTGGCCTTTCGGTTCCATCGCATGCTGCCAGAGTTCGTTTGGGATGCTTCCGTACTCGAAGGCAATCCTTTCACATTCCCTGAGGTCAAGACGCTGCTCGATGGCGTAACCATCGGCGGACGAAAAACCTCTGACCAGGAACAAGTTCTCAATTTGGCGGCAAGCTCTAAACATCTTTTGGCACTGGTGAAGTCGGGTAATTTTTCCATGGACAAATTCATCTTCACGCAGCTACATGGTCTTGTCGCCCGCAATGAGGCGTTGGAGTGGGGTCACTTTCGGGGCGAGGGTAAGGAGACAAACTACACACCGGATGTCGGGTTGGGTGAGCATGGTCGATACACCCCCTTGGCAACCCTTGCCGGTGCGCCAGAGTTGAATCGCGTCTTTGAACGTGGCTTGCAAGCGCTTCAAAGCGAGGTTCAGCAACCCTTTGAGAAAGCCGCCGCTTTTTTTCTGTTCGGTGCCTTGCAACAATTTTTCTTCGATGGCAACAAACGCACATCCCGCTTCATGATGAATGGCATTCTGATGTCGGCGGGCATTGATGCGTTCAGCGTCGCTGCAGCCAAGGCGCAGGAATTTAATGAAAAAATGATTCGGTTTTACTTGGAAAGGGATGCCACTGAAATGCTGGCATTTCTGCTAGATTGTCACCCGGATGCAAAGGCCCCATGTCACTCATTTGGATAAAACGAGTGACATCTATTTGGCGAAAAAGTGACGTCTATTTGGAACAACCACAACTAAGTTAAACGTCAATATTGCCGGCGCGCAAGGCATTGGTTTCGATGAAGTCGCGCCTCGGCTCGACTTCATCGCCCATCAGCATGGTAAACACTCGATCGGCCTCGATCGCATCGTCAATTTGCACCCTCAGCAATCGCCTTACCGTGGGATCCATGGTGGTCTCCCACAGTTGCGAGGGGTTCATCTCGCCCAGACCTTTGTAGCGCTGGCGAGAGGTGGTGTTTTCAGCTTGTCCGATCAGCCAAGCCATGGCTTGCCGAAAATCTTTCACCTTTTCTTCTTTTTGTTTCTCGCCTTCACCACGCATGACCTTGGCGCCCTCGCCCATTAAGTCCTTGAAGGTGCTGGCCGCCTCGGACAGGGCTGCGTAATCGGCGCCATGCGCAAAGTCTTGCGTCAACACGCTGCTCCTGACGTTGCCGTGATGGCGGCGACTGATGCGAATAATCGGCTTGTCATTTCGAACATCGAACTCACCCACCACTTCCGCGTCGAGCAATCTGGCTTGCAAAGAGGCGGCTGACAATTCAGCATCCGCCAAGGTGTCCAAATTCAAAGTAGCACCATCAGCCACCGAACGCAGAGCCTCGGCGTCCATCAAATTGCGCAGGCGCTCAATCACAGCTTGCGCCACTTGGTGTTTGCGGGCCAATTCTGTCAACGTATCGCCCGTGATGGTGCTGGGATTTGATCCACCGGTATAAACCGAGGCATTGACCAGCGCAATACGCATTAAAAAGCCGTCCAACGCGGGCGCGTCTTTCAAATACAGCTCCTCTTTACCGGCCTTGACCTTGTACAAGGGAGGCTGCGCAATGTAGATATGCCCGCGCTCGACCAACTCGGGCATCTGGCGATAAAAGAACGTCAGTAAAAGGGTGCGAATGTGGGCGCCGTCAACGTCGGCATCGGTCATGATGATGATGCGGTGGTAGCGTAGTTTGGCGACGTTGAAATCATCATTGCCACCGCCTTGTGCGCTGGCTCCGGTGTTGCCAATTCCTGTGCCTAGCGCCGTGATCAGCGTCAGGATCTCATTGCTGGTCAACAGTTTTTCATAACGCGCTTTTTCCACGTTCAAAATTTTGCCGCGCAGGGGCAAAATCGCCTGAAATTTTCGGTCTCTGCCCTGTTTGGCTGAGCCGCCTGCGGAGTCGCCCTCAACAATGTAGATTTCGCACAATGCCGGATCTTTTTCCTGGCAATCTGCCAGCTTCCCCGGCAAACCCATGCCATCCAACACGCCTTTACGGCGCGTCATTTCGCGCGCTTTACGAGCAGCTTCGCGAGCGCGAGCGGCCTCGATGATTTTGCCGCAAATAATCTTGGCATCGTTCGGCCGCTCTTGCAAATAGTCGCTCAACAACTTGCTGACGATGTCTTCCACTGGCCCGCGCACCTCGCTGCTCACCAGTTTGTCTTTGGTCTGGCTTGAGAACTTGGGCTCAGGCACTTTGACGCTCAAAACGCAACACAAGCCTTCGCGCATGTCATCGCCGCTGACTTCGACCTTGGCTTTTTTGGCCAGTTCGCTGTCATCAATGTATTTATTAATGACGCGGGTCATTGCAGCGCGCAAACCCGTCAGGTGCGTGCCACCGTCGCGCTGTGGAATGTTATTGGTAAAGCAAAGCACTTGCTCGTTGTAACCACTGTTCCATTGCATCGCCACTTCGACACCAATATTGGTGTTCTGATCGCTTTGTCGATCACCCATAGCGTGAAAAACATTGGGGTGAAGTACTGACTTTCCCTTGTTGATGAAATTCACAAATCCTTGTACGCCGCCGGCTCCAGCAAAATCGTCTTCCTTGCCTGTGCGCTCGTCTTTGAGACGAATTTTCACGCCGTTATTTAAGAAGCTCAGTTCGCGCAAACGTTTGCTCAGAATTTCATAGTGAAAGTCAACCGTTGTAAAAATCTCGACGTCAGGCAGGAAGTGCACTTCCGTTCCACGCTTCTCGGTATCGCCCATAATTTTCATGGGAGAAATCTCAACCCCATTCACCGTCTGCGTAATGCGGTTTTGCACAAAGCCTTTGGAGAATTCCAGCACATGAACTTTGCCATCGCGCCGCACTGTCAAGCGCAACATTTTGCTCAACGCGTTGACGCAACTCACACCCACGCCGTGCAGTCCGCCTGAGACTTTGTAACTATTTTGGTTGAATTTCCCGCCGGCATGCAATTCGGTCAGTGCAATCTCGGCGGCCGAGCGTTTGGGCTCGTGTTTGTCGTCCATCTTCACGCCAGTGGGAATACCGCGCCCGTTATCGACAACGCTGATCGAGTTGTCGGCGTGTATGGTCACCAGTATGTCGTCGCAATGCCCCGCCAGCGATTCATCGATTGAGTTGTCAACAACTTCAAAAACCAGGTGGTGCAGTCCCGTTCCATCGGAGGTGTCTCCTATGTACATACCCGGGCGTTTCCGAACGGCTTCTAGGCCTTCCAGAATCTGAATCGAGCCCTCGCCGTATGCGGCTGATGCACCCTCTTGATTGGTGTCAATCTTCGGTTGAAAGTTAGAACTACCTATCTCGGCTTCGCCGGTATAGACAGACACATTTTCATTTTTTTCGCTGCTAGTTTCGTCTTGCATGAGCTACTTTTCTTCCAACTTCTCAATCTCTTAATTTTCCAAATCGCCGTGCCGGATGGCGCGGTTAAATTCGCATGGGCATCACAACATACTTGAATGTTGCATTGTCCGGAATGGTCAACAAGGCCGAGCTATTGGAGTCCGCCAATGTAACACTCACCATGTCCTGACTCATGTTGCTCAAAACATCGATGAGATAGGTCACGTTGAACCCAATCTCAATGCTATCGCCGACGTAATCAATATCAATCTCGTCAACCGCCTCTTCCTGCTCAGCATTGCTGGATGCCACGCGCAAGACTCCAGGATCAATGTTCAAACGAACACCTTTGAACTTATCGCTGGTGAGAATTGCCGTTCGCTGTAATGCGGCCAATAAAACAGCGCGCCCCATGGTGATGTGGTTTTTTTGGTTTTTCGGGATAACGCGGTTGTAGTCGGGAAATTTACCCTCTACCAACTTACTGACAAACTCCATGCCTTCGAAGCTGAACCGGGCCTGGTTATTAGCAAACTGCATTTCAATCATTCCGTCGTCATCACTGAGCAAACGCTGCATTTCGTTCACGGTTTTTCGCGGGAGAATCACTTCTTGTTTTGGAACATCAACCTCAAGTAAAGCAGAGGCAAATGCCAAACGATGACCATCGGTGGCCACTAAACTCAATTTTTTTCCTTCGACAACAAACAAAATTCCATTGAGGTAGTACCGAATGTCATGCACGGCCATCGCAAACGAGACCTGACTCAGTAGATCTTTCAAAGTTTTTTGTGGAACACTGAACGCAGGTCCAAAATTGACTGCGGCTTGAACCAGCGGGAAGTCTTCGGCCGCCAACGTTTGTAATGTGAATTTACTTTTCCCGCCCTTGAGAATGAGTCGACTTTGGTTTGACTCCAACGATACGGTTTGGTCTGCAGGCATCGTCCGTAGGATGTCAATCAATTTTCGAGCACCAACCGTGGTACTGAAATTTCCCGTATCGCCATCGAGCTGCGCGGACGTACGAATTTGAATTTCAAGATCACTGGTTGTGAACTGCACTGCACTGCCTGTTTTCTGAATCAATACATTGGCCAAGATAGGCAAGGTGTGTCGACGCTCAACAATGCCAGAAACAGACTGCAAAACTGACAGAATTTTTTCTTGGGTTGCTTTGAGAACAATCATGTCTTCCTTTTCTTTAATGTTTTAAATATAAATAGTAGTAGTAGATAAGGGTTGCGGTGTTCTGTGGACATCCCTATTTTCATCTGATTTATCAACTACTTAGCCTTCATCGAAAGATGTGTGACTCTGTGTTTTTTGGTGTAGCGGACAAGTGAACAAGTTTCAAAATATGCCAGATGCTGTGGATAAGTGGCGGTTTGTCCCAAATCTATCCCCAAGGTTGTTCTGAAGTTCATTTGCCGCATAGATCTCCCTGGTTAACCTTTAACCGTTTGTTCAAGCACATGAAGTTGCTGATTCAACTCGGGAAGCTTTTGTCTTTCACCCGAGATTTTTCTCACGGCATGCAGTACGGTGGTGTGATCACGCCCACCAAATAGCTCACCAATTTCTGGCAAACTTTTTTGGGTCAACTCCTTGGCCAAGTACATGGCAATTTGGCGTGGCCGGGCAATGCTGGCAGGACGCTTCTTGGAGTACATGTCCGCTATTTTGATCTTGTAGTAGTCGGCAACGGTTTTTTGAATATTTTCGACCGAAATCAAGCGGTTTTGAATTGATAACAAGTCACGCAGAGCCTCGCGAGCGAGCTGGATCGAGATGTCTTTTTGGTTAAAGCGGGAATAAGCGAGAATTTTGCGGAGCGCACCTTCGAGTTCACGGACGTTGGAGCGGACATTTTTGGCAACAAAAAAAGCAACCTCTTCGGGCATTTCAGTACCTTCGGCACGTGCTTTGTTGATCAAAATAGCAACACGCATTTCCAATTCGGGGGGCTCGATGGCCACCGTCAACCCTGAATCGAAGCGTGAAACAAGGCGTTCGTGGATATCCGTTAATCCCTTTGGGTAGGTATCACTGGTCATCACAATGTGGGACTTCTTTGCCAGCAAAGCTTCAAAAGCGTTGAAAAATTCTTCTTGAGTCCGGTCTTTGTTGGCGAAAAATTGAACGTCATCAATCAAGAGCAGGTCCAAGGAGTGGTAACGATCCTTGAAACTGTCGAACGTTTTGCGCTGGTAGGCCTTAACCACATCGGAGACAAACTGCTCGGCATGGATGTAGAGAACTTTGGCAGCAGGACGGTCGGACAAAAGCTGGTTTCCAATGGCGTGCATCAAGTGGGTTTTACCCAAACCAACACCGCCATAGATGAAGAGCGGGTTGTACAAATTGCCTGGCACGGTAGAAACATGCAAAGAGGCGGCGCGCGCCATGCGGTTGGCCGTTCCTTCAATCAGGGTTTCAAAAGTAAGGCCGGGATTAAGTCGATTTTTGAGTTGTTCTTGCTCCCCATCGTCAACCAAGGCAGACCGATCATCGGCGCGCGTAGGAATCGGTAAATATTTGGCCGAGGAAGGTAAAATAACGGAAGAACGGGGGGTGAGCGCTAACTCAACAACAATCGATTGACCATATATTTTGCTGAGCAAAGCCGAAATACGAGCACTGTATTGGGCGCGAATCCAGTCGAGCTTGAATCGATTGGCAACGAAAACAGTCACTCTGGACAGGTCATCAGCAACCTGGGCAGACATGGGCTTGATCCAGGTATTGAACTGTTGCTCGGGCAGTTCTTGTGCGAGTTGATCGATGCAGGCCTGCCATAGGCCTTGGCCAACCAGGGCACCGGCCGAGCGTGCAGGGTCAGAGTAGTTTTCCGCTGTCATTCAGGAGTTATATTTCTGTGGATAGAACAAGTTTTTTTTACCACAGTGTGTAGTTTATCAAGAATTTATCCACAAGCTGAAAACAACTTTTTTAGCTCAGATTGGCAACAGCACCCGATAAATAATTGCATAGTCGCCGAAAGTTTGCGATAATCGTCGGTTTCCCTGATTGTGTTCAGGGCAATCAGACTGTCGCCCAGACATCAAGGACACCCAATGAAACGTACTTACCAACCCTCTAAAATTCGTCGTGCCCGCACCCATGGCTTCCTGGTTCGCATGAAAACCCGCGGCGGGCGCGCCGTGATTAATGCGCGTCGCGCCAAAGGCCGCAAGCGCCTCGCGGTCTAAAACACGGCGCCCCGTGGCTCGTTGTTTGGTCGCGGACTTTCCGTGCTGAGATTTAAGACCAGACCGCAATTTCAAGCGGCCTTGGGTGGAGCAACAGTGGCTCGCACGGTGCATTTTGCTTTGCATCGAGCGCCGCTAGATGCGGGTTCCAGCGAACAAGCCTTGCCTTTGTTCGACCCCAAAGAGGGATGGATTGGCGCCATGGTTCCCAAGCGCTGGGCTAAGCGAGCTGTGACGCGCAATGCCATCAAGCGGCAGATTTATGCCGTGAGTTCTGAAATGTCTTCGGTCCTGCCGCGTGCCGCCCATTTGGTGAGATTGCGCCTTGGCTATGACCGCGCTCAATTCAAAAGTGCAACGTCAGAAGCACTCACGCGTGCAGTGCGCGCAGAAGTTCAAGTGTTGCTGAGCAAGGCGCTTGGCTCCGGTGGCGGGCTGAGCGCATGATCAATAAACTGCTCATGGCCTTGGTCAGGTTCTACCGTTTGCTGCTCAGTCCGTGGCTTGGCTCTTCCTGTCGTTTTGAGCCTAGCTGTTCGCGCTATGCGCTAGAAGCGCTGGAGCGGCATGGCGCTGCCAGCGGCAGTTATCTGACCTTGAGCCGATTAGCTCGCTGTCATCCCTGGTGCGCGGGCGGGCATGACCCGGTCCCTGCCGCACCTTTTCGGCTGTTTAACCAGCTGCTCTCCTCTTCCGTCCAAAAGAAGTCTTCATGAACGATATTCGGCGCACCATTTTGTGGGTGATATTTGGTTTTTCTATGGTTTTACTGTGGGATCAATACCAGATTTACAACGGGAACCCAGCGACGTTTTTCCCAACGCCCGTGAAAGCGGCGGCCAAGGCCGCCCCTGCGGCGACGTCAGTGCCTTCTGTCATGACGGCGCAGCCAAGCACCGTTCCCCCAGGGGTACAGGTTTCTGGGAGCGTCGCTCCAGGAGCACAGCCTGTTGCAGCGCTGGCGCCGCGCCAGACGGTGATGGTCACGACGGATCTGTACCAGTTGATGTTTGATACCGAAGGCGGCTCTTTGGTGCGCGCCGAATTGATCAAACACCGGGACATGGAAGATAAGAGCAAAAACATGGTGTTGCTCGATGAAAACAAAGACAGGATTTATTTGGCGCAAACCGGCTTGATCGCGGGCGCAACGGGCGGGACCCTCCCCAATCACAAGGGGCTGATGACCTTGGCACCCGGTGAGCGCACGCTCAAAGAGGGTGTCAATGAACTGGTGCTGAAGTTTGAGTCGCCCGAGCTCGGCGGCGTCAAACTGGTGAAAACCTACACACTGAAGCGTGGCGAATATGTCATGACGGTCAAGCATGAGGTATTTAACGCAGGCAGCGTTGTGGTATCACCGCAGCTGTATTTGCAGTTGGTCAGGGACGGCAACAAGCCGCCAGGAGAGTCATCGTTCTACTCCACGTTTACCGGACCGGCGCTTTATACCGAAGCCAAAAAATACCAAAAGGTTGAGTTCAGCGACATTGAGAAGAACAAGGCCGATTTCGAAAAACAGGCAGAGAATGGCTACGTGGCCATGGTTCAACATTATTTTGCCAGCGCCTGGTTGCTCGGCGACGGGATCAAGCGTGATCTGTTTGCCCGCAAAGTAGATGCCAATCTGTATGCGGTCGGAATGATCACGGTGCTGGACAATATTGCACCGGGGACCAGTAAAACCATAGAGTCTCGACTTTTCGCCGGACCCCAGGAAGAAAAAATCCTCGAGAACTTGGCCCCTGGCCTGGAGTTGGTCAAAGATTACGGCTGGCTGACGATTTTGGCCAAGCCCCTGTACTGGTTGCTCGATCAGCTTTTTGCCTTGATTCACAACTGGGGCTGGTCGATCGTGGCTTTGGTGCTGTTGCTCAAACTGGCTTTTTATTGGCTCAATGCCAAAGCCTACGCCAGCATGGCAAAAATGAAAGCGATCAACCCCAAGATCATGCAAATGCGTGAAAGACTGAAAGACAAGCCGCAGGAAATGCAGCAAGAGATGATGCGCATTTACCGTGAAGAAAAAGTCAACCCTATGGGCGGTTGCTTGCCCATCATGGTTCAGATTCCGGTATTCATTGCCCTGTATTGGGTGCTGCTTTCAAGCGTCGAAATGCGCAATGCGCCTTGGATTCTCTGGATCACAGATCTGTCGGCGGCCGATCCCTACTTTATTCTGCCGCTGGTGATGACCCTGACTACCGTATTGCAGACGGCCTTGAATCCCGCGCCGCCGGACCCGATGCAAGCCAAACTGATGTGGTTCATGCCGCTGGCTTTCAGTGTGATGTTTTTCTTCTTCCCCGCGGGCCTGGTGTTGTACTGGCTGACCAACAACATCTTGTCGATTGCACAGCAGTGGATTATCAATACCCGTATGGGCGTTCCACCGCAGTTCAATCTGCCGAAGTTCTAAGTTGCCGCGGATGGGGCGACGGTGAGCACACCACAGCCCTGAACCCGTTATGCTGGCGCGTCATCAAGACCCCATCGCCGCCATTGCCACCGCTCCGGGGCGGGGTGGCGTGGGCATTGTGCGGGTCAGCGGCAAGTCGATCGAGGCGCTGGTCCAAGCACTTTGTGGCCGCCTAATCAAACCCAGAGAAGCAAGCTTGCTGTCATTTCGCGATGACGCAGGCAACTGCCTAGATCAAGGCTTGGCAATTTATTTTCCAGCGCCACACTCCTATACCGGCGAGTCAGTGCTGGAGTTGCAAGCGCATGGCGGGCCTGTGATTTTGCAGCTGCTGTTGGCGCGCTGTGTACAGGCCGGTGCAGACATGGGCTTGCGGCTGGCCGAGCCTGGTGAATTTACCCGGCGGGCATTTTTAAACGGAAAAATTGACTTGGCCCAGGCCGAAGCCATCGCCGACCTGATTGACGCCAGCACCGAAGCGGCAGCCCGGAGTGCCAGTCGCTCACTGGCTGGTGAGTTTTCGAAACAAATTCACGATTTGCGAGATGCCTTGATCCATTTGCGCATGCTGGTGGAAGCGACGCTGGATTTCCCAGAAGAAGAAATCGATTTTTTACGCCAATCCGATGCGCAGGGTCAACTGGTGAAACTGCAGGAAAAGCTCGCAAACGTGCTGCAGCAGGCGCGCCAAGGCGTGTTGTTGCGCGAAGGAATTAAAGTGGTGATTGCCGGCCAACCGAATGCGGGCAAATCATCGCTACTCAATGCTCTGGCCGGCGCTGAATTGGCCATAGTCACGCCGATTGCGGGAACCACGCGCGACAAGGTGCAGCAAACCATACAAATTGAAGGCGTCCCCGTTCATGTGATTGATACGGCAGGATTGCGCCAGAGCCAGGACGAGGTTGAAAAAATCGGTATTGCCCGGGCTTGGAGCGAGATTGAAGCCGCTGATGCGGTGTTGTTCCTGCATGACCTGAGCCGTAGCCAGAATCCCGAATATGCCCAAGCCGAAACAGAGATCACCCGAAT
This sequence comes from Burkholderiaceae bacterium, assembly GCA_049296795.1. Taxonomy (GTDB): domain Bacteria; phylum Pseudomonadota; class Gammaproteobacteria; order Burkholderiales; family Burkholderiaceae_C; genus CAXNKH01. Next base: position 34,616 of record JBAQTC010000045.1, read on the forward strand.
ATTGACCGACAAATTGCCGCGGCGTGTACCGGTGCTCGATGTCTGGAACAAGGCCGATACCGTGGCTTCGACGAAAATCCAAGCGCCAGGGTCAAGCGGCTTGATCTTGTCGGCCAAAACTGGCGAAGGCTTGAATGCCTTACGCGCCAAGTTGCTAGAGCTGGCGGGTTGGCAGGCTACGCCGGATGGGGTTTATATCGCGCGAGAGCGCCATCTCCAAGCCTTGCGCCGGGTTGATTCCCATTTAACTGAGGCTGCGATTTGTTTGGCGGGACAGGCCCAGTTTCTTGACTTGTTGGCCGAAGAACTTCGCTTGGCTCAAAACGCCCTCAATGAGATCACAGGTGAATTCAGTTCGGATGATTTGTTGGGTGTGATTTTTTCCAGCTTTTGCATTGGAAAGTAAAAAGATTTTTTCGGAATCGGGCTCAATGTCCCTCGAAGTCCATCAAGGTGAACAGGGGTAGGCCGGCCAATTTGAGTTTTCTGGAGCCACCCAACTCAGGCAGATCCACAATAGCTGCGCCTTCGAGTACCTGAGCCCCCAGTTTTTCCAACAAGATTTTGCCCGCCATCATGGTGCCGCCCGTGGCGATCAAATCGTCGACCAGCAACACTTTGGCGCCGGCTTGGACGGCGTCGGCATGCAACTCAACCGTAGCACTTCCGTATTCGAGCTCGTAGGTCTGGGCAACGGTTGTGAAAGGCAATTTGCCTTTTTTTCGGATCGGAATAAATCCGACATTGAGTTCATAAGCAATCACCGATCCCAAAATAAATCCGCGGGCATCAAGCCCGGCAATACAGTCGGGGCGCAGCTGGGGATCAAGGTAGCGATGAACAAAGGCGTCGATCAGGAGGCGAAACAGCTTGGCGTTTTGCAGGATGGGCGTGATGTCCCGAAACTGAACGCCAGGGGCTGGCCAGTCGGGCACCGTACGGATATGGCTTTTGAGAAGTTGAAGGGAGGGGGACATCGCTGTGTAGGATTCAGGGGCAGGGTAGATTGTGCCCGGCCTTGTCAGCCACCGAGCAATTTGTCTTCAACGCGGGACAGCAGTTCGATCTTGCCTGACAGCACCAAAATATCACCCTCTTCAAACGACGAGTCTTCGGTTAAGGCGATAGCCTTGCCCGATTTTCGGCGCAAACTCAACAGGCGAACTTCGGGCGCATGAAGACGAAAGAAAGCTAGCGGCCGGCCAAGTGTGTGCGCATTACTTCCCAGTGTGAGGGTTGACAGGCGATCGAGCTGGAGCTCATCAATAGAGTCGTCATCGACCCCATGAAAATAACCGCGCAGCAATAGATAGCGCGCATCGCGTTGATCCTGAACGCGGCGAATCACCCGGCGCATAGGAACCCCAACCAAAGCAAGGGCATGACTGGCCAGCATTAAAGAGCCCTCAATCGCTTCGGGCACCACCTCGCTGGCGCCGGCCTGGGTCAACTTCTCAAGATCGCGGTCATCCTTGGTTCTAACGATCACGGGCACTTGGGGTGCATGGCTTTGGACAAGGGACAGCACCCGCATCGCACCCGGTGTATCGAGATAAGTCACCACGACGGCGCTGGCGCGGGCCAGTCCGGCGGCCATCAAAGCGGGCAGGCGTGCTGCATCGCCATAGGCAACCGAGTCGCCAGCCGCAGTCGCTTGATGCACCCGGTCGGGATCCAGATCAAGCGCCATATAGGCGATCCCCTCTTGCTCCAGCATGCGCGCTAGATTCTGACCACAGCGGCCATAGCCACAAATGAGCACATGCTTGTTCACATGAATGGATTTGCGGGCGATTTGGGTCAAGTGCAGCGATTGCAACAACCACTCATTGGCGACCAAACGCATCACGATCGCGTTGCTGTAGTGAATGATGACGGGGGTCGCCAACATGGAGATCACCATGCTGGCGAGGATCGGGTTAAGTAGGCCAGGCGGAACCAGCTCATTTTTTTGAGCCAGGGAAAGTAATACAAAGCCAAATTCACCGGCCTGCGCCAAATACAAGCCGGTTCGCAGCGCCACGCCATGGCTGGCACCTAAACTGCGGGCTAGCAGGGCAACCAGGCCCGCTTTAAAAAGAATCGGTAGTGTCACCAGCAGCAGCACCAAATGCCAATGTTCAAGCACCAAATGCCAGTCCAGTAGCATGCCAATCGTGATGAAAAACAAACCGAGCAAGACATCGTGAAAAGGACGAATATCAGTCTCAACCTGATGCTTGTATTCGGTTTCAGAAATCAACATTCCCGCAATAAAAGCACCCAACGCCAGGCTCAGGCCAGCCAGCTCGGTGAGCCAAGCCAGGCCCAAGGTGATGAATAACAGGTTAAGAACGAAAAGCTCCTCGCTTTTACGTCTAGCCACCAGGGTGAACCACCAGCGCATCAAGTGTTTCCCGCCGATCAGCAACAAGGTAATCAGCGCGGTGGCTTTCAGACCCGCCCACAGCAGCGTTGGCAGCATGGCTTCGTGGGACGCACCCAAGGCGGGAATCAGGAGCAGCAAGGGAACAACGGCCAGATCCTGAAACAGCAAGACGCCCATGATTCGCTTGCCGTGTTCGGACTCCATCTCGAGCCGATCAGACATTTGTTTAACCACAAGCGCTGTGCTGCTCATGGCCAGGACGCCGGACAAAGCCAAAGCCGTTTGCCAGCTCACCGACCAGAGCTGAGGCAGCAACTGTGTCAAGATCAACATCGCCACGCTGGCACCCAGAATGGTGAACGCGACCTGGCCCAAACCTAGCCCAAAGACGTGAACACGGATCGCACGAAGTTTGGCCAGATTGAACTCAAGACCAATCACAAACATCAAAAAAACCACGCCAAACTCGCCCAAATGACGTACGGCATCTGAGTTTTGGGCCAGCGCAAGTGCATGCGGGCCAATCAGGACGCCGACCACCAGATAGCCGAGCATGGGCGGCAGTTTGAGGCTGCGACAGGCCACGACACCCAGCACGGCAGCGAGGAGGTAGAGCAGGGTGAGTTCCAGTGCGGGCATACACCGATACTAGCAAGTGCAGCTCTGTCGATAAAATCAGACCATGACAAACCTAAATGCTCAGACCGAAGAAGCTCAGAGTCGACACCTGATCAAGCTGGCGCGTGAATCGCTTGATATAGAGGCAGCAGCGGTGTTGGGCCTCAAGCATAGGATTGGAGAATCGTTTGCGCTGGCCGTACGCATGATGCTCGGTGTCCAAGGACGGGTGGTTGTCATGGGCATGGGAAAAAGCGGCCACATCGGACGGAAAATAACGGCGACGCTGGCCTCTACGGGGACGCCAGCCATGTTTGTGCACCCGGCAGAAGCCAGCCACGGGGACTTGGGAATGATCAAGTCGATTGACCTGGTGTTGGCGATTTCCAACAGCGGCGAATCTGAAGAGTTGACCGTAATTTTGCCGGTACTTAAACGGCTGGGCGTGCCCTTGCTGGCGATGACGGGCAACCTCAACTCCAGCTTGGCACGGCACGCCGCGGTCGTGCTGGACAGTGGCGTAGAAAAAGAAGCTTGCCCTCTGAATCTTGCGCCCACGGCCAGTACCACGGCGCAATTGGCTTTGGGCGATGCGTTGGCGGTCAGTCTGCTCGATGCACGGGGTTTCAAAGAAGAAGACTTTGCTCGCTCCCATCCAGGCGGGGCCTTGGGGCGCAAGTTGCTGACCTTGGTCAGCGATGTCATGCGCGCTGGCGCAAACGTGCCGCAAGTTGGGCCGCAAGCGAGCTTCAGTGAACTGATGCGAGAAATGAGCGCCAAAGGGCTGGGCGCCACGGCCATCGTGGACGAAAAATCGCTAGTCCTCGGTATTTTTACGGATGGCGATTTGCGCCGTTTGATTGAAAAAGGCGTCGATTTGCGCTCAGCGACTGCCGCGCAGGTGATGCACCCCGCACCGCGCACCATTGCAACAGACGCGCTGGCAGTGGAAGCCGCAGAACTGATGGAAATCAACAGCATCACCAGTGTACTGGTGGTCGATGCCAATGGCGTGCTGTGCGGTGCACTCAACAGCAACGACTTGATGCGAGCGAAAGTGATCTAACCCGATGCCTACTTTACCCCCCGCGCTCACATTCGCCCCAGCCTTGCTGCTCAAAGCCCAGGGGGTTCGGGTTGCTTTTTTCGATGTTGATGGCGTGCTGACCGATGGCGGTTTGTATTTTTCGCAAGAGGGCGAGAGCCTCAAGCGGTTCAATACGCTTGACGGCCAAGGCCTCAAATTGTTACAAAAAGCAGGCATCACACCGGCGGTGATCACCGGGCGCGACTCCAAACCATTGCGCATACGCTTGCAGGCCCTTGGTCTTGAACATGTTTATTACGGCACCGAAGACAAGCGGCCAGCAGCTGAGAAAATCTTGCAGGCCTTGGGCTTGGACTGGCCCCAGGCCGCTGCCATCGGCGATGACTGGCCTGACTTGGCGGTTCTGCGCCGTTGTGCCTTTGCCTGTGCCCCGGCCAATGCGCACCAAGAAGTCAAAGCGGTGGCGCATCATGTCACGGCATTGGGTGGTGGGCAGGGCGCAGCCCGGGAGTTTTGTGACATCTTGTTACAGGCCAGCGGCAGGTATGCAGGCTTGCTGGAAGAAAGCCAATCGTGAATCGCCTGTTGCGAGCGGCCTGGGACCGCTTGTCGCTTTATTTGCCCGTTATTTTGATGGGCTTGCTGGCCTTGGGGACGTACTGGCTGGCCCGCAACGCGCCGACCTTTGCTGAGCCTGAAGCGCAACGCCCCGCAAGCCATGAGCCCGATTACTTCATGCGCAAGTTTTCGGTGAAAACTTTCGATGCAACGGGGCGACTGAAAAGCGCAGTTTTTGGCGACGAAATGCACCATTTCCCCGATACGGACACGGTGGAGATTAGCCAGGTTCTGATTCACTCCTTTAATGCACAGGGCCGCTTGACCGTAGCCAGCGCCAAGCGCGGCCTGAGTAACGCCAACGGCTCCGAAGTCCAGTTGTTTGGAAATGCCTTGGTTGTTAGAGAGGCGGTAAAGGACGGTACAGGGGCGGCCTTGCAGCGACTGACCTTGAGGGGGGAGTTCCTCCATGCTTTCATGAATACCGAGCGGGTTAAGTCCCACTTGCCGGTTGAACTGACCCGGGGTCGTGACAGTTTTACGGCCAACGAAATGGATTTTGATAATTTGGACCGGGTGATGACGCTCAAGGGACGGGTTCGTGGCACTTTGCTGCCCAAGGCCCCCTAATAAACTTTCAAGGCGAATCGATGGACAAACTGGTTTTCATTACAGGCGCCTCCAGTGGGCTGGGACAGTCCTTGGCGCAGCGTTATTACCAGGCCGGTTATGGGTTGGCCTTGGTGGCCAGGCGCACAGCTGAAATAGAAACCTGGGCAAAAACATGGGGCCTTGATCCCGCGCGCTACACCATTTATGGCGCGGATGTGGCTATCCCTGAGAGCATCATTGCTGCAGCCCAGGCTTGCATGGTGCAGCAAGGTGTGCCGGATGTGGTGATTGCCAATGCCGGCATCAGCATCGGGATGGATACGGCAGAACGTGAAGACCTGCTCGTGATGGCGCAAACTTTTGCAACCAACAACTTGGGGCTGGCAGCGACGTTTCACCCCTTTTTGGCGGCCATGTTGCAGCGGCGCTCCGGCGTGTTGGTGGGTCTGGCCAGCGTGGCGGGCATACGTGGCTTGCCTGGCCATGGGGCTTATTGCGCCAGCAAGGCTGCTGTGATTAGTTATTGTGAGTCCTTGCGAGGTGAGCTAAGAGGCAGCGGAATTCAAGTGACGACCATTTGTCCAGGCTATATCGACACGCCTTTGACTCAGAAAAACCGCTATAGCATGCCATTCTTGATGAGTCCGGGGTTGTTCTCCGAGCAGGCTTTTCGGGCGATTGAGGCCCAAGTCAGCTACCGCGTTATCCCCTGGCAGATGGGGGTGATCGCGAAATTGTTGCGATTGTTGCCGAACTTCTGGTTCGATCGACTGTTGTCGGGTCGACCCAGGAAAAACCGGCAGAAACGAGACGGAGAACCTTTTTGAAAAGCCCATGAAAAAAGGGCCCGAAGGCCCTTGAGAGGTTGGCACAAGGCCAGACCAATACAGACTTAGTAGCTGCTACGGCCACCACCACCACCACCGTAGCCACCGCCGCCGCCACTGCGACCGCCGCCACCACCACCATAGCCACCACCGCCGCCGCCGCCGCCGCCGTAGCCACCGCCGCCACTGCGACCGCCGCCACCAGCACCGCCG
>JBAQTC010000046.1:0-2150 GCA_049296795.1 Burkholderiaceae bacterium
CTATAGTGCCTATACACACGGTGTCAAGGGGTTTTTTATGACGAATCTTGAAGCCGCCCTAGAGTACCTGCGGCGGGGCTGGTCGGTGGTGCCGGCGCATGGGGTGGATGCCGACGGGGTGTGTACCTGCGCCCGCATCGATTGCCCGTCGCCCGGTAAGCACCCGAGGGTCTCCTGGGCTCAGTACCAGCAGGAACTGCCCGGTGATGGGCAGGTGCGTACGTGGTGGCGGCGGTGGCCCGATGCCAGCATCGCTATCTGCACCGGCAAGGTTAGCGGCCTGGTGGTGGTGGACGTAGACCCACGGCACGGCGGCGATGAGTCGCTCAAAGAGCTGGCGCTCCCGCCTACGGTCACGGCGCTCACAGGTGGCGGCGGAGAGCATCTCTACTACCGCCACCCCGGAGGAACGATACACAACGGGGCCAACCTGTTACCGGGCATCGACCTGCGGGGGGACGGCGGCTATGTGATAGCACCGCCGAGCCCGCATATCAGCGGGACCGCCTACACCTGGGATGCTGGGTATGGGCCTGATGAGATTGCGCTTGCGCCGTACCGTGCGATCACGCAGGAGGCGTCCCCGGTAGTTGCCGCCAACCATGGCGACGGGATTGTGTTGGCCGACTACACCGAGGGCAAGGTGCGGGTGGGCGAAGGCGAGCGCAATGTCCACATGACTCGGCTCGCCGGGCACCTGCTCGCCACCATGACCCCAGAACAGGCCTGGGGCAACCTGAAGCTAGCGAACATCCTCTGCTGCAATCCTGCACTGGATGACGATGAGCTACGGGGCATCCTGCGCTCCATATACGCCCGTCAGCAGCGCAAAGATGCAGCACGTGATGCGTTGGCCACAAAGAGCTACGACGCCGCCCTGCTGCCCAACGGTGACCGTGTAGAGCTTGCCCGTGCGGCGTGGGATTCCGTTGGCGTGGGTGATGTGGTGGATTGGGTGAAGCTGGTCAGCACCGAAGGTATCGACTACCAGTTAGAACTGCCCGACCGCATCGTATCGCTCGGCGGCGCGCTGCTGGCTGGCAAGGAACGCATCCGTGACGTGGTGCTCAACGCCACCGGCGGTGTGATACCCCGCATGAAGGCCGAGGCCTGGGAGCCGCTGGCCGGCACACTGGCCCGGCTGGCCCGCGAGGAGTACACCGGGGCGCTGCGCCAGAGTGACGAGGTGCAGGAATGGCTCGATGAGTACGTGAAGGTGGCCGTGTCCTGCGATCAGGAACTGCGAGCAGACCACCTGCGCACTGGACCCATCATGTACGGTGCGCGGCTGGCGGTGCGCACTCGGCGCTTCCTGCCGTGGCTGGAAGCCAACTTCGCGCTGAAGCTAGAAGCGAAAGAACTCGGCAAGCGCCTCACCCTGAGCGGCTGGAAGTACCAGAACGTCAGGGTGGGCGCAGCAGACGAGACGATGAAGTGCTGGGTCAGCCCGGAGTAGGACGCTATATATGTCCTGGCGGCCAGATTTTTTTCTGAAAACGGGGCACAAAGGTCACAGACATAACGCAGGCGTGCGATATGTCAAGTTCGTGCCTAAACGCTGTGACCTAGCAGCACAAGGCACAGCAGGGCACAGGGCACAAAAATGGTCATTGAGCATGGTGCGCCCCCTGTCGCAGTTTGGCGTACCACCGGCTGACCGTCCGTAGCGGCTTGCCCAGCCGCACCGCCGCCACGGTTGCTGGTTCGCCCGCCATGAACAGCGCCAGCACGGGTGTGGTGTCGGCTGGTGGCCTGCCCGACGGCATGGACAGGCCCGCCTGCTTTCGTACTCGCTTCACCGTGCGAGCGTTGATGCCCACGGCATTGGCTACCTGCTCGGAGGTCATGCCTTGCTGTATGAGCGGCACCACCGCCGCCACAGTGCGCTGTGCGTGGCTTGCAGACTTGCGCCCGGTGGCCTTACGCTTCACGGGGGCAGGCTTGGGCTCAACCTTGCGCACTACCGCCAGCGCCGCCCGTATCTCCTGCTCAGGCAAGCCCCACACGCACACGTCCTCGCTGAAAGCGCATGGCGTCGGCCTGGTGGAACTCAAACGGGTAGTTCTTCTGAAACTTCAGGTCCACGCCCACCACGTCGAAGCCAGCACGGTGGTAGCCCATCGCCGCACCGCCGGCGCCACAAAAGAGAT
>JBAQTC010000047.1:0-109254 GCA_049296795.1 Burkholderiaceae bacterium
CGTGCGTTTTGCTATCGCTCGCTCTGAGAGCTTCTCGCGCAAATGCATGCGCCTTATCTTGCCTAAAAGTTCCATGGTGATCACCTTGTTAGTCTCCTGCCCAAAAAGTAGGCAGAGCTAGTAAAACACCTGGCTCAGTTTTGAATCGGCACAACCCCTATACGTGGCTCAGTATTCGGTCGGCGGCAACATGCCCGTGTTAGACAGCACCAGAATGTAGTCACGCAACACGCCTCGCAGCACCGTTTCGTTTCCTTTGCGTGCCTCACCTTCCCACTCACGCAGCTTTTTATAGACTTTTTTGTACTCGTCCAACGTAAAGTCTGGTCGTCGTTCAGTTTTGATACCGTCATTACGCAACAGCGGCACTTGGAACTTTGACATGTAGCCACGCTCTAACGCTTCGTCAAATACTTGGTTCAGTGCAGAGTTGTGATTGTTGATGACACTTGCGCTGGGTGTTTTCCCCATCAACTCAATCCGTTGCTTCTCAAACTTTGCCAAAACAGCGTTGTCAATCTTGTCAATGTTGTGATTGCCTAGCAACGGAATGACGTATCTTTGTATCGCTTGTACGTACGTTTTGTACGTTGCCTTGCCTCTGCCGCTAGCAATCAAATTTTCCAAACGCCGTATTGCCAACTTGGACACGCTTTGCACGCGTTTATTGACGATGGGTAAGCTGTTTTTTTCCTTAAATCTTGCATCAACAACAATGTCCGTTGCCTTCTGCTTTGCAGAACTTAAGTCCTCACACTTTGTCGTTTGCCGTTCCCATTTTCCGTGTGCCTTAAAGCGTACGTGCCAAACTGGACTCGTTGGTCGCTGAAAGAGCGTTGCTTGCCCTTCCAATATATGTACGGTATGTTCGCTTTTTTGCGGCATCGTGCAACGTCCTTTTGCTCAAAATATAAGCATTTCTGTTGCACAAATTGTACATTCACCCGTTTTTTTGTGCAACGACTGTGCAACGCTTAAAGCAAGAAAAATGCGACTCCAAAGCAAGTGATGCTCTGGAAGCCGCATGGATATTGGTGCCCAGGACGAGAATCGAACTCGTACGCTCGTTATTCACGAAGCGGCGGATTTTAAGTCCGCTGTGTCTACCAATTTCACCACCCGGGCGAGTGTGATGGAGGCGCGACCCAGAGTCGAACTGGGCTATACGGATTTGCAATCCGGTGCATAACCGCTTTGCTATCGCGCCAAATTTTCTTGCTAACAAAAAGGGAAGCCTTGGCTTCCCTTTTTAAAAACTGGAGCGGGAAAAGAGTCTCGAACTCTCGACCTCAACCTTGGCAAGGTTGCGCTCTACCAACTGAGCTATTCCCGCGTTTCAAGCCTCGAATTATAGCTCACTTTATGAGTGGCTTTCGACCTTGGCTTTAAATTATTCAGTGTTTGATGGACTCGCCCAATTGGATTGGACTTTCTTTGGCCGAGGCTACGACGGCCACCACGGGCTCCTCGTCTAGCAGGGGGGTTGGCGTCCTTTCCAGCGAAATTTCAAGCACTTGGTCAATCCAACGAACCGGAATGATTTTCAGACCTTCTTTGACGTTGTCCGGGATTTCCTGCAAATCTTTGGCATTCTCTTCGGGAATCAAAACGGTCTTGATGCCGCCGCGCAGAGCTGCCAGCAGCTTTTCTTTCAAGCCCCCAATGGCAGTGACCTCGCCACGCAACGTGATCTCACCGGTCATGGCCACATCGCCTCTCACGGGAATTCCGGTCAAAGCTGAGACAAAAGCCGTGGTCATGGCCGCCCCCGCACTCGGGCCATCCTTGGGCGTTGCACCATCAGGGACGTGAATATGAACGTCCTTCTTTTCAAAAGCATCGTCGCGAATTCCCAGTTGCCGAGCCCGACTCCGCACCACGGTACGGGCGGCTTCAACTGATTCCTTCATCACATCGCCCATTGATCCGGTTCGGGTAATAACACCCTTGCCCGGCATCAACGCGGCCTCAATCGTGAGCAGGTCTCCGCCGACCTCGGTCCAGGCCAGACCCACCACCTGACCCACCTGGTTCTTCTCTTCGGCCCGGCCATAGGTGAATTTCTGCACCCCTAAAAATTCATTGAGGTTATTAGCCGTCACCATGACCTGTGGCTGCATTTTTTTAAGCTGCAAACCTTTGACCACCTTGCGACAGATCTTGGCCAACTCACGTTCGAGCGAGCGCACGCCAGCTTCACGTGTGTAGTAGCGCACGATGTCGCGCACCGCATCTTCACCTACCGACAATTCGTTGTCCTTGACCCCATTGTTTTTCAACTGCTTGGGTAGCAAATACTTGATCGCGATATTGGTTTTTTCATCCTCGGTGTAACCTGAGAGACGAATCACCTCCATCCGATCAAGCAAAGCCGGCGGGATGTTCATCGAGTTCGACGTTGCGACAAACATGACGTCACTCAAATCAAAATCGACCTCGACATAGTGATCGCCAAACTTGTGGTTCTGCTCGGGATCGAGCACCTCCAGCAAGGCACTCGAGGGGTCGCCGCGGAAATCAGTCCCCAGCTTATCGATCTCGTCCAGCAGGAACAAGGGGTTCCGTGCGCCCACCTTGGACAGGCTTTGCAACACCTTGCCAGGCATGGCACCAATATAAGTTCTACGGTGACCGCGAATTTCAGCCTCGTCCCGCATACCACCCAAGGCCATGCGTACATATTTGCGTCCAGTAGCTTTGGCAATGGACTGGCCAAGTGACGTTTTACCCACGCCCGGCGGGCCGACCAAGCACAAAATGGGTGCTTTGACCTTGTCAACTCTTTGCTGAACCGCAAGGTACTCAACGATCCGGTCTTTCACCTTTTCCAGACCGAAGTGGTCTTCATTCAGAACATTTTCGGCATTGACGAGATTGTGTTTTATCTTGGTCTTGTTGGACCAGGGCAAACTGGTCAAGACATCGATGTAATTGCGCACCACGGTCGCCTCTGCCGACATCGGTGACATCAACTTGAGTTTTTTGAGTTCGCCCTCGGCTTTCTTGAGGGCTTCCTTGGACATTTTGGAGGCTTTGATTTTTTTCTCAACCTCCTCCAAGTCAGCGCCATCCTCGCCCTCGCCCAACTCCTTCTGAATCGCCTTGACTTGCTCATTCAGATAAAAATCACGCTGATTCTTCTCCATCTGACGCTTGACGCGGCCACGAATTTTTTTATCCACGTTCAGGATGTCAACTTCGCGTTCAATCTGCTCAAATAGATTTTCCAGGCGCTCTTTCACACCCGACAAACCCAAAATAACTTGCTTTCTGTCGAGCTTGAGTGGCAAATGCGCCGCAATGGTGTCAGCCAAACGGCCCGCATCATCAATGCTTGCAATCGAGGTCAGAATTTCCGGTGGGATTTTCTTATTCAGCTTGACGTACTGATCAAACTGCTGCATCACGGCACGACGTAATGCTTCGACTTCACTGCTGCTTTGTTCCTGCACCGCGCCTGCAACTGGCTGTTCCATCAACAAGGGCGTGACGTTGGCTGAAAAATGAGATTCGCTTTCTTCAATTTTGTTGACCTGAGCCCGCTGTTGCCCTTCCACCAGCACTTTGACCGTGCCATCGGGTAACTTGAGCATTTGCAAAATAGTCGAGACACAGCCGACATCGAACATGTCCGAGACCAGCGGTTCATCTTGAGCTGCAGCTTTTTGTGCCACCAACATGATGCGGCGATCCGACTCCATGGCCGACTCCAGCGCTTTGATGCTCTTGGGTCGACCCACAAACAATGGAATCACCATGTGCGGAAAAACCACCACATCGCGCAAAGGCAATAATGGAAGTTCAATCGGTATGGCAGGCAGAGGGGTGTGACCGGACATGGGAAACCTTTTCGTTACCTATTGAATATGGATTGCAGGTGCTAATTTTCAAGACCTGGGCTGGCGCACGGCATCAGCTCAGGCTTTTTTAGCCACGTCCTGATACACCAGCAAAGGCGGTTTATTTTCTTCAATGGTGGATTCGTCAACCACTACTTTTTCGACATTGGCGGTGTTGGGCAAGTCGTACATGGTGTCAATCAGGGACAATTCCAGGATAGAGCGCAAACCACGGGCACCAGTTTTTCGTGCCAATGCTTTCTTCGCAATGGCTTTGAGGGCTGCAGGACGAATCTCCAGCGTGACGCCCTCCATCGCCAACAGTTTCCCGTATTGCTTGACCAGCGCGTTTTTCGGCTCGGTCAAAATTTGCACCAAAGCATCTTCACTCAGTTCGGCCAGGGTAGCGACCACCGGCATCCGGCCCACCAGCTCGGGGATCAGACCAAATTTAATGAGATCTTCGGGTTCGACGTCTTTGAATACCTCGGTCAAGCTGCGATTTTTCTTACTCTTGACTGCTGCACCAAAACCAATACCGGAAGATTCCGTACGATTTTCAATCACTTTTTCGAGACCCGAAAAAGCACCGCCACAAATAAACAGAATGTTAGTCGTGTCGATTTGGACAAAATCTTGATTCGGATGTTTGCGTCCGCCTTGAGGAGGAACACTGGCCATCGTTCCCTCAATCAGCTTGAGCAAGGCTTGTTGCACGCCCTCGCCTGAGACGTCACGGGTAATCGAAGGGTTGTCCGACTTGCGCGATATTTTGTCAATTTCGTCGATATAGACAATGCCACGCTGGGCTCGCTCGACTTCGTAATTGCAGGATTGAAGCAATTTCAAAACGATGTTTTCAACGTCTTCGCCCACATAACCGGCTTCGGTCAGTGTCGTGGCATCAGCCATCACGAAAGGAACGTCAAGCATCCGGGCCAAAGTCTGGGCCAGCAAAGTTTTACCCGAACCCGTCGGTCCAATCAGCAAAATGTTGCTCTTGGACAATTCGACATCGTCTTTTTTGGCGCTGTCTTTGTGTCGTAAACGCTTGTAATGGTTGTACACAGCCACAGCCAGCATGCGTTTTGCCACCTCTTGGCCAATGACATAACTGTCCAGATTGGCTTTGATTTGCGCTGGGGTTGGAAGCTCGTCCCCCGCTTTGGGAACTACGCTGTCGAGCGGCAATTCATCACGAATGATTTCGTTGCACAGGTCAATGCATTCATCACAAACGAACACCGAGGGACCGGCAATCAGCTTCTTGACCTCGTGCTGGCTTTTGCCACAAAAAGAGCAATAAAGCGTTTTTTCGCTGGAAGTGCCTTTTTTTTCGGCCATGAGGGCTATGCCTTTACAAAAAGTAAGCGAATGATACGAAGGGCCTCAAGCCCTTTTAGAAATAACCTGATCGATCAGTCCGTAGTCCTTGGATTCGTCGGCCGACATGTAATAGTCGCGTTCGGTGTCGCGTGCAATACGCTCCAAAGGTTGGCCTGTGCAATCGGCCAGAATTTTGTTGAGCTGCTCGCGGGTCTTCAAAATTTCACGGGCTTGAATTTCAATTTCAGTGGCTTGCCCCTGACTTCCACCCGAAGGCTGGTGAATCATGATTTTCGAATTGGGCAAGGAAAACCGTTTGCCTTTGGCGCCAGCGGCCAGCAGGAAAGCGCCCATGCTGGCGGCAAAACCCGTGCACAGCGTAGAGACTTGCGGCTTGATGAAGTTCATGGTGTCGAAAATCGCCATCCCCGCACTGACCGATCCCCCGGGGGAGTTGATGTAGAAAGAGATGTCCTTGTCCGGGTTCTCGCTCTCCAGGAACAAGAGCTGTGCAACGATCAAGTTGGCCGACTGGTCATTGACCGGACCCACCAGGAAAATCACGCGCTCCTTGAGCAGACGCGAGTAAATATCGTAGGAACGCTCGCCCCGGCCCGATTGCTCTATCACCATCGGAATCATGCCGAGGGATTGTGTTTCCATTGCGCTGTTCTGCAAGTTCATTATTTTCCCTATCTGCCCCGCAAAGTATCGGATGGCACTACTGTAAACCCATCTCGCCTCAGCTTTGGCCCATCAACTCATCAAAACTGATGGCTTTGTCGATGCTTTTGGCTTTGGACAACACATAGTCAGTGACATTGTTCTCCACCACCACAGCTTCGACATCAGCCATGCGTTGGGGTTCACTGTGGTACCAACGCACCACGTCAGCCGGTTTCTCATAGCTGGCTGCGAGCTCGTCAATATGGGATTTAACCTGTTCTGGTGTGGCGCGCAAAGCGTTGGCACGAACCAGCTCGGCCACGACCAAGCCCAGACGAACGCGTCGCTCGGCCTGCGGCAAAAACACATCGGCCGGAATCGGTGCCTTGTCCGCGTCCTTGATGCCACGTTGCTTGAGGTCAGCGCGGGCACCCTCAATCAGGCGCTCCACTTCAGACTGAACAATGGTTTGGGGTAACTCAAGCTCGGACTTGGCCACCAAGGCATCCATGACGGCTTGCTTGTTACGTGCCTGTAGCCGCGATTTAACTTCGCGCTCCAGGTTTTTCTTGATATCGGCACGCAAGCTCTCCACCGTGCCATCGGCAATACCCAGCGACTTGGCCAGCGCATCGTTGACTTCGGGCAGGTGAGCAGCTTCAAGTTTTTTCAAGGTCACCATGAAATCGGCTGTTTTACCGGCCACATCTTCACCATGGTAATCCGCCGGGAAAGCCAGCTGAAAAGTCTTGCTCTCGCCGGTTTTCATTCCGCGCACGGCTTCTTCAAATTCCTTGAGCATCTGGCCATCGCCAACCAGAAACTGGAACGCCTCGGCTTTGCCGCCGGCAAAAGGCTCGCCATCGATCTTGCCTTCAAAATCAACCGTAACACGGTCACTGTCCTGCGTGGCACCATCCTGCGGGCGCTGGGCAAAAGTCCGGCGTTGCTTGCGCAAGATGTCCAAAGTCTTGTCAATGGCCAGCTCGGTCACATCGGCCGAGAGCTTTTCGACTTCAGCGCCTGACAGATCACCAATTTTGACATCAGGGTAAACCTCAAACACCGCATCAAAAGCCATTTCACCTTCAACGGCGACCTCTTTTTCAGTGATTTTGGGTTGGCCGGCTACACGCAGCTGGGCTTCATTAGCCGCATTGGCAAAAGCTTCGCCAACTTTGTCGTTCATCACTTCGTAATGCACGGAATAGCCGTAGCGCTGAGCCACCACATTCATCGGCACTTTACCCGGGCGAAAACCGTCCATCTTCACTGTGCGCGCCATGCGCTTGAGGCGTGAGTCGACTTCAGATTGAATCACGCTGACCGGTAAGGTCAGGGTCATTTTTCGTTCCAGTTTTTCCAGGGTCTCAACATTAAAGGTCATCGTGGTTCTCCTAAACTTCAAAACAACTGAGGACAGAGCAAGCCACATTTCAGCGACAAACGACTCCAAAACCCCAAAGGTGGTGCGCGGGGGGGGACTCGAACCCCCACAGTATTGCTACCGTCAGGACCTAAACCTGGTGCGTCTACCAATTTCGCCACCCGCGCAAACAAACAAAATAGGGGGTTCTGGCCTGGGCACTCAAAAACCCGAGACCATTACCCCCCATCAGAAAAGGTCAGCTTTCGATTTTAACCTGTCAGCAAGCCCCTTCTCCGTCTCCAAGTACAGTTATGTGACGCAAGCGACAATCCTAGGCGTGACCCATTACGAAAACTTCCCCGTTGCATCGATCCTGTGCCCGCCTCGGTTCAGGCCAGCGATCGTTGCCATTTACTGGTTTGCCAGAACCGCCGACGACATCGCCGACGAAGGTGACGCATCGGCCGAGCAGCGCTTGGAGGCGCTTGCAGCTTTCCGCGGCGACCTCTGCGCCGTGCTGGCCGGTCACGCACCGAGCCAGCGTTGGCCTCAGGTATTCAAGCCGCTGGCACAAGCAATTCGCAATTTCAAGCTGCCGGCGCCCCTGCTGGAAGACTTGCTCGATGCTTTTGTGCAGGATGTGGTGAAGACCCAGGATCAAAGCGCTTACGCCAATCAGGACGAACTGCTGGACTACTGCAAACGATCAGCCAACCCGGTTGGGCGACTCCTGCTACACCTGTATGGCGTGCAACAGCCCAACGCCTTGGCCTTGAGTGACGATATTTGCAGCGCCTTGCAACTTGTCAATTTCTGGCAGGACTTGAGCCGTGACATCCCACGGGGACGGCATTACTTGCCAATTCAGGATGGCGAGCAGCACAAAATCGATCAAGCAGAACTTCAAAATCAAATCCAGAGCGCCCAGTTGACGGCCTTGATCGCCAAACAAACTCGTTTGGCCAGAGCCATGATGGTTCGCGGCAGCCCCCTAGTGAAGCTGATTCCGGGACGCGCCGGCTGGGAACTGCGCCTGGTAGTGCAGGGAGGCTTGCGAATTCTGGACAAAATTGAAGCCCTGCAATTTGCCACGCTCAGGCACCGCCCTCGTCTGAGGGCCTGGGATGTCCCCTTGCTACTGTGGCGCACGCTCTGGATGTAACGCATGGATGTAACAATCACAGCATGACGCCTGAGCAGTATGTCCAAGAAAAAGCCGCCGCTTCTGGCAGCAGCTTTTATTACGCCTTCCTTTTTTTACCCCAACCTCGGCGCGCCGCCATCACGGCTTTCTACGCCTTTTGTCGTGAGGTTGATGATGTGGTGGACGACATGGTCGACCCCGGGGTTGCCTCAGCCAAGTTAGCTTGGTGGCAGACGGAGGTGATTCAATCGTTTGCCGGCAAGCCCAGCCACCCCGTGTTGCAAGCCTTGATGCCCCATGTCCAAGACTACCGTATTGAACAGCGTCAACTGCTGGCCGTGATCGAAGGCTGCCAGATGGATTTAGAACAAACCCGTTATCTCGATTTTCCGGGTTTGCAGCGCTATTGCCACTTGGTGGCCGGCGTGGTGGGTGAAGTTGCAGCACAGATATTTGGTCAGACCCAAAGCCAGACCACGGCCTACGCGCACAAACTGGGACTGGCTTTTCAATTAACCAACATCATTCGTGACGTCGGTGAAGACGCGTTACGCGGTCGTATTTATCTGCCGGTCAGCGAACTGCAGCAATTCGATGTCAAGGCGCATGAAATCCTCAAACGCAGCTATTCGCCACAGTTCTCCGCCCTGATGCAATTCCAAACTCAGCGCGCTCACAAAATCTATGACGAAGCCCTGACTCTGTTGCCTGCGGCCGACCGTTCCAACCAAAAACCTGGCCTGATGATGGCCAGCATTTACCGTAGCTTGCTGCGCGAGATTGAACGCGACAATTTTCAGGTGCTGCATCAGCGCATCCGTCTGACTCCGCTGCGCAAGTTCTGGCTGGCATGGAAGGTCCAGGCGCTAGGTCGTTTATGAAGCTTGCCGTCATCGGTGCGGGCTGGTCAGGCCTGAGTGCGGCCATCGAAATCACGCGCGCCGGCCATCAAGTCAGTGTTTTCGAAGCCTCCCGTACCTTGGGCGGACGATCCCGGGCCCTGCCCTCAAGTCTGCCCGACGGAACACCCGTGATGTTAGACAACGGCCAGCACATTCTGATCGGTGCATACAGTGCCAGTCTGGGTTTGCTGCGACAAGTGGGCGTCGATCCCGTCAGCAGCCTGCTGCGCCTGCCCTTGACACTGAAATTTCCCGACCAACAAGGTATTCAACTGCCGCCCTGGGCTCCACCCTGGAACGTGCTGTCGGCTATCGGCACAGCTCGCGGCTGGAGTTGGCGCGACAAGGCTTCACTGCTGCGACAGGCCATGCAGTGGCAACTTCAGGGTTTTCGTTGCCCGTCTCACACCACGGTCAAGCGGCTTTGCCAAAACCTCACTGCCACGGTTATGACCGAACTGATTGAGCCTTTGTGCCTGTCTGCGCTCAACACGCCGGTGACTGTGGCCAGCGCTCAGGTTTTTTTAAAGGTGTTGCACGATGCCTTGTTCAGCCATCGCGGTAGCAGCGATCTGTTGCTGCCCCGGGTCGATCTGACGACACTGTTTCCCGCAGCGGCAGCGGCCTGGCTGGTGCAACGTGGCGCGAAGTTGCAGCTGAACCAACGGGTGGAAGAATTGCACAGCGTCGGGCCACAGTGGCAGGCCCAGGGCGAACTGTTTGACTCCATCGTGCTGGCCACACCCGTTAGCGATTCCGCCCGACTGGTCAGACATGCGAGCGGCTCTTGTAGCGGGACTGTGTCCAACTCCCTGCAACAGTGGGCTCAAACCACAGAGTCACTTCGGTTTGAAGCCATCACCACCGTCTATGCCTGGTCCCCCAAAGCCCGACTGAGTCGACCTCTGTTAGCTTTGCGCTCTAGCCCGACCGAGCCAGCCCAGTTTGTGTTTGACCGGGGTCAGCTCGACGGACCAGCCGGCTTGCTGGCCTTTGTCATCAGCGCCAGTCAAGGTGAGCGGGAAGCCTTGCAAGACCGGGTTCTGGCGCAGGCGCAGAACCAATTGGGCTTGGCGCTGCAACCGGTTCAAACTGTGGTGGAAAAACGTGCAACCTTCGCCTGCACTGCACAATTGCAGCGACCCCAGCCGTCGATTGCGCCGGGCTTGTGGGCCTGTGGTGACTATCTGGCAGGCCCTTACCCGGCCACGATTGAGGGTGCGGTCCGCAGCGCCATAGAAGTTGCACACGCCTTAAACCAAGGCGAGGCCCGGACTGCGTGACAATAGGCCATGCGTTTCAATCAAGAACCCCAGATCAGCATCGATCCAGCCGTCAATTGCGCCATTGTGCTGTGCAATCTGGGAACACCCGATGCGCCAACAGCGCCGGCTCTGCGCACTTATTTGGCTGAATTCCTGAGTGACCCCCGGGTGGTTGAAATTCCCCAACCGCTTTGGTGGTTGATCCTGAATGGAATTATTTTACGATTGCGTCCAAAAAAATCGGCAGCCAAATACGCCAGCATCTGGAGCGCTGAGGGCTCACCCCTTCGGCTTTGGACCGAAAAGCAAGCCAAGCTGCTGCAAGGTTGGTTGGCCCAACGGGGTCACCCGGTACCGGTGCGCTACGCCATGCGCTATGGCCAGCCTTCGATTGGCTCACAGCTCGACGCACTCAAGGCTCAAGGCATAGAGCGGATTTTGATCCTTCCGGCCTACCCGCAATACTCGGCCACCACCACAGCCAGCGTGATTGATGCCGTTGCCGCCTGGAGCAAAAAAATCCGGAAAATCCCAGAGTTTCGCTTCATCAACAGTTACCACGATGACCCCGGCTATATCCATGCCCTGGCGCAGCGCATCACCAATTATTGGCGCGATCAGGGGCGCCCCGATCAACTGGTGATGAGTTTTCATGGCATCCCCGAGCGCTCGGTGCGTCTGGGAGACCCTTACGCCATCCAATGCCAGCAAACCGCTGAATTATTGGCCAAGGCGTTGGGGCTGTCGAAGTCACAGTACAAAGTGACTTTTCAGTCGCGCTTTGGCCGGGCCAAATGGCTGCAACCCTATACCGAACCGAGCTTGGTTCAATTGGGTAAGTTAGGTGTGCAACGGGTGGATGTGGTCTGCCCGGGTTTTACCAGTGACTGCCTGGAAACATTGGAAGAAATTGCACAGGAAGCACGCTCAGCTTTCATGCTGGCAGGTGGTCGAGAATTCCACTACATCCCTTGCCTAAACGACAGCCCCGCATGGATCGACGCCCTGCGTCAGTTGAGTCTGCAGCACCTACAGGGTTGGCCTAGCCAGGTCGTTTGATCCAGGCCAAGCAACGCGGCAACACCAGCAAAGCCAGCACCAGCGTCAGCAACACAGCCGACATCGGGCGCTGCACAAACACCAGCCAACTGCCTTCGCCTATCGACAAAGCGTTGCGCATCTGGGCCTCAGCCATCGGCCCCAAAATCATGCCGACGATCACGGGAGCTGTAGGGAAATCGAAACGTCGCATCACGACACCAAGCAGACCCAAGCCATACATCAGAACCAGGTCAAACGCACTTTGGCGCATGCCATAGACACCGACGGTGGCAAAAATCAGGATCCCGGCGTAAAGATGAGCCCGCGGGATTTTAAGCAACTTGACCCATAAACCAACCAGCGGCAAATTCAAAATCAGCAGCATCACATTGCCAATGTAGAGCGAGGCAATCAAAGCCCAGACCAGATTGGAAGAGGTTTGAAGCAACTGCGGGCCGGGCTGAATCCCGTAATTTTGAAACGCACTGAGCAAAATGGCTGCTGTCACCGAAGTCGGGATGCCCAAGGTCAGCAGCGGCACCAGCGTTGCGGTGACTGCCGCGTTGTTGGCGGCTTCGGGCCCGGCCACTCCCTCAATCGCGCCACTGGTGCCGAACTCACTTTGGTGTTTGGATAATTTGCGTTCGGTGGCATAACTCAAAAAAGTGGGAATCTCGGTCCCGCCCGCCGGTATGGTGCCAAAGGGAAAACCGATCGCCGTGCCACGCAACCAGGCTGGCCAAGAACGGCGCCACTCGCTTTTATTCATATGAACCCGGGAGATAGGGTTCATGTCAGCGACCGTGCGGCCCTCATACAGCACGTTGTAAAGCGTCTCACCCACCGCAAAAAGTCCCACTGCCACCAGCACCACTTCGATTCCATCCATGAATTCGGGAATGCCCCCGGTGTATCGAACTTGCGCGGTGATTTGGTCGATTCCAACCAGCCCCATGGCCAGCCCCAGAAACAGCGCAGTCATGCCACGCAAGGTGCTCTTGCCCAAAACAGCACTGACTGTCACAAAGGCCAACAACATCAGACAGAAATACTCGGGCGGCCCCAGCAACACGGCATAGGTGGCTACCACCGGAGCGAACAGCGTAACCAAGACCGTGGCAATGGTTCCAGCGACAAAAGAGCCTATGGCCGAGGTCGCCAGCGCTGCACCGGCGCGGCCACTTTTGGCCATCTTGAAGCCTTCTAGCGCCGTAACCATCGTGCCCGTCTCGCCCGGCGTGTTGAGCAAAATGGAGGTGGTCGAGCCGCCGTACATCGCGCCGTAATAGATCCCGGCAAAAAAGATCATCGACGCGGTTGGTTCGACCTGAGCGGTGATGGGTAACAACATGGCCACGGTCACAGCCGGACCAATGCCCGGCAATACACCGATGGCAGTTCCCACCACGCAACCGACAAAAGCCCACATCAAATTAATGGGGGTAGCTGCCGTGGCAAAACCACCGAGCAACTGATTCCAGATATCCATCATGTCTGAACCAAGGGGGGGATTAAAGCCAACCAGTTCCGGTCAGTCCAGGCAAACTGATTTTGAGCAGTTTGCCAAACAACCAGTAGACCGGGGCTGCAATCATGATGCCGATGAAAGCATCCTTGACGATTTGGTTGACACCACCGGCAAGCTTGCTTTCCGAGATCCTCAGCCCGCGCAACGCCAGAACAAAACACAAGGTACAACTGAGAATGAAACCAAGCTGGGTGATTAAGGCGGCGTTGAGCAACACCCCGATCGACAGCCAGGCGAACCCTTTCCAATCGGCGCTTATTGCGCCAGAAGGCTGTTCCATGTGACGGAAACCTCCGCTCAGTGCTTCGCGCAACAACAGCAAGGCACAGGCCAGCAAGGTCGTGGCAACCACCCAGGGCAGGAAGTTCGGTCCGACACCGGCATAACCTGCGATCGAGGAAATCGACAAAGCGCCATAAGCCAGACCACCCGCGAGCAGAACCAGGCCCAGACTAATGGCCACTTGCTGTTGCCGCGATGCCGGTGAACTTGGCACCATCGAATCCATCAAAGCATGCCGGCTTTAACCATGGTGGCGCGCAACATAGCAAAGTCGTTATCGACGAAATCGTCAAATGCGGTACCGGTCATGAGCGCAGGCGTCCACAGATTTTTTTCCAGTGCTTCCAGCCAGGCTTTGGACTTGGTCGCCTTGATCACCATGTCGGTCAACGCCTGACGTTGCACCGCAGAAATACCGGGCGCCCCGTACACCCCACGCCAGTTTCCGATCACCACATCCATGCCCTGTTCTTTCAGCGTGGGGATGTTCAGGCCTTTGAGGCGCTGGGCCGAGGTCACGCCTATCGGTCGCATTTTTCCGGACTCAATGTACTGCTGGAACTCGCTGTAACCACTGCCGCCGACACTCACATTACCCCCCAAAATGGCGGCCGTGGCTTCACCACCGCCGCGGAACGGAACGTAGTTGATCTTCGCTGGGTCCGCTCCCACGGCCGAGGCAATCATGGCAGCAGCGATGTGCTCGGTTGAGCCACGCGAACCGCCACCCCACTTCACGCTGCCCGGGTCTTTCTTGAGCTGGGCGATCACGTCTTTCATGGTCTTGAAAGGCGAATTCTCAGGCAGCACGAACACGTTGTACTCACTGGTCAGCCGCGCAATTGGCGTGGCCTGTGTCAAGGTCACTGGCGCTCTGGAAGTGATGATGCCGCCCAGCATGACCGCGCCCATCACCATCAAAGCGTTAGGGTCGTTTTTCTGAGCATTGAGAAACTGCGCCAGACCCAGGGCGCCGGCAGCCCCTCCTTTATTCTCATAACTCACGGCGGAGACCACACCAGCGGCTTGCAAAGCTGCGCCCAGTGCGCGGCCGGTGCTGTCCCAGCCGCCGCCCGGGTTGGCTGGAATCATCATTTTTAGATTGCTCGCAGCCTGCGCTGACAAGGGCAACGTGGTGGTGGCAGCCATAGCAACCATGGATTTAAGAAAAGTGTCTCTGCGCATGGGAACCTCAGAAAAAAATTGATTCGAAATGATAACCCTCTTTCAACGCTGCTGATCCAGAAACGCCAGTAGCTCACGGTTGAAAAATTCAGGTTGCTCGATGTTTGAAATATGGGCTGCATCGGGAATGATGACGAATTTCGAATTGCGCAGGTTCTGGTGGATCAGCCGCGCCATCTCAGGCGGTGTCCCATGGTCCTGATCACCCACCATCACCAACGCCGGGCAATCGATTTCAGGCAGCCGATCGAGCACATCGATGGCCGATATCGCTTCACAACAGCCACAAAAACCCGCCACAGGGGTGGCTCGAATTCCTTGCGCCACTTTGGTAACAATCTGTGGCTGGCTGGCGCGAAACGGCGCCGTGAACCAGCGCTCCAAGGTACTCTCGACCAAGGCCTCCATGCCCTGGGTTTGAGCCAGAGCTATCCGCTGGCCCCACATGGCGCTGGCGTTGGGCGGACGCCGGCTGGTGGTGTCGAGTAACACCATGCTGGAAAAAACACCAGGGTACTTCAACGCAAAAGTTTGCCCGATCATCCCGCCCATGGAAATCCCGAGCCAGTGGGTTTTTTTGATTCCAAGATACTGAAACAGGCCATAAACGTCATCGGCCATTTGCGCCAGTGTGTAGGGACCCACAGGCGCACTGGACTGACCGTGACCGCGCGAATCAAACCGCAGCACGGTGTAATTTTTGCTCAACAAAGCGGCTTGCTCGTCCCACATCGAGCTGTCGCAGCCCAGTGAATGGGATAGGGTGATCCAGGGACCGGCACCTTCAATGGTGTAGTGCAGTTCAATATCGCCGACAGTAGTTTTCATGATGTCAATCTATTTTGATGTTGGCAGCTTGGGCCAGGCGGGAAAAATTAGCGATTTCACTGGCGATCAGCCGATCGAAAGCCTCCGGCGTTCCGGTACTAGGCTCAATACCCAAGGGACCGAAACGTTGTTTCACTTCAGGTTGACTGAGGATGGTCTTTATTTCCGAATTGAGTTGGTCGATGACGGCACGCGGTGTCTTGGCCGGTGCCAACAGGCCATACCAAAAAATCCACTGATAGCCCGATACGCCGGATTCGGACACAGTCGCCAGATCAGGCAACTCGGCCATACGCGCGGTGCTGGTGACCGCAATCGCTTTGGCTCGGCCGTCCTTGACCAAGTTGATTGCACTGGCAAAAGGTGAGATGAAGACCTGTGTGCGACCCGCCATGGTTTCGCTCAGTGCCTCGGGGATGCCCTTGAAAGGGATATGAACCAAATCAATACCCGCCTGGTTTTTCAAAAGTTCTACCGCGAAGTGCGAGCCGCTGCCGATACCAGCCGAGGCATAGTTAAGTTGTCCGGGCCGCGCCTTGGCTAAGGCAATCAGCTCGGCCATTGACTTGACACCCAAACTGGGTGAAACGATGACCAGCGCGGGGCCCGTGGCCGTCAGACTGATGCCGGAAAAATCCTTCTGGCTGTCAAAGGGCAGTTTTGAGTAGATGGCTGGCGCCACGGCGTGGGCCGATGAAACTGACAACAAGGTGTAGCCATCGGGTGCGGCATTGGCCAGGGCCTGCGCTGCGATATTGCTGCCCGCACCGGGCCGGTTCTCCACCAACACCGGTTGCTTCCAGCTTTCGCTGAGTTTTTGCGCAATAAGCCGGGCCGTGATGTCTGGCCCACCGCCCGGGGTGAATCCCACCAGGATCTTGACGGGTTTGTTCGGATAAGTTTGCGCCCAAGCAGCGCCCTGCCAGGGACTTGCGATACTGCTGACCCATAGCAGGCCGGCTGCCAAATAACTGAGCATGTCCTGATCTCCCCTGTTTATTTTTTGTCGGGGGAAATAGTAACAGCTTGATCGGCGGGCTCTGGTCGTAAAATTCGTCACTATGAACCAAGCATCTTCTTCTCTATTGCGCCGTGATTACTTGAAATGGCTGGGCGCAGCCGGCCTCGGCTTGCAAGGTCTGTCCAGTGCGGCACAAAGTGCCTGGCCCAACAAGCCGATCCGCTGGGTCGTTCCCTTTGCACCGGGCGGCACTTCCAGCATCATTGCCCGCGCCGTTGCGGTCGAGATGACGAAACAAACCGGCACGCAATTTGTCATCGACAACAAAGGCGGCGGCGGCGGCGTGCCCGCCATGCAAGAGGTGCTGCGCGCGCCGGCTGACGGCTACACCATCATCATGAGCCACATCGGTTCATTGGCCGTGAATCCGCTCATATATCCTGACAGTGGCTTTGACGTTAACAAGGACTTTGCCCCCGTTACGCTCTTGTCCCGCGTTCCCAGCCTGTTCGTGGTGCACAAGGACGTCCCGGTGAAGGATTTCAAGTCGCTGGTGGCCTATGTCAAGTCGCGCCCTGGACAGATGAACTACGCATCAGCGGGCAACGCCAGTGCCGGTCATCTGGCAATGGAAGCTTTGAAATTAGCGACCGGCATGTTCATCACGCACATCCCTTACCGGGGTACCGGGCCGGCCCTCAACGATGTGCTGGCGGGTCGGATTCAGATGTTCTCGGCGGGTACCCCGGCCCTGCTGCCGCATATTCAAAGCGGTCTGCTGCGCGCCATTGCAGTGGGAACGCGCGAACGAATTTCGGTTCTGCCAGACGTACCGACGGTTGCTGAAAACGGCTACAAGGATTTCGAAACGGTTCAGTGGTACGGGATCAGTGTCCGCTCCGGCACCCCGGTGGAGATCATCAACAAACTGCAACAGGAAGCAGCCAAGGTCTTGAAATCACCCGAAATCGTTTCCCGCTTTGCCGCCGAGAGCGCCACAGCCGGAGGCGGCCCCCCCAGCGAATACGCCGCTTTCATAGCCCGTGAGCAGACACGCTGGAAAGAAGTGGTTGAGAAAGCCCAGATCAAACCGGGCTGAACCATCAACGCTCAAGCCGCTCCATGCGGCCCGGCGTTCTTGGCCTGAGCCACCGCAATCTGGGTATAGGCCATTTTGAGCAGCTGACAACCCTCACTGGCCTGATCGCCCTTGCTGATCATCTGACCCAAGATATGCTCGTGCTCAGTCCTTTGTCCAGAAATCAGGTCGCGCAACATAGAGGCGGTAAACGGCGAACCCACCTTGGTCAGCATCTCACTGGCCTTGGCTCTGGGTGTATCGCCGATCGCATGGCCACAAGCCTTGGCAATCGAGCAGCACTCCTCATACATCGCCAGGCTTAATTCGGCCCCATAAGGCGTGGCGACGATTTCACCCACTGCGCCACGGCACAAGGTGGTCATGCCCGCCAGGCTGGCCAGGAAAACCCATTTATCCCACAGCACCTGTTCGATATTTTCGCTGTAGGCGCTATCGAACTCGGCTTGTTTGCATAAGCCGATGAATGCACGGGCTAATGCCTCATGCTCTGGTGCTCGGTGTCCGACGGTCAGCATGTGCAAGTCAGTCAGCTGCTTGACCGCACCCGTGTCCGTGATCATGGCCGCGATATGCGCCACGCCACCCATCACCCTGGCTTTGCCAAACTGCCGATCCAAGGCTTCGATATGGGAGAGTCCGTTCAAAAATGGCAGCAATACCCCTTGGGTACTGGCACGGGCCAGAGACTTCAAAGAGTCTTCCAAATCAAACGCTTTGGGCGCCAAAATAATCAAGTCGTAATCGGACTCAAGCTGATCGGCCGTTAAGGACTTGGGTTGAACGGTGAAATTCCCCTTGGGGGTCTCAACGGTGAGCCCCTGAGCCTGGATCAACTTGTGACGTTTATCTCTGAGCAAAAAACTTATATCGGCACCCGCCTGCATCAGCTTGGCACCAAAATAGCCACCAATACCACCAGCTCCAACGATCAATATCTTCATACTCCAACCTTTTCCACTTAAAAATTAAATTTTATATTTCGCCACTGCGTCTTCATTCCACTCGATTCCTGTTCCAGGGTCAGCGCGTGGTTTGGTTTTTCCTTCGACGATTTCAAGTGGGTTTTTTAATATCGGGTTGGCCCAATCCACATACTCTAACCAATGCGCTGTTGGCGTGACGGCCAGCAAATGGGCGCTGACTTCGGGGAACAGGTGGGTCGAGATCTCAATGCCTGCAGCCGCACCCAGGGCAGCCGCTTTGAGCCAGCCTGTGACGCCACCGATTCGCTCCAAGTCCGGCATCATGAGGTGGGATGATTGGGCCTGGATCGCTTCGGCCATGGCAAAGTGTCCGGTAAAGTTCTCTCCAAACTGCATCGGCGTCTTGAATACCCTGGATAGTTGGGCATAGCCGGCGTAATCGTCGTGACGAATCGGTTCTTCGATCCAGTAAATTCCCTCATCGTCGATCATCTTGCAGCGTCTGATGGCTTCGGGCAAGGACAAGGCCTGATTGAAGTCCACCATGAGTTCAATGTCATCGGGCAACACCTTGCGTACAGCTCGGACAGCGAGCAAATCATCTTTTGCATTTTTTCTGCCCAGCCTCAGCTTGACGGCCGAAAATCCACCTTCCAAAAGTTCAAGGGCCTCGGCAGCGGCGGCCTGGGCCTCCATCAAACCTAGGCCACAACTGTTGTAGGCTGTCATCTCGCGCGGCGATGCACCCAGCAAGGTGGCCAAAGGCATTTGGGTGGCCTGCGCCATGGCATCCCAGCAGGCCACATCCACACCAGCAATGGCCATGGACACCAGGCCTCGCAAGCCAATCAGCCTAAACGCCTGATTCAGCATCTGGTTGATTTCAAGCGGGGCTAACTTCTTGCCCTTCAGTCGCGTGGAAATATCTGCCAGGATATGTTGAATGGCGCCAGCCGCCGAAGGCACGTAGCAAAACAAATACGAACGGCCGGTGATGCCCTCTTCTGTCAGCAGATCGATCAACATCAATGGGGCATGTGTGATCGTCAGGGCACTGGTGCCCAAAGGTCGGGCCATGGGAACCAGAACCCCAACGGCCTTGATCGAGTGAATTGTCAGTTGCGGCAGAACAAGCATATCGACTTCCCTCTTGAGTTAGCCCTAAATTTACTTTTTCAGCGCAGCAAACAAAAAGGGTTAGCAAGCTGCTAACCCTTTTGTTTATTGGTCGGTGTGAAAGGATTCGAACCTTCGACCCCTTGCACCCCATGCAAGTGCGCTACCAGGCTGCGCCACACACCGATAAGCTTCGCATTATAGCTGGTGAAGATGGTCGAGCTTCAGACCACGGCGTGCAGCAGATCACGAATTTCAAGCAGCTCACGGCGCAAAGCCAAGAACTGATCGGGTGCCAATTCAGGCCCCTCTTCAAACAACATCTCTAGCTCAGAATCCGACTCCCCGCCTTCCATGTCGGCCATATCGACACCCTCTAACCTGACTTCGCCGTTGCGCCGTCGATCACGCTCGACTTGGAGTAATTCGTGCATCTTATTGCGTGCGCCACTGATGGTGAATCCTTGGTCATACAGCAAGTCTCGAATTCTGCGGATCATTAACACCTCATGGTGTTGGTAGTAGCGCCGGTTGCCGCGCCGTTTCATTGGCCTCAACTGCGTAAATTCCTGCTCCCAATAGCGAAGCACGTGCGGCTTGACACCACACAGGTCGCCCACTTCACCGATGGTGAAGTAGCGTTTAACAGGGATCGGTGGGAGGGCTTTCTCCATTGAAATCAAGGTCGTAGCAGGGAAAGTTGCAAGGTTACTCTAAGTTTTACAAGCTTGCTAGCTGAACAGTGATTAAAAAAAATAATAGCAGTCAAACCCTAGACTGCGGCTAACGTCCCTGATCCTGGATTTGTGCTTTGAGCTTGTGGCTGGCGTGAAAAGTTACGACCCGCCGAGCCTGGATCGGTATCGCTTCGCCGGTTCTTGGGTTGCGACCTGGCCGAGGGGCCTTGGTTCGAATCTGGAAATTTCCAAACCCTGATAGTTTGACATCATCGCCTTCGACCAGGCTTTGTGCCACCAAGTCAAAAAAAGCCTCGGTCATATCTTTGGATTCACGTTTATTGAGTCCAATTTTCTCAAACAACAATTCAGCAAGATGCGCCTTGGTCAGCGCCTGGGTCTCTAAACTCTCTACCGTTATTTCCATATTTCCCTCGAACTCGTCCATAGGTCAAGACTCCTGTTACGCCCGTTGCCGAGCACCCAGATCCAACTGCAATTGTGCAATCACCGCCTGCACCGTCACTTCAATTTCATCTTCGCTCAAACCAGGCTCGTCCCGATTCAGCGTCAAACGAACCGCCAAGCTCTTCTCGCTGTGGCCGAGTGCAGCGCCCAGCGCTTGCTCAGAAACCACTTTAGGTTTAGCACGGTAAACATCAAACAAAACCGCATCGCGCAACAAGCCCTGAGTCGGCGCTGACCAGACGGACTGCATCAATGCGGCATGGCTGACGGTTTCGGCCACGACAACGGCAATATCGCGCTCAACCGCTTGCTGCCTAGCCACAGGCATGAAGACGGGAACTTCGCGTTGAAGTACAGCGTCGAGATCGAGTTCAAACATCAGCGGCGCCGAACTCAATTCGTAGGACTGACGCCAGCGCGGATGCAACTCACCAACATAACCAATCTCACGTCCGCTCAGCAACACCTTGGCACAACGTCCCGGATGCATGGCCGGGTGTTGGTCGGGTTCGAAAGTAGGCTTCAAGGGTGCAAGCAACGCCTCTACGTCACCCTTGACGTCAAAGAAATCCGTGCCCTGCTCTTTCCCACCCCATTGCAAGGCATCAGCACTGCCACACACCATGGCAGCCAGGCGCATGGGCTGGTTAAATCCTTCGACCGTGCTGTCGCTGTTCTTGACCGAAGCATCGCGCAAAAACACCCGGCCCAGTTCAAAGACACGAACCCGTTGAGCTTTGCGGTCGAGGTTGAATTTCAAGACCTGCAACAAGGAGCCCAACAGTGTCGAGCGCATGACACTCATTTGGCTGGCAATCGGATTGAGCAGTTTGATCGCGTTGGCATTGCCTGCCAGTTCGGTTTCCCAACGCTCGTCGACAAAGCTGAAATTAATGGTTTCTTGATAACCCAAGCCCGCCATTGCATGGCGCACGGCGAATGGACTGCGTTCCCCTTCAAGCCGCATTTTTGCAGCGATCGGTGCCTGCGGTGGGGTATGGGGCAACTGGTCGTAGCCGATCAGCCGCGCCACTTCTTCGATCAGGTCTTCTTCGATTTGCAAGTCAAAGCGGTAACTCGGTGGACTAACTTGAATCAGCCCTTCCGACTGCGTCAAAGGCAGGCCCAAACGATTGAACACATCAACACATTGCGCTTGGGTTACAGGAATACCGATGATTTTGGCGGCACGCGCAACGCGCAACGTCACGCTCTGCGTCGGCGGCAGATTCACCACCAGATCATCGATCGGGCCACAAACCGTCTCCGCCCCGCCACAGATCTGAAGAATCAGTTGGGTGATGCGCTCGATATGCTCCACTGTCAGGTTGGGGTCGACCCCGCGCTCAAAACGATGGCCAGCATCGGTAGAAAAGTTGTAGCGACGTGATCGACCCGCAATCGACTTGGGCCACCAAAAGGCCGCCTCCACGTAAACATGGCGGGTTTCATCCGACACCGCCGTAGCATCGCCACCCATGATGCCGGCCAGGGACTCGACCTGGACCGCGTCAGCAATCACCCCGACTTGCTCGTCGAGCGTTACGGTGTTTCCATTGAGCAGCTTAAGCTGCTCACCGGTCCGCGCCCAACGCACCTCCAAACCACCGTGGATTTTGTCAAGATCAAAAATATGGCTGGGGCGACCCAGCTCGAACATCACGTAATTGGAGATATCCACCAGCGCCGTAACACTGCGCTGACCACAACGCGCTAGACGTTCAACCATCCACGGTGGAGTACTGGCTTTAGGGTTGACATGCCGCAGCACGCGGCCTGAAAAGCGGCCGCACAAGTCTGCAGCACTGACCTTGACCGCCAGGGTATCCGGGCAAGCTACTTTGACAACCGGAAAATTCAGCTGCAACAGGGGTGAACCGGTCAGGGCCGAGAGCTCACGGGCCACGCCATAAACACTCAAACAATGCGCCAAATTGGGTGTCAGCTTGAGCGTGAACAAGGTGTCGTCAAGCAGCAAATGGTCCCTGATGCTCTGACCCACGATCGCATCGGGGGCGAGCTCGAGCAAACCGCCCTGCTCTTCAGAAATCTTGAGTTCTCGCGCCGAACACAACATGCCCTGGCTTTCAACGCCACGCAAATTCCCCAGCTTAATGAGCAAAGGTTTTCCATCGGCCCCCGGGGGTAACGCTGAGCCCACCAAGGCACAGGGCACTTTGATACCAACCCGTGCATTGGGGGCGCCACATACGATGTTCAGAAGTACGCTGTTGCCCGCCGCATCGAGACTCGCGGCGCCGACATCAACCTGGCAAACCCGCAGGCGATCCGCATTCGGATGCACCGCCGTATGCATGATTTCGCCGACCACGACTTGTGTGAATGGCGGCGCAACGGGTCGCATTTCTTCGACTTCTAGACCCGCCATGGTGAGCGTTTCAGCCAATTGCTCGGTGCTCAGGGCCGGGTTACAGAATTCACGCAACCAAGATTCAGGAAATTGCATAGTCTTTAATCAGTTAGGGACAGGTTCGGCACAACCAGGGCTTTTGCTTGTCCCGCAAAGTACTTTATTTGAATTGCGACAGAAAACGGATATCACCATCGAAAAACAGGCGTAAATCACTCACGCCATACCGCAGCATGGTCAAACGATCGGGACCCATACCAAAAGCAAAACCGACGTGAATCTCGGGGTCGAGCCCCATGTTGCGAATCACGTTGGGATGGACTTGGCCAGAACCAGCGACTTCCAACCAGCGACCGGCCAGCGGACCACTTTGGAACTGAATATCGATCTCGGCACTGGGCTCCGTAAAAGGGAAGAAGCTGGGGCGAAACCGCAGTACCAGGTCGTCGCTCTCGAAAAAAGTTCGGCAGAAATCCGTAAAAACAAATTTCAAGTCCTTGAAGCTCAGATTCTCCCCCACCCACAGCCCTTCACATTGGTGGAACATCGGCGAATGGGTGGCATCGCTGTCCACCCGGTAGGTGCGTCCAGGTGCGATCACACGGATTTCAGGCATGGCTTGTCCCGCATCCAACAAAGCACGATGCCGTTTAACGTGTTGCACCGCATAGCGGATTTGCATCGGGCTGGTGTGGGTGCGCAGCAGATTCGGTGCACTGGTCGAGCCACCTTCAACATAGAAAGTGTCGTGCATCGAACGCGCAGGGTGATCTTCAGGCGTATTCAAAGCGGTGAAATTGAACCAGTCGGTTTCGATCTCCGGCCCTTGCGCCACGTCA
This sequence comes from Burkholderiaceae bacterium, assembly GCA_049296795.1. Lineage (GTDB taxonomy): Bacteria > Pseudomonadota > Gammaproteobacteria > Burkholderiales > Burkholderiaceae_C > CAXNKH01. The sequence continues at coordinate 23,833 of JBAQTC010000047.1, forward strand.
AAGCCCATGGAGCCAAAAATTCCTTCGATTCGCTCTAGCGTGATCGACACCGGGTGCAGCCCGCCTGTCCCACGCGAGCGGCCCGGCAGGGTCACATCCAATGCCTCGGCCTGCAACTGGGCTTGCAGTTCAGCCTCAGCCAGTGCCTGACGCCGCTGCGTCAAGCCAGCCTCAATTGCCTGCTTGGCTTGATTAATGGTTGCACCGCGGGACTTCTTCTCCTCGACGCTCAAGGCAGCCATGCCCTTCATCAACTCAGTGATGCGACCTGCTTTGCCGAGGTAAACGGCCTTGGCATTTTCCAGCTCAGCCGGGTTGGGCGCCTGGGAAAAAGCAGCGATAGCGCTTTCAACGATGGCGTTCAAGTCATTCATAGGTTCTGACCGGTTCTTCGTTTCAAATGAAAAAGGGCTAAAGCTTTTATCAAGCTCTAGCCCTCATTCTGTGTGTCAACTGCTACTTCCGCGGCAGAGGGACGTCTCTATCAGGCAGCCAGTCTGGCCTTGACCTGCTCCACGATGCCAGCAAAAGCCGCTTTATCGTGCACAGCGATGTCGGCCAGTACTTTGCGGTCAATCTCGATCGAAGCTTTCTTCAGACCGTTGGCAAACTGGCTGTAGGTCAGGCCACATTCACGCGCTGCCGCGTTGATACGGGCAATCCACAACTGACGGAAAACACGCTTTTTGGTGCGGCGATCACGGTAGGCATATTGCCCAGCCTTCATCACCGCCTCTTTGGCAATACGGAATACATTACCGCGGCGACCGCGGAAACCTTTGGCAAGAGCCAGAACTTTTTTGTGGCGGGCGCGAGCCGTTACACCACGTTTGACGCGAGGCATGTGTTTACTCCTTGTTCGTCGTTAATTAAATACCAAAGCCAGGCAGCATCTGTGCCACGTGACCCATATTGGTCTCATGCACTGCAACTGCACCGCGCAAATGGCGTTTATTTTTGGTGGTCTTCTTGGTCAGGATGTGACGTTTGAAGGCTTGACCGCGCTTGACGGTGCCACCGGGACGAACGCGAAAGCGTTTTTTCGCGCTGCTCTTGGTCTTCATTTTGGGCATTTCATGCTCCTTTTCATTGTGCTCGTGAGGCGTCTGGAAACCTATCCCAGACTTGTTGGCCCCGAGCCACTTCTTGTGGCGAGATTTTAATTCACCACTTTTCTGGTGACGAGCTAATAGTTCGCCACCCGATACAAGGCCTTTCAGCCTTGTCATCTGCCACTGGACCAACCAGTGGCAAAAAACTTCAACCCGCTTCGGCCACCACCTTGGGTGCACCGCCACCAGGCTTCTTCTTGCCCGGCGCAATCATCATGACCATCTGCCGACCTTCGAGCTTGGGGAACTGCTCAACGACGATCAGATCTGCCAACTCGGCGCGCATGCGGTTCAGCAGCGCCATACCAATTTCCTGGTGCGTGATCTCGCGGCCTCTAAAGCGCAGCGTGATCTTGCATTTATCGCCATCATCAAGAAATCGCTTGATATTACGCAACTTGATGTTGTAGTCGCCATCATCGGTGCCGGGTCGGAATTTAATTTCCTTGACCTCGATCACTTTTTGCTTTGACTTCGCTTCTGCCGCTTTCTTTTGCTCCTGGTATTTGAATTTTCCGTAGTCCATCAAACGACAGACCGGCGGATTCGCCGTAGCGGAAATTTCAACCAGATCAACATCGGCCTCACCTGCCAGTCGTAGCGCCTCGTACAGGCTCACCACTCCCAGCGGTTCATTTTCCGGCCCCGACAAGCGGACTTCAGGGGCCATGATTTCACGGTTCAGACGATGTTTACGTTCCTCGCGTTGACGGCGGTCGCGAATTTCAGTAGCGATGACTCAATCCTTCACAATAGTTGCCACAAACCCGTGGCGATAACTGTCCAATGCACGCGGTCAATTCACGATCAGGCCGATTTATAGGCTTAGACAATGGACTTGTTCGTAATGGCCTCTGCGATTTTTTGCACGAATGCATCGAGAGACATCACACCGAGGTCAAGGTTGCCCCGGGCGCGCACTGCAACAGCACCTGCTGCCTTCTCCTTGTCACCTGCAACCAGGATAAAAGGCAGCTTCTGCATTGAATGCTCGCGTATTTTATACGTAATTTTCTCGTTCCGCAGATCGGTGATGACTCTAAGGTCTTGATTTGGCAGAGATTTTTTCAATTTTTCTGCAATTTCACGACAATAATCGGCCTGCGCGTCAGTGATATTGAGCACCGCTACCTGCACTGGCGCCAGCCAAGTGGGCAGTGCTCCGGCGTGTTCCTCAATCAAAATTCCGATGAATCGCTCAAGGCTACCGACGATGGCGCGGTGCAACATCACGGGTCGATGGCGGGCTCCATCTTCGCCCACGTATTCGGCATCAAGCCGCTCGGGCATAGAAAAATCCACCTGCATCGTGCCGCACTGCCAATGCCTGCCAATTGCGTCCTTCAGCGTGTATTCGATCTTCGGCCCGTAAAAAGCCCCCTCGCCTGCGGCAATTTCAAACCCACAACCCGAACGCTGCAGACTCTCCACCAGGGCAGCTTCCGCCTTGTCCCAGACTTCATCGCTGCCAATACGTTGCGCCGGCCGGGTCGCAATTTTGTAAATGATGTTGTGAAACCCAAAATCGGCATAAACCTTCTGCAACAAGTCGGTGTAAGCCACACATTCACCGAGTATTTGATCTTCGGTACAGAAAATGTGTCCGTCGTCCTGGGTGAAGCCGCGTACCCGCATGATGCCGTGCAGCCCGCCTGAAGGTTCGTTGCGGTGACACTGACCAAATTCACCATAGCGCAAAGGCAAATCCCGGTAACTCTTAATACCCTGTTTGTAAATCAGGATGTGCCCCGGGCAGTTCATCGGTTTCAGCGCGTATTCGCGCTTCTCGCTCTCGGTGGTGAACATGTTTTCCCGGTACTTGTCCCAGTGACCGGTTTTCTCCCACAGCGTTTTGTCAATGATTTGTGGCGCTTTGACTTCTTGGTAGCCATTGTCCTGGTAGACACGGCGCATGTACTGCTCGACACCCTGCCATAAGGTCCAGCCCTTGGGGTGCCAGAACACCAGACCCGGCGCATGGTCGTCGATGTGGAACAAATCAAGTTCGCGCCCCAGTTTTCGGTGGTCGCGCTTTTCCGCCTCCTCGAGCTGGGTCAGGTAGGTCTGCAGCTCTTCCTTGCTGGCCCAAGCCGTGCCATAAATCCGCTGCAGCATTTCGTTGCGATGATCCCCACGCCAATAGGCGCCAGCGACTTTCATCAGTTTGAAAAACTTCAGCTTGCCGGTGCTAGGGACGTGGGGGCCACGGCACAGGTCCTCGAAGCCGCCTTCACGGTACAAGCTCACGTCTTCGCCGGCAGGGATACTGGCAATGATCTCGGCCTTGTAGTGCTCGCCCAAGCCCTTGAAATAAGCCACGGCGTCATCGCGCGGCAGGACTCGGCGGCTCACTGGTTCATCCTTGGCGGCCAAAGCCATCATGCGCTTTTCAATCGCCGTCAAATCCTCGGGCGTGAATGGGCGCTTGTACGAAAAATCATAAAAGAAACCATTTTCAATGACTGGGCCAATCGTGACCTGCGCCTCAGGGAACAGCTCCTTGACTGCATAGGCCAGCAAATGCGCTGTGGAGTGACGGATGACTTCGAGCCCCAGGGCATCTTTGGCCGTGATGATGGACAGCGCGCTGTGGGTCTGAATTTGAAAGCTGGTATCGACCACCACGCCATTGACTTGACCTGCTAAAGCGGCCTTGGCCAAACCGCTACCAATAGAGGCGGCGACTTCGGCCACCGTGACTGGGCCGGGATAGTCGCGAAGAGAACCATCTGGAAGTGTTATCTGAATCATCGTTGAATTTTAACGGTTGTGTCCAGGCGCTCTTAAGGCATGATCGGCAAGCCCTTGCTGCAATCCTATACCACGCATGAACATCGCGCCCCCCAAAGCCCTGGCTTACGGCTGTCTTGCTCTGAGCATGGCGCTGGTGGGCAGCTACGTTGCCCTGTCCAAGCCCTTGGTAGCGGTGCTTCCTGTTTTTTTGCTGGCTTGGTTACGCTTTGGAATCGGTGCATTGGCCATGTTGCACTGGCTACCCAAGCCGAGTAACGAAGTCAAGCTCAACCCATCAACCCGACGCCTCTTGTTTCTGCAAGCTTTGCTCGGAAATTTTCTGTTCTCCATCTTCATGCTCTACGGCATCAGCCTAAGCAGCGCCGTCTCAGCAGGCGTCATCATGGCCTCGATTCCAGCCTTGGTCGCTGCACTGAGCTGGGTTTTCCTGCGGGAACGCTTGAGCTGGCCTCTGGTTTTGGCCATCTTTTGTTCCGTTGTGGCGATGGGGCTGATGGCTGGCCCTGCAACACCCGGGTCCGCAGCGCCTTCGCAGGGACTGCTGGGTCCCTTGTTGCTGTTCGCAGCGGCGCTTTGTGAAGCCAGCTATGCGGTGATCGGGAAAAAGCTAACCCAGAGCCTGGGCCCTAAGCGCATTGCCGCCCTCATCAACCTCTGGGGCTTGGTGCTGATGACGCCTGCGGGGCTCTACCTGGCGCTGGACTTCAATTTCATGGCGCTAGAGCCTGCGACTTGGGCGCTGTTGCTGTTCTACGCCTTGGCGGCAAGTGTATGGAGCGTTTGGCTGTGGATGACTGGCTTGCGCAGTGTCAAAGCAGCGCAAAGTGGGGTTTTCACCGTCATGCTACCCGCCTCAGCCTTGCTGGTCGGCGTGACCCTACTGGGGGAAACCCTCAACCGCTTGCAGTGGATGGCTTTCGCCGTGGCCTTGTTAGGCATTATTTTGGCCAGTTACGCCCACGAAAAACACCACAAATCAGGCCAAAACCGATCTTGATTGAGCCTACCCAAGCCGCATTGAGCGGCTTAAAGCTGAACACTTGTCCTCGCCAGAGGAGAAACCGACTGAAATTGAACGATCTAAAAACAACAGTTCAGAGTGAAATAAGTCATTTTTCTCTATGAAATCGGTTTTTTCTCCAGTAGCATCCGTTTTGCCAGTGAAGAACCTGTTTTTCATTGGTGGTTAATCAACTTCTAGAAGGAAAATCAATCATGGCAACTGCAAAAAAAGCACCGGCAAAAAAAGCACCGGCAAAGAAAGCTGCAGCGAAAAAAGCTCCAGCCAAAAAAGTAGCTGCGACCAAAGCGCCAGCTAAAAAAGCGCCAGCCAAGAAAGCACCTGCTAAAAAAGTAGTAGCGAAAAAAGCACCCGCCAAAAAAGTCGCTGCAAAAAAAGCGCCGGCTAAAAAGCGGACTCCTAATGCGGCTTTCATGAAGCCCCTGACCCCAAGCGCCGCTCTGGGTAGCGTGGTGGGCTCTAGCCCGCTGCCACGCACGGAAGTGATCAGCAAACTGTGGGCTTACATCAAGAAGAACAAGCTGCAAGACGCCGTCAATAAACGCATGATCAATGCTGATGCCAAGCTGAAAGACGTTTTCGGTAAAGCTCAAGTGTCGATGTTCGAGATGGCCGGCCTGATCGGCAAACACCTGAAGTAATCGTTCAACCGATTTTTCATCTGTAAAAAAGGCCGACATGCGTCGGCCTTTTTTTATGCATTAAAACTTGATGCTGAACCCTTAACGACCCTTCTGATTTTCCAAGGCCGTCTTGGTGATGGCAGACAAAGTGACGCGCGTCGAGATCACATCTGGGTCCAACATGACTTCAATCAGCGTGCCCTGCTCTCGTTTCAAGGCGGCCAGCAATTCAGGCTCAAATTCATCCGTGCGACTGATGCGGACACCGGCATAGCCATAAGCCCGCGCCAGTACAGAAAAATCGGGGTTGCTCAAACTTGAACCACTGACATGGGTGGGATATTCGCGCTCCTGGTGCATCCGGATCGTCCCAAACATGCTGTTATTGAGCAAAACAATGATGGTCTTTGCACCATATTGCACAGCCGTGGCCAATTCTTGCCCGTTCATCAAGAAGTCGCCATCGCCGGCAATGGTAAACACGGTTCGCCCAGTGGTGATAGCAGCAGCAATGCCCGCTGGGACGCCATAGCCCATTGCGCCGCTGGTCGGCGCCAGCTGCGTCTTGTGGCCGCGACTCAGACTGGTGTACTTGAAAAAGCGGTGCATCCAGCTGGCAAAGTTGCCGGCCCCATTGGTCAACACAGCATCCGCTGGCAAATGCTTTTGCAAAGTAGCCACCAGTGCCGCCATATCCATGGCGCCCGGCAGCACTTGCGGCTGCAAATTAGCCAGGTAATCGGCGTTGCAAGCCTTGGCCCATTCCGTCCAAACCACGCTGTCAGGAATCTCCATAGACTCCAGCGCCACAGCGGCCACGTTCATGCTGGCATTGATCGCCAGATCGGCCTGGTAGATGCGGTTGAGCTCTTCGGCCCCCGCATGAATGTGAATCAGTTTCTGCTTAGGACGAGGTATGTCAAAGAGGGTGTAACCACTGCTGGTCATCTCTCCGAGTCGAGGGCCAACCGCTACGATCAAATCACTGTCTCTGATACTGATCGCTAATTTTGGGTTGATTCCGATGCCAACATCGCCGGCGTATAGGGGGTGGTGGTTGTCAAATGTGTCTTGGAATCGAAACGCATTGCCAACCGGCAGGTTCCAGTTTTCAGCAAATCGCTGCAAGGCCTGGGCGGACTGTGGCGTCCAGCCACCGCCTCCGGCAATCAGCAACGGACGCTCGGCCTGCAGCAGCATCTGACGCAGCTGATTGAGGTCTTTCGGTGAGGCGCAGGCTTCGGACGCAACCACCCGAGGCATCACCGCGACATCGACTTCATGCGTCAACATGTCTTCAGGCAAGACCAACACCACCGGTCCGGGACGGCCATTCATGGCTGTGGCAAAAGCCCGCGCCACGTACTCCGGGATACGTCGTGCATCATCAATTCGCTCGACCCGTTTGGCCATGCCCTTGGTGCTGGGTCCAAAGAAGACGCTGTAATCGACTTCCTGAAAAGCTTCGCGATCGCGTGTATCGCTGGCCACATCACCTACAAACAGCACCATGGGGGTGGAATCCTGAAATGCCGTATGAACCCCGATCGACGCGTTGGTGGCGCCCGGTCCACGCGTCACGAAACAAACACCGGGCCGCCCGGTCAGCTTGCCGTGGGCCTCGGCCATGTAAGCCGCACCGCCCTCTTGCCGATTGATGACAAAACGAATCTGATCTCGATACGCGTGAAAGCCATCGAGCGCCGCCAGATAACTTTCACCGGGAACGCCAAAGACATGGGTTACGCCTTGCGCCACGAGACTTTCAACCAGAAGATGGCCTGCAATTTTCACTGACATGTTCGATTTCCTGTTGTTTCTAAGTGCCGCGCTGATTATCACTTCGGTAGTAGCGAGTCAGTGGCCCAAGTCTACACAGCCCGGTTGACGAAAACCAAGCAGTCCTGCTGGATTCCATTCCTCAGTTAAATTCGACAGCGCAAAGCAACAACGATAAATCGCACAGGAGAAAATTATGACCACCCAAAACTTGGGCATCATCATGCACGGCGTGACCGGACGCATGGGACTGAATCAACATCTGATCCGCTCCATCATCGCCATTCGCAACCAAGGCGGTGTGACACTTTCCAACGGCGACAAAGTGATGCCTGATCCGATCCTCATCGGACGCAATGCGGCAAAAATCGAAGCGCTGGCCAAAGCCCACGGCATCACCCGCTGGGGCAGCGATCTAGACGTCGCCCTGGCCAACCCAAGCGATACCATTTTTTTTGATGCAGGCACCACCCAGATGCGCCCAGCCTTGCTGGCCAAGGCGATCCGCGCTGGCAAACACGTTTATTGTGAAAAACCCATTGCTACCAACCTGAATGAAGCGGTTGAAATTGCCCGCATGGCACAGGACTCCGGGCTAAAACATGGGGCGGTGCAGGACAAACTGTTTCTGCCGGGCTTGCGAAAACTCGATATGCTGCGCCGCGCCGGCTTCTTTGGTCGGATGCTTTCAGTCAGGCTGGAATTTGGCTACTGGGTGTTTGAAGGTGACCTGCAGCCGATTCAACGTCCATCTTGGAACTACCGCCAGGAAGATGGTGGCGGCATGATTCTGGACATGATGTGCCACTGGCGCTATGTGCTGGACAACTTGTTTGGCGAGGTGCAGTCCGTATCTTGCCTGGGAACGACTCATATCCCCAAACGCTGGGATGAAGAGGGAAAGCCTTACCCTGCTAGTGCCGACGATGCAGCTTACGCCACCGTTCAACTCAAGGGCCACAACGGTGAGCCCGTGATTGCGCAAATCAATATGTCCTGGGCCACCCGGGTGCGCCGGGATGATCTGGTGACTTTCCACGTAGACGGCACCCACGGCTCTGCGGTCGCTGGACTGTCAACTTGCCGCGCCCAATCCCATGTGGCAACACCGCGGCCAGTCTGGAACCCGGACGAAAAACAGACCATGAATTTCTTCGACCAGTGGCAGGAAATACCCGATTCACAGGCCTACGACAACGGCTTCAAGATTCAATGGGAACACTTCATTCGACACGTGGTGGAAAACCAGCCCTACCGTTGGACCCTGGCAGAAGGCGCCAAAGGGGTGCAATTGGTAGAGGCTGCCCTTGAAAGCTGGAAAGAGCGACGCTGGATTGATCTTGAAGCGATCAAAATCTGAACCCGCACAGGCAAAGGCGCCAGTGGACTCAAGCAGGGTGCGCCAGAGTCTTGATTTTAGACCCGACCCCAAACGCAGCAAACACGCTGAGCAGCAAGACCACGGCAGCGCCGAAGAAACTGGCGCTGTACCAGTGTTTATCCATCAGCATCCCGAACAGCAAGGGAGCAATCGCAAAACCGACATCGAAGCCTGAATACACCAAGCCATAGACCCGGCCGGTCGCCCCTTTGGGCGTCGCTTTTTTGATCATCATGTCACGCGACGGGCCGCCAATTCCAATGGCAAATCCGGTGATCGCCAAAACCACCATCGTGACCCAGCCACTGAGTAAGGTGGAGCCGCAAAGTACCAACAGCAGCGCGCCTGCTGTCATGCAACTGGCCACTACCCGATCACTGTGTTGCTGATGGCGGGTTGCCACAAATCCGCCCACAAAGATGCCCAAGGCTGAACACAGAAGATAAGCTGTCAGCGTGACGGTTGCTGCTTCGAAACTCACACCATAGAGGGCCTGCAACAAGGACACTGAATAGTTTTGCACCATGCCCAACGTCATGGTTGACAGCAGAAAAAAAGCAAAGCACAACCACACCACAGGCAATTTGATGAAAGCCAAATCCTGTCCGGGTTTGTCGCTGGGGTGGCGCAACACCACGTCGGTCTGAAGCCGCTCACGCTTAAGTATCAGCAGTATGAAAATGGCCAAATAAAGGAAAGCCGCCGCCAGATAGGCCGTTCGCCAGCTGGAAATGGCCGTGATACCCACCATAAAAACAGGAGCCAGCGCCCAGCCCAGGTTGCCAGTCAGACTGTGTGCACTGAAGGCATGACCCAGACGATGCTGCGAAACCCGCTGATTCAGGATGGTGAAATCTATCGGGTGAAAAGGCGAATTGGCCAGCCCCAGCAACACGGCCACAGCCAACAAAGAGGCATACCCGGTGGCAGTCGAGGCCAGTAAGCAAACCAGTACGAAGATGGACATCGAGCCATAAAGCACAGGCCGTGCTCCAAAACGATCAACCACAAAACCCGCTGATGCCTGGCCCAGGCCGGAAACCACAAAAAAGACCGACATCAGCAAACCCAATTCAGAAAAGCTCAGTCCGAACTCTTTCATGAACACCGGGTACATCAGCGGCAACAACAAATGGGCGAAGTGTGAGCTGGCGTGAGCCAGTCCCACCAACCCAATCACTGCGGCATCTTGTTTGAACGAAGCGCCATCCAAGGGCGATGAAACGAGGGTGGCTGATGTCATGGGTCGATGATACCCAAGACAGCGGTTTAAGGCAGAGCTCGACCGAAACTGAACTGGCCTGGCGCATGGATGGCATCCACTTCCACCTTGATGACATCCTTGGGCAGGTACTTGCCCTCAAGCAACAACTTCGACAGAGGATTCTCAATCCTTTGCTGAATGGCACGCTTGAGTGGCCTGGCACCAAACACCGGATCAAACCCGACTTTGGCGAGTTCGGCCATGGCCGCTGCAGACAAGTCAAGCACCAAATCCATCTTACTGAGTCGCTGTTGCAGCAAGCTGATCTGGATAGCGGCAATCGCCTCGATATGGCTGGCGTTGAGTGCGTGGAACAGCACAGTCTCATCAATCCGGTTCAAAAACTCGGGTCGGAAATGATTCCTCAGTTCGGCCCAGACCGCCTCCTTGATCTCCTCAGGCTCCCGATCGACCATGGCTTGAATCATGGGTGAACCGATATTGCTGGTCATCACGATTACCGTGTTCTTGAAATCCACCGTCCGGCCCTGGCCGTCGGTGAGACGCCCATCGTCGAGCACCTGCAGCAACACATTGAAGACATCGGGATGGGCTTTTTCCACTTCATCGAGCAACAGCACGCTGTAGGGGTTGCGGCGTACTGCCTCGGTCAGATAGCCGCCCTCCTCGTAACCCACATAGCCTGGAGGGGCGCCGATCAGTCGCGCGACTGAATGCTTTTCCATGAATTCGCTCATGTCGATACGGATCAAATGCGCTTCCGAATCAAACAAAAAGCTGGCCAAAGACTTGCACAGTTCAGTCTTACCGACACCGGTCGGGCCGAGAAACAAAAACGAACCGGTGGGTCGATTCGGATCGCTTAAGCCCGCGCGCGAGCGACGAATGGCATGCGAGACTGCCGCAATCGCTTCTTGCTGCCCCACCACACGCTGGTGCAGCTTGGTTTCCATCAACAGCAGTTTGTCACGCTCACCTTGCATCAGTTTGCTCACAGGAATCCCGGTGGCACGCGCCACCACTTCGGCCACTTCTTCAGCCCCTACCTGGGTGCGCAGCAGACGCGGGGCGGCGCCCTTGTCGCGCGAGGCTTCCTTGATTTGTGCCGCTTTCAATTGCTTGTCTAGCTCGGGCAGCTTGCCGTACTGCAACTCTGCGAGCTTGTTGAAGTCCCCCTTGCGGGTCAGTTCCTCTATGTCGAACTTGACCTTTTCAATCTCTTCTTTGAGTTGGGCTGAACCCTGAGCCTGGGCTTTTTCGTTCTTCCAAATTTCATCCAGGTCGGCTATCTCTTTTTGCAATTTGATGATTTCTTCCTCGATCAGACCAAAGCGCTTGTGCGAGGCTTCGTCCTTTTCTCGGCGTACCGCCTCGCGTTCGATTTTGAGCTGGATCAACCGCCGGTCGAGCTTGTCCATCACCTCGGGCTTGGAATCGATTTCGATCTTGATTTTGGCTGCCGCTTCGTCGATCAAGTCAATCGCCTTATCGGGCAAAAATCGATCGGTGATGTAACGCTGACTCAGTTCAGCCGCAGCGACGATGGCTGGGTCGGTGATCTCGACGCCGTGGTGCACTTCGTATTTTTCCTGCAAGCCCCTCAAAATGGCAATGGTGGCCTCGACCGTGGGCTCACCGACTAAGATTTTCTGGAAGCGCCGCTCCAAGGCCGCATCTTTCTCGATGTACTTGCGGTATTCATTCAAAGTGGTCGCGCCTACGCAGTGCAACTCACCACGCGCCAGCGCAGGCTTGAGCATATTTCCGGCATCCATTGCGCCTTCAGCCTTGCCGGCGCCGACCATGGTGTGAAGCTCATCAATGAAAACAATGGTCTGCCCCTCATCTTTGGCCAGATCTTTGAGAACGTTTTTCAACCTTTCCTCAAATTCGCCGCGAAACTTAGCCCCTGCCAGCAGCGCAGCCATGTCGAGCGATAACACCCGTTTGCCCTTGAGTGAATCGGGCACCTCTCCCGCCACAATGCGCTGGGCCAGTCCTTCGACAATAGCGGTCTTACCGACACCGGGCTCACCAATCAAAACCGGGTTGTTCTTGGTGCGGCGTTGCAGTACCTGAATCGCACGGCGAATCTCATCGTCACGCCCGATCACGGGGTCAAGCTTGCCCTGGCTGGCCCGCTCAGTCAGATCAATGCAGTATTTTTGGAGTGATTCGCGCTGCTCCTCGGCATCGGCATTGTCAACTTTTTTCCCACCTCGCACCGCATCAACGGCAGCCTCCATCGCCTTGCGCGACAGGCCAAGGTCTTTGGCCAACCGGCCCAATTCAGACTTGCTGTCAGCCAGCGCCAGCAGAAACAGCTCGCTGGCAACAAACTGGTCGCCGCGCTTGATGGATTCTTTTTCACACGCTTGTAGCAGGCTAACCGTATCGCGTCCAATCTGTACCTGCTCCTGGCCTTGGACTTGGGGCAATTTCTTGATGGCCAATTCTGCAGCAGCCGATAGCCCTGCAACATTCACGCCCGCGCGCTGCAACAGAGCGCGCGGCCCGCCATCCTGGCGCAACATGGCCAGCAGCAGATGGACTGGCTCGATATAAGCGTGGTCATTGCCCAGCGCCAAAGACTGCGCGTCGGCCAATGCCTCTTGAAATTTGGTGGTGAGTTTGTCGCTTCGCATGGCCTATCCTTCAAGGTGAGTAGACAGCCCCGGCGGATAGTACACAGCCAGCCCTGTCCCACAAATCATCAGGAACTTCAGTTGGGGCTGCCCAGCCCTATTTCAAGGGCTTTGGCGCTTCCTGGTTTTGACTTACCTCAAAACACCGGTGGGTCGAAACCAGATCTTTCGGCCTGCTGCCGAGTTGCAGACTCAATCAGATTTGAGTGCTTCGAGCGAAAAACCAGCAATTTTTTTGTAGTCGTCCGACATCTGACGCAACTCGGCTTGACTGATCAAATCATCAATATGTTTGAATGGTTTGCCGCCGCTGAGTTCATCAACCCGTATGTTGATGCTGTCGGGTGGCAAGGTGCGATTGGTGCGCACAATTTTGGCCGTGGTCTGCAACCTGAGTTTTTCATACGACAACAAAGCGGCGCAAGGATCGCCGCCAGCACCCGACTGACGCCCTAACTCGTCGGCCAAAGTTCGTCCATCGATCAGCGCCTGGGCTGAGCCGTTGGAGCCACGCGGGTACATCGGGTGGGCGGCGTCCCCCATCAGGGTCACCCTGCCAAAAGTCCATTGGTCCACCGGGTCTTTGTCGACCATGGGGTATTCCAAAATCTGCTGGGCATTGCGCATCAGCGAAGGCACGTCCAACCAGGGGAAATTCCAATCTTTGAAGATGCTCAGGAAATCGTTCACATCGCCCGACTGATTCCAGTCATTCATGGTGTCGTTATCGCGCTGAATTTCTGCCATCCAATTGATGAGCTGAAGCCCATCACCATCGATGTTGTCTACGATAGGGTAAATCACCATCTTGCCGGTCTGAATCGATCCCACCCGCATATAGCTTTTGCCCGTCAATATCGGTTTGTGACGGGTCACTCCGCGCCAAGTGTTGATACCCGAGAAAGCGACTTTTTCATCCGGATAGAACTGACGCCGAACGGTGGAATTAATACCATCGCAAGCCACCACCAAGTCGGCATGTATCAGCGGCCAAGCCTGGCCATTGGAGCTTTTCACAAAATGCAAGCTGGCACTGGCAGCACTTTGCTCGACTAACACACAACGGTGATCGGTGTGAATCCGATGTGCTCCCAGTCGTTTGACAGCTTCGTCAAACATCAGCTTGTGTAAGGTGCCCCGGTGAATGCCAATTTCAGGCATGGCGTAGCCGGCGTGACGGCCCCGCGGTTCACGGTAAATGAACTGGCCGTAACGATTAAAAAAAACACTCTCTTCATTTTCGATGCCAACGGCCTCTAGCTGGCGCTGCAGACCCAGGCCGGCGAGTTCGCGCATGCCATGGGGCAGCAACGTGATACCCACGCCAAGCTCCTTGACTTGCGGGACACTTTCATACACATCGCAGTCCATGCCTCTGGCATGCAAGGCCATCGCAAAACCCAAGCCCGCTATGCCGCCACCAACGATCGCAATCTTCATTTTTTCAAGTCTCTTGTCTGACCATTTTTTCAGGCATTGCGGGATTTCAGACCCCATTTAGCCAACGCTTTGTCGTCGCTTTCACGGGCATCGACCCAACTCGAACCACGTGCAGTCTGTTCTTTTTTCCAGAACGGCGCCTGTGTCTTGAGGTAATCCATCAAAAACTCACAGGCCTGAAAACTCTCACCCCGGTGGGCCGAAGTCACGGCCACCATAACGATCTGATCCTGGGGCTGCAACACGCCCACGCGGTGAATCACACGAGCGCCAAAAATATCAAATCGCCGCTGCGCTTCATCGATCATGGACTCGATGGCTTTTTCGGTCATTCCGGGGTAATGCTCAAGCTCCATCGACAAAATGGGGGCGTCTGAATCAACTTGCGAACTCGACTGCGCTTTAGCCAACATACGGTTACGGTCACGTACGGTGCCGACAAAGCTACAAACTGCGCCGATTCGACTGTCAGCCAAGCGCAAGGCCTGCACCTCGTCAGCCAGGTTGAAGTCAGCGGTTTGGATAGAAACTCGGGCGTTCATTGTTTCAGCCCCCGGTCACAGGGGGGAAAAAAGCCACTTCGCAGCCATCGCTCAATACAGCGGACTCCTCGCACATCAGCTGATTCATAGACATTCGAACCGCTTTGCCACGCGCCAAAGCCAAGGCATAGGCGCCTCCCTGGCCGATCAATTCATCGCGCAGTTCACCCAGGGTCTGTGCCGTGGTTGATCGCTCTTCGGTCGAGACCCCGATGGTTTCCCGAATCGACGCAAAATATTTCAGTTTGAGCTTCATGCCAGCAACTCCGCAAATGAAATAAACCGCACGAACTCGCCCCTGGCAATGGTTTGACCCGGGGGGTTATCCACCACCCCATCACCCCAGACGGCCGACGTCAACACACCCGAACTTTGGTTGGGGTAGAGATCCAGACCGCCCGCAGCGTTGCGTCGTACCCGCAGGAATTCACGTCGCTTATCGGCCCGGGGCCAGTCGAAGTGTGCCGCTAAGCTAACGCCTGCCACATCAGTTTGATTCGCACCCTGGAGTTTGAGCAAAAAAGGGCGGACCAGTAACAAAAATGTGATGAAACTTGAAACTGGGTTGCCCGGTAACCCAATGAAGTGCGCGAATTCATCGGACTTGGCCCGGTGCACTCGTCCGTAAGCAAAAGGTTTTCCGGGTTTGATGGCGATCTGCCACAAATTAAGCTCGCCGAGTGACTGGACAGCGGGTTTGATGTGGTCTTCTTCCCCGACAGAAACACCGCCACTGGTGAGGATCAAGTCATGTTGGTCGGCAGCTTGACGCAAGGCCTGTACCGTGGCGTCGAGTCGATCCGGGACGATCCCCAAATCGGTCACCACACAGCCAAATCGTTGCAACAAGGCACGCAAGAAAAACCGATTGGAGTTGTAAATCGCGCCAGCGGGCATCTGGTCGGGAGCCACTTCGCCCGGCATTACCAATTCGTCACCGGTCGAGAAAAGTGCGACACGCGGTTGCCGGCGCACTGGCACCGAACTCAAACCTATGCTGGCAGCCATTCCCAAGGCCGCTGGACCCAGGCGCATGCCCTCGGACAGGACCACCGCAGCACGAGAGACATCTTCTCCGGCACGTCGAATCCATTGCCCCGGTTTAGGTTGCTGCCTGATCCGAATGCGGTTCGAACCATCGTTTAGGACTTCGCAATCTTCTTGCATCACCACCGCATCAGCCCCCAGGGGGATCGGAGCACCGGTGAATATGCGGGCAACACTGTGCGCCTGCAAGGGCTGGCCGCTGGTTCCAGCCGCAATCCGCTGTGAGACCGGAAAAGCAGCCTCGGGATCGGCCCAATCTTGACACCGAAGGGCATAACCATCCATAGACGAATTGTCCTGCGGCGGGACATGGAGCTCAGAAATCAGATCCCGTGCTAACACCCGGCCGTCGGCATCGAAGCTTGCAATGTCCTGCAGTTCGGACATGGGCACAGCGAAGTTCAGCAACTCAGTGCAAGCGTCAGCCAGCGATTTCAGCTGGGGGCGTGTCGTATTCATCTTAGGGCCTGATGCTGTATTCAAAGCGCTCATGATGCCGCAACAACCAATGTGCCACTTCATTCGGATCATTGAGATCGAGTATTGGCAGTTCGGTCGGATGCGGCAGAGCGCCCTGATCGTCGGTCGCAATCGCCACCACAAACTTATCCTCGCCATAGCGCACTGGTTTTCCATTCGCAGGACGCCAAACCTCGACCTTGGGCAAGTCGCTCTGTTTGAAGCCCTCAACCAAGATCCAGTCGACCTCGGTTTGCAATTCGGAAATCAATTGGTGTACCGTCAAAACGCTTGGTTGTTCAAACTCACGAATCAGAGCGAGCCGCTGATTCGACGCCACAACCACCTCGTAAGCACCCGCCTGGCGATGACGGTAAGTGTCTTTTCCAGGCTGATCAATATCAAAGCTGTGGTGTGCATGCTTGACCACTGAAACCCGTTGCCCCTGCGCACGCAGTGCCGGAATCAATCGCTCAACCAGCGTGGTTTTGCCCGAACCTGAGAAACCAGCAAATCCAACCACCTTCATTTCATGCCTTTGGATTGATACAACTTCATGCTAGCGTGCATTGTTGGGCGATATAGGCTTTCACGGCAAGCACATCAGCCTTGATCAAGGTCACTCGTTTGGGCAAATCTTCAATCCCGACAAACTTCGACGGGCGTCCGGGTTCAAGCCCCAAAGCTTCAACAATCGTGGCTGAGAATTTAATCGGCAAAGCAGTCTCCAACACGATCATGGGGACCGCTGTCTGCAGGTTCTGGCGTGCCACCTTCAAGCCGTCTGCGGTATGGGGATCGATCATCAGTCCATGACGCTGGTAGGTGTCTTGAATCGTCGCCAAGCGATCAGCGTGACTGCTACGACCGCTGACGAAGCCATAGCGCTGCTGGGCCAGCGGCAAGGCCGGATCTGCGCTCAAATCGAATTGGCCGCTGGCACCCAGTTGATCGGCAAACATCTTGCAGACCCGGTCTGCATCGCGCCCCAACAGGTCAAAAATAAAACGCTCGAAATTGGACGCTTTGGAAATGTCCATCGATGGACTCGACGTTTCGTGGGTGTCCACGCTGCTGCGTACCCGGTACACGCCGGTTCGGAAAAACTCGTCAAGCACATCATTCTCGTTGGTCGCCAGCACCAAGGTCTCGATTGGCAAGCCCATCATGCGCGCCACATGACCGGCACAGATATTGCCAAAATTACCCGAGGGCACAGCAAAGCTGACTCTCCCCGGCACTGCCGAGGGGGCAGTGGCCTGGGTCGCCTGGAAATAACCGGAGAAGTAATAGACCACCTGAGCCAACAAGCGCGCCCAGTTGATCGAATTCACCGTTCCGATTTTGTATTGGCGCTTAAACGCCAAGTCGTTGGAGACGGCTTTGACAATATCCTGGCAATCGTCAAAAACACCTTGCACCGCCAGATTGTGAATATTGTCGTCTTGCAAGCTAAACATCTGCGCTTGCTGGAATGGGCTCATCCGGCCGTGCGGGCTGGTCATAAAAACTCGCACGCCCTGTTTGCCCCGCATCGCGTATTCAGCAGCGCTGCCGGTATCACCGCTGGTTGCGCCCAGAATATTAAGTTGTTCGCCGCGACGCCCTAGCTCAAACTCGAACAGATTGCCCAACAATTGCATGGCCATGTCCTTGAATGCCAGCGTCGGGCCATTGGACAAAGCTTCAAGGTAGACGTCGGTGAGTGCACCGTTGGCCGTACTGTCGAGCTTTCTGAGCGGAACAATCTGCGACGTGCCAAATACCGCTTCGGTATAGGTCTTGTGACAAATTGCTCTCAGGTCTTGTACAGGAATGTCGTCGATGTAGAGCGACAGGATTTCAAACGCCAGATCGGCGTAGGACAGACTGCGCCAGCGCGTCAACGTCTCCGACTTGACCTGAGGATAGTGTTCGGGCAAGTACAAACCGCCGTCGGGCGCCAGTCCTTCGAGCAGAATTTCACAAAAACGCTTGCGGTCAGCATGACCACGGGTACTCAAATACTTCATAGATTAAAAAAGAAACTGTGACCGAGCCCAAGCCTCGTCAACACGAACTCAGGCCAACTCTTCCTTGCGAATTCGGACAATGGGTTGGAGCACCGTAGGCAGATTTTGTAGCATGGTTAAAGTGTCATTCATCGTACCTTCACGGATATCGTGCGTCAGAATGATCAAGTCTGTCTGCTGCCCACCTGGCTCACCCGTGCTCACTTCATCAGCTTCGCGTTGCAGCATCGCGTCGATGCTGATGCCAGCTTGTGCCATAAGACCAGTCACTTGAGCCAATACGCCGGCTTGATCGGCCACTCGAAGTCGCAGGTAATAGCTGGTCACCACTTCGCTCATGGGCAGAATCTTGAGATCACTCATCGCATCGGGCTGAAAAGCCAGATAAGGCACGCGCTGCGCCGTTTCAGCCGTATGCAAGCGGGCAATGTCCACCAAATCAGCGATCACCGAACTGGCGGTCGGCTCACTGCCCGCGCCCTTGCCGTAATACAGCGTCGTTCCTACTGCATCGCCCTGCACCATCACCGCGTTCATAGCACCCTCAACATTGGCGATGAGGCGTTTGGCCGGGACCAAACTGGGATGAACCCGCAATTCGATGCCATGCTCAGCGCGTTTGGTGATACCCAGCAATTTAATGCGGTAACCCAATTGCTCAGCGTATTGGATGTCTTGCGCGCCAAGACGGGTGATTCCTTCAATATAGGCTTTGTCGAATTGAACCGGAATGCCAAATGCGATGGAACACATGAGGGTCACTTTGTGCGCCGCATCCACACCTTCGATGTCAAAAGTTGGATCGGCTTCGGCGTAGCCAAGCTGTTGCGCTTGCTTGAGCACCACGGAGAAGTCCAGACCCTTGTCCCGCATTTCGGACAGGATGAAGTTGGTGGTTCCATTGATGATGCCTGCGATCCATTGAATCTTGTTGGCCGTCAGCCCCTCGCGCAAGGATTTAATAATGGGGATTCCTCCAGCCACCGCCGCCTCAAACGCCACCATGACTCCTTTGCGTCGTGCGGCCTCAAAGATTTCAGTGCCGTGAACTGCCAACAAAGCTTTGTTGGCGGTGACCACATGCTTGCCCGCTTCAATAGCTTCGAGCACCAGGGTCCGGGCGATTCCATAACCCCCAATCAACTCAATGACGATGTCAATCTCGGGATTGGCGATGACAGCGCGTGCATCAGCCACCACCTGAACTTTCGCGCCCACGATCTCTCTGGCCTTGGCGACATCGAGATCAGCCACCATGGTGATTTCAATGCCACGTCCAGCCCTGCGCTTGATTTCTTCCTGATTACGCTGCAACACCGTGTAAGTGCCCGTACCAACCGTACCAATACCTAATAAACCGACTTGAATAGATTTCATCTTGAAATGCGTTAGTTGCAACCTGCGTTCGCTACGCGTGTCAGGCTGCGTTTTTTCGATAATTTTCCAGAAATCTGGCAATACGAGCGATAGCCTCGCGCAAATCGTCTTCGTGCGGGAGAAAAACTATTCTGAAATGGTCCGTCTGCGGCCAATTGAATCCGGTTCCCTGAACCAACAACACCCGGGTCTCTTGCAGCAACTCGTACATAAACTTCTGATCGTCTGCAATCGGGTAAATCTTGGGGTCTAGCCTGGGAAACATATAGAGCGCCGCACTGGGCTTGACACAAGTCACCCCGGGAATAGCGGTGATCAGCTCATAAGCCAAATCACGTTGACGCCTCAGCCTACCGCCTTCGCAAACCAGATCATTGATAGTCTGATAGCCGCCCAGCGCAGTTTGAATCGCCCACTGTCCAGGAACATTGGCGCACAAACGCATGGAGGACAGCATATTGAGGCCCTCGATGTAGTCACGTGCGAACTTCTTTTCGCCCGAGACCACCATCCAGCCAGCCCGATAACCGCAGGAGCGGTAACTTTTGCTCAGTGAGTTGAAGGTCAGGGTGAGCACATCGTCTGACAGGCTGGCTAAGGCCGTATGTTTGGCGCCGTCATACAAGACCTTGTCATAAACCTCATCGGCAAACAACACCAGCTGGTGTTCACGCGCAATCTGAATGATGGCCTTGAGCAACTCGTCCGAATAAAGGGCACCCGTTGGGTTATTGGGGTTGATCACCACAATTCCCCGGGTTCTGGCCGTAATCTTGGACCGAATATCGGCCAGATTGGGCATCCATCCATTGTCTTCGTCACACAGGTAGTGCACCGGTTTGCCACCCGACAAGCTGGTCGCCGCCGTCCACAACGGGTAGTCCGGCGCCGGCAACAAGAGCTCATCGCCATCGTTGAGCAAGCCATTCGTCGCCATCACAATCAATTCGCTGGCCCCATTGCCCAAATAAATATCGTCCAGTCCTACACCCTTGATGCCCTGTTCCTGGCTGTACTGCATCACGGCCTTGCGCGCCGTGAAGATCCCTTTGCTGTCAGAGTACGCTGCCGCATTGGGCAGATTGCGAATCATGTCCTGCCGAATTTCTTCAGGCGATTCAAAACCAAACACCGCCAAATTGCCGATGTTGAGCTTGATGATGGTGTGACCTTCCTCCTCCATCTGACGAGCACGATCCATGACAGGACCGCGAATGTCATAACAGACATTGGCCAGCTTGCTAGATTTAAGAACAGTTTTCAAAGTCACTCCCGGGTTCTCGTAGCAGAGAAACCTATAATTTGAACACAGTTCCAAGGCAATTTGATACCACGCCTATTTCAACCCCTCAACGCCTGCGCATGAAACTCCAACCCGACCGATTTGACGGCCCCTCTATCAGCGCCTACGGAGCAGGTTGGGTACGCGTAGCCAGCGAAAAAATCACCAGCAGCGTGGTGATCGGCTCCGATGGTCAGCGACTGGATTGGGCTGGGACTGATTTTGATGACCTCAACTTATCCCATTTCACCCAACTCGCTCAAATGAACGCCGAACTGGTCATTTTGGGCAGCGGCCAGACTATTCGCTTCCCCCACTCGGCCCTACTCACACCCCTGATGAGCAAACGAATTGGTCTGGAAACGATGGACACCCAAGCTGCTTGCCGCACCTACAACATTCTGGCGAGCGAAGGGCGAAAAGTCGTTGTCGCCTTGCTGCTAGGTTGATTACCCCTTGGAAACCCTAAGACCCTGATTTCAGAGTAAAATACTCGCCTGTGAGTGGAGTCAGCAAAGACAAGACGCCTGAAGGCGCACATCCACCAATTTAACCAGACATCAAGTCACTAGAGATTCAAGGCATATGGCGATCGTAGTCAACAAACCCATTCCAGAATTTGAAGAGACTGCCACCAATGGCATCCAGGTAACCAACACATCTCACATCGGGCAAACCCTGGTGATGTATTTCTATCCCAAGGACAACACCCCGGGCTGCACCACTGAAGCGATGCAGTTCCGCGACAAATACAAAGACTTTGTCAAAGCTGGCGCCACCGTATTTGGCGTTTCCCGCGACAATTTGAAGTCCCACGATGAATTCAAAAGCAAGCTTGAACTTCCTTTTGAACTGATCGCCGACACTGAAGAAAAAATGTGCCATATGTTTGGCGTGGTCAAAAATAAGATCATGTATGGCAAAAAAGTTAAAGGCATCGAGCGCAGCACCTTCCTGATCGGAACGGATGGAACGCTCAAGGCGGAATGGCGTGGCTTGAAGGTTCCTGGCCATGTGGATGAAGTTCTTAAAGCGGTCAAGGCATTGAAAAAAGCGGCCTGATTTTTCGACTCTTTTTTTCATACCCTTGGTGCATAATGAACTTATGCCCTCGCAACTAGCAAGCACTCTGTACAAAAGCCGCCCTGGCCTCAAGGCGGCTTTTTTATTTGCGGGACCGGTTTCAATCCTTAATTCGTAACTCAACCGCCCTATGCCCTTGCCCCCCGTTCCCACCAAGCGCGCCACCCTGCTGCAACAACAAGCTTTCACTAACCCGATCAAGGCCAAAACCAAGAGCGCTGCAAAATCAAAAGTGCGGCAAGACGAAAATCACTTGAACACTGATTTGGGAGACGAAGCACTGCTTCCAGCATCCCGAGTGAAGCTTGAGTCGGCGCCAGCAATCAGCGCCCCCACCCTCAACGCCAAGCGAGATACCCGCCAAGTAGTGGCCGAAGTCATACCAACGCCAACAGCGCGCCAGCCTGCGCCGCTTCCGATCAAAAAGAAGAAAACCGCTGGCCCGATCAAATTGTTCGTACTCGATACCAATGTCCTGTTACACGATCCAATGTGCCTGTTTCGCTTTGAAGAACACGACATCTTTTTGCCAATGATCGTGCTGGAAGAGCTCGACAGTCACAAAAAGGGGATGACCGAAGTAGCGCGTAATGCACGCCAAACCAGTCGCTCGCTTGATCTGCTGGCAGGTGCTGCGGACATTGGCAGCGGTCTGTCGCTAGCTGCCAGCGGTCACCGTGAAGCCGGTGGCAAGCTGTTTTTCCAGACCCAACCGCTGAGCTACACTCTGCCCGCCAGCCTACCCCAAGGTAAGGCTGACAACCAGATCCTGGGCGTGGTGGAAGCTCTGCGCCAACAGCATGCCCCACGTGAAGTGGTTCTGGTATCCAAGGACATCAATATGCGGGTCAAGGCACGCGCCCTGGGACTGGCCACCGACGATTACCAGAACGATAAAGTACTCGAAGATGGTGACCTGCTGTATGCCGGCGCCCTGGCCTTGCCCCTTGATTTTTGGACCACCCATGGTCAAACGGTAGAAAGCTGGCAGCAAGGTCAACATACTTTCTATCGCATCAGCGGCCCTATCATCCCGAGCCTGCTGATTAACCAGTTTGTCTATTTTGAGGCTCCAGGAGAACCTAGTCTGTACGCCAGGGTAACCGAGATCCGTGGCAAAACAGCAGTCCTGAAAACCTTGAAAGACTACAACCATCTGAAGAATGCGGTCTGGGGTATCACCTCTCGCAATCGTGAGCAGAACTTCGCCATGAACTTATTGATGGATCACGAAGTGGACTTCGTCACATTGACTGGCACTGCGGGTACTGGAAAAACGCTGATGGCTTTGGCTTCAGGCTTGACCCAAGTCCTTGACGAGCGGCGCTATACCGAAATCATCGTCACCCGGGCCACCGTCAGCGTTGGTGAAGACATTGGCTTTCTACCCGGAACAGAAGAAGAAAAAATGGGGCCCTGGATGGGTGCCCTGGACGACAACCTCGAAGTCCTGGGGAAGACCGACACCACCGCAGGAGAATGGGGCCGCGCTGCCACCAGCGAGCTGATTCGTAGCCGAATTAAGATCAAGAGCATGAATTTCATGCGCGGGCGTACTTTCCTCAACAAGTACGTGATCATTGACGAGGCGCAGAACCTGACACCTAAACAGATGAAAACGCTGATCACTCGGGCCGGCCCAGGCACCAAGATCATCTGCATGGGTAACCTGGCCCAGATCGATACGCCTTACCTGACGGAAGGATCCTCAGGTCTTACCTATGCCGTGGACAAATTCAAGGGCTGGCCACACGGGGGACACATCACCTTGGCGCGTGGCGAAAGATCACGACTAGCCGACTTTGCCAGCGAAGTGCTTTAACTTGCGGGACAGACCGAAGCCCAGCGTAGCTCTGTCCCGAACTGATCAGGGGTGTTCTGATTAGAAGTCACCACTGCCACCATGCGCCAAGCTTTCAAACTTGGTGATGGGCTTGAGGAAAGCCAACTTAACCACGCCCGTCGGGCCGTTACGTTGTTTGGCGATGATGATCTCGGCCACGCCCGGCTCCTTGCTGGCTTCTTTGGTGTAGTAATCGTCGCGGTAAATGAACATGATGATGTCGGCATCTTGCTCAATCGCGCCCGATTCCCGCAGATCGCTCATCATGGGGCGCTTGTCCGGTCGTGTCTCAACACTGCGATTGAGCTGAGACAAAGCAATCACCGGGCACTGCAGCTCTTTGGCCAACATCTTCAGGCCACGTGAAATTTCACCCAGCTCGGTCGCCCGATTTTCATTGTCACTGCTGGTACCACTCATCAGCTGCAAATAGTCCACCACGATCAGGCCGAGCTTGCCGCACTTGCGCGAGAGTCGCCGAGCACTGGCACGCAACTCACCCGAAGTCAACCCGGCCGTTTCGTCGATATGTAGCGAGATGGTTCGCAATTTTTCAATCGCCTCAGTCAAACGGGGCCACTCATCGTCGCTGAGCTTGCCGGTTCGCAAATGACTTTGGTCAATTCGTCCGATGGATCCGACAACCCGAACTGCCAATTGGGCAGCCCCCATTTCCATCGAGAACACAGCCACCGGTAATCCCTCATTGAGCGCCACATGCTCAGCAATATTGATGGCCAGCGCTGTCTTTCCCATGGAGGGGCGCGCTGCCAGCACGATCAGATCACCCGCTTGGAAGCCCGAAGTCATCCGATCCAGATCATAGAAACCCGTAGGCACTCCCGTGATGTCATTCGGGTTGTCGGCCATTTCCTGAACCCGATCGAGCAAAGCGACTACCAAAGAGTCCATGGCCTGGAAACCCTGCTTCATGCGCGAGCCTTCTTCACCGATATTGAAGATTTTCTGCTCAGCTTCGTCCAGTATGGTGGCTACCGAGCGGCCCTTGGGATTGAAGGCATGGGTGGAAATTTCATCGCTGGTGCTGACCAACTTGCGCAGGATCGAACGCTCCCGAACTATTTCGGCATAGCGCCGGATGTTGCTGGCACTGGGTACAAACTGAGCCAAGGAATTGAGGTAAGCCAAGCCCCCCACTTCTTCTGATTTACCCAGGTTCTGTAACTGCTCGGACACGGTGATCACATCAGCCTGACGACTGGCGTTGATCAGAACGCCAATCGCGGCATAAATCAATTTGTGTTCGTAACGGTAGAAATCCGTGTCGACCAGCAAGTCGCCGACACTTTCCCAGGCGCTGTTGTCGAGTAGCAAACCACCCAACACACTGGACTCGGCCTCCAGCGAATGGGGTGGAATACGCAGTTGCGCAACCTGACGATCGGCCCCGAAATCGTCTCCAACGGTGGAAAGTACAGCAGACATGGTGAGTTTTATCCTTCTAGCCTTTGATACTACGCGCGCAGTCGCCCCAGGTCGAGTGAAAAGCTGTGGGAAAGCAGATTAAAAACTGTGGGTAAGCTGTGTAATTGAAGGGACAAGTCCCAACAAAAAAGCCGCCAAGGCAAGGCCCGGGCGGCTCAGGAGAGAAACTTAATGATTAAGCAGTTTCGCCGTAGACCGAAACGGTAATTTCAACCACCACGTCGGTGTGCAATGCCACGCTGACCGTATTGTCACCAACGACCTTAATCGGTCCGTTGGGCATACGAATCTGTGATTTGACCACTTTGTAACCGGCTTTGTTCAACTCTTCAGCAATATCGGAGTTGCTGACCGAACCGAACAAACGACCATCAACACCGGCTTTTTGTGTCAATTTAACACTGGTACCCGCGAGTTTTTCACCCTGCGCTTGGGACTCGGCCAATTTGGCTGCAGCCAATTTTTCCAGTTCAGCACGTTTGACTTCAAACTCACGTTTAGCCGACTCAGTAGCACGGCGGGCGCGGCCTGAAGGAATCAGGAAGTTACGAGCGAAACCGTCTTTAACTTTGACAACATCGCCTAGATTTCCAAGGTTCACGACCTTGTCGAGCAATATGATTTGCATTTTCTAATCCCCTTAGATTCGGTGCTGGTCGCTGTACGGCAGCATCGCGAGAAAACGCGCGCGCTTGATAGCGGTATTGAGTTGGCGCTGGAAAATGGCACGGGTACCAGTCAAGCGAGCGGGAATAATCTTGCCATTTTCAGCAATGAAATCGCGCAAGGTGTCGATGTCCTTGTAGTCGATCTCTTCCACACCGGTGACGGTGAAGCGGCAAAAGCGCTTGCGCTTGAACAGCAGGGATTGGGTATTGCGCTTGGGGCGCTTGTCTTTATTGAAACGTTTTGGTCCGGGCATGATGGACTCCTAAAAATTAAACGGGTCTAAATTCTTGAACTTGAAAAACAACGTATTTGCCATTGCGCGGAGTGGTCAAAAACCCACTGAAGCACCAAACACTTCCGACAGCTTGTTTGACGAGCCGCTCGGCCAAAGCACCAAAGGCCACTGCCTTGATCGCTGCTTTGATTTGTCTTGTCTGTCCTTCTTGCTCTCTGCTGGACTCGTGTTCGAGTCTCAAATCCAGGGCGGGCAATCCGGCGGGCGTGTAACGCAAGGTCTTCACCTCGACGATGCACGCAGACAAAACCAGTTGGTTGCTAACGTGTTACTCCTAACGGGCAATTTCGATCAGGCGTATTCGGCCTGCTGGTTCTTGCGGGCGTCTTCGCGCTCCACTGACTTCATCATGACGGAAGGGCCGGTCTCGGCTTTTTTCTTGGACACCGTCAAATGACGCAGCACCGCATCGTTGAACTTGAAAGCGTGTTCGAGTTCAGCCATCACGGCCTGATCGGCCTCGATATTGACACACAGATAGTGGGCCTTGGCCAGTTTGTTGATCATATAGACCAGCTGACGCCGACCCCAGTCTTCAACCCGGTGCACATGACCACCGCCAGCGGTGATCATGCCCTTGTAACGCTCGAGCATGGCAGGTACCTGCTCGCTCTGATCCGGATGGATCATGAGAATGATTTCGTAATGACGCATGAATACTCCTTATGGAAGCCCGCTATACGGTTAAACGGGAAATGAAAGCTACCCCCAGCGTCTAATTGGGGTGCAGCAAGGCGAAGCCGTAGATTATATGCGATGTGCCAGGCTTCAGCGGCCCCGACCGTAAACCAGCCAGCTTCTCTGCGCTGCCAAGCGCTGAACCTGGCGCCAGCTTTGGCACTGCTGAACCATTCTGGGCCAAATGCACAACAGCAATTCGCACTCAGCCAAGGTATCGGCCGCAGCCTGGTGCCGCACAGCACAACTCAGATTGAAATAATCCAGCCACTGGTCCAGCGAACGGGCGTCGACCGTGTCGTAGGTCACGGCGCACAAATCCGCTAGGTCGACCCAGGGATTAGGCAGGGCCGAGCCCAAATGCTTGCGGCAAGCGCGGTCTATCATGGCCTGGTCAAAATTTGCATGAAAAGCCAGTATCGGCGACTGACCCACATAGTCAGCCAGGCAGCCAAGTGCCTGCTCGGGCACCATCCCCTGTTGCTGGCGTTGGGCGCCTATCCCATGCAGCAGGATATTGTCTTTGCTCGACGTCAATTCCTGGCGCAAATCGACCTCGAAACTGTCAGCCACATCGATACGGATACTTTGCTGCGACCAATCAATCTTCAATCCGATCGCGGCAATGGCCAGCAAACGGTCGACGTGTGGATCAAGCCCGCTGGTTTCCACATCCAGCATGACCCAGCGATTTTCATCAACCACCCGAGATGCAGCGCCAAGTCGTTCCAGCCATTGTTTCCAGCCCATGGCTCACCTTTCATAATCAAGTTCAAGGCGCTGCTGTAGTGAACGTGCCACGACCAAGGTTTCTTTCAGGATTCGTCGGTCTATTTGGTTAAGTTTTGCCAAATCGATATGGTTGGGTTGATCGTTCAAGGGCGTACCTTCGAGTTGAATATGCAAACGCAAATCCTGTAAAAACTCGAAGCCACTGGCCCATGCTTCATATTCGGCTGCAGCCAATCCCAAGCCTTGCCCCACTTGCTCCATCCGATCTCGTGTTCCGGTGACGGGAAGGCCCATGGCCAAGGCATAAAGTCGAGCCGCATCTACAAAAATCGCCGTTCCCTGCAACTTGAGATCGATACGGCCCTGCTTGTCGTCAATTCCCCCAGTCCAATTCAGTGGCACTGTGCGAGTCAGCGCATTGAGTGCAAGTTGCTTGAGAAAACGAGGCACCTGACGCACAGCCTGCGTCACCTCTTGGCGCAGCGTCTGAGCCAACACCAAATCACCACACAAAGGTCTGAAATCAAAATAAATACTGGCATTGAGCAGGTCATGTGGGGATCCGTGCTCAATCCATTGAGAAAAACGTGAACGCCACTGCTGCAAACTCAGGCAGCAAGCAGGGTTGCCTGCCATGATGGCCCCCTTACAAAGCGGATAGCCACAAATATCCAGCGCAAGGTTGACATCATGCGCAAACAGCAATACCTTGGCTCGCTCGACTTCGCTGCACTGATCCGATAAAATGATCGCGTTGTCCTGGTCAGTAGCGATCGTCTGCTCGTTTCGACCTTCCGCACCCAAAGCAATCCAACATAGAAGACGCAAGTCAATCCCATGTTGCTTTGCCTTGAGAACCAATAATTGCTCAGTCAAAACATCATTGAGATGACTGATCAAGGTCGTCAATTGCCGCGCATGAATACCCTGACCTAACAGGTTGCGCGCAAGTTGACGGATGGAGTGCGCTGCTAACTTCAAAGCAGGAACATCGCTTGCGGCACGGATCGTGTCGCTCACAGTTTTCAAGCTCAAACGCTGCATGGCAAACAAGTCCCGCTCGGACACCAAGCCAATCACTCGTCCCTCGCAAGTCACCGGCACATGCCTGATTCGGGTTCGACTCATCAACATCAGCGCATCTTGCGCCGTATGTTGGTCGGTGAGGGTCAGCACCGGTTGTGTCATGACCTCCCTTATCGGTGTACTCAATGAAATCGCTGGCAAAGTGACACGATCCAAAATATCGTGCCGCGTCAGAATTCCAAGTGCCTGCGCGTTAGCATCAGTGACCAGCATGGAACCCAAATGCTCTTGCTGCATTTGCATCAATGCGACTTGCAGCGGCGTATCAGGGCGACAGGAAAAAGGCGGCCTTGCATTCAAATCGCTTAGCCGGGTTTCCAACGACTGTTCAGCCAAGGTGCGCGAGGCATAGGCTTCTTGCATGGAACGTCGCGACAGATCCAGCAGCTGCAGGGCCCTGCGGTTCAGGAAATCTGCAAAAACCAAGCTCTTTTGCGCCAATTCGGCCAACGCGTCACTGGCTAGCGTCAAAATAAAAGTATCCTCCGTTGCCACGTAAAACCGGGTGGTCGCACGTTGAGTCAGCGCCGCACTCAAAGGAAACAGATCTCCGACTTCGTAGTGAAAGGCTCCACTGTCTTGCTGCGTCACGACGTGTCTAGAAGAAACTGCACCTTGGCGGATGAAAGACACGAACTTCACCGGTCCGCTAGCAGGCTCTACCACCACCTCACCTGGCGCAAAATACAACTGCTGCGACCGGAGCAAAAAGAAATCTTGCTCCTCCTCGCTCATCAAGGAAAAAGGCGGGTGTCGGCCCAAATCTCGGCGCAGATTCGCGAGCAAACTCGGCGACGGACTAAGCTGAGGAAGCTTGGGACTAGCGGTGTTGTGGCTTGGCACGACGAATCCTCCTAGCATGTCGATGTGATGAATGCCCAGTGATTATCTCAAGGCCAGAAGAAAAAAGCCCGGCAACCGAAGTGGCCGGGCTTGAAGAGATCATCTGATTCTGGTCAGATCAACTCTTAGTCAGGGAGATCAAGTTGCCTTGGTGTCAATATCGCCGACCAGATTGGGGTAACGCACATGGTCGACCAATTCCTGGATTTTCTTGCTGGGTTCCGGAGTGATCAGACTCACCACGATAATCACAGCAATACCCACGGGGACACCAAACACGCCGGCTGAGATCGGCAGAATGCCGTACCACAAATCAACTGGGCTGGTGATTCCAAAAATACCGCGCAACCAAGGCTGGTTCATGACCATGTAATACACGGTCACACCCAAACCTGAGGCCATTCCCAGCGATGCCGCTATGCCCGTGGCCCGTTTCCAGAAAATCCCGATCACAAGCGCCGGGAAGAAAGCCGCTGCTGCAAACGAGAAGGCCGCAGACACCAGGAACAAGATATCAGCTGGTTTTTGCGCTGCAACCATCGCTGCCATCAATGCCACGACCAGCAGCAATGCCTTGGAAATGGTGACCCGGCGACTGGTTGAAGCATTGGGATCGATCATTTTGTAGTACAGATCGTGACTCAATGCATTGGCGATGGTCAACAACAAACCGTCAGCAGTGGAAAGTGCGGCAGCCAGGCCACCCGCAGCTACCAGGCCAGAGATCACATAGGGCAGCCCCCCGATTTCCGGCGTTGCCAGAACGACAATGTCGCCACCGATGCTCATCTCATTGAGTTGCAGTATCCCGTCCTTATTGATATCAACAATCGACAACAACGAAGGGTCTACCTTGTTCCAGGCTGCAATCCAACCCGGCAACTGGTCGATCGGCGTACCTATCAAGACATGGAATACCTCAAACTTCACCAACACAGCCAAAGCCGGCGCCGTGAAATACAGCAAGAAGATGAAGAACAAGGACCAGGTCACTGAATCACGCGCATCTTTCACGCTGGGCACTGTGTAGTAACGCATCAGAATATGCGGCAAGGCAGCGGTTCCCACCATCAAGCAGAAAATCAGAGCCAGGAAGTTACGACGCGAGGTGTCATAAGTTTTCTGAGCTGCTGCATCACCATCGGGGTTGCCCTTGAATTGCTGAGCATGAGGCGCCATGCCATTAAGCGGAGCCGACTTGGTGTCAGCCGCAGTTTTGGCTTTGGTCCAAGCCGCTTTGGCTGCAGCTGCATCAGCCGGCAAAGCAGCCATGGCTTTTTCAGCCGCAGCAATGTCTGCAGCAGGTGCATTGGCGGCCTTCAAATCGGCCACTTTGGCAGTGGCTGCAGCTTTGTCAGCCGTCAGCGCCGCTGCTGGATCTTTCAGCTTTTCAGCCAGATCAGCCGAACGCTGCTTGAAAATTCCTCGGACTTCCAGTTCTTTGGGGTCGCTCGTCAGAATTTTTTCCTTGGCTGTGACTTTTTCAAGCTGGTAACCATATATGGCTTGTGGCACTGGCACGCTGGTTTGTTTGACGGACAACCACACCACGGGAATCATGTAAGCCACGATCAGAATGATGTATTGCGCCACTTGGGTCCAGGTCACGGCGCGCATACCGCCGAGCAAGGAGCAAACCAAGATACCGCTAAGGCCAAGGAAAATCCCGACCTCGAACTCAACACCCGCCAAACGCGCCGTGATCAGCCCCACGCCGTAAATCTGCGCCACCACATACGTGAAGGAACACAAAATCGCAGCAACCACGCCGATGAATCGAGGTAGATTGCCACCGTAGCGTTCCCCCAAAAAGTCAGGGATGGTGAACTGGCCAAACTTGCGCATATAGGGCGCCAAAAACAGCGCCACCAGGCAGTAGCCGCCGGTCCAACCCATGATGAAAGCCAGACCGTCATAACCCGACAGGTACAGCGTACCAGCCATACCAATGAACGATGCGGCCGACATCCAGTCCGCTCCCGTTGCCATGCCGTTGTACAGCGCAGGAACCCTGCGGCCCGCCACGTAGTATTCGGCCGCATCGGTGGTTCGGCTCATGTAGCCAATACCTGCATACAACAGCACCGTTGCACCCAGGAAACTCATGCCGATCCAGGATCGGGGCATGCCCAATTGTTCAGCAATCGCCAGAACAACCAAGAAAATCAAGAAGCCACCGGTGTACCAGGTATAGACTTTGTTCAAAGTCTTTTTGAACGCCGCCGTGGATGCTGCTGTTCCGGAACTTCCTCCGGTATCAAATATTCCAGCCATGATCAATCGTCTCCTTCGTGGACACCGTGCTCGATGTCAAGTTTGTTCATGTAGCGTGCGTAATACCAAATGATCAGCACATAAATCGCCAACGAACCCTGGGCACCCATCCAGAAACTGAACGGCCAACCAAAGAAAGTAAAACTCAAGTCACGGGCGTAGTAGCCCACGACAAAAGTCACCACAAACCAGATCAACAACAGGATCACTGTGATCCTGAGATTTTTCCGCCAATAATGACGGTGGGATTCAGTCAGTTCCATCAATCACCTCCTTAAATACGCCCTTTCGGGCACAAAAAAATTACGCTGTCGTCACGTTGCCCAACCCAATCTCGCGCTCCAGTTGGGCGGCAACTTTAGGCTCAAACCCTTTGAGATGACGAATAATTTTCTTCGCCTCATCGGGGTCTTGCCGGTCAACATGAACCCGCGCCAGCTGATACCAGCCAAACGGGCTCATGGGCTGCAGTTCTGTATTTTTCTTGAGGGCTTCAACCGCCTCATCGAAACGACGTTCTCGAATCAGGATCAAGGCCAAGCCATACCAAGCTCGGTCCATGCTCGGTTCAGCGTCAATCGCTCGTCGAAATGCCGCTTCGGCCTGCGCCAGGCGGCCACTTTCTTCCAAGATGTAGCCCAAATTGAACCAGGCCGCCGAATTACCGGGGTAGGCCTGCGCCAATTGCTCCAACGATGTGATGGCTGACTGCTTGTCTCCCATTTGAACCAAGACATGGGCTCGGCTGG
This sequence comes from Burkholderiaceae bacterium, assembly GCA_049296795.1. Taxonomy (GTDB): domain Bacteria; phylum Pseudomonadota; class Gammaproteobacteria; order Burkholderiales; family Burkholderiaceae_C; genus CAXNKH01. The sequence continues at coordinate 56,230 of JBAQTC010000047.1, forward strand.
CCAAAGCGTAGGAATCGATGGGCTTGAGTTGCAGCATCTCTTCAAATACCCGCAGTGCCTGCTTCTTCTGATTCAACAGTAGCAAGATGATGGCGCGAAGCCTGAGCAGCAGATAAGTCAATTTTTCACTCATTTACATTGCTCCAAACCAACTTGCAGACACAACTGAATTTTGAAAAGAGTGGCCGCGATCCAAGCAACGGCCAGCAGTAAAAAAGCCACCAAAGGCAGATGCCGCTGCAGAACTAATTTAGGCGTCAACAGACGGGCCAGAGAAATAAAAGGTTTGACCACCATACCGAGCAATTGATAAAAAAGATTCTTGTCTTTTTTTGCCCCTGCCAGCAAACCCAGCAACCATAGACCGAGCATCGCCATCAACGCGATTTCAACGATCAGTTTGATTGAGGAGACAACAAGAATCATGGCCATTCAAGGATAAATTTTACGCCATTATTTATGATCCGCCGGGTGATTTGAGTGCCCAACAGCAAAACCAAGGGTTTTTCCCACAAAACCCCAATAGGGTTTTCACCACCGGCCCTAAAGCGCTTGCAGGGCGCTTTAGGGCCGGTGGTCTATTGGGTCACTGCGCCAACAAGCGCCAAGTAGGAATTACGGAATCAGGGTTCAGTGAAATCGATTCAATGCCTTGCTGCACCAACCACTTGGCAAAATCAGGATGGTCGCTGGGGCCTTGGCCACAGATCCCAACGTACTTACCTTTGGAGGTACAGGCCTTGATGGCGCGACTGATCATGGCTTGAACCGCCGGGTCGCGCTCGTCAAAATCCGCGGCCAACAGTTCCAACCCAGAGTCTCGATCCAGGCCCAAGGTGAGCTGGGTCAGGTCGTTTGAGCCGATCGAGAAGCCGTCAAAATATGCCAAAAACTCATCCGCCAAAATGGCATTGCTTGGCACTTCGCACATCATGATGATTTTCAGGCCATTCTCGCCGCGCTTGAGTCCATGGGCCGCAAGCAAATCAATCACTTTGCTCGCCTGCCCCAGGGTACGGACAAAAGGAACCATCAACTCGACGTTGGTGAGCCCCATCTCCTGGCGCACCCGCTTGAGTGCTTCACATTCCATGGCAAAAGCCTCGCCAAACTCAGCACTGATATAACGCGCCGTACCCCGAAAACCCAGCATGGGGTTCTCTTCATCGGGCTCATAACGGCTGCCGCCTATGAGTTTTCGGTACTCGTTGCTCTTGAAATCAGACAAACGAACAATCACTGGTTTGGGCCAGAATGCCGCCGCAATCGTTGCCACGCCTTCGGTCACTTTGTCAACGTAAAAAGCCCGGGGGGACGCATGACCACGCGCCACGGACTCCACCGCTTTTTTCAGGTCGGGGTCCACATTGGGGTAGTCCAAAATAGCTTTGGGATGAACCCCGATATTGTTGTTGATGATGAACTCCAAGCGGGCCAAACCCACTCCGGCATTGGGCAACTGGCAAAAATCAAAAGCCAGTTGCGGATTGCCGATATTCATTGTGATTTTTACCGGGATCTCAGGCATGGCCCCGCCTTCCACCTCAGTCACCTCGGTTTCCAGCAAGCCATCGTAAATAAATCCGCTATCGCCTTCGGCACAACTCACCGTTACCAGGCTGCCCGTCTTTAGCCGCTCGGTCGCATCGCCACAGCCCACCACCGCTGGAATACCCAATTCCCGCGCAATGATGGCGGCATGACAGGTTCGCCCACCCCGGTTGGTCACGATGGCCGAAGCTCGCTTCATGACAGGCTCCCAATTCGGGTCCGTCATGTCGGTCACCAGCACGTCGCCCGGCTGGACTTGGTCCATTTCGCTGATGTTGTGCACCAGTCGCACCGGCCCGGCGCCAATTTTCTGACCAATCGCACGGCCCTCCGTTAACACCGTACTGCGTCCCTTGAGTTTGTAGCGCAGTTCTGCCTTGCCTTCAGCCTGGCTTTTTACCGTTTCGGGCCTGGCTTGCAGGATATAGAGCTGCCCATCATTGCCGTCCTTGCCCCACTCGATGTCCATGGCTCGACCATAGTGCTGCTCGATCACCAGGGCATAACGCGCGAGTTGCTCAACATCGGCGTCAGTCAAGGAGTATCGATTGCGCTGTTCGGTGGGAACATCCACGGTTTTGACCAATTTAGCGTCAATCGCTTTTTCCTGCGGCGTAGCAAACACCATTTGCAACAGCTTGGAGCCCAGACTGCGCCGTATGACGGCACGCTTGCCTGCCTTGAGCATGGGCTTGTGAACGTAAAACTCATCCGGGTTTACCGCGCCTTGCACCACGGTCTCGCCCAAACCGTAATTCGAGGTAATGAACACCACATCTTGAAACCCCGATTCGGTGTCGATCGTGAACATCACGCCGGCAGCACCCAAGTCGCTTCGCACCATGCGCTGAACCCCGGCCGAGAGTGCCACTTCGGAGTGGGCAAAGCCCTTGTGGACGCGGTAGCTGATGGCGCGGTCGTTGTAGAGCGAGGCAAAGACTTCCTTCATCTTGTGCAACACGTCTTCAATGCCCACCACATTGAGGAAAGTTTCCTGCTGGCCAGCAAATGATGCGTCTGGTAAGTCTTCCGCGGTGGCCGAGGAGCGAACAGCAAACGAGGCCGCAGCATTTCCCGCGCTCAGCGTAGCGAATGCCGCTCTTATAGACTGCTCAAACGCGGCCGGCAAGGGCTGCGCTTGCACCATGGCGCGAATCTCGGCGCCAACAGCAGCCAAGGCCCGCACATCTTCAGTATCGAGGGCATCGAGCTTGGCATTGATGCGCTCATTCAAGCCCTCATATTTCAAGAATTCGCGAAAAGCATGGGCTGTTGTGGCAAAACCGGTGGGAACCCGAACGCCTTGCGGCAATTGGGAGATCATCTCGCCCAGGCTGGCGTTTTTACCGCCAACCACTTCGACGTCGGTCATCCTAAGGTTTTCAAACGGGACGACCAGGTCGGTCGGGCTGAAAAGTGCAGTCATGGGGAAGCTCCAGAAGTTAAAAACCGCTCCGTGCGCAAAATCCAGGGCAATTACCGGCGAACATCCCGGTGCTGGATCCTCAATACCTGATCCTGGGGCATCGACTCTGCGCAGGGGAAAATCTCATCAATTGCATCCATTGTAAGTGGGGGACACCCCATAAGTGGTGCTAGGCGGGCAGTTCCCGGGCAAAATATGCCCACTGTGACCTCTGCGATTTAACATGCCCAATCGAACCGTTTTTTTCATCTCTGATGGCACCGGCATCACCGCTGAAACCTTTGGCAATGCCATCCTGGCCCAGTTCGAGATGCAACCACGCCATGTTCGTCTGCCTTTTATCGACTCGGTTGACAAGGCTTACCAAGTGGTGCGTCAAATCAACCACACCGCGCAAATCGAGGGGAAAAAGCCGATCGTTTTCACCACTTTGGTCAATACCGAGGTGCTCATGGTGATCCAAGAGGGCTGCCAAGGCATGCTGCTGGACATGTTCAGCACCTTTGTCCATCCACTTGAAAATGAATTGCAACTGAAGTCACGCCAAAGAGTGGGCCGATTCAGCGATGCCAGCAAAAGCAAGTCCTACCACGACCGGATCGAGGCCATTGATTTTTCTCTGGCACACGATGACGGCCAATCCAACCGCGACTTGGAGCAATCCGATGTCATTCTGGTGGGGGTAAGCCGCAGCGGAAAAACACCTACTTCGCTTTACCTGGCGATGCAGCACGGCTTGAAAGCTTCGAACTACCCCTTGATCCCGGAAGATTTCGATCGCAATCAGCTTCCGGTCGCGCTGATGCCACACCGAAGCAAAATTTTCGGCTTGACCATCAAGCCCGAACGCTTGAGCGAAATTCGTAACGAGCGACGACCCAACTCCGTTTACGCTTCACTGGAAAATTGCCGCAAAGAGGTCAGCGCAGCCGAATCCATGATGCGCCGCTCGGGTATTCGCTGGCTCTCCACCACCACCAAATCCATTGAAGAAATCGCCACCACCATCCTGCAGGAAATCAGGCCCGAGCGCCTGAGCTACTGAATACCTCCTCTTTCCTGATGCGCCACTTGCGGCCAGGGCCACTTGTTTTTATTTAATGAGAATGATTCTCATTTGCATATAAAATACCGAGGTCAGCGAATTAACAAGGTCTCTTCATGGCATCGAAGTCAGTATCCGGCGTACTCCAAACCCGTGAACATAAAAACGAAAAGAAAATACTGCCCCTGGGCGCACTGATGTTCAGCGCCGCCCTCTCCGTCTGGGCTCAAGCCAACACCGAGTCTGAGACAACAACGGTCGCCCCCGTCAAATTCGGCCCCCAAAAAACAGAAAAAACACTGGCTCCAGTGACCGTGAGCGCAAACCGTGACCGCAACAATCAGACCTACCAAAGTGGCTTGGTCAGTCTGGGCAAAACAATTGTCAACGCCAAGGACATTCCTCAATCACTGACCATCGTCAATGACAAGCTGATGCACGATCAAGGTAAAGACACGGTCAAGGACGCTTTGGTCAACGTACCCGGTATCACTTTCGAGGCGGGTGAAGGCGGGCGCATTGGCGACAATATCCGGTTGCGTGGCTTCAGCGTATCGGGCGACATTTATTTGGATGGAATGCGCGATATCGCGCAGTACAACCGAGACACATTCAACGTCGATCGGATCGAAGTCCTGCGCGGATCGGCTTCCATGCTTTTTGGCCGTGGATCCACCGGTGGTATCGTCAACCAGGTCAGCAGACAGCCGCGGCTGATGACTGAATACGAGATCAATACCACGCTGGGTACCGGTAACTACCTGCGTCTGGGCGGCGACTTCAATTTCAAGACCGACGACGATGCTGCATTGCGTATCAATGCCATGAGCACCGACTGGAATGGCCGTGCAGGATTAGCCGAAACCCATCGCAAGGGCTTGGCGCTGGATTACCGATGGGGTATTGGCACGGCCAATGAATTTGGTTTCAGCCTCTATCACCTGGAGTACAAGGACAAACCCGATTTTGGTTTCGGCTGGTTGGGCGGCCGCCCGAGCCCCTACCCCACCAGCCAAAAATGGTATGGCCTAGCTTCAGATTATCAGCAAGACAGCGCCGACGTAGTGACGCTGAACCACACGCACCGCTGGCTTGATGGCAGCACGCTCAAAACCACTTTGCGCGACGGGACGTACCTGCGCGATCTCTGGGCTACCACGTCCAAAGTCGCCAGCGGCGTCACGCTGGACAATTTCAACTCTAACTCGGTGGTTAACCGCGCCAGCCAAACACGGGCCGGGCAAGAGCACCACACCTTTGTTCAAACCGACTACAACGCCAAAACGACGTTGCTGGGTGTTCGCAGTGAGTTGCTGTTCGGTGCCGAATACGCGCTGGAACGTTCAACCCGTTACAGCTACACCGCAACGCCGGCCAAGCCCGACACCACAATCGCGCTGGCCGACAACACCAGCGTGATCGACACCCGCAGCAAGTCCTGGGCCAATGACTTTACTGCTGCCACGCTGGGGCTTTATGCGCAAGACACACTACAACTGGCTCCCATGTGGAAGCTGGTGCTTGGCCTGCGTTATGACGACTTCGGCGGTGACTACGCGCGCGCTGTTGGCGGCCCACTCTCGCGCAGCGACAAGCTGTTGAGCAAACGCGCAGGTCTTTTGTACCAGCCCAGCGACGATGTGACTTACTACGCGTCCTACGGGACGTCCTTCAACACCTCGGGCGATCTTTACCAGTACGACCCCAGCACAGCCAACACCGCCCCCGAAAGCGCTCAAAATCTGGAACTCGGTGCCAAATGGGAATTGCTGGACGGCGACTTATCACTGCGCACGGCGCTGGCTCGAACCGACAAATTCAATGAACGCAATACCGACACCACCACGGTTCCGGGCGGTGCGGCTTACCTCTTGTCGGGTCAGCGCCACACCGATGCGCTCGAGTTTGAAGTCGCCGGACGCATCACGCCAAACTGGGACATCTTCGCCGGTCTGGTGTTCATGCGCGGCGTGATTGACCAAGCCGGGGCTAGCGCTGCCAGCCAACTGACCGTCGGTCAGAACCCCGGTCTGACACCCGACCGGCAAGCCAATCTGTGGAGTACTTACAGGATCAACAGCCAATGGCGCGCCGGCGGTGGATTCAGCGCTGTGAGTCAGAACAAACCCGCCGATTCAGTCACCACCGTCAACCGTGCGCCGGGTTATGCCAAGGTGGACGCACTGCTGGAGTACCAGATTGACCCGAAGAACAAACTCAAACTCAACCTCGATAACTTGTTTGACAAGGTTTACTACAGCTCGCTGTACCGGGGCTTCGTCGTGCCCGGCCCGGACCGCAGCTTGCGCATGACCTGGACCGTGAAGTTCTAACGCCGCAAGGTTTTTCATGCTGCTGCGAATCCCCCAAGTCCTCACGGCCGATGAACTGACTCAGCTCGGTCAACTCCTGGCCCAGGCCAACTGGGCCGACGGCCGTGTCACTGCGGGCAGCCAAAGCGGCGCGGTCAAAAACAACGAACAACTGCCCGAAGACCTGCCTGCAGCGCACCAAGCGCGCCAGATCGTTTCGGTCGCGCTGGCACGCAACCCCATGTTCGTGACCGGTGCCCTGCCCAAAACAGTGTATCCACCGCTGTTCAACCGCTACAGCGGAAACACCAATGCGTTTGGCAACCACATCGACAACGCCGTGCGCACCCACGCAGCCAGCGCACGCCATGTTCGCACCGACATTTCATGCACCCTGTTTCTGAGCGATCCGGCCAGCTACGACGGGGGTGAGCTGGTAGTGCAAGACACTTGGGGCGAGCAATCACTGAAGTTCGCGCCCGGAGATTTGCTGATGTACCCGGGCACCTCGGTTCATCGGGTTGAACCGGTCACGCGTGGCGTACGGCTGGCCTCGTTTTTCTGGATTGAGAGCATGGTGCGCGATGACGCACAGCGCCGCTTGCTCTATGACATGGACATGGCCATTCTGTCTTTGCGCCAGCAATCCAGTTCGGCACAAAACGACAGTCCAGAGATCGTCAAACTCACGGGTTGCTATCACAATCTGCTGCGCATGTGGGCCAGTGTCTGAGGTCTTTAAACTATGAACATGCCTAGGATCAACCGCTACTCCCGCAACACGCTCATCACGTTGAGCGTCGTGTTGTTTCACATCGCCGCCCTATGGGCCTTGCAGGCGGGTCTATTGCAGCGGGCTGTCGAAATCATTATTCCGGCGCAAATTCTCAGCGAATTCATTGCACCGCCACAGCCCGAAATTACCCCCCCCAAACCACGAATTGCGCCAACGCCCGCGCCGGTGAAGACAGCCGTTAATCCACCCCTCAAACCCGAACCCCAGAACGAACCGGTGACACCCAGCCCCGCAGCAGTCGCAACGCCGAGCGTGACAAAGGAGTCTGCTGCTACCGCAACCGTCAACCCAGCTCCAGCCAGCCGACCCGTTCCCCTGAGCGCCCCAGCCAACTCGCAAGCGCCGGCCCGACTGGATTTGCCCATCAGCACCGCCGATTACCTGCAAAACCCCAAACCGGCCTACCCCACCATGAGCAAACGGCTCGGTGAACAGGGCAAAGTGCTGGTTCGCGTGCTCATCAACACCGACGGAACTGCTCAGAAAGCAGAAATTCTTCAGTCCAGTAACTTTGAGCGCCTCGATCAAGCTGCGCTGAACACCGTGCTGCGTTGGCGCTATGTGCCAGGTAAGCGTGGCGGTGTTCCTGAGCCCATGTGGTTCAACATCCCGATCAACTTTGTTCTCGAATAATTTTTTGGAGTATTTATGGATTCTCAACTCGGACTCATCCATGTTTGGGCTCAAGGCGACTGGGTCACCCGGATCGTTGCCGGGACGCTGCTGATCATGTCGCTCGCAAGCTGGATCATCATGCTGCTCAAAGCGCTGGATCATTTGCAATTAAAAAAACTCCATCAAAAAACAGAGAGTTTCTGGCATAGCAGCTCTTTTTCCGCTGGACTGATCTGTCTCGGAACCGAGCCAGGCAACCCCTTTGCGCAACTGGCTTGCGTCGGCCAAGAGGCATCGACCCACCATAGCCAGACCCAGGCTGAGCTGCAAAACAAACTCGATGTCAGCGACTGGATAACACGCAGTCTGCGCAACTCGATTGACGCCAGTGCAGCCCGCATGCAGTCAGGCCTGGCGATATTGGCCTCCGTCGGATCAACCGCGCCTTTTATCGGCCTGTTCGGAACGGTCTGGGGCATCTACCATGCACTCATCAGTATTGGCGCTGCCGGTCAGGCCACAATCGACAAAGTGGCGGGACCTGTTGGCGAGTCACTGATCATGACGGCGCTGGGGCTGGCCGTGGCTATCCCAGCCGTATTGGGCTACAACGCTCTGGTGCGCAGCAATAAGTCAACGCTGAACCAACTCAATCGATTTGCCCATGACTTGCATGCCTATTTTGTGACTGGTGCACGCGTGAACGGCCAAGCCCTGACTGCGAAAAAGGACTGACATGGCTTTCGGAACCCAGGACGACACCGATGAGGTGATGAACGAAATCAACATGACGCCGCTGGTCGATGTGATGCTTGTTCTTCTCATCATTTTCATCATCACCATTCCGGTGATGAAGCACTCGATCAATGTCGAGTTACCTCAGGCCAGCCATCAATCTCAAAGCATCAAGCCCGAGACGATTCGATTGAGCATCGATGCGCAAGGCGCTTATTACTGGAACGATGGCAAAGTGCAAGATGAATCCCTCGCCGGACTGTTTCAAGCCGAAGCACGAAAAACCCCACAACCCGATTTGCATATCCGGGGCGACAAGGCGGTACGCTACGAACGCGTGGCCCAGGCCATGGCAGCAGCACAGCGCGCCGGATTAAGCAAAATTGGCTTCATCACCGATCCGCGCATCTGACAGCGCCTGGCTGCGCTACAACCCGATCGCAGCGATGCCAGCACGCGCGATTCGTGCATCATCGGTGGACTTCACACCACTGACGCCAACTGCGCCCAAGCACTGGCCGTCTTTCATGATAGGGACGCCGCCTTCAAGCATGCCCTGCAGATCGGGGGCGCTGAGAAACGCGATGCGCCCACCATTGATGATGTCTTCGTAAATCTTGCTCTCACGCCGGCCCAAGGCAGCGGTATTGGCCTTGGCCGGCGCAATATGCGCCGAGATCGGTGCTGCCCCATCGAGCCGCTGCAGTGACAGCAAGTGACCGCCATCGTCCACGATGGCAATCGAGACCGCCCAGCCATTTTGGATCGCTTCGGCCTCAGCGGCTAAGGCAATGGCTTTGACATCGGAAAACTCCAAGGTGGCTTTTGATTTCATGGCTTGATTTGAGGGACTTTAAAAAAAGCGAGCATAACGCTTTACAGCTGTTCTAGAATGCGCCGTGGTCACTTCAACGACCATGACTGCCTTACGGCAACACAAGGAGCGCCTAATCATGACGGATCAAGTCCAAACCATTGAACCTAATTCAGGCTACGGCTATGCCGCGTCTGCCTCTGAACGCAACAAAGTGCTGCGAAATACTTACTGGCTCCTGGCCTTGAGTATGCTGCCAACCGTCTTGGGTGCTTGGCTGGGTGTGGCCAGCGGTATCACCCAGGCCATGGGCACCGGCCTGAGCCTGATTGTTTTCCTGGGCGGCGCTTTCGGCTTCATTTTTGCCATCGAGAAAACCAAGAATTCGGCTTCCGGTGTTCCGGTACTGCTGGCATTCACTTTTTTCATGGGCTTAATGCTGTCACGCATGATTGCCATGGTGTTGGGCTTCAAGAATGGCTCCGACCTGATCATGACCGCGTTTGGCGGAACCGCTGGCGTGTTTTTCGTGATGGCCAGCCTGGCCAGCGTCATCAAGCGTGACCTGTCGGGCATGGGCAAGTGGCTGTTTGTCGGCGCCATGGTGTTGATGGTCGGCTCCATCATCAACATTTTTGTCGGCTCATCAGCTGGCATGTTGGCCATCTCGGTGGCAGCCATCGGCATTTTCAGCGCCTACATGCTGTACGACCTCAAGCAGATCATTGATGGTGGCGAGACCAACTACATCAGCGCCACACTGGCGCTCTACCTCGACATCATGAACGTGTTCCAGAGCTTGCTGGCCTTGCTGGGCATTTTTGGTGGCGAGCGCGATTAATCCAATAAATCGAACACGGCCATGCTCTCCACATGGGCCGTGTGGGGGAACATATTGATCACACCAGCGGCCGAACAACGGTAGCGCGCTTGGTGCACCAGCAACTGCGCATCACGAGCCAGGGTGGCGGGGTTGCAGCTGACATAAACAATGCGCTTAGGTGCGCGCCAGCTCTCTGCGCCTGGGGTTATGGGTGCATTTTGGTTTTGCTGTAAGTTAGCCAAGGCCTGGAACAAGGCGAAAGCACCTTCGCGCGGTGGGTCAACCAGCCACTTGTCAGCCACTCCGTCTTGCAGCAGGATCTCGGGCGTCATTTCAAATAGATTTCTTGCAACAAATTCCGTCTTGGCCAGCACATTGCCAACCCGCATCGCTGACTGGTTGTTCTCATAGTTGTCACGTGAACGACTGACCAAAGTCTCGCTGCCTTCAATACCCAACACCTCGCCCGCCTGGGTGGCCAGCGGTAAAGTGAAATTACCCAAACCACAAAACCAGTCGATCACCCGTTCATGGCGCTGCGCTTGAAGCAAGCCCAAGGCCCGCGCAACCATGACCCGGTTGATTTGCGGATTGACCTGGGTGAAATCAGTCGGCTTAAAAGGCATGGTGATGCCAAACTCTGGCAGGCTGTAGCTCAAAACTGGTCCTGGGTTTGTCACATCGAGCAAATGGACTGTGTCTAGCCCTTGCGGTTGTAACCACCACTGAACCCCAGCGTGAGCCTGCGAAAAAGCGCGCAAGCGTTCCAGGTCGGCTTGGCTCAGGGGCGCCAGATGGCGCAACACCAGGGCGATTACTTCATCACCGCAAGCCAGTTCGATCTGGGGACAGGTTTCAATGGCATCCATGGATTGGATCAACGCGCGCAGTGGAAGCAACATGGCGCTGACCTTCGGCCTGAGCACAGGACAGACACGCATGTCGGCCACAAAACTGCTTTTCCGCTCATGGAAACCGACCAGTACCTGGCCCTTCTTGCGTACATACCGAACCGAAAGTCGGGCCCGATCACGGTAACCCCAGGCTGGCCCTTCAATCGGTCGCAGGATGTGGTCGGCTTTGACCTTGGCCAAATGCTGCAGCCCGTCCTCCAACGCCCGCTGCTTCACAGCGACTTGCGCCGAAACCTGTAGGTGTTGCATCTTGCAACCACCACAAGCGCCAGCGTGTAAGCCAAAATGAGGACAGCCAGGTTGAACCCGTTGTGAAGATTCCTTGTGAATCTGCATCACGATCGCCTGCTCAAAGCTGGCTTTCTTGCGGTAGACATTGACGCTGACCTGCTCAAAGGGCAAAGCGCCTTCGATAAAGACCACTTTGCCATCAGCCTGGTGCGCCACACCTTGAGCTTCGAGGTCCAGGGACTCAACCAGCAATACGTGATCGGGATAAGTTTTTGTTTGAGCTACTGCATCGGTCATGCCGCAATTGTCTCAGACCGCTGACCGGCCCAAGTACCCACTAAGCTGGCAGGCTCTGCGCTTGTGTAAGCCAAGGCGCTTGAGGTGGGCAGTATGCACTTAGCTAAAGCAAAAATTGCGACGAGATGCCGCGCCGCAGCACTTGACGCTTGAGCTTGAGTAAAGCTTCATTTTGGATTTGCCGAACGCGTTCTCGGGTCAACCCCAACCGCTGGCTCAACACATCGAGCGTTTCTTCTTCTCTGTCGTGCAGACCAAAGCGCCCTTCGAGCACCTCTCTTTCACGCGCAGATAAAGTGGCCATCCATTCTTCAAGCAGCAGTTCGACCTCATGCTCCTGGGTCAAATCGCTCGGGTCGGGCATGAGCTCATCGACCAAAGCATCCCCCATTGTTTGCTCGCCAGAGCCGCGGTCCACCGCCAGATCAAGCGATTTGGGTGTTTCTGCCATGGCAAGCAGATCGGCAACGTGGCCGCTATCTTGTCCCAGAAATGCCGCCACATCCTCAATCCGAATTCCCTCCGGCCTGAGCAAGGCCAAATCACTGTCATTTTCCAAAGCCCGACGGGCTCGCAACACATGCTGAATCTGGCGAATGACGTTGATCGGCAAACGTACGGCACGCCCTTGGTAAACCAGAGCACGCTCAACTGACTGACGAATCCACCAAGTTGCATAGGTCGAAAAACGAAATCCCCGATCGGGTTCGAATTTATCAATCGAGTGCATCAAACCCAGATTGCCCTCCTCAATCAGATCCGACAGCGGAACACCGCGGCCGATGTAAGCCTTGGCAATGCTCACCACCAGACGCAAATTATGCTCAATCATGCTTTGACGGGCTTGAAAATCACCGGCACGCGATCGAGTGGCCATCGCGAATTCTTCTTGCGCCGTGAACAGCGTGGTCTTGCGGACACCGCGCAGATAAAGACTCAGCGCATCTCCCGTTTGCTCACCCTCTACCGACCTAGCGCCCGTCTCGCTGGTTTTGCCCTCTTCGGGTTCTTCGTAGTTTTTCATCATTTAACGGGCTGGCAGGTATTTGGCGGGATCGACCGGTTTGCCCTGACGCCGCAGCTCAAAGTGCAACTTGACACGGTCAGCATCGCTATTTCCCATTTCGGCAATTTGCTGGCCTTTTTGAACCTGCTGGTCCTCTTTGATCAGCAGCGTCTGGTTGTGCGCGTAGGCTGTCAGATAGGTGTTGTTATGTTTGAGAATGATGAGATTGCCGTAACCCCGCAAGCCCGATCCGGCATATACCACCCGACCATCGGCAGCAGCCAGAATCGGGTCGCCAGCTGTCCCGGCAATGTCCAAGCCTTTATTCTTGACTTCATTGAATCCAGCCACCACTGAAGTGTTTCGGGTCGGCCAACTCCAGCTGATTTCATCTTCGGGTGTTGCTGTCATCGACTGCGTATTGGCCGGGGCCACAGGCTCGGACACCGGACTGCTGCTGACGTTGGAACTGCTCACCGGTTTGCTCACGGCGGCAGAACTGCTGCCACCCTGGGCCGAACTCGCTGTCGATGGCTGTAGCCGCAACGATTGTCCAACTTCAATCTGATTGGGGTTGTCGATGTTGTTCCAACGTGCAATGTCGCGCCAGTTCTGACCGGTCTCAAGGCCGATCCTGATCATGGTATCGCCTGCTTTAACAGTGTAATTCTCCAGCTTGGCCACTTTGTCTGCGCTGGGGAGCACTGCCCCAGCCTTGGCTCTGGAGTCTGCCGTGACGGGTGCAGACCGCCCTTGGTCAGCACCCCGCTCTTCGACCGGGGCCCGGTTGATACGTGACGAACAACCGGCCAGTACTAAACTGACCAACATACCGCCCCAGAACTGACGGTTGCCCACAACCAGCAAGGTCATTTGTATTCCTTTATGCCAAGCCTGATTTTAGAGGGACAAAGTGAACTGACTCAAGCACTGTTTGTTGCAAACCCTGTGCTGTCTTGTCGATAACCAACAATGTCTGTTGTCGTCCACCCTGTGCAGCGACTGGCGCCACCAGACGCCCGCCTACCGCCAGCTGCTCTATCCAGGCTTGGGGAACCGACTCGCCCCCAGCCGCAGCGATGATGGCGGCATAAGGCGCGCCCTTGGCATAGCCGTTCATCCCATCGCCAAACAAGAGGTGAAGATTGGGCAGGCGCAATGGGCGCAAATTCTCGCGCGCTTTGTCGTGCAGTCCACGCAAACGTTCAATGCTGTACACCTCGCTGGCCAGCAAGCTCAATACAGCTGCCTGGTAACCGCAGCCAGTTCCGATTTCCAGTACCCGACCGAGCTGACCTTGGGCGCCGTTGCGCAACAGCTCGAGCATGCGCGAAACCACACCTGGCTTAGAGATCGTCTGGCCCAGACCAATCGGCAGACTGGTGTCTTCATAAGCCTGCGTCGCTAGGGCGGTGTCGACAAAGCGGTGGCGCTCCACCAGCCCCATGGCCTTGAGCACCTGCGCGTCGTTGACGCCCTCGGCAGCGATTTTCTTTACCATGCGCAATCGAACCGCGCTTGAATCCAGTCCCAGACCTTGATCCAGTTGTCGCGTTTTAGGGTTTGCTGCTGGCGCTTTGGTCAATCCTTCCAGACGGGCTGGAAATGCCGGACGCTGCCTCATGGCGTCGAGCGGGTAGAAGCCCCCTCTAAATGAGCCGCCGTCTGTGACCAATAGATCAAATCGTCATGATCGGTCAAGTCAACCATGAGCGGCGTCAATGCCATGTGGCCCTGGGCTGTGGCGTGAAAATCGGTTCCTTCTGCATCGTCTTTGGCAGGCCCCGCACCACCGATCCAGTACATGGTTTCGCCCCGCGGACTGGTTTGGGAAATCACTTTTTCGGCCGAATGGCGTCGCCCCAAACGGCAAACTTTGAGCGGCTTGATCTGCTCAAGTGGTAACGCCGGAATGTTGACGTTGAGCAACCAGGGTTTGCCACCCAACATACTTCGCTGCGTCAACTGCCTGACCAGCTCACGCGCCTTGATGGCCGCCGCATCCAGATTTCGCCAACCTTTTTCAGTCTGGGAAAACGCGATGGCAGGAATTCCAAAAAGGTAGGCTTCCATCGCCGCCCCCACCGTTCCCGAATAAATCGTGTCGTCCCCCATATTGGCGCCGTCGTTGATACCGGAGACCACCAGATCGGGTCGATAACCCAGCAAGCCCGTCAGCGCAATGTGCACACAGTCTGCTGGCGTGCCGTTGACATAGCGAAAACCATTTGCAGCTTGCTTGACATAAAGTGGGGAGTGAAGCGTCAGTGCGTTGGATTTGGCGCTGTTGTTTTGTTCGGGTGCCAGCACCTCGACCTCTGCCACTTCTTTGAGCGCTTGGTACAGAGCCACGATACCGCTGGCTTGATATCCATCATCGTTTGAAATAAGTATTTTCATGTTCACTGGGTAGTTCGGAGCATTGTAGGTGGGGCATGAATTCGACCCGCCTAGGTCCTCTGAGATTTTTCTACATTTTTTCGAATCAATTCCCTCTATCATCGCTGTCAAATCATGGGAGACCTGTAATGCATGCTTGGATTTGTGACAACCCGGTCGGTGTTGATGCTTTGAATTGGAAAGAACTGCCTACCCCTCAGCCGCAGGCTGGTGAAGTCTTGATCGAGATCAGGGCAGCCAGTTTGAACTTTCCCGATCTTCTGATCGTGCAAAACAAGTACCAAATGAAGCCCGCCCTGCCCTTTGTTCCAGGCTCCGAATATGCCGGGGTGATCCGCGCCCTCGGTGCCGGCGTGACCGATCTTCAAATCGGCCAACAGGTGGCCTGCCTCTCGGGTACCGGTGGCTTTGCCAGCCACACGATCGCACCGGCAGCACTTTGCCTGCCTTTGCCTGAGCAATTTAGTTTTGTTGACGGCGCGGCTTTCATCATGACCTATGCCACTTCCCACCATGCATTGATGGACCGGGCTCAGCTCAAAGCTGGTGAGACGGTGCTGGTGTTGGGTGCGGCCGGCGGTGTGGGCAGTGCTGCGATTCAAATTGCCAAAGCCGCGGGTGCTCGTGTGATCGCTGCGGCTTCGACCGATGAAAAATGTGCGCTGTGTCGGGCTATTGGCGCCGATGCGAGCATCAACTACAGCCGGGACAATTTACGCGAAGCCATCAAGACCTTGACCGATGGCAAAGGACCCAACGTCATTTACGACCCGGTCGGCGGCGATTTCACCGAACCCGCATTTCGCTCAATGGCTTGGCGTGGTCGCTACTTGGTGGTGGGTTTTGCCTCGGGTCCGATTCCCACACTGCCACTGAACTTGGCGTTACTCAAAGGCGCTTCGGTGGTCGGCGTGTTCTGGGGCGATTTTTCCCGGCGTGAACCCCAGGCCAACCGGGCCATGCTGACCGAGTTGACCCAATGGTATGTCCAGGGAAAAATAAAACCCGTGATCGACAGCACCCTGCCAATGTCAGAACTCAAAACAGCTTATGCCCACATGGGTTCGCGCGGCGTCAAAGGCAAACTGGTCATGCTGAACTGAGACACCCTAGCGAGGGGCACACGGCCATCAAGGCTCAGCGCGGTTTTTCTTCAAGCACGGCAAAAGGGCCATCGGCATAGACGATGCGCCCAGCCACCATCGTCAGCAGCGAAACAATGTCGCCGATTTCATTGATCGGAACGCTGAAATAGTCGCGGTCGAGCACCGCGTGATCGGCGAGCTGGCCGACCTCGAGCCCGCCGCGCAGCTTGTCTTCGAAGCTGAACCAGGCGCTGCCCTGCGTGTAGAGGCGTAACGCTTCGGTTCACGTCGGCAGTTCTTCAGGCGCTCGCGTACCGATACCGGAGACGGTTTTCCCGTCGAGCATCCATTGCAGATGTCAACAAACCCAAAACTGCAATACCGATTGCAGGTACACCCGCCAATCAGCCCATTGAGTCAAAATCCCGGCTAAGTGGCTGGAGGGGCGACTGGCTATTTTTCCCAGTCACTCATTTGGAACCACGCCTGGCAGGAAATCAATCGCGGTCTGCTTGACCAACTCGGCGTAGCTGATGGGCTTGGACCCACCTGTGTCGTTATGATTTTCCTGCCAATGCGCCCAAGCCTTATTCTTATCCTGGTCGTAAACCAGCTTAAACAAGTATTTCGGGACCCGGACTTTACCCGGTCCAATGCCTGGACTTTGCGCAATGCTTGGCAGATATACCGGACCGGTTATGACGAAGACATTACCCGTCGCGCGCGCCGCATAGTTGCGGGTAGCCATCTCAACCGACTTGGCCCAAACGCCACGGTTATGCGCTGGGGCTTGCGGCACGATATTGGCGAGAGAAAAACTCTGCGCCATGGCCTGTGCAGTAGGCATATCGGCTGCGGGTGCCATATGTCCCCGGTCATAGCCACTGCCCTTGTAATCATCCATGCTCGCCCGCTCGGCAAAGCGTAAACGCGCGTCGGGGAAAAACTGATTGGTACGCTTTTCATCGGCATCAGCCACCAATTCTCGGTTTAACTTTTGTGCAACAAAAATCGGGGTTTTACTCTCGCCGGAGTGCAAAATTGCAAAAGCATCGAAACACAAGGCCCTATCGGTCGATCGAACTGCAAGTACCGGTGGCTTGCCATCGGCAAAGAACTGGGGACAGGCTGAAAAATATTCCCCCGCATCAGCTGGCCTGCCAGCACCCAGAACCAGTAGAAAGGTGATGCAAGCAAAGCCGAGACTTCGTGACAAAAAACGCATTCAGAAAGACTTTCATTTCCTTAAACAAGCCCTTGCGGCAGACGTAAAAAAGCCCGGCAAGTCCGGGGTTTTTATTCTTTTAAGCCCAAGCGATGCTCAGGATTCGTAAAAACACTCTAAATCGTTGATTTTACAAGGAAATAATGGGGTGGCTGATGGGGCTCGAACCCACGACAACAGGAATCACAATCCTGGACTCTACCAACTGAGCTACAGCCACCGCAAGCCAAGAATTATAACCGCGCTCGGTTACTGCGCGCCGGCCAAGGCTTGCTCGGCGGTGACAGATGCAACTTTCGGTACTTTAATTTGGGCGTTGAATCGCTCTTTGAGCAACTGGTAATAAGCCAGGCCTTCAGCGCTACTCCACCACTGGCCGTACTGAGCACGGTCTTGCTTGGCCATAGCCTCAGTAGGCGCAGTACGGGCCACCAGTTTGTTGACCCGCAGCACCGCATAGCCTTGAGCCCCGAGGTCTACACCTTGCAGAGCCGGCAGCTTGGCCAAACTGACACGCAATGCTGCATCGACCACCGGGCCAGGCGTGTTTTGTGGCATGTCGCGCGAGATCACCAGTGCGGCTCCCATCACTGCAGCGACGGGGTTGCTTGCCCAGGCCGCCAGTTTCTCGGCGCCCTCTTTTTTCGCCATTTCTGCAGAACGAACGGCAACCAAGCGGTCCCGCACCCGATCTCTGACCTCAGCCAGAGGCAGGGTATGGGCCGGGCTGTATTGGGTGACGCGGCCGGCAGTCAATTGACTGGGGCCAGTTTCAATCGCTTCGGTGTTGCGTTTTTTCTCCACTGAATCAGCACCAAAAATGGCGGCTAAGAACTTGGGGTTGGCCAACACGTCTTTACCGCTGGCTGGGTCCATCCGTTTGAGCCCCTGTGCAGTTTTGATGTCGAGCTTGAGTTTTTCGGCTACCGGTTTCAGGCTGTCGGACTGCTCATACACCGTGTTAGTAAAGACCTCAGCCGCTTCGGCAAACTTACGCTGGGCTTGCTGATTTTTCAGATCGGATTCAATACCAGGTCGCAATTCTTCGAAACTGCGTTGTTTAGGCGTTTTGATGTCGGTGAGCTTGATGATGTGAAATCCAAAATCAGACTCCACCAGTTCACTGATATCGCCTTTTTTCATGGCAAAAACAGCTTCTTCAAACGGTTTGACCATGGCGCCACGGGCAAAGAAATCGAGGTCTCCGCCTGCAGCCGCGGAGCCTGTATCTTGAGAGTTCTTGCGGGCTACTTGGGCAAAGGTGTCTGGCGATTTACGAACCAGCGCGAGCAATTCGAGCGCCCGCGCCTTGGCTTTTTGACGTTCGGCTTCAGCGCCTGCTTGGGTTGCATTGATCAGAATATGACTGGCCCGTCGTTCTTCTGTACCACTCAAACGCGCTGCATTTTGCTCGTAATAAGTCCTGACATCTTGCTCGTTGACCACAATCGATTGCTTGACAGCATTCAAATCGAGCACCACGTACTCAATGCTGGACTGTTCGGCCGCCTGAAACTGTGTTGGGTTAGCCTTATAGTACGCGTCCAATTCGGTATCGGTTGGCTTGATTCGATTGGAAAAATCGGCGCTTGAGAAACGCACCAGCTGGATTTCTCGCCTCTCGTAAAAAGCATTGAGTGCGATATCCGCTTGGGATGCACTGGCGAAACCAGTTTCAGCCAGGCCAGAGACCACTTGCCGGCTCGAAAGATCGGTTCGGACTCGGGCTTCCAGCATTTCAGGGGTCATGCCCTGACTGCCTGCGAGCTGGCGGTAACGATCCATGTCTAAAGTCCCATCGGGGCGACGCATGGCGGCAATTGTGGGATTGTCATGGAGCTCTCGTGCCAGCCGAGCGTCGCTGGTGACCAGTCGCATTTTGTCGGCGGCTTCGAGGAGTACCCGATCACGAACCATGCGCTCCAACGTGGCATAGCGGGCTTGGGCCGAATCCAGCAATTTCGGATCCAGATTAGGCATCGAAGAACGCAGCTGATCGACTTCGGTCTTGTGTGCCGCATCCCATTCAGATTGAGAAATGTCGTGGCTGCCGACACGTGCGACGGTCTGGCCCTTGTCCCGGAAGCGGTTGTACCCATCGATTCCGAACAACACAAAAGAGGGGATGATCAACAAGAACATCACAAACATCATCACCTTGGTGTGCTTGCGGACAAAATCGAACATGCTCAAACTCTCCATATATCAAAAAAAAGGCGAACACGGGGTTCGCCTTTGTTGGATGGTGGGTGCTGACGGGGTCGAACCGCCGACCTACTGCGTGTAAAGCAGCCGCTCTGCCAACTGAGCTAAGCACCCTCCTTAACCGGTCCTCAGTTCAAGGCATCTTTCAATGCCTTGCCTGGACGAAATTTCGGCACTTTGGCTGATTTGATTTTAATCGCATCGCCGGTACGCGGATTGCGCCCAGTACGGGCAGCACGTTTGGTCACGGCAAAGGTACCAAAACCTACCAGGGAAACCGAGCCCCCTTTTTTCAAGGTGGTCTTCACGGCGCCAATGGTCGACTCCAACGCTCGCGCAGCAGCGGCTTTGGAAATGTCGGCGTGCTTGGCAATGTGCTCAATCAATTCAGTTTTATTCACAAAGACTCCTCGTGTGGCTATTGTTGTTGCGTGCTTGGAAGGAATTCTAGACGGTTTTTGAATGCTTAAAGTGCTGCTGCGATGGCACGACCGACATCTTCGGTGTTAGCCGTTCCGCCAATGTCAGCCGTACGAGGGGCCCCGCTCTTGGGATCGAGTACTTTTTCAATAGCAGACAAAACCGCATCGTGCGCATCCTTGTGGCCCAGGAACTCTAGCATCATGGCGCCACACCAGATTTGACCGATCGGGTTGGCAATGCCTTTGCCAGCGATGTCCGGTGCTGAACCGTGGACTGGCTCAAACAGGGAGGGGAATTTACGGTCCGGGTTCAGGTTGGCGCTCGGTGCGATGCCGATGGTGCCAGTACAGGCTGGACCCAGGTCACTGAGAATGTCGCCAAACAAATTACTGGCCACCACCACGTCAAAGAAGTCCGGGCGCTGGACAAAATGGGCCGTGAGAATATCAATGTGGAATTTATCGAGTCTGACGCCGGCATACTGCTTGGCCATCTCGGCCACGCGCTCATCCCAATAGGGCATGGTGATCGCAATACCGTTGGATTTGGTGGCACTGGTGAGGTGTTTTTTGGGCCGGGACTGGGCCAACTCAAAAGCGAACTTCAAAACCCGATCAACCCCATGACGCGAGAACACCGATTCCTGCATCACGATTTCGCGCTCGGTTCCGGCGTACATTCTGCCGCCAATACTCGAGTATTCACCCTCGGTGTTTTCACGTACGATGTACATGTCGATCTCACCAGGCAGACGCGGCGAACCATCGCGACGGACCACCGGTGCAATGATGCCCGGCATCAAGCGCGCTGGGCGCAAATTAATGTACTGGTCAAACTCGCGACGAAACAACAACAGCGAACCCCACAACGAGGTATGGTCTGCAATCTTCTCGGGCCAACCCACGGCGCCGAAGTAGATCGCATCGTGACCACCCACCAAATCTTTCCAGTTGTCGGGCATCATCTGGCCGTGTTTTTCGTAATAGTCCCAGGACGAAAAATCAAAGTGGTCAAATTGCAGATCGATTCCGAATCGACTGGCCGCAGCTTCCATCACCCGTACGCCTTCGGGCATGGTCTCTTTGCCAATGCCGTCGCCGGCAATGACAGCAATTCTTTTCTTGCTCATTTATTTCTTTCTAATGGACTGGGGACAGTCGCTGTCCCACCCGGTTTCAAAAAATCAAAAACTTGCGACAACAAGGCCTCAGGCGCTTCCTCGGCAATGTAATGTCCGCACGGTAGTTCCGCTCCTGACACGTCGGTCGCCCGCTCACGCCACAAGCCCATTACATCAAAACAAGGGCCCACCACACCCTTGCCGCCCCACAACACCCGCAGCGGCTGCCCGAGCTTGCACCCAGCAGCCACATCGGCACGATCATGCGCCAAATCAATCATGGCACTCGCGCGGTAATCTTCACACATGGCGCGAGCACTGCCTTCGATCTGGATGCAACGCTCATATTCTGCCAAAGCATGAGGCGCAAAAGCCGAGAGACCTGCATGTCGCTTCCCCATCACGCTGCGTAAATAGCGCACCGGATCAGATTCAATCAGGGCTTCGGGCAAGGGCGGTGGTTGTATCAGGAAAAACCAGTGCCAGTAAGCCCGGGCAAAGGCTTCTGAGGTGTTTTCGTACATGGCCAAGGTTGGCGCAATGTCGAGCAGCATCAGACGTTCCACCGCTTGCGGGTGATCAAGCGCCAAGCGATGCGCCACCCGTGCGCCCCGGTCATGTGCCAGTACTTGGAAGCGCGCATGGCCATGGTGTTGCATGACAGCCATGGCATCAAGCGCCATTTCGCGTTTGGAATAAGTCTGGTGATCGGGATCGCTCATAGGACGGTCCGAGTCACCGTATCCCCGCAAATCCATCATCACCACGGTGAATTTTTCAGCCAGCCGATCAGCCACAAGATGCCACATGGCTTGCGTCTGGGGATGGCCGTGCAACAACAACAAGGCAGGCCCCTTTCCGGCGCTTTGGGTGTTCAGTCTGACACCTTTGCGCACCACGGTACTTGCTATGAAATCAGGGAACAAAGTCGATGTCATGATTTTGTCAATAATACCTTTTCAGTCGGTGCGCGTACCACCAAGCCAACGCCGAAGACCGTGATCACCGTACCCAGCAAAGTGATGAGCGTGATGGACTCATCAAACAAAACCCATGCGATCAATGCCGTGGTGGGCGGCACCAAGTAGAGCAAGCTCGCCACCGTGGTTGCCGCTCCGCGTTGTATCAACATATACAGCAATGAACTGCCCCCCAGCGTCAAAGCCAATACCGACCACGCCATGGCCGAAACCAGCTGGGCATTCCATTGCATAGGTTCCAACTCCAGCAGCGCCAAAGGCCAGGTCACAGCCAAGGCCGCGATCAACTGCACGGTGTTAGCACTGCGTACATCACACTCCGAAACGAATCGTTTTTGGTACAGCGTGCCGATGGTGATGCTCAACAGAGCAAAGAGCGCATATGACAGATTGAGGAAGTCGACTTCACCGTCATGCCCAAACTTGCCCGACACCACCAAAGCCAGCCCAACAAAACCCAAAATTAGTCCTAACCATTGCCGCCGGTTCACTTGCCCCCCGGTGGATGACAACCAAATGGCGGTAAGCACCGGCTGCAAACCGACGATCAAAGCGCTCAGGCCCGAGCCCATTCCGGCCTTGACGGCCGACCACACACCCCCATGGTAAACCGCATGCATCAGAACCCCCGACACCGCCAAATGCAACCATTGCCTGCGGTTGCACGGCCAGGCCACACCAGCCAACACGATCCAGGGGAGAAAACACAGAATGGACAGGGCATAGCGCAGCACCAAAAACTTCATAGGCGGTGCATACGGCATGCCGTAACGTGCCACGATAAAGCCGGTGCTCCAGATCAGGACAAACACCAGAGGCATCGCCCTCATCAGGGCGTCCTCTTGGGTGCTAGTGTTCATTTCACTCGCGCCCGGATTTCAGGAATGGCTTTTTGCAGGTAATACACCATGGACCAAACGGTCAGGAGAGCAGCCAGCCAAATCAGCCAGGAACCCCAGAGATGGGTGTCGATCAGGCCTAATAAATTCCCATCAAACAACAAAAAAGGAATCGCCACCATCTGAACCACGGTCTTGAGCTTGCCTATCCTATGGACCGCCACACTCTTGGCCGCACCAATCTGAGCCATCCACTCGCGCAGGGCCGAAATGGCGATTTCCCGGCCAATAATGATCAAGGCAACAAACACATCGGCCCGGCCAAGGTGAACCAACACCAAAACACAGGCACAAACCAAGATTTTGTCGGCTACCGGGTCAAGGAAGGCGCCAAATGAAGACACTTGGTTGAGTTTGCGAGCCAAATAACCATCGAGCCAATCGGTCAACGCAAACAAGACAAATAAGGCTGTTGCAATCAAATTCTGGGTGGCGCTATCCAATGGCAAATAAAACACACCCACGATCAGGGGGATCGCAAAAATGCGCGCCCAAGTCATCAAGGTTGGAATAGTCAAAAACATGGGCGTGATTGTGGCATGGCTTAGAACTTGTCCGTCAATGCAAGGCTCGATAAATCACCTCGGCCAATTCGTGAGAAATGCCCTCCACCATGGCAATGTCTTCGACCCCAGCTGAAGCCACCCCCCGGACGCCGCCAAAACGTTGCAACAAGCGAGCTCGGCGCTTGGGACCCAAACCAGGAATCTCCTCGAGCTTACCGCCCCCCAGCCTAACTTTAGCCCGCTGTGAGCGCATGCCCGTGATCGCAAAACGATGCGCCTCGTCGCGAATTTGCGCCACCAGCATCAACGCCGCCGAGTCTTTACCAAGATAGGCTTTGGCCCGACCATCCGCAAAAACAAACTCCTCTAAGCCGACCTTGCGCCCCAGACCTTTTTCCACACCGACGATCAAGGACAGGTCCAGCCCCAATTCCGTAAACACCTGACTGGCGACCGCCACCTGCCCCAGACCGCCATCAACCAGCACCAAGTCGGGCAAGCGCGCAGTACCCGTGGGCAATTGAGCACTGCTACCCGCTTCACGCAACTGATCCGCTAATTTGGCATAGCGCCTGGTCAACACCTGACGCATGGCAGCGTAGTCGTCGCCCGGCGTGATGCCTGAAATATTGAAGCGTCGGTATTCGGAATTTTGCATTTTGTGGTGATGAAACACCACGCAAGAAGCCTGGGTTGACTCGCCTGCGGTGTGCGAGACATCAAAACACTCAATGCGGAATTCTTCCAAGTTATCCAACCCCAGATCCAGGGCTTCGAGCAAAGCGCGGGTGCGGGCCTTTTGTGAGCCTTCTTCAGCCAGCAACCGCGCCAATTGCAAGCTCGCATTGGTCAACGCCATTTCAAGCCAGATCCGGCGCTGCTCGCGAGGCTGATGCACCGCCCGGACCTTGCCACCCGACTGCGCCGACAAAGCCTCCAGCAAGGTCTTGCTGACGGGTTCACTGGTGATCAACGTCGGCAGCAAAGGGACATCGACGTAATGCTGGGCGATAAAAGCCCCCAACACTTGGGCTTCGAGCGTTTGGATTAGCGACGGCGCATCCTCCTCTGGGCTGTAAACGCCCGATGCATCCTCCACATGAACCGGAAAATAGGGTCGGTCGCCCAAGTGGCGACCACCGCGCACCATGGCCAAGTTGACGCAAGCTCTTCCACCCTGAACTTTGACGGCCAGAATGTCCACATCCTTGTCGGCCACGTTGTCCATTGCCTGCTGGTGCAACACACTGGATAAAGCGGCAATTTGGTTACGCAATTGCGCTGCTTGCTCAAACTCCAGTCGTTCCGAATGGGCCAACATCTTTTGCTCCAGCATTTCGAGCAACTGTTGAGTCTCGCCATTGAGAAATTTTTCGGCATTGGCGACATCCTGCGCATAAGCCTCCCATGAAATATGGCCAACGCAAGGGGCCGAGCAGCGCTTGATTTGGTAGAGCAAGCAGGGTCGGGTGCGGTTGCTAAAAACCGAATCCTCACAAACCCGCAGCTTAAACACCCTCTGCATCAGGCTGACCCCCTCCCTGACAGCATTGGCGTTGGGATAAGGGCCAAAATATCGGTGTTTTTTTTCCACCGCCCCGCGGTAGTAGGCGACCCGGGGGAAAGCCAAAGCGGGTGCGGCTCCCGGCGCCATAGAACTGGCGCTGGTGCCGGAAATTTTGAGGTAAGGGTAGCTCTTGTCGTCCCTGAACAGAATGTTGTATTTGGGATTCTGCGTCTTGATCAGATTGTTTTCCAGCAGCAATGCCTCGGCCTCGGAGCGAACCACCGTGGTCTCCATTCGAACGATCTTGCTGACCATGTGCGCAATGCGCGTTCCTCCCAGATCCTTCTGGAAATAACTGCCAACTCTTTTTTTGAGGTCGCGTGCTTTGCCCACGTAAAGCAAGGCATCGGCCGCATCGAAAAACCGGTACACGCCCGGTAATGCCGGCAGTGCGGTGATGTCGTTTAGCAATTGATCAGGATGGGTTGGGGACATGGCGAGAAACCTGATCTGAAGTCAGGCACGATGAGAACTATAGCTTGCGGGCTGATTCGAAATACACAGCCCGCACTGTCACAATTCGCCCCATGACACGCCCCACCCTGCTCTGGGATATTTTTTGCCAAGTCGTTGACAACTATGGCGACATCGGCGTGTGCTGGAGGTTGTCAGCAGATTTGGCCGAACGCGGCCATCAAGTCCGGCTGTGGCTGGACGATGCCAGCGCATTGCAGTGGATGGCGCCGCTGGGATGCCCCGGCGTCACCGTCTTGCCCTGGCCAAGCGAACACCTGCCCGAGCAAGTAGGTGATGTGCTGCTGGAAACTTTTGGCTGCGAGATCCCAGCCTTGTTCCTGCGTGCTGTTGCCGACAAGTCCAGCAGCCTCGGTCGCGTTATCCCCTGGATCAATTTGGAATACTTGTCGGCCGAACCTTATGTGCGACGTTCTCACGGTCTACCCTCACCCGTTCTTAGCGGCCCAGGCCAGGGATTAGCCAAGCATTTTTTCTACCCCGGCTTCACCGCCGGCACTGGGGGCTTATTGCGCGAAACGCAGTTACTGCAGCGCCAAGCCAATTTCTGTCCTAAAACCTGGCTGCAACAACAAGGGTTGACCCGAGGTCAAGATGAACAGCTGATTTCCTTGTTTTGCTACGAACCCAAAGCTTTGGAAAAATTGCTGGATTTACTGGCAAGACCCGGCCAGGCCAGTCAATTGATGGTCACGGCAGGACGCGCTACCCAAGCGGTGAACGCTGTGCTGAAACAGAAAAAACAAGTTCAAACCCAGTGGAACCACACTCAAAGCCTGACTATCAATTTTCTGCCCTACCTCAGCCAAGATGATTTCGATCATTTGCTGTGGTCCTGCGATCTGAATTTTGTACGGGGTGAAGATTCGTTGGTCCGTGCACTTTGGGCTGGTAAGCCTCTGGTCTGGCAGATTTATCCCCAACCGGATGCTGCGCATCATGCCAAGCTTGATGCTTTTTTGGATCAGCTCCAAGCTCCAGCGTCCCTGCGTCAATTTCACCGCAGCTGGAATGAAGTGAATTCTTTGCCGCTGGGTGAACTTGATTTGTCTGCTTGGGGCAAGGCCCTGTCTCAATGTCGCACCAACTTACTGGCACATACCGACTTGAGCAGCCAACTGCTGGCATTTGTCCTTGCTTTGCAGAGCCCTTGGGCTGCTTAAATAAAAAACGTTAAAATACAAAGCTTTGCTGAAATAAATGGGATCGGGGATCCCCAGTAACCCATGCCCCCGCTGCATAAAACTGTAAAAAACGACGTATCGACGGCTTAAAACCCGATGCGCCGAGCGGAAACCGATTGGAAATACGATGAAAATTGCTCAAGAAATTCGCGCCGGTAATGTAATCATGCACGGCAAAGATCCCATGGTTGTGCTTAAAACCGAATACAGCCGCGGCGGCCGTAACTCAGCTACCGTGCGCATGAAGCTCAAAAGCTTGATTGCCAACTTCGGCACCGAAGTTGTTTTCAAGGCGGATGACAAAATGGATCAGGTCATTCTGGACAAAAAAGACTGCACTTACTCCTACTTCGCCGACCCGATGTACGTTTGCATGGACGAAGAGTTCAACCAGTACGAAGTTGAAACCGAAAACATGGGTGACTCGCTGAACTACCTCGAAGATGGCATGGAAGTCGAAGTGGTGTTCTACGACGGCAAGGCCATCTCGGTCGAGCTGCCCACCAGCGTAGTGCGCGAAATCACCTGGACCGAACCCGCTGTCAAGGGCGACACCTCGGGCAAAGTGCTTAAGCCTGCCAAAATCGCCACCGGCTTCGAAATTGGCGTGCCGATCTTCGTGGCCCAAGGCGACAAGGTTGAAATTGACACCCGGACCGGCGAATACAGAAAACGAGTGTAACCCCAGTCGGACTGCACTGACTCCCACAAAAGGCTTCTTCGGAAGCCTTTTTTATTGGGCATTTAAAAGTGACCGCTTTTGACCCACAATGTCTTTATGAACCATTCAGAACAGCACAGAGAACGGCGCTTGACTGCAGCCTGGGCCGAGTTACAAAACCACGCCGAGCACGGAAACCGGTTACAGGCAGACGCAAACCGCCTGGCCTTCGCGGATCCGGAATTTTTAATGCGCCGCGAAACCCGTGGTATTCGCTTCCAACTCGAAATGCTGAAACCCGATCTGGAGCAGAGCGCACAAGGGGTTGAGAACACCGTGGTGGTTTTTGGCAGTGCACGTTTTTTGGCACCGGAAGATGCACAGATCGAACTTCAACAGGCCCAGCAAGATAAGGATGTCAACGCCCTGATTCGAGCCCAGCGCCAAGTGAAAAACGCCCATTTTTACGATCAGGCTCGCCTGTTTGCTAGGCTGGTGGCTGCTAGCAGTGCACATTTGCGACGCGAAGACAGATTATTCATCGCCACCGGCGGCGGCCCAGGCATCATGGAAGCAGCCAATCGTGGGGCCCATGAAATGGGCGCTTTGAATGTGGGGCTCAATATTGTTCTGCCGCTAGAACAAGCGCCAAACCCCTACATCACGCCCACCTTGAGCTTCAAATTCCATTATTTCGCTTTGCGCAAAATGCATTTCATGATGCGAGCGAAAGCGCTAGTCGCTTTTCCCGGCGGTTTCGGCACGCTCGACGAATTGTTTGAAGTGATCACCCTGGTGCAAACGCAGAAATCCAGGCCGGTTCCCATCATTCTTTTTGGTCGTGACTACTGGCGACGCTTGATTAACATCGACATGTTGATCGAAGAAGGCGTGATATCAGCTCAGGATATGGAACTGTTGCACTATGTCGATGAACCCCAGGGCGCCTGGGATTTGATTCGACGCTTTTACAAGCTATAAAGCGACACGCTTCAAACCTCGTCTGCGTCCTTGTCCATCGGTAGCAAGCTTTGTGTTTGAGACTCCGGCAAAGCTTCGACTTTGCGCAACGCCCGGCCCATGGCACGGCTTCGGGTCTCTGCACTGTTCAACGTGTTGAGCACAGTTTCAGTTTGTGACTTGACTCTGGCCAGCACGTCACCGAATTTCCCAAACTCAGTCTTGACCGCCCCCAAAACCTGCCAGACTTCACTGGAACGTTGCTCCAGAGCCAGCGTGCGAAAGCCCATTTGCAATGAGCTGAGCATGGCCAACAAGGTTGTTGGGCCGGCCAAGGTAATCCGGTAATCTCTTTGCAACGACTCCATCAGTCCGGGTCGACGCAGAACTTCGGCATACAAACCCTCTGTTGGCAAGAACAAAATGGCGAAGTCGGTGGTGAAAGGCGGCTCAATGTATTTCTCGCCAATGGATTTGGCTTCCAGCCGGATGCGTGCTTCCATGGCTTTGCCAGCGGCATCGGCTGCCACGGCATCGGCCCGCTGCTGAGCATCGAGCAGCCGCTCGTAATCTTCATTCGGGAATTTGGCATCAATCGGCAACCACAGCGGCTCGCCGTTATCGGACTTGCCAGGGAGTTTGATGGCGTAATCCACCACGTTCTTACTGCCCGGTCGAGTGGCCACCTGAACCCCATACTGGTCCGCCACCAGCACTTGCTCGAGCAAGGCCCCCAGTTGGGCCTCACCAAAAATGCCGCGGGTTTTGACGTTGCTCAACAAATGCTTGAGATCGCCCACGCCCGCAGCCAGGGTTTGCATTTCACCCAGACCTTTGTGCACCTGCTCCAATCGTTCTGCCACCTGCTTGAAACTTTCCCCCAGACGGGTTTGCAAGGTGGCCTGCAGCTTTTCATCCACCGTGGCGCGCATCTCGTCGAGCTTGCTGGCGTTGGTCTGCTGCAACTGGGCCAGCTGAACCTCAAGTGTGGCCCTGACCTCGGCCATTCGCCGCGCATTGGACTCGCTCAAGCCAGAGAGCTGCAAGGTCAGCGTATCGGACAGACTTTTCTGCAGCAGCGCCAGTTGTTGGCCGAAAGCATCTATTTGCGTATTTTGGGTTCGAGTTGCTTCTGCACCCTGCTGCACCAAGGTTTGCTGAAAAGTCGCCAGGTTCTGCGCTAATTCAAGTCGTCCATGGCGAGCCGCATCGCCTATTTCCTGACGCAATTCACGCTCAAGTTTCTCATTCAATCGGTTCACAGCCTGCAGCAATTCAGCCGCGCCCTGATTCGAGGGGCGACGCAATAGCAGCCATCCCAGAGCCAGAAAATTAAGGACAGACAGCGTCAGGATCAGCCAGAGTTCCAAGTCAGGATTCCTGATTTTGAGGATTATTGGGCACCTAGAACCGATGGATTCAAGGGGGTCAATGCCTTTTTATTCGTAAAAAATTCAATCAGGTTATTGGCTGCCAAGTTCGCCATGGCCATTCGGGTTGGAACGGTCGAACTGGCAATGTGTGGGGTCAACACAATATTGGGGACGCTCAGCAGATCGGGGTGAACCCTCGGTTCGCCTTCGTACACGTCAAGGCCAGCCGCTGCAATTCGCTTCTCTCGCAGAGCCGCGGCCAGCGCCACATCATCGACAATGCCGCCGCGTGCAATATTGATCAGGGTCGCACTGGGTTTCATTTGAGCCAGTTCGGCTGCACCAATGGTGTGGTGAGATGTGGCCGAATAAGGCAAAACCAAAATTAAATGGTCGGCCGTTTTGAGCAACTCCTCTTTGCTGACATAGCGTGCCTTGCACTCGGCCTCGGTACGTGCATCGAGTTGAGATCGGTTGTGGTAAATCACATCCATGCCAAAGCCGTGCGCCCCTCGTTTGGCAATCCCTTGGCCAATCCGACCCATTCCTAGGATGCCTAGCGTTGCGCCATGAACATCAGAACCGGCAAACAAGTCATAGCGGCCCTGAGTCCATTTGCCCGCGCGCAGAAAATGCTCGCTCTCGGCCACACGGCGTGCCGTAGCCATCAACAGGGCAAAACCAAAATCAGCCGTCGATTCTGTCAGGACATCGGGCGCATTGGTGGCCAGAACCCCATGCCGGGTCATCGCATCTACATCAAAATTGTTGTAACCCACTGCCATATTGGCGCAGATTTTGAGGTCTTTGCATTGCGAGAGCAACTCCTCATCGATGCGCTCACCGCCTGAAGTAAATACACCGACCTTGTCACTCATTTTCTCTATCAGTTCGGCCTTTGACCAGACCACATCAGCCTGGTTGGTTTCGACTTCGAAATATTGTGCGAGGCTCTCGATCACCTCAGGGAAAACAGCGCGGGCCACAAGAATTTTTGGTTTCATTTGAATTTCCTTCGATCTCAATAGGTTTGTTGGCAGGAGCGGGTTTCAGAATCGCCCCAGCGTTAATGGAATAGTTGGTACTGCGCGAGATAGACGAAGGCACCGGCTAGATAACCAATCAATGCCAGCGCACTGATCTTTCGCACATACCAGAAGAAATCAATTTTCTCCAGCCCCATAGCGGCAACGCCAGCGGCCGAACCGATGATGAGAATGGAGCCACCTGTACCAGCGCAGTAAGCCAGAAACTCCCACAGGAAATGATCGGTCGGATATTGCTCCAAACTGTACATGCCCATCGATGCCGCAACCAGGGGAACATTATCGACCACAGCGCTGACCAGGCCAATCAGCAGGACGATGATGTCTTGGCGCCCCACGTTCTGGTCAAGCCACTGGGCGATTGACGACAGGATATGGGTGTGTTCCAGCACCGCCACCGACAGCAATATACCAATGAAGAAAATAACCGCGCTCATGTCAATGCGCGCCAGTGCCCGCGCCAGCGTCAGGCGTTCCTTCAAGACATCGTCTTCCTTGTTTCGGTGAATCAGGTCACCTACCAACCAGAGAATACCCAGGCCGAACAAGATACCCATAAAGGGCGGCAGATGAGTCACGGTCTTGAACAACGGAACCGCCACCAAAATGCCCAGGCCGAGAAAAAACATCAGATTGCGTTCAAAGCCTGACACCTGCCCAGATTCTTCAGCCTGTGCTTTCGGTGCAATCACCGACTTGGCTCCCAACATGAAGCTGATCACAATCAGTGGCACCAGCAAATTGGCCATCGACGGGATGAACAAGCCTTTCATGATTTCCACCGTCGTGATTTGACCCCCGATCCACAGCATCGTGGTGGTAACGTCACCAATCGGCGTCCAAGCACCTCCCGCATTGGCGGCAATGACAATAATTCCAGCGAAAAACAACCTGTCTTCGCGTTTTTCAAGCAGCTTTTTCATGAGCGAGACCATGACGATCGTCGTCGTCAGATTATCCAAAATGGCGCTCAGGAAAAACGTCACGAAACCGACCATCCACATCAGATTGGAGAGTTTTCGGGTCTTAATCCGTGCCGTGATCACTTCAAAACCATTGTGCGCATCGACCACTTCCACAATGGTCATTGCGCCCATCAGGAAGAAAACAATCTGGGCCGTGCCCATGAGCGACTCACCCAGCTCCGAACTGACTTTGCTGGCATCACCCGTGGCCAGGGCATAGATAGTCCAAAGCAGCCCGGCACCCACCAGGGCCGATGCCGATTTATTGACCTTTAGGGGGTGCTCTAAAGCAATTGCCGCGTAGGACACGATAAAGACAGCGATTAACAGAGTCAGCATGGATAAAACCTTGTCAGTAAACGAAGGAAGGGTGCAAGTTGCAGCGGATTATGCAATAGGGTTCAAGCCTGCGACAGGCTTGCCAACTCACTCTAACCAATGCGTGAATTCGCTGACCTGAACCCGTGGCGTGCGGAAGGTATTGACAAGCTCCGAGTCATCGGCATATCCCAGTGCCATGCCACAAACCAGCATCTCGTTTTCGCCAGCGCCTATGTGTGGAAGAATGATTTTGGCAAAGCCATTCCAAGCCGCTTGGGCACAGGTCTGAAGTCCGCGCCCACGCGCCGCAACCATCAGATTCTGAAGAAACATCCCGTAGTCGACCAAAGAACCACGCCCCATCACACGGTCCAATGTGAACATCAGACCCACTGGGGCATCAAAAAAAGTGAAATTGCGCTGATGCTGGGCATGCATTTTTTCCTTTTCGCCCTTTCCAATGCCCAGCAGCCCATACAGGCCCCAGCCATTTTCACGCCGTCGCTCCTGAAATGGGCTGACCCATTGGCTGGGGTAATAACCGTATTCATCGCGGTACTCTGCTGCTAACGCCGGGTTGGCGTGAATGGCATCATGGACTCGACACACTTTGTCCGTCAGGGAGGACCGACTGGCACCTTGCAAGACATAAACCTTCCAGGGTTGGGCGTTGGAGCCCGAAGGCGCGCAGCTGGCCAACTGCAAAATCTCGGTCAAGGTTTGGCGAGCAACTGGCCGCTGAGTGAAGGCTCGCGTTGACATGCGCGAAGATATGGCAGCGTCCACCTGAGCGTGACTCATCGCAGTGGTTCCAAAGCAGCAGTGAATTGAGGCGACAAAGGCTGTGGACGCCGCGTTTGCCGGTCCACATAGACATGAACAAAATGCCCTTGTGCTGAAGCCTGCTCCGCATTTTGAGCAAACAAACCGACCTCGTAGCGCACGCTAGATGTGCCGCAATGGGCGACCCGGATGCCAGCCTCTACGGTCTGAGGGAAACTGAAAGAGGCGAAATAGTTGCACTGGGTCTCAGTCACCAAACCAATGGTTTGACCTTGCGCCACGTCTAACGCGCCATGTTCGATCAAATAAGCATTGACCGCTGTATCAAACCAACTGTAATAAACCACATTGTTCACATGGCCATAAACGTCGTTATCCATCCAACGGGTTGAGATGGCTCGAAACACTTTATACGTGCTACGTGCTTCGGGTACGGGTCTGGTAACTGGCATGGAGCTCATGAAATCTCACGAAATAATATTTTTCTTTGAAATCTTGACGCACTAGGGAAAACCCTGATATGCTTCAAACCATGGAAACGAAAGTTTCTACCGTTTGTCTCCTCGGGTCCTTTCGTAACTCAGAGTTCAAGGATCCCTTCAAGGCCCCGCCGAAAGTCGGGGCCTTTTTTTTTGATCTGTTCGAAGCATGGACTCAATCGGCCGAAATGCTGTTGCGCTTGATCACCTGACCCCACCGGGGATAGTCCTTGGCAACCACCGTAGCCAATTCGGCCGGCGTTGAAGAGGCTGCATCCATCCCTGCTTTGCCTAAAATCTCCTTCACTTCAGGCAGTTTCATGATCGCGACAATCTCGGAATTCAGACGATTGACCACAGCCTGCGGGGTTTTGGAAGGGGTAAAAAAAGCATACCAAAGGTCAACATCAACGCCCTTCAGCCCCAATTCTTCAATCGTCGGAACTTGCGGGGCCACAGGATGACGTTTCGGACTGCCCAAAGCCAGCGCATTCAACTTGCCGGAATTGACAAAATTCTGCGCGACATGAACCGGCAACATGCCCACCATCAATTCACCGGACAACAGATCCTGCGTATAGCCGGCCGAACCGCGGTAGGGAACATGCAGCAGAAAGAGTTCGGCTTGGACTTTGAACAGTTCCATCGCCATGTGGTGCGGAGTTCCCACGCCAGGTGAACCAAAAATAATGTGACCCGGCCGGGCTTTGGCTTGCGACACCAGGTCAGCCAAAGTCTTTATGCCCGTCTTGGGGTTGGCCACCAGCATCAGTGAGCCCCATGCTGCCATCGAAACGGGGGCAAAATCCCTAACCGGATTGAAGGGCACATTTTTATAGAGCTGGGTTGCCATCAGCATGGTGTTGGCCCCCATCAGCACTGTATAGCCATCAGGATTGGCTTTGGCGACCGCGTCAGCTCCAATATTGCCACTGGCGCCTGGCAAGTTCTGCACCACAACAGGCTGTCCCAGACGCTCGCTCAAGCGGGGTGCCACGGTTCTCGCAATCGTATCCATTCCGGTACCTGGGGTGAACGGGACGATGATTTTGATGTTTTGCGCGGGCCAAACTTGCGCCAGAGCGACCCCAGACAGCAGCAGAAAAAGGCTACCCAACAGTGAACGGGGCATGGTTAATTTCATACGAACTCTCCTCACAGGTTCTTTGCAACAAAGCGCGTCAGTTTAACGCTTAAGCCCAGCAAGAGCCCCACCCTTGCCCCAGAGCGCAACCCGATCAGCGAGACATTTGTTCAATTTTTAATTTCAGACTGGGGATTTGTGCCCTCATCGCAGCACGACCTGCCTCAATCGAACGGCGTCGTGCCGAAAAATCAGAACTGCCCACCTGACGCAAAGCCGGTTGCACCACCACATCAGCCTGGCGCAATTCGAAACTGTTGATGCTCTTGGCCATGATCACAAAGGTTTGCATCAAAACAGACAAGACATCGTTGGCGGGGTTGCTTTCGGGCTCACTTGAAATATCAACGGCAATCACCAGTTCTGCGCCCATCTCTCTTGCATAACGAACAGGTACGGGCGAGACCAGCCCGCCATCCACATAATCGCGGCCTGAAATCCTGACTGGCTGAAATACGGCTGGAACTGCGCTCGAGGCTCTAACCGCCGCGCCGGTATCGCCACGCTGGAACAGCACACTGTTGCCCCGGTGCAAATCGGTAGCGACGATCCCTAGCGGCAACGGCATGTTTTCAATCAATCGGCCACCGACTTGCGTATTGACATAGCGCGCCAAGGCTTCGCCACGGAAAACTCCTCGATTAAACAGCGGCAAAGTCCAGTCTGCGATAGCCGCCTCTTCCATGGTTTCAGACAATTGCTGCAGCTGTGCGCCGGTTTTGCCGCTGGCGTACATGGCTGCAACCAGGCTGCCAGCCGAGGTACCTGCAACCAGAACTGGCCGGATTCCGGCTTCTTCCAGCACCTGAATCACCCCCACATGCGCAAAACCCCGTGCGGCACCACCCCCCAGTGCCAGTCCAATACGCGGCAAGCTTTTCTCTCCCACAACAGGCGCCGGCTCAGGCGGTCGCTCGGTGGAAGGGACACTGACACAAGCTGTCAGCCAGGGTAACGCCAGCAGCATGACAAGCCAGGCCCTTCTTTTTTCCCACAAAGCCCTTATCTCTTTATCATTAATAGGAATAATTCTCATTCGTGTTAACATCACGCCACTCCATTGATTCGGAACCAACACCATGTTGAAAAAATCATCTGCCTTTCCCCTCGCCCTCATGCTTTGCTGCGCCCATGCTTACAGCCAGGAACAAAGTCTTAATATCTACTCAGCTCGGCACTACCCCAGCGATGAAGCGCTTTACCATGATTTCAGTAAAGTCAGCGGCATCAGGATCAATCGAGTCGATTCTGACGATGCGGGCATTCTCGCCCGTTTGAAGGCCGAAGGTTCGGCCTCCCCCGCCGACGTCATTCTGCTGGTTGATGCAGCTAGGCTCTGGAAGGGCGAGGTTGAGGGGCTGTTTCAACCGATCCAGTCCACCTTACTCGACAAAGCCATTGCGCCTCAGTTGCGCGGAAAAACCAGTGAGGCTGGTACCCCATGGTTTGGATTTTCAACCCGGGCACGCGTGGTGGTTTACGACAAAATCAAAGTTAAAAAAGAAGATGTCGATAGCTACGAAAAGCTGGCTGATCCCAAGAACAAAGGCAAGCTGTGCATCCGCTCTGGTTCTCACCCCTACAACCTGTCCTTGTTTGGCGCAGTCATGGAGCATTTAGGCCCAAAAGCAACTGAGACCTGGCTACAAGGCATGGTGAGCAACATGGCGCGTTCCCCCAAAGGTGGCGACACCGACCAAATCAAGGCCGTGGCTTCGGGTGAATGCGCTATTGCCGTCACCAACACTTATTACCTTGCCCGCTTGATGCGCTCCGATAAAGCCGACGACAAAACCGTGATGGAACGATTGAATGTCGTATTCCCCAATCAAGCCAGTTGGGGAACCCACACCAATATTGCAGGCGGCGCCGTGGCGAAATATGCCAAAAACAAAACCAACGCAGTGAAGTTTTTAGAGTACCTGGCCAGCCCGGGGGCACAAGCGCATTTTGCCGATGGCAATAACGAGTGGCCCGTCACCCAAGGAGTTCGCTTCAACAATCCGGCTTTAATGTCGATTGGCGGTGGTGACTTCAAACGTGAAAACCTGAATATCAGCGTCGTTGGTATGAACCAAGTCAAGATTCAGCAAATGCTGGACCGGGTCGGCTTTAAATAAAACCGATCCGGGACGCGCTTGGGGGATGACAGATTCCTCAATCCGTCGTCGCTTCTTCGGGCTTGCGTTTGCCTTCTTTTTTGGTCAATGTCGCGATATCGAGAATGACTTCGGTCTTACTCTCATCGGCATCGTCCAGATCCACTGTCAGACGGCCCCCATCGGTCAGGCGGCCGAATAAGAGTTCATCGGCCAAGGCCCGCCTGATGGTTTCTTGAATCAGGCGCTGCATTGGTCGCGCACCCATCAGGGGATCAAATCCTTTTTTCGCCAGATGTTTGCGCAGCTTGTCGGTGAAAGTGACTTCCACTTTCTTCTCGGCCAGCTGGGTTTCCAGTTGCAACAAGAACTTATCAACCACCCGCAGGATCACATTCTCGTCCAGGGCCTTGAAGCTGACAATCGCATCGAGCCGGTTGCGAAACTCAGGCGTAAATAAACGCTTGATGTCCGCCATCTCGTCGCCAACTTCGCGCACATTGGTAAAGCCCATCACGGCCTTGTTCATGGCCTCAGCCCCAGCATTGGTCGTCATGATGATGATCACATTGCGGAAATCAGCTTTGCGTCCGTTGTTATCGGTCAACGTGCCGTGGTCCATGACCTGAAGCAACACATTGAAAATATCCGGGTGGGCTTTCTCAATTTCATCGAGCAAGAGAACGCAATGCGGTTTCTTGCTGATCGCTTCGGTCAGTAAACCGCCTTGGTCAAACCCGACATAGCCCGGAGGCGCTCCGATCAGTCGGCTGACCGCATGGCGCTCCATGTACTCGCTCATGTCAAAGCGCAGCAACTCGATGCCCATGACGTAGGCCAGTTGCTTGGCCGCTTCAGTCTTGCCAACACCGGTTGGACCACTGAACAGGAAAGACCCAATAGGCTTATCTCCCTTACCCAAACCTGAGCGCGCCATTTTGACGGCAGAGGCCAGCATCTCGATCGCCTTGTTTTGGCCGAACACCACATTTTTCAGGTCGCGCTCCAGGGTCTTGAGCTTGCCTCGATCATCATTGGAGACATTGGCCGCAGGGATTCGGGCGATCTTGGCGACGATGTCCTCGATCTCCGCCTTTGAAATGATTTTTTTGCGCTTGGAAGCCGGCAAAATTCGTTGTGCTGCACCCGCCTCGTCGATCACATCAATCGCTTTGTCCGGCAGGTGCCGGTCATTGATGTACTTGGCGCTGAGCTCAGCCGCTGCTTGCAAGGCCGCAACGGCGTACTTCACGTTGTGATGTTCTTCAAAGCGCGATTTCAAGCCTTTCAGGATGTCAATCGTCTGCTCAACCGTGGGCTCAACCACATCGACTTTCTGGAAACGTCGAGACAGTGCAGCATCTTTCTCAAAGATGCCCCTGTATTCGGTGAAGGTGGTTGCACCGATGCAGCGCAGCGCCCCCGAACTCAGGGCGGGCTTGAGCAAATTGGATGCATCCAGTGTTCCACCCGAAGCCGCGCCGGCACCAATCAAAGTATGGATTTCATCAATGAACAACACCGCGTTGGGCTTGTCTTTGAGCGATTTCAAAACACCTTTGAGGCGTTGCTCAAAATCACCACGGTACTTGGTTCCGGCCAATAAAGCACCCATGTCGAGCGAATAAACAACCGCTTCGGCCAAGATTTCGGGCACATCCTTCTGGGTGATGCGCCAAGCCAAGCCCTCAGCGATCGCCGTCTTGCCAACCCCTGCCTCACCCACCAACAAGGGATTATTCTTGCGGCGCCGGCACAGTATTTGAATCACCCGCTCCACCTCGTATTCACGCCCGATCAGGGGATCAATCTTTCCATCTTTGGCCAACTGATTGAGGTTTTGGGTGTACTGCTCCAACGGCGAGGCTTTTTCATTTTTCTCAGCCGTAGCGCCCTCTTCGACCTCCGCCTGGCCCTCTGAGGATTTGGCAGACTCAGGAGGATCCGTCTTTTTAATACCGTGCGCGATGAAGTTGACCACATCCAAGCGAGTCACGCCCTGCTGGTGCAGGTAATAAACAGCATGGGAGTCTTTCTCGCCAAAAATAGCTACCAGTACATTGGCGCCGGTGACCTCTTTTTTTCCACTTCCGGTCGATTGCACGTGCATGATGGCGCGCTGAATGACCCGCTGAAAACCCAGAGTGGGCTGGGTGTCCACATCGTCGGTACCGGCGACCTGCGGCGTGTTGTCTTTGATGAAATTAAGCAAAGACTTGCGCAAATCATCCAAATTGGCTGAGCAAGCGCGCAACACCTCCGCCGCGCTGGGATTGTCCAGCAAGGCCAGCAACAAGTGTTCCACCGTAATAAATTCATGGCGTTGTTGACGTGCCTCAACAAAGGCCATGTGCAAACTGACTTCTAATTCCTGGGCAATCATGTCTTTTCCTTGTACCTTACTTCACGCTTTAACTGTAATCACATTCGCTTCTCGGCGCTGTACCAAATTCATTTTTCTAGTCGTTTCGATCACAACTCAACGGGCTCACTGAGGCATTTCAGAGGATGGCCAGCCTTGTGAGACGCCTCCAGCACCTGATCGGCCTTGGAAGCTGCCACATCCTTGGAATAGACACCGCAAACCCCTTTACCATCGAGGTGAATCTTCAACATAATCTGCGTCGCTGATTCAAGATCTTTATTAAAAAATTCTTGAATCACCACCACCACGAATTCCATCGGTGTGTAATCGTCGTTCAACATCACGACCTGGTACATCTGGGGCGGCTTCACTTTTGAAGTACGCCGCTCGAGCACCACGGCGCCGCCCCCATCGCGCTCGGTTTTTTTCAGTGGGATCTGGGGGGGAATTAACGGAGATTTCGTAGCCATGAGTCCATTCTAGCCAGCCCTAAGAATCAATACCAACAAGATGGAGTTGGAGGCGATTTTCGATTTTTCAAGCGGCTGGTTGCCACCAAGGGTTCTGCCGTGCATTCTCTCGAATCGCCTTGTCAACTTCTTGTATCGAGTCGCCGTTAAAGATCGACCTTCAAACTTTTTTGAAGGCAAGCTCTTAAACCAAAGGACATCGCCATGAACAAACTTCTGATTGCTCTGATTGCCGGATTTTTTTCTTTGGGTGTATTGGCTCAAGCCACTCCGGCAACGCCCGCCACGCCTGCTGTGCCTGCAACACCCGCCAAGCCGGCAAGCCCTGCAACGCCTGCAACACCCGCCGCCTCGGCCAAACCTGCGGCCAAAGCCGACAGCAAGACCGCAGAAGAAAAAGCTGCTGCCAAAAAAGCCAAAGCAGACGAGCGCAAAGCCAAGAAAGAGTCCATGAAAGAAACCAAACCCGATGGCAAAGATATGAAGAAGTAAGTCCTCCCAAAACATTCATGCCTGCCCTGCGGGCATTTTCTTGACTACGCCACAATAGGGCCATGAAATCCGCAGCCCTATTTTCGCTCGTCCTCTTAGCCTTGCTCCGCTTTCCTGCGCTGGCGCAAGACCAGCCTCAACTCAATTTACAACGCACCACCCTGCAAGTCGGGATGCATCAAATTGACACCCAGTTAGCCATCAGCCCCGAACAACGCGCCATCGGCCTGATGTTTCGACAAAACATGCCACAACACGAA
Organism: Burkholderiaceae bacterium; assembly: GCA_049296795.1. GTDB lineage: Bacteria > Pseudomonadota > Gammaproteobacteria > Burkholderiales > Burkholderiaceae_C > CAXNKH01. The sequence goes on from JBAQTC010000047.1 coordinate 96,281, forward strand.
GGCATGCTGTTTGTTTTTGAGCAGGCTTCGGTGCAATGTTTTTGGATGAAAAATACCTTGCTGCCATTGACTGCGGCCTTTGTGGCCGAAGATGGAAGAATCGTCAACCTGGTTGACATGAAACCGCAAACAACCGACTCGCATTGCTCCAGCGAGCCAGTACGGTTTGTGCTTGAAATGAACCAGTCATGGTTCAGTAAAAAAGGGATCAAAGCAGGCTTCAAGCTGCAAGGAAAGCCTTTTACAGTAGCAAAGTAAGCTCCAAACACCCAAGGAAAATCCAACAGGGTGTTTTCACGGCAGGTTTTTCACCCATAATTGCAGCTTCATTTGATAAAAAGAGGAGTCAAAAATGGGTGCCATATTTCAATCTCTAGGCCGCACGGTACTGGCCGGTGTCGTATTGCTCATTCTGTTGTTACTGATTGCGGGAACTAATGTCTCAGGCCATGCCTGGGCGACATTTGCCATGCGCTGGCTGCACGTCAGTGCTGGCGTGATGTGGATTGGTTTGCTCTGGTATTTCAACTTCGTGCAAATTCCTTCCATGCCGAAAATCCCGGACGAGCAAAAACCTGCTGTCAGTAAAGTGATCGCGCCGACAGCCTTGTTTTGGTTCCGTTGGGCGGCTTTGGCAACCGTAATCACCGGCCTGTTGCTCGCGTCCATGATGGGTTACCTGATCCCAGCACTGAGCATCCAAAAGCCCGTCACCGCGATTGGTATTGGTATGTGGCTTGCCTTGGTCATGGCCTTCAATGTCTGGTTCATCATTTGGCCGAACCAGAAGAAAGCGCTAGGTCTGGTGCCCGTAGAGGCGGCTGAAAAAGCCAAGGCAGCTCGCATGGCCATGTTGACTTCGCGCGCCAACACCATGCTCTCGATTCCCATGCTGTTTTGCATGGTCGCACAGCAAAACGGCGGCCTTTAAATCAGTTTCTCATCCCAAAAAAAGACCGCTTTGTGCGGTCTTTTTTATTTCCGATCCAATTCATCGACCACCACACCGGCTTGGCCTTGCGCCAAATGCAGCCGTAATTTCTGCCCCAAGCTCAGGTCTTGGGCTCGGGTCAGGGACTGACCCGTTTCATCACTGACCCAGGCGTAACCCCGTTGCAAGACCAAACTGGGATCGAGCAGGCCCAACCTCAAACCAGACCTTGTCAGCCGCTCTTGCTGGCAAGCCAGCCCCCGTTGCACACGGCTTGGTAAGTCAAGCGTTAATTGACGCAGCTCACTGTGTTGTTGTTTGAATTGAGTAAGCGCCGCAAACTGTAATCGGCGCGTGCTGGCAAGCAAAGCCAAACGATGGCGCTCTAGCAGAACCGAAGGACGCATCAAGTGGGCAGCAACACCATCGAGCTTTTGCCCCTCAAAGTCCAAACGCCTGCTGATGCTAGTTTGCAAACGCTCATCTAAGCGGCTGACTTGACCCAACGCCATCTCTGTGGGCTGGGCCACCAATTCGGCTGCCGCTGTCGGCGTAGGAGCGCGCACGTCAGCCACAAAATCAGTCATACTAAAATCGGTTTCATGGCCCACACCGCTGATGACGGGGACCGGGCTTTGCACCAGTAGTCGGGCCAGACCTTCGTCATTAAAAGCCCACAAATCCTCTATTGAGCCGCCCCCTCGGACCAGCAAAATCACATCGATCGGGGTCGCTGTACTCTCAGCCAAGGAATACAAATACGACAGCGCCCGACAAAGTTCAGCCGGCGCGTTAACCCCTTGTACTGATGAGGGCGCCAGAATGACAGGAATATGCGGAACGCGGCGCTGCAAAGCACTCACCACATCATGCAAAGCCGCCGCGCCAAGGGATGTGACCAGGCCAATGGCTCGTGGCATGGAGGGCAATGACCGCTTACGACTCGCCTCGAACAGGCCTTCGGCTTCTAGCTTGGCTTTGAGTCGCAGAAATTTCTCAAACAGTGCGCCCTGGCCAGCCTGACTCATGGATTCAACGATCAATTGCAAATCGCCACGCGCCTCGTAAACACCGAGCCGGCCCCGCAATTCAACCAGCTCTCCATCACGCGGCGCAAAGTCCATGAGACTTGCGGCACGACGGAACATGGCGCAACGAATCTGCCCCCCTTCGTCTTTGATGGAGAAATAGCAATGGCCACTAGAAGCTCTGGAAAATCCTGTCAACTCACCGCTTACCGTGACCGGGTTGAACCGGGCTTCCAAAGTATCGGCAATGGCGTGACACAGCGCTCCAACCTGCCAGACGCGGGGATTTCGCTCAGTCAGTTGAGCTTCAAGCCCCATCAGAGAACGACTCCACGTGACAACACCTTGATTTGATTGACATTTCCACTGCCTTTTTTACGACCAATTTAAGCAAAACCGCATCACAGCTGCGTTTGCTCAGACCCAGACCGGTTTGTGCACAAACTTATCCACAGAATCTGTGGTCGAGTCCGCCGTATTTTCTCTCTGCCCGCTGAGCCATAATCGCACAGCACCTCATCAGAGCGGAGAGACCCATTGTTTTCAATCATACAAGCCGCCGGCTGGCCGATCTGGCCCCTGTTGGCCAGCTCGATCTTGGCACTGGCTTTGATCATCGAGCATTTCATCAGGCTCAAGCCTCTCAAAATTGCACCCCCCAATTTACTGGCAGAAGCCTTGAGCATTTCGCGCAAGGGAATCCCCGATCCGACGGTGGTCCAGCGTCTGGCTCAGCACTCGGCTTTGGGTGAGGTTTTAGCCAGTGGTTTCTCTGCCCTCCACAGCAAACCAAATTGCACTGAAGACGAGTTGCGCGCCAGCATGGAGAGCACGGGTCGACTAGTGGCTCACCGCATGGAGCGCTATATGGGCGCTTTGGCCACCATCACATCGGCCGCCCCGCTGATGGGACTGTTTGGAACCGTTGTCGGCATGATAGAAATTTTTGGATCCCAGTCGCCGGGAAGCGGCGGTGCGAACCCGCTACAACTGGCGCATGGCATTTCGGTGGCGCTTTACAACACCGCGTTTGGCCTGATCGTGGCCATTCCCTCTTTGATTTTTTGGCGCTATTTTCGAGCCCGGATCGATGGCTATGTGCTCACACTTGAATTGGCCAGCGAGCGTTTGCTGCGTCACTTGCAATCTCTACGTGAAGAATCATGAAATTCCAGTCAGTCGCGCGCGATGAACCCGAGATCAACCTGATTCCCTTCATCGATGTGCTGTTGGTGGTGTTGATCTTTTTGATGATGTCGACCAGCTACAGCAAATTCACCGAAATGCAACTTAAGCTGCCGGTGGCCGATTCAGATGCGCAACGTGACTACCCCAAAGAATTGTTGATCAGCGTCAGTGCCGACGGTGCTTACAGCATCAACCGAAGCCCGGTGCTTGGGCGCAGTCTGGAAGCTATCAGCTTGGCGCTGAACCAGGGTCCTAAATTTGATGCAGACAGTAAAGTCATCATCCAAGCTGACGCCAATGCCAAGCACCAAGCCGTCATCCATGTGATGCAAGCAGCCCGCAATGCTGGCTTGAGCCACATCATTTTTTCCACCCAATCTACGGCACAGGCCGGAAAAAAATAAAACCATGGCCAGTACCAGCCACCGCTGGGCCGACAGCTTGACTCAGGCCTGGGGTCGACGCGGAACTCTGGCTTGGTTGCTGTGGCCGCTCTCGCTGTTGTATGGTGCTTTGGTGGTCATGCGCCAGAGCCTCTACCGGCTCGGGCTATTGAAGACGCTGCGGGTGAGTGTTCCGGTGCTGGTGGTTGGTAATGTGGTGGCCGGAGGTTCTGGAAAAACACCGATTGTGCAAGCCCTGGTGCGCCATTGGCAACTCCGAGGTCTGCAAGTAGGTGTCGTGGCCCGAGGCTATGGCCGTACCAGCCGAGATTGCCGCGAAGTCCACCGCACCAGCCCAGCTTCATCGGTTGGCGACGAGCCCGCCCTGCTCAAACGCAGCACGGGCGCAGCCGTTTTTGTCGCAGCGAACCGATTCGAAGCCGCCAGCGCACTGCTAACGGCTCATCCTCAAACGGATCTCATCATTTGCGACGATGGGCTGCAACATCACGGCCTGTACCGCGACATAGAAATTTGTGTATTTGACGATAGAGGTTTGGGCAATGGCTGGCTGCTGCCCGCCGGGCCCTTGCGCGAGTCCTGGCCGCGCCACAACAGCGCGATGCTGGTGCTGCACAGCGGCGCAGAACCGGTTTTTTCGGGCTGGCAGGCGCAACGCCAATTGGCCAACTACGCGCTGCGCTCAGATGGCAGCCAAGTGGTGTTGTCGACCTTGAAACAAGCTGACACGCCAGTCTTGTTCGCCCTAGCAGCGATTGCCCAACCCGAGGTCTTTTTCGGTCAATTGAGGATGCAAGGACTGGTGCTGCAGCGTACCTTCGCCCTGCCCGATCACGCTGACCTGGAAAATTGCTCAATTCCATCCGCTTCATCCGGTATTTTGCTGTGCACCGAGAAAGATGCGGTCAAGCTGTGGCAGTTCCGGCCTGATGCCCTGGCTGTTCCCCTGTTGATCCAACTTGATCCGAGTTTTGTCGCCGCGTTGGAGGGCCAGCTACCGCCGGGATTAAGGACAAAGTTATCATCGGCCCATGAGCACTCCCATTGATCCGCGCCTTCTTGAACTGTTGGTTTGCCCTGTTACCAAGGGTCCATTGATTTTTGATCGTGAAAAACAAGAACTGATTTCCCACAGTGCCCGATTAGCCTATCCGATGCGCGACGGCATTCCTGTTCTGCTCGAAGTTGAGGCCCGGGCCATGAGCGACCAGGAACTCGGGCTCTAAGCCGACTGTGCTTGTATGACCTACACGGTTTTGATTCCAGCTCGACTGGCTTCCTCGCGCTTGCCCAACAAACCCCTGGCCGACCTGGGTGGAGTTCCCATGGTGGTTCGGGTCGCGCAGCGGGTGGCTTCAGGCCGGGCAAGCACAACCGGCGCCAGAATTGTGGTGGCAGCCGACAGCCCTGAGATCGTTGCTGCCTGCCAAGCCCATGGTGTTACTGCAGTTCTCACCGGTGATAAGCACCCCAGCGGCAGTGACCGTTTGGCGCAGGCTTGCACGCTGCTGGGATTGCAAGACGACGAAATTGTGGTCAATGTCCAAGGCGATGAACCGCTGATTGACCCAGAACTCGTTCCCGTCATGGCGCAACTGTTACGCAACCAGCCACTCGCCAGCATGAGTACGGCAGCTCATCCCATCGAACAGCTCGCTGACTTTGTGAACCCCAATGTGGTGAAAGTGGTGCTCGATTCCCAGCAAATGGCGTTGTACTTCAGTCGCGCCCCCATCAGCTGGTGGCGCGATGGTTTTTCCCAGGGAATCACCCGCTTGCCCCAACCCAGACCACTGCGCCACATCGGCATCTACGGTTACCGTGTCGGGTTTTTACGCCAATTTCCGCGGCTGCCCCAGGCGCCGATTGAGGAAATGGAATCCTTAGAGCAGTTACGCGCTTTGTGGCATGGGTACCGAATCGTGGTCCATGTGACCGACCGAGCCCCCGGACCCGGTGTCGATACCGCGCAGGATCTGGAGCGTGTGCGTCAACTGATGGGCTTTTGAGTCTGCCCGCGACAGGCCGTAACCTGCCCCATGCTATTCTCAGCGCCCTTCTTATAAGATTTCGAGGACACCCATGAGACTGATTTTGCTGGGCGCACCGGGTGCGGGTAAGGGAACCCAGGCCACTTTCATTTGCCAAAAATACGGCATCCCCCAAATTTCAACGGGTGATATGTTGCGCGCCGCTGTCAAGGCTGGAACGACCCTGGGTATTCAAGCCAAGCAAGTCATGGACGCAGGCGGCTTGGTCAGCGACGAACTCATCATCAATTTGGTCAAAGAAAGAATTGCCCAGCCCGACTGTGCTCAGGGTTTTTTGTTTGACGGTTTTCCGCGCACCATTCCCCAGGCCGACGCCATGAAACAGGAAGGTGTTGCGCTGGATTACGTACTTGAAATCGATGTTCCGTTTGAAGCCATCATCGAACGTATGAGTGGTCGCAGATCCCACCCCACTTCGGGCCGAACCTATCACCTCAAGTTCAATCCACCCAAAGTCACAGATCGCGATGATTTGACAGGCGAAGCCCTGATTCAACGCGAAGACGACAAGGAAGCCACGGTCAAAAAACGGCTGGACGTGTACAGCGCCCAGACCCGCCCCCTGGTTGACTACTATGCGGACTGGTCGCGCCAAGAGCCAACCAAAGCTCCGCGCTACCGGGCCATCAGTGGCATCGGTTCGGTCGAGGACATCACCAGCCGCGCGATGCAGGCGCTGGCGGGCTGACCCGCTAGGCCTTTTGTAGGCCTAGTAGGTCTTTAGTAGGCCTGACCCAGTTGCTCCAGGATCGCCGGGTTCTCCAGTGTGCTGGTGTCCTGGGTGATGGCTTCGCCTTTGGCGATCGAACGCAGCAATCGCCGCATGATCTTGCCGGAACGGGTTTTAGGTAGATTCTCACCAAAACGGATGTCCTTGGGTTTGGCAATCGGTCCAATTTCCTTGGCGACCCAATCCCGCAATTGCTTGGCCAGCGCCTTGGCTTCTTCGCCGCTGGGTCTGGCCTTTTTCAACACCACGAAAGCGCAAATCGCTTCGCCTGTCAGATCGTCGGGCCGACCCACCACCGCCGCTTCAGCGACCAGATCCGTCTTGGCCACCAAGGCCGACTCGATTTCCATGGTGCCCAGCCGGTGGCCCGATACGTTGAGTACGTCATCGATGCGGCCGGTGATGCGGAAATAACCCCGGTCGGCGCTGCGAACCGCACCATCCCCTGCCAAGTACAACTGGCCACCCATCTCCTCGGGGAAATAGCTCTTTTTGAAACGCTCAGGGTCGTTCCAGATGGTTCGAATCATCGATGGCCAGGGCCGTTTGACCACCAAGATGCCGCCGGTTCCGTTAGCGATGTCTTTGCCGTTTTCATCCACGATGGCGGCCATGATGCCGGGTAGCGGCAGCGTGCAACTGCCAGGGACTAGCGGCGTGGCACCTGGCAAAGGCGTGATCATGTGGCCACCGGTTTCGGTCTGCCAGAAAGTGTCAACGATTTGGCAACGCTCGCCTCCCACGTGTTTGTAGTACCACATCCAGGCCTCGGGGTTGATCGGCTCGCCGACCGAACCCAGAATGCGCAAGCTACGCAAGTCGGAGCGCGCCGGATGAACTTTTTCATCGCTTTCGGCGGCCTTGATCAAGGACCGGATGGCCGTAGGCGCAGTGTAGAACACGCTGCACTTGTGGCGCTCAATCATTTGCCAGAAGCGCCCCGCGTTAGGAAAAGTGGGAACACCTTCGAAAATGATCTGGGTCGCGCCGGCAGCCAGTGGCCCATAAGCGACATAGGTGTGACCCGTGATCCAGCCAATATCAGCTGTGCACCAGAACACATCGTCAGGACGCAAATCGAAAGTCCAGTCCATGGTCAGCTTGGCCCAGAGCATGTAGCCGCCAGTACTGTGCTGAACACCTTTGGGCTTGCCGGTGGAGCCCGAGGTGTAGAGGATAAAAAGAGGATGTTCGGCCGGCACCGCTACTGGCGCGCACTCCCTGCTTTGACCGGCCAGGGCGTCGGCGAAGCTGACATCGCGCCCCGCCAGCATGGCGCAGGGCGTGGCCGTGCGCTGATAGACAAAAATCGTATGAATTGATTCACACCCACCCAGGCTCAGGCCTTCGTCAACCATGGCTTTGAGGGGTAACTCCTTGCCACCGCGCATCTGGAAATTGGCCGTGATAACGGCCACAGCGCCGGCATCAATGATGCGTTCTTGCAAGGCCTTGGCCGAGAAGCCGCCAAACACCACGCTATGGGTCGCGCCTATGCGGGCACAGGCCTGCATCGCGATTACGCCTTCAACCGTCATTGGCATGTACAGCAGAACGCGGTCACCCTTTTCAATGCCACGGGCTTTGAGCGCATTGGCGAACTGGCAGACTCGCTCTAGCAATTCGCGATAACTGATTTTGCTGACTGTGCCGTCATCAGCTTCGAAAATGATCGCCGTTTTGTTTTCAGTCGGCGTTCCCATGTGCTTATCCAGACAGTTGGCCGAGGCATTGAGCTCGCCATCGTCGAACCAGCGGTAAAAAGGCGCTTTTGACTCATCCAAGATCCGACTGAAAGGCTTGTTCCAAACCAGATGGCCACGTGCCAGGTCGGCCCAAAAACCCTCGTAATCCTGCTCTGCAGCGGCACACATCGCATGGTATTGCGCCATGCCTGAGATGCGTGCGGCCTTGACCACCGTTTCAGGCGGATGGAACACACGATTCTCAACCAAAACCGACTCAATAGCAGCAGAGCTCATGATTAACTTTCGATCCAAAAATGAAGACGAAACCAGTGACACACCGCTTGTCAAAACGCGCGCCACGAACCAAATCCAATTAACCGGAATATACCTAAGCCCCAGTGCAGCTCTGTCTTTCCTGCCCGCCTACAATCCAGCCATTGCGAAAACCCATGATCCGCCACAGATTTAACCCGACTCGTCACCCACCATGTCCACCACTCTGATTCGCCAATCCGATCTGATTGAATCCATCGCTGCTGCGCTGCAATACATCAGCTACTACCATCCGGCCGACTACATCGCCCACTTGGCCCGCGCCTATGAGCGCGAGCAAAGCGCGCCGGCCAAGGATGCCATTGCACAAATCCTGACCAATAGCAAGATGAGCGCCACCGGCCACCGCCCGATCTGCCAGGACACCGGCATCGTCAACGTTTTTCTCAAAGTCGGCATGGACGTACGGCTGGATGGTTTTACGGGCAGCCTGGAAGATGCCATCAACGAGGGGGTGCGCCAAGCCTACAACCACCCGGACAACACGCTACGCGCCAGCGTGGTGGCCGACCCCCACTTTGATCGCAAGAACACCAAGGACAACAGCCCGGCCGTGATTTTTACGGAGATTGTTCCCGGCAACACCGTGGAAGTCACCGTGGCAGCCAAAGGCGGTGGCAGCGAAAACAAAAGCAAGTTGGCCATGCTCAACCCGGGTGACTCCATCGTTGACTGGGTGCTGAAAACCGTTCCGACTATGGGGGCCGGTTGGTGTCCGCCGGGCATGTTGGGCATAGGCATCGGCGGAACGGCTGAAAAAGCGGTATTGATGGCCAAAGAATCTTTGATGCAAGACATCGATATGTACGAGTTGCAAGCCAAAGCTGCGCGCGGCGACAAGCTCGACAAGGTGCAAGAGATGCGGCTTGAACTGTTCGAGAAAGTTAACGCCTTAGGCATCGGTGCGCAGGGGCTCGGTGGCTTGACCACGGTGCTCGACGTCAAAATCCAGATGTACCCGACCCATGCTGCAGGCAAACCGGTGGCCATGATCCCTAACTGCGCCGCGACCCGCCATGCCCATTTTGTAATGGACGGTAGCGGCCCAGTTTATCTCGATCCGCCCAGTTTGGATCTGTGGCCCGACGTTCAGTGGACACCCGATTACGTCAAAAGTAAAAAGGTCAACCTTGACACCCTGAGCCCGACCGAAGTGGCGCAATGGAAACACGGTGACACCTTACTCTTAAGCGGCAAAATGCTGACCGGTCGCGATGCTGCACACAAACGCATCCAAACCATGTTGGCCAAGGGCGAGCCCTTGCCGGTAGACTTTAAAAACCGCGCCATCTACTACGTCGGCCCGGTTGACCCAGTCAACGGCGAAGCGGTAGGACCGGCTGGTCCCACCACCTCAACCCGGATGGACGACTTCACCGAAAACATGCTGGGTCAAACCGGGCTACTCCTCATGATAGGCAAGGCCGAGCGCGGGCCGGTGGCCATCGAATCGATCAAGAAACACAAAGCGGCTTACCTGATGGCCGTGGGCGGTGCGGCTTACTTGGTCAGCAAGTCGATCAAGTCGGCCAAAGTCGTCGGTTTCGCCGACCTCGGAATGGAAGCAATTTACGAATTCGATGTGATCGATATGCCGGTCACCGTGGCAGTCGATGCGGGCGGGACCAGTGCCCACATTACAGGTCCAGCCGAGTGGAAAGAACGCATCGCCACTGGCCAGTTCAAGGGCATAGCAGTAGCCGCGGCTTAAGCTGTGGGACCCATCGGCGTCTTTGACAGCGGGATGGGGGGCTTAAGCATTTTGCAGGCCCTGCGCGTCGAGATGCCGCTGGAGTCTTTTGTTTATCTGGCTGACAGTGCTCATGCACCTTACGGCGAGCGTGATGACCATTATTTGACGCAACGTAGTCTTGTCATCACCCAGTTTTTGCGCCAACGGCATCAGATCAAGCTGCTGGTTGTGGCCTGCAACACAGCCACCGCTGCGGCAATTCATAGCCTCAGGGCGGCGCATCCCGACTTGCCCATCGTCGGGGTCGAGCCGGCGCTTAAACCCGCTACAACTTCAAGCCAAACCCACCGCATCGGTGTGCTCGCCACGCGCAGCACCTTAGCCAGCGCCAAATACCTAGCCCTGCTTCAGTCACTCGGCGGAAAAGCAGAGTTCATCAGCCAAGCTTGTGATGGATTAGCTCAGTCCATCGAACTGGACGATGTCCAAAAAATTGCCTTACTGTGTCGGGACTACATCCAAGCCATGGGTCCCTTTGGCCAGCAAATTGGGCAGATCGACAGCCTGGTGTTGGGATGCACCCACTACCCCTTTGTCAGCGACCAGATCAAAGCAGCCGTTGGCCAACCGATTGTTCTGTTCGACAGCGGTGCACCGGTAGCGCGACAAGCCAGGCGACTGCTGGAAATCAGTGCCTTGGGGCCAACCCAAGGTCCCGCGCAAATCACCTTGCTCGCCAGCGGCGCTACCGCCAGCTTGCAAAGTGCGGCCCAGCGTTGGCTCAAGCTCCAACAAACGGTCCACTACCAAGCCGAACTGGCCACATCGGTCTGATCCCAAGCTTAGGGGTTTACCCTTCAATCGTCGGTTAGACCTGTTTTTTCAATGTAAACCTGAAATAAACGGCTAGCATGCGGAAAACTTGGAGAGGATCTCATCATGACCTTGCATAGGCGCAAACTTGTTCAATCCGTCGTGGCTCTGCTGAGCTTGCCCCAGGCCTTGACGTCATTGGCGCAATCGGCTCCCTGGCCCAACAAACCGATTCGTTACATCGTTCCTTTTGCGCCGGGCGGTGCCACCGACATTCTGGCCCGCCTGGTCGGAGAAAAACTCGGGGCGGTCCTGGGACAAACCGTTGTCATTGAAAACAAGCCGGGGCAAGGCGGCTCTATCGGCGTTGCCGAACTGGCACGTGCTACGCCCGATGGCTACACCATAGGCGGTGGCACCATCAGCTCGCATGGCATTAACGCCACCCTGTATGGCAAGTTGCCGTATGACCCGGTGACCAGTTTCGCTCCAATCACGATGTATGCCACGCTGCCCAACATCCTGGTGGTGCACCCCAGCGTACCGGCCAACAACGTGGCCGAGCTGATTGCTTTGCTCAAGGCTCAGCCTGATAAATATTCGTTTGGCTCTGCGGGCACCGGCACCTCGCAACACATCTCAGGTGAGTTGTTCAAGACCATGGCCGGCGTCAACATGCAACACATTCCCTACCGTGGCAGTGGCCCCATGCTGGTGGAGTTACTCGGTGGGACTTTGCCCCTGTCGTTTGAAAACATCATCACCGTTGTGCCGCATATCAAGTCGGGCAAGCTGCGCCCGCTGGCGGTGACAACACCGCGACGTTCGGGTGTTGCGCCCGACGTTCCTACCCTGGCCGAATCGGGATTGGCTGGATTTGAAATCAGTTCGTGGCAGGCCGTGTTTGCACCGGCAGGAACGCCGCAGCCGATTGTTGACAGGCTGTATACCGAGATTTCACGCATCCTCAAACTGCCCGATGTCATCAAGCGTTTAAACGAACTTGGGCTCGACCTGAGTGGCATGCCACCGTCCGAGCTGACGGCCTTGCTTAAAATCGAAGTTCCGCGCCTTGGGAAAATTGTGAAAGACAGCGGCGCGACCGCGAACTAGCCCCGGAGGAAACCCATTTCCAGTGACCTGAAGTTGGCCCCATTTTTACGGGCACTTCTATGCTCTTGCAGAGGGAGTAGTTCCCCGATACACCACCGTACCTGTGGCTCCGCATACAGCAGTTCAAACAGCCAGGAATTAATTGGAATCCGATCCAATTATCGATACAGGAATGGTTCACGCATCAAGCATGGTCGTGCTTGAGCACGGAAGAAGTGAACTGCAAAAAATCGTCAAGCGTTTGGGTAATGATGCTGACCGTGATCGGCAGCAGCAGGGTCTGGTAATCATGGAGCGCAATATTGCGAAAACCAACCATTTTCTTCAAGCTCTCGGCCAAAGCGTCATCAATCCAGCCTGCCCGAACCAGTAAATCAAACACCTGTCGTGCGCTCTGCGGAACCCCCAGCTTCTGGCGGCGGACCAGATGATGACCCAAATCCAATGCCGCTTCGCAAGCGCGCTGGATATTTAAAACTGCGGCATCCTGGCGTGAAAAATTGCTAGCAAATCCATCCCCAGCCGCCGCATACTCTTCACGCGCACGATAAATGCAACGCTCGATCGTGGCCGCTTTATTCAATACAACGTCGTCAGCCATAGACCCGCCCTTCTTTGGCAATGTCCTTGATCAGGTCTGCCCGGGCGACATCGAGTGAATTTTTTTCGCTCATCACAAAACATTCATACAAAGAGGCGTTGGGCTCCTTGGCCAACACTCCTTGGCCCACAACTTGCGCCCTAGGCTTAACACCTGATGCTGCATCACCGTGCTGGCGGCCCGAAAATCCAATAAATCGACGGCGCAACCCACTTTAGAAGCAAGCTTGCCAGCCAGCTCCCAAAGCTCAAGTGGTTTGGCATAGCCCTCCACCAGTGCGTATTCCGGTGAACGTGACCGCTGATTCCGGCATCGTGACCGGCATTCCGGCGAACGTGACCAAGGGGCGGTGTTGCGCGTTTTGATTTTATGCCGGCTTGCTTTTCCGACTGGTTTTCCTT
>JBAQTC010000048.1:0-106353 GCA_049296795.1 Burkholderiaceae bacterium
CAAGGAGGCCAGATAAAACCAGAGATTGAGTACACTTATCCACAGTTGCTGGGTCAAAACTCAGCAACCCGCCCTGGCTCAGTATTGGATCGGCAGGGTGGCTCAATATTCAATCGGCGCCAAGACCCCGGCCGATTTCCAGTGCCAATGTAGTCTTACCCACTTGGCGCGGCCCAACCAGTGCCACCGCAGGTGAGTGATTTACCGCATCCGAAAGTTGCGCATAAAGATTTCTTTCAATCATGCTTGCAATTATGGTTGTTTATTCCAGTAATTGCAAGGATATGTATTGGCCCAATACATTCTGGACTGTGGATGCCGACCTATACAGGAATTCTATGGGTGTCACAGGTACGTTGTTCAGTGATGCTGTTTTTTGGGGTTGTGCTTGGCTGACCGACGCGGACACTTCAACCGCTCTGGCCGTGAGGAGCGGGAGGGTTTCAGCGAAATGCGTGAAGTTTTCGCTCAGGGAAACGGCCTAAACTGCGCACCATGCAAATTTGGTTCACCGCAACTGCGGTTTTTTGTTGCCGTTCTGCTCCTTGTCACGTTGGCCTTCATGGTTCACCACAGGAGTCTCAAAAACCGCCAAGGATTTGCACGCCAGCCAACTGATGCCATGACGGCACCAACTTTGCCGACACCTCTCCCGCAAAAAACCAGAATGGGTGGGGGTGAGAGATTGCCGTGTCCTTGTGTCTGCGTTATGCGTGCGGACAGTCACAGCAAAGTCACGCAAATTCTACGCAAAGCAAGTGCGGCGTGGGCTCGCATTGCTTTTAACGTCTTGCAAACGAAAACACCGTAGTTCCAAGTGAAACTACGGTGTCTGTATGGTGGTGGAGTATAGCAGCACCGCAAACACTCATCCCGAAGGTGTGAGGCTTGTTGTCCTGAAAACACCCCCCGAATGAGGAAATCGGGGCGCTTCCAAGGTTTTGCTCTAACTTCCTCGCTGGTTAGGAGAAATTCCTGCCACCACGCGTGTCGGCCACTGAAGGCCAGCAGTCCTGGCAAGCATATAGCGCCATCTGTCACGCACCAAGGCAAAGACTACCCAGGGGTTTAAAAATTTGGTAGACTTCCAGATCTTTTAAACCAAACCCTAGGAGGTATCATGATCGCAGATCGCATTCGGCAAGCACGATTGGCTGCTGGTCTGACCCTGGGTGCTTTGGGTGAAAAAGTCGGTGTCTCGCACACAGCGATCCAGAAGTACGAGAAGGGGTTGCTAACGCCTTCTTCCTCTCAACTCCTCAAGCTGGCGCGTGCCTGCGACGTCCGCACCGAATACTTCTTTCGCACCCACTCCGTCGAACTGCTTGAGCCAGAGTTCCGTAAAACGGCGGCCTTTGGCAAGACGGCACAGGATGCACTAAAGATCAAGGTCGTGGAGTTGGTGGAGAAGCGTGTGGAACTTCTCGGGGCTTTTCCAGAATTACCTCTATTGGTGTTCGCCCCTCCGGTCGGACTCCCTGAACACATCCAGGCGCTGGATGAGATCGAAGCACTTGCCGACCAGGCCCGCAACGCTTGGCAGTTGGGAATGAACCCCATTGGAGACCTCACAGACACCCTTGAAGGTCTTGGTCTGCTGGTCATTGTCGTTGATGAAGAACACCCAGGGTTCTCTGGCCTGACCGCCAAAGCCCGCACCGACGATGGTCGGGAATTCCCGATCGTGGCCGTCTCAAAACGGTGGCCAGGCGATCGGCAGCGGTTTACGCTGGCTCACGAACTGGGGCATTTGCTGCTTGAGGGACGGCTGGCTGTTGGCCTTGATGAGGAAAAGGCCTGCGACCGGTTCGCGGGGGCCTTCTTGGCACCACGCGTGGCCGTGCATCAATTGCTTGGGCAGCAGCGCCACGCGCTGGAGTGGCAGGAGCTCTATGTGCTCAAGCATGAGTTCGGCCTATCGATGTCTGGATGGCTGCAACGAGCCAAGCAGTGTGGCGTGATCACCGATGCTGCACATCTCATGATGTTCAAACGCTTTTCGGCCAAGGGCTGGCGCAAGAACGAACCCGGAAATCCATTACCTCAGGAACACCCCCGACTCTTCGATCAGTTGGTATACCGCGCTCTGGCAGAGCAATACATCTCTGAAGCCAAAGCAGCGGAACTGCTGGGCATCCCGATGATGCGCTTCCACAAAGAACGTCAGTTGGAGTCATCGGATGCGGTTGCTCATCAGTGATGCCAATATTTTGATCGACATGGAAGCCGGGGCGTTGATGGGCACGCTCTTTCAGCTTCCCATGCAGTTCGGCATCCCTGACCTGCTGTATTACGAAGAAATTGAACCGGGCAGCCCAGGACTTGAAAACCTGGGCCTACAAATCATGGAGGTCAGCGGCGACTTCGTGGCGTATGCCCAGCAGTTGCCAGCCCAGCACAATCATCTGCTTCCAGCGAAAAACGGTCCCAAGCCCAGTCACAACGACTACTTAGCTCTGGCACTTGCGAAGCAAGAGGTCTGCACCCTGCTGACGGGTGACACCAATTTGCGAATTGTCGCCAACAAGGAGCAGGTCAACGTCATGGGCACCATTGGGCTGTTGTGCGCCATGATTGAAAACCAGTTGCTGACGGTCGACGACGCCTTCAAGGCGCTTGACAGAATGAAGCTTGGTAAGCGCCGGTTGCCCTGGCCAGAAGCCGAAAAAATGCTCAACGCCTTGCGCTGAGCACAACATCCACGGCGACGGAACAGCCACTAATTTCGCGCACGTTCGATCTCCATACGTTTTGCTGTATGGAGATCACCGATGCCAATCAAATACTGCCGTTCCGGCCTTCTATTCTGACCAAGTCAGCCAACGAATCTAGGACCACTAAGACTGCTGGCGTAGCTACCAAACCAAAAAATTCTTAACGAGCGCCCTTGAGATCAGTAACGATCATTTTCCCCCCTTCATTGATGACCATGAATTCGACCTTATCACCAGGCTTCACATTGGCGAGTAACGCTTTGTCTTTGGCTGTAAACACCATGGTCATGCCGGGCATGTCCATGTGCTTAATGGGGCCGTGTTTGATGGTGACTTTGCCAGCCTCAAGGTCTATTTTCTTGACTTCGCCTTCGGTCATCGACGCAGCGGGCTGCGACATATCCATCTTGCTGTGATCCATGGTGGTCTGTGCCATGCTGCTCACAGGCAGCGCGATGCCCAAGGCCAAGGCGGAAACGGTGGTGATTTTCTGGATGATGTTCATGGTTATCCTCGTGGGTAGGTGTTGAAAACAGTGGTGCTGCCGTCGCGCTGGATTAGCAGCACCTGATACGCATCGCGTCGGTTGTCATAGGATGGACCGTCCATGCCTGGCGACCCAACCGGCATGCCTGGCACTGACAGTCCCAAGGCTTTGGGTTTTTCTTTGAGTAGGCGTTGGATGTCCGCAGCGGGCACGTGGCCCTCGATCACATAGCCCTGGATCAATGCCGTGTGGCAAGAGCCAAATTTCTGCGGCATACCAAGGCGTGCGCGTGCGGCGTTGTTGCCTTGGTCAATCACAGTGGTCGCAAAACCATTCTTTTCGAGGTGCGCAATCCAGTCTTTGCAGCAGCCACAATTGGGGTCTTTCCAGACCTGCAAAGTTGCCGGTGCGGCGTAAGCGGTCATGCTTAAAGGGGCCAGTGCCAGCAAGGCGATGCCCGCGAGGCAGGCGCGCCGGGTGGCGAAAACAATCGAGTGCTGTCGGGACATGTGGCGCTCCTTTTTAATCGCTCAAACTATTTCTTATTAACCTTGACCTGACCCTTCATACCGGCCTCGTAATGACCTGGCATCAGGCAGGCAAAATTCACAGCTCCTGCTTTTGTGAACTGCCAGACGATTTCCCCCTGCTTTCCAGGAGCCAGCGTGACTTTGCTGGGTTCATCGTGTTCCATATCTGGAAACTTGCGCATCTGCTCCAGGTGTTCCAGCAATTCCTGCTGGGTACCCAAACTCAATTCATGTTTGACCTGGCCTTTGTTTTTGACGATGAAGCGCACCGTCTCGCCCTGCTTGACTTGAATATCGGCTGGCGTGTAGCGCATGTTGTCCGTCATCTCGATGGTGACGGTTCGGCTGGCCTTGCTGGCCACGCCGGGTTTTCCAATTGCCGTCTCGTCGCTACCGTGTCCGTGGCCACCAGCATGGGTGCCACCGGCAAAAGCAGCACTGGACAACGCCAGCGCGGCGATCAAGGTCAAGGGCCAAAGGGTGCGGGTCATCTGGGTCATTGCAATTTCTCCTGGGTTAAATGAAAGCGGATCAGTGGTTCTCATGGCCACTGCTGGGTTTGCGCACCTTCACTTCCGTTGGGGTGGGCGGTTTCTGGATACGTGGCATGGATTGCCCGCCTTCCGACTTGAAGCGGGCGGGTTCGGCCAGTGGCCCGGTGTATTCGTGCGCCACCGTGCCCTCCGGGTGCTTGAACCACCCCGGATTGCTGTAGTCACCAGGCTTTTGGTCACGACGTACCTTAAGCACGCTGAACATGCCGCCCATCTCGACCGATCCGAACGGGCCCTCGCCGGTCATCATGGGCGCGGTGTTGTCAGGAATGGGCATTTCCATCTCGGTCATGTCGGCCATGCCACGCTCGCCCATCACCATGTAGTCAGGAATCAAGGAATTAATCTTCTTGGCGATCCCACGATGATCAACTCCGATGAGCGTGGGCACGTTGTGGCCCATGGCATTCATGGTGTGGTGGCTCTTGTGGCAGTGGAAGGCCCAGTCGCCTTCCTCGTCGGCGAGAAATTCGATCTGCCGCATTTGGCCGACCGCGACATCGGTGGTGACCTCGTACCAGCGAGTGCTCTTGGGAGTTGGCCCGCCATCTGTGCCAGTGACGAGAAACTCGTGCCCGTGCAGGTGGATCGGGTGGTTGGTCATCGTCAGGTTGCCGATACGAATGCGAACCTTGTCGTTCAACCGCACATTCAATGAATCGATGCCGGGAAAGATTCGGCTGTTCCAGCTCCACAGGTTGAAGTCCAGCATCGTCATGATCTTGGGCGTGTAGCTCCCAGGGTCGATGTCGTAGGCGTTGAGTAGGAAACAAAAATCCCGGTTCACTTCATCGATCAGCGGATGCTTGGCCTTGGGGTGCGTGATCCAGAAGCCCATCATGCCCATGGCCATCTGCGTCATTTCATCCGCGTGTGGGTGATACATGAAGGTGCCGGGACGACGCGCGACAAATTCATACACAAAAGTTTTACCTGGTTGAATGGCGGGTTGATTCAGTCCAGCAACCCCATCCATACCATTGGGCAAGCGTTGTCCATGCCAGTGAATGCTGGTGTGCTCAGGGAGCTTGTTCGTCACAAAGATCCGCACGCGGTCGCCCTCGACCACTTCGATGGTGGGGCCTGGGCTTTGCCCGTTGTAGCCCCACAGGTGGGCCTTGAAGCCTGGGGCCATCTCGCGCACCACTGGCTCGGCCACCAAGTGAAACTCTTTGACGCCGTTGTTCATACGCCAGGGCAAAGTCCAACCGTTGAGTGTCACCACCGGGTTGTATGAGCGCCCAGTATTGGGCACCAGTGGCGGCATGGTGTCAGGGCTGGTTTGAATGACGGGCTCTGGCAAGGCTGCAAGTGCCACGCGGCTCACAGCACTGGCTGCAACTGCACCACCGGCGATACTGGCCAATCGAAAAAAATCTCTTCTGGATGTCATTGCTTTACTCTCGTGTTCAATGTCCAGCCGCGCCAGCGCTAGGCGCGCTGGTCATCACGGACAGGGAGGTCATAGTGGGGCGGCCGATCAACGATGCCTGCAAGGCTGCGTCCGCCAGCCAGTACTGCTGCTGCGCAGCGATGGCGGCGGTCACGGTGCCGACTTGATCACGAGCATCGGCCATCAGCTCAAAGACACCAATCAGCATGCCGTTGTAACGAAGCTGGTTTTCTTCGGAGATCACACGGCGCACGGGCAGCACTTCATCCCGGTAATGCTTGGCCACATCAAATGATGTGCGATAGGCCGAATAACTCTCGCGCAAGTGCGAGCCCGCCGCGCGCACCGTGGCCTCCAGTTGATTGGCCGCCGCGAGCGTGCGGGCATTCCACGCATCGCGCTGCATGCCGCCCCAGTCGAAAATTGGTAAGCGAACCGCCACCTCGAATCCGCGCGGTTCGGTTCGGGTTCCTGCGGCGTTGTCAAATACCGTATTGCGCCGCGCGGTCAGTTCGATGTCGGTGAAGCTGGTGATGATGTTCAAGCCTTGTGCCTTGCCCGCGCCAGCCAGTGCGCTTTGCGCCAAACGAATGTCCAGACGACCATTCGTCGCCAATGCGCCGACCGTATTTGGTTCGAGCGGCGCTTTGGGCAAATCGGGCAGACGTTCGGGCAGTTGGAGTTGTTGCCCCTGCGCCTCATCAAGCCCCAGCAAACGAATCAGCTCCTCCCGGCTCGCGGTCGCTTGGTGTTGGGCCGTCGCCAGGCGGGTAGCGGCATCGGCATAGAAAGATTGCTCACGGGCACGACTGATGCGGTTGAAGTTGCCTACCGACTGCATGCGCCGCGCGAGTTCGGCACCTGCCTCGGCGCTTTCAAACACCTGTCGCGCGTAGCTCAGGGCCTGCTGAGCCGCCACGGCACGCACCCAGGCTTGGCGTACCTGCGTCACGCGATCCACCACCTCAGCAGAAAGACGGAATTGCGCCTGCTCAATGCGGCGCTCGGCGATGCCCGTGCGGGCAGGCAAGGTCAAGAGATCCAGCAGACCAAACGAGAGCGAGCGCGCCAACTCCAGCTCATCACCAACCACCATGCGCTCAAAACTGAAGATGGGGTTGGCAATGCGGCCGACCTGTGCGGCGTCGGCGGACTCCGCCCAACCTTGCGCCAGCAGGGCTTGCAAGGCGTGGCTGTTGGTCAATGCGAGCTGCACAGCTTCTTTCTGCCCAAGGGGTTTTGCCAGCAATTGGGCAGCGAGCTGTGCGCGTTGCTCACGTTCCTGATTGCTTTGGGCCAAGCTCAATTGCCCGTCAGTGAAGCCGGTGGTCTCGGTATTGACGCGGTTCACGTTCTGCTCAAGGCTGACGCTGGCACAGCCAGACAAAACCCCGATAGCAACCACGGACACCGCCAGCTTGGCGCGATGAGATGAGAGCAAGCGCTTCATTGCTTGCCTCCCTCATGGTGACCGGCATGCGGATTGGCCGCCGGTGGCGTATCGGGCGCTGGCTGTCCAGTTGCGGCTTCCTTGGCGTAGGCGCGCCAGCCGCCAATCCGGCCAACCCGGTCATTGGCCTCACGCCAGGACTGCACCGCCTGATCGGTGTAGCCCTGATAACTCGCCAATGCAGAGGCGTACTGCAACTTGGTCGGCAATGGATTGGCCTGAATTTTTTCCACTGGCGCGGCCAGTGCGGCACCGGTAGCCAGCACGCAGAGCCACGGCAACAGACTTCTGGACAGGGACGAAGGGTTTGGCATCACCGCAGGCTCCTTTCAATTTGTTGAAACATGAGAAGAGTTTGGGCCACCACCCCTGTCAGGAGGGTGATTCCAAGATGACATTTATGTCATCTTGCTGCCATAAAGACAAAATTCTGTCAGACTAACCGGTAGAAATAGATGGAGCAGGCCCGTGAAAATATTGATCGTTGAAGACGAACCGAAAACCGGCGAATACCTGCGCCAAGGGTTGAATGAAGCCGGTTTTGTCGCGGATTTGGCGGCCACTGGCAGTGACGGGCTGCACCTGGCGTTGCATGGCGAATACGACCTAGTGATCCTGGACGTGATGCTGCCGGAACTGGATGGCTGGCAGGTGCTGGCATCACTGCGGCGGCGCGGGCTGGAAATGCCGGTGCTGTTTCTGACCGCCCGCGATCAGGTGGAAGACCGTGTGAAGGGGCTGGAGTTGGGAGCCGACGATTACCTAGTCAAACCGTTTTCTTTTGCCGAGCTGTTGGCCCGCGTGCGCACCATCCTGCGGCGTGGACGAGGCG
The DNA here is from genome assembly GCA_049296795.1 of Burkholderiaceae bacterium. Taxonomy (GTDB): domain Bacteria; phylum Pseudomonadota; class Gammaproteobacteria; order Burkholderiales; family Burkholderiaceae_C; genus CAXNKH01. The sequence goes on from JBAQTC010000048.1 coordinate 7,961, forward strand.
GCGGACTGGACAGCAATGTCCTGCGCGTGGCCGATCTGGAGCTGGACTTGCTGCGCCGCCGCGTCACGCGAGGCGGAAAGCGCATTGACCTGACGGCCAAGGAGTTCGGTTTGCTGGAATTGCTGATGCGCCGTCAAGGCGAAGTGCTGCCGCGCTCATTGATTGCCTCGCAGGTGTGGGACATGAATTTCGATTCGGACACCAATGTCATCGAGGTGGCCATGCGCCGACTGCGACTGAAGGTTGACGACGGGCAGCCCGTTAAATTAATCCAGACAGTGCGAGGTATGGGCTACGTGCTGGAAGTGCCGCAGGAGCCTTGAATGTTGCGCCGCCTTTCGCTGATCCGCCGTCTGACCCTGTTCTTCACCCTGGTGGCCGCCAGTGTGGTGCTGGGATTGGGCGGGCTGTTCATGACGGCGGCGGACCGTCATTTCATCGATCTGGATCGTAGCGTACTGCAAGACAAGCAACACCTCATCGATGACATCCTGGCCAGCGCCAATTCTGCCGAGGACCTGCGTTGGCGGCTCTCCGAAGCGCTCAACCATCATCACGGGCTGTTCGCACGGGTGACCACTCCGACAGGCCAGGCCCTGTTTCAGACCGAGGGCTTTCCGGAACCGGATCGCTGGCTATTGCCCGAACACGAAACGCTCCTTCATGCCTTGACGAGGGAGCAGCACGGACAGCGGCAATACCGCACCCAGCAGTTCCGTGCCCAGGCGCAGTACGCGCCCGAGGCCCCACTGGTGATCACCCTGGCCATGGATACGATTCACCATCGGCATTTTCTGGATGATCTGCTGCGCACCTTTGCGGTGTATGCCCTGGCCGCCATTCTGGTCAGCGGGCTGCTCGGATGGGCCGCCGTCTACTATGGTCTGGCCCCCCTGCGCGCGATCAAGGCGCATGCGGCTGCAGTGACCGCGCAACGCTTGCAGGCGTGCATGCCGGTGCAGGCCGTCCCTGCGGAAATGGCCGATCTGGCTCAGACACTCAATCAGATGCTGGAGCGTCTGCAGGACGACTTTCGTCGCTTGTCGGAGTTTGCTTCGGATTTGGCCCATGAGTTGCGCACCCCGATCAGCAACATGCTGACGCAGACCCAGGTGACCCTGGCGACCCCGCGCGAGAACGCCGCCTACCGTGACATCCTGGCCTCCAATGCTGAGGAGTTGCAGCGCCTGGCCCGCATGGTGGCTGACATGCTGTTTTTGGCTAAAACCGAACGGGGTGTGGATCTGCCGCACAAGGAACGCTTCATGGCGGCCGATGAAGCCCGGGCTTTGCTCGACTTCTACGAGGCGGTGGCGGACGACAAAGACATCCGCCTCACGGTGCAGGGCAACGGCAGCATCGAGGGGGATCGCCTGATGTTCCGCCGCGCGTTGAGCAACCTGCTGTCGAATGCGCTACGCCATGCCCCGGCAGGTGGCCACGTCCGGATCATGGTGGCTGAGCGGCCAGCCGGCACCGAGGTTTCTGTGGATAACGATGGCGAAGACATCGATCCCCAGGTGCTACCGCGACTGTTTGACCGCTTCTACCGCGCCGACCCCGCGCGTGCTCATCCGACCTCCGATGGTGCTGGGCTCGGCTTGGCCATCACCAAAGCCATTGTCGAGGCGCATGGCGGCCTGATCAGTGTCACTTCTGCGCAAGGCGTCACGTGCTTTTCCATGGTTTTTCCACACTCAGACGAGTGATGTTTTTCACACATTTTTTGGATTGACCGTTGAGAAGAAGCCAAGCAGCCTCGGCCTCTCTGCGATTAACCAGACCTGGCAAGACTCGGCCTCCTCCGTAAACCCAGCGCCGCAGCTCCGTACTGGCGGCGGTCCAGTCCCTCTGGTTCACCCGACGTCGCAGGGTCGACGTTTGCAAACGTCCCGCCCCAAGGTTAAAAGTGAAGTCAACGATGGCCGAAAGTCGCCCTTCGGGTTCGGCGGCGAGCACCGGGCAGTAGCGCAGCGTCGCGGCGAGCGCCGTTTGCAGGTCGTGCGCCAGATAGACCTCGGCTTCGGTCTCGGTGATCGGCAGGTGCGTCGGCTCGCACAGATGGCCATAGCCAATCGTCCAGTACCCTGCGGGGCAGATGTACGGGTGTGCGCGTCAAGGATCGACCTTCGGCACGCGATGGAATCCCTCGAAGCGCTTGGCCAGCTCGATGGCCGTTTTCGGCACTTCGCTCACGAACGCACCCGGTCGAACACGCGCCCGAGGAACCAGAAGTTCAGTACACCATGCGCAACGCACAGCTGATTGAGGCCAGCGCTTCAGAGCCCGAGGTGTACGTGGCCACAGCCACAGGGTTGCAAGAGATTGGCATCACCACTCAGCCACCACGCACAACACGCGAAGGCACCAAGCAAGCCGTGCTGATCGGGCTACTCAGCCGCGCCGAGGGCGCCACGCTGCCGCAGATGACCGAGGCAACAGGCTGGCAGGTTCACACCGTGCGCGGTGCGATGGCAGGCGCACTCAAAAAGAAGCTGGGGCTAGAAATCACCTCAGAGAAGCAGACCGGCACAGACCGCGTCTACCGAATCACCACCACAACCGTTTGAGGACCTCATGAACCCCATCACTATCACCATCGAATCCATGCCCACGACCATCAACTTCGATGGCCGCGAATTGCAGGTCCAAAAGCTCAGCATCCCGCTGCCCTTTGGCCGCAAGCCTACAGACATCTCCGACATTGCCGCTTGCGGCGTCGAGGCGGTCTACGTGACCGAGATCCGGGAGATGGATCCCGAAGAATTTGATGGCTTCAAATTGAACCTTGGCAAGTCTCGCGACTGGCTCAAAGGCAAGGGAGGCGATTACTGGGATGGCCGGTTGTGCGTGATGGTGCACGCACCTGGTCGCCCTTACTTGTTCATCGATCCATCCGGAGGAGACAGCGTTCGCTATCTCGCGCGTCTGGGCTGATCAGTTGCGAAGAAGCAACTGATCAGAAAGATTAAGCGCGGACACCGGCAGCATCTTTACGCGCATTGCGGAACTGCAGACCTGACGCAAATGTAATCACCAGCACATCTTCATGTCAGAGCCGCTCGACAGAATACAGGACGTGCATTCGCACAAGGTGCTTTGAGTAACGTAGCACCTGTATTCAAGAAAGGACCTGATATGAACACCCGCATCACTTCGCTCTTCGCTGCCGTCGTGCTCAGTACCCTGGCATCGACCGCTTTTGCCACCGACTCGCTGGCAGGCAATGTCGACAAGACCTACCGCCTGAAGGACGGTGGCACCGTATTCGTTTTCAAGGACGGAAAGATGGCAGTGGCCGACAAGTTCGACCGCGCCGTCCATCTCCCCAAAGGCCAAGTCCTGGAGGCGGCTGACGGTCAGAAGATCGTCATGACCAGCAGCGAAAGCGCGCGTCTCGACTTCCAGCTGCGCCAAGGTCACGAGAACTGACCTGTCATTTAGGCATGCCCCGTTTGAGGTACTGCCTTTCGTTCCTTTTGGGGGACGATGTCTCACGAGTCTTGGCGATGATCAATCGATCTTGCCAAGGCTCGTGAAATCTCTGCCATTAGAAACTTCGACCTAGCCAACCCGGTCTTTGCAAGATACGGCTACGAACGATTGCTTCGATGTCTTCGTTTCCGGTTACGCATCCTGCGCCGGAACCGATCCGTACACATCTGGAAGATGCAATAAAAAATCAGCACCGACACGGTGGCAATGGCACTCGAAAGAATGTCCCAAAGGCCCTGTGCATGCGATTCACCAAGCAATTGAACGCATCCGCATCAGGTCAATGTGATCAGATGGTGATACCGGCCTCGCTCCATGGAACGATTGGCATGTGCAACTCGGCGCTTACCAGCAAGCCACTGGAATCCGTCTGGCAGGACTTCCCACATGCCCGCTGCAACGGTTAAATAATATTTTTTCCTACTAGGAGATCCTTTATGGAACATCCACATGAAGGTCATGAGGCGCCACCGAGCTTTTGGACCACGCGCTATGCGATTGGACTGCTGGTAATTGGAGGGGTAGCGGCCTACTTCCTACTCACGGAGCATCTGGCCCACGTAGTGGGTGCTTTGCCATTTTTGCTGTTGCTAGCCTGCCCCTTGATGCACGTATTCATGCATGGCGGTCATGGAAGCCATGGACATCACCACCATGATTCCAGCAGTTCAGAACCACGCAAACCAGGAGAACCATCATGAACCACTCAGAATCGGCTTATGGCTTGTGGTCTTTGGTAATTCTCAATTCAGCGATCTTCATCATGTTCGCCTTCAGTTTCTTCAAGCCAGCTACTGGACGTGACTGGAGGACCTTTGGCGCCTTCGCGGCGTTTGTCGTTGCTTTGTTTGTTGAAATGTATGGTTTTCCGCTGACCATCTATCTAATGTCGGGCTGGCTGCAAACTCGGTTCCCAGGACTTGATTTGCTTTCCCATAACTCGGGACACCTGTGGTCGACACTACTAGGCGAGAAAGGAGATCCACATTTTGGAGTTTTGCACATCGCCAGCTACATATTCCTTGGCTATGGCTTCTATTTGCTTTCTACAGCTTGGCATGTCCTGTACCACGCTCAACGGCGTAACTCTCTGGCCACCAGCGGTCCTTATGCACGCATTCGGCATCCGCAATATGTAGCCTTTGTGATGATTTTGCTTGGCTTTCTCCTGCAATGGCCCACGTTACTGACCTTGGTCATGTTTCCAATTCTTCTTCTCATGTACGGTCGACTGGCTGTTACGGAAGAAGAGGAGATGCGATCTCAATTTGGTGACGTGTACGACCTATACGCAAAAAGAACTCCTCGCTTTTTTCCGAATCTTTCCCCGTCATCTGGCACACCCAAAGACTAATCAGCACTGAATCATTGATGCGTATTTAAATCAATGAACCACATGAAAGGACACATTAATGAAAACGATTGAATTGACAGTAGAGGGCATGACATGCGGATCATGCGTCAAGCATGTCAAACAAGCATTGCAAGCTGTTCCTGGCGTGGTACATGTCGAAGTAGATCTATTAAGTGGCCGAGCCAAAGTACAGGGCGACTTGCAAGTAGGAAGTACCTCGCTTATCGCTGCTCTGGCCAAAGAGGACTACGTCGCGAACATCGCAGCCGAGTCTTCTCCTGCGACTCCAACTACCAAGCCCGGGTGTACATCGCAGCCTAGAAACTCAGGTCGCTGCTGTTGCGGCTAACCTGAAAATTCACAATCACTTTGGAGTAATCAGCATGCGCAAATTATTTATTCTCCTGATATCAGTCTTTGTCCTTACTCTGAGTGGTTGTGGGTACAACACTTTCCAAAGTACTGACGAACAAATCAAGGCTAGTTGGTCAGAAGTTCTGAACCAATACCAACGACGCGCAGATTTGATCCCCAATCTGGTGAGCACAGTCAAAGGGGAAACTAAATTCGAGCAAGACACCCTGATCAAAGTGGTGGAAGCACGAGCCAAAGCCACCTCGATCCAAGTGAATTCGGAGCTAATCAACGATCCGGCTGCTTTCGCAAAATTTCAACAGGCACAAAGTCAGTTGTCAGGCGCGCTCTCTCGCCTGCTGGTGATATCTGAGAATTATCCTAATCTGAAAGCCAACCAAGCATTCAGAGATTTGCAGGCACAGCTGGAAGGCACCGAAAACCGCATTACGGTGGCACGAAATCGGTATATCAAAGCAGTTCAAGAATACAACGTGACAGTCAGGTCCTTCCCATCAAATCTGACCGCAATGGTCTTTGGTTACAAAGAGAAGGCCAATTTCACTGTGGAGAATGAGAAAGAAATCGCCAAGCCTCCCTCTGTAAATTTTGATAGCGCTCCGGCTGCGAATCAAAGCTCCACACCTAGGATCACAAAATGATTGGTAAAGGAGTGATATACCGCTTTCTGATAGCCTGCTGGCTATCGTTGGCACTTTTCGCTCCTTACGTTGCCAAGGCGCAGGCTGCGGTGCCGCCCCTAGTGGGGCATGTTACTGATCAAACCGGGACACTCACACAAGATCAGAAGACCGCACTGGAGCAAACCCTGTCAGCATTTGAAGCCCGCAAGGGATCTCAGCTGGCGGTATTGATCATTCCAACCACCGCTCCTGAGGGCATCGAACAATATGCACTGCGCGTAGCCGAGCAGTGGAAGCTGGGTCGGCAGAAGGTGGATGATGGCGTTATTTTGGTGGTGGCCAAAGATGATCGGACTGTACGTATCGAAGTCGGCTACGGTCTAGAAGGTGCCTTATCTGATATCACCAGTAAGCGAATCATCAGTGAAGTTATCGTTCCCCATTTCAAGCGAGGCGATTTTTTCCAAGGACTTCAATCGGGCGTTGGACAAATCATCTCTGTAATCGATGGTGAACCACTACCAGAACATCAACGCCACTCCAAAAATTCCGATCAAGGACTTCGTCAACTTGTCCCCTTCTTGTTGATTGTGTCTTTAGGTGTCGGCAGTGTATTGCGCAGTGCATTCGGAAGAGTTGGCGGTTCACTCGTCACGGGTATGGTCGTGACTGGCCTTGCCTGGTTGGTTGTCGGATCACTGCTTCTCGCCATCTTCGCTGGCATTGCCGCTATGTTCGTCACGCTGATCGGGGCGTCTACGGTGCTTCACGGATTAGGCGGTATGTCAGGGGGTGGGCGTCATGGATGGGGCGGCGGCGGATTTCGAGGTGGTGGTGGCGGATTCGGCGGCGGCGGCGCATCGGGAAGGTGGTGACTATGCCAATCAAACGTATCTTTCAACATTTGCTGTTCTCAGATTGGCAGGTCCACCGTGCTTTTAAACGTGAAAGCCTTGATGCCATCACAAAAGCAATTCATAACAGTGAACATTTGCATGGCGGTGAGATTCGCTTGGCGATAGAAGGTGGCTTAGACGGCATTCGTCTTCTCAAGGGCCAATCATCTCGCGACCGCGCCATCGAGGTGTTTGCTCAGCTAAGAGTTTGGGACACTGAACACAACAATGGTGTCTTAGTTTATGTACTGCTTGCTGATCGTGCGGTCGAGATCGTTGCCGACAGGGGAATTCATATCAAGGCTGGCGATGAATGTTGGCGGTCGATATGTCAAACCATGCAAGACCATTTCTCCAGATCAGAGTTCGAGACAGGTGCATTAAAAGGAATAGCGGCAATTGCGAATGTGATCGGCCTCCATTTTTCCGCTCATGAAAAGCATGAAAACGAACTTCCTGACGCACCCGTCATGTTGAATTTTAAAAACTAAAAAATACTATGAATGAAAACCAACACGACCATCACGCCCACGAACACGGGCACGTTCACCACAACCCAATAGAACATCCCGACGCGTCTTCTTCTGAGAAATCTAGTAAGAGCAACACCACGGACCTAAAAGATCCTGTTTGTGGAATGACAGTAACCAGGCAGGCTGCGTATCAATCTGTACACATGGGAAGCACATTTTTCTTTTGCGGGACCAAATGCAAAACGAAGTTTGATGTCAACCCCATGTTGTACATGAGCGGAAACGCTGAAAAGTCGCAAATGACATCTGCTGCCGCAGGAACAATCTATACCTGCCCTATGCATCCTGAAATACGGCAGGATCATGCAGGAAATTGTCCCAAGTGCGGCATGACACTCGAACCGCTTTTGCCTGAGTTGGAAGAAGACGAAAACCCCGAGTTGCGTGACTTCCAAAGACGCTTTTGGTGGACGCTTCCACTCACCATCATCGTGACATTTTTGGCGATGGCTGGCCACCGGTTGAAGTGGTTTGACATGTCTGTGCAAAGCTGGATCGAATTTGCGCTTTCACTGCCAATCGTTATATGGGCTGGCTGGCCATTTTTCTCTCGAGGCTGGCAATCTGTTGTAAACCGCAGTCCCAATATGTGGACACTGATTGGCCTGGGCACCGGTGCAGCCTTTGTTTACAGCGTGGTTGCCACTGTGGCACCGCAGGTATTTCCAGACTCCTTTATTTCGATGGGCCGAGTCGCTGTGTATTTCGAAGCAACGGCTGTCATCATTTCACTAACCTTGTTGGGACAAGTTCTTGAGCTCAAGGCTCGCTCTCAGACTTCTGCTGCAATCAAATCACTTCTCGGGCTGGCCCCTAAGACGGCACGTCGCCTGCGCCCCGATGGCTCTGAGGAAGACGTTCCTTTAACGCATGTGCATGTAGGAGATTTGCTACGCATTCGCCCCGGCGAAAAAGTTCCAGTTGATGGAGTAGTGACCGAGGGCAGTAGCGCCATCGATGAATCCATGCTAACCGGTGAACCCGTGCCAGTGTCTAAGCGAGTTGGCGACAAGGTGATTGGAGCAACTCTCAACACCAATGGCTCTCTCGTGATGCGGTCTGAAAAAGTCGGCGCGGCCACCATGCTCTCTCAAATCGTTCAAATGGTGGCCCAAGCGCAACGCTCCAAAGCACCGATGCAACGAATGGCTGACACCGTAGCGGGGTGGTTCGTGATGGCAGTTGTCAGCGTTGCCTTGCTCACTTTTTTTGCTTGGGGCCTGTTCGGTCCCGAGCCAAGCTGGGTTTATGCCCTGATTAACGCAGTTGCGGTTCTGATCATCGCCTGCCCCTGTGCGCTGGGCCTGGCCACACCGATGTCCATCATGGTCGCCACCGGGCGTGGTGCCACCCATGGCGTTCTTTTCCGCGATGCCGCTGCAATTGAGAATCTAAGAAAAATTGATACCCTGATCATCGATAAAACCGGCACGCTGACGGAGGGTAAACCGGCGTTTGATCGCGCGGTGGCTGCCCCAGGTTTTAACGAAATAGAGGTGCTGCGCCTTGCGGCCAGCCTGGACCAAGGCAGCGAGCACCCACTGGCCGATGCCATCGTGCGCGCGGCCCGCGAACGTCATCTGTCTTTGGACAAACCTGAGAACTTCGAGTCGGGTTCAGGAATTGGCGTGCGAGGTCAGGTTGGAGGACGACAACTGACTCTGGGCAACACGGCATTGATGGAGCAGCTTGGTGTGGCTGTCCAGGCACTGGTGTCACAGGCGGAGTTATTGCGGTCAGAGGGAGCAAGCGTAATGCATCTGGCCGTTGATGGGCAACTAGCAGGCTTGTTAGCCGTGTCAGATCCGATCAAGGCTAGCACGCCCGAGGCTCTGGCCACTCTCAAGGCTGCCGGTCTGCGTATCGTCATGGCGACAGGTGACGGCTTGACCACTGCCCGCTCAGTTGGCGAACGACTTGGAATCGACGAGGTGCATGGTGAAGTCAAGCCCGCAGACAAACTGGCTCTCGTGGACCAGTTGCAAAAACAGGGTCGTGTCGTGGCTATGGCTGGTGATGGTATCAACGACGCACCTGCACTGGCCAAGGCCGATGTCGGCATCGCCATGGGAACAGGCACTGATGTGGCCATGAACAGTGCCCAGGTGACCCTCGTAAAAGGTGATTTGCGCGGGATAGCGGTCGCCCGCACGCTCTCACAGGACACTGTGCGCAACATGAAGCAGAACCTGATGTTTGCTTTTCTGTACAACGCGTTGGGGATTCCTGTTGCGGCGGGCGTGTTGTATCCATTGACTGGCTGGCTGCTGTCCCCGTTGATCGCTGCGCTGGCCATGAGCTTCAGTTCGGCCTCGGTGATCGGCAATGCCCTTCGCTTGCGTCGTGGTGAATAAGGCTAAAACTAGGTTGTGAAATAGTCAGTTTAGGTCATCAGGTTACACGAATGTAATCTGGCCATCATCTTCACAACAGGTACATATTTAGAAAATGAGATCCTTAGTCTGACCTCAGTTCGAAGCAAATAGGAATCTGTGCAATGAATCAAAGCTACCACCGCTTTACTGAACTCTTTTTGCAGTTGGGTCTGCCATCCGATGTTGATGGCATAAAACATTTTCTAGAGAACCATAGCCCACTTGATCCATCTATTCGTTTGGAAAACGCGCCCTTTTGGACGCAGGCGCAATCTACCCTGCTACGTGATGAAATACTTCAGGACGCAGACTGGGCGGAAGTTGTTGATCAGCTGAATGCGGCCCTACGGCGAGGAAAGCAATGATTAACTTCAAATCGGCCATCGCTGCAGCGTGCTTCACTCTCTTTCTTGCCCCAACGAGCTACGGCCAAGATCTACAAATTGGTAGCAATTTGCAAGGATTACTGAAGCTAGCCAAGGAAAGAAATCCTGACTTAGCCAGCATGAGCTTTGATGCGGATGCTGCATCTGAAAGAGTTATACCTGCCGGGTCACTCCCAGATCCTAAATTTCGAACTGAGTGGCGTGACATCACACGCATGGGGGAACAGAGGCCCACCCTTTCACCCAGTCGTGTTGGAAGCACACGCTACTTGCTAATGCAAGACCTCCCTTGGTTTGGCAAGCGTGAACTAAAGCGTGAAACAGCTGAAGCCCTTTCTGAAGCAGCCAAAGTACGTGTAACAAGTACTTGGCTTGAGTTGGCCTCGAAGATAAAAACAACCTACGCACAACTCTACTATTTAGATCAAAGCGAACGCTTGACCCAGGAAATTTTGGATCTAATGGTTCGTTTAGAAAAAGTGGCTCAGGTTCGGTATGCAAGTGGGCTGGCTGCTCAGCAAGACGTTATCCGGTCTCAAGTGGAACAAACCGCTATACGCAGTGAGTTGATTTTCATTGAGTCGGAGCGTCGTCAATTGCAAGCGAGGTTGAATGCGCTGACAGGCAGGCAAGCCGATGAACCACTAGCAAGGCCAACACAAATTCGGTCTCTACCTACGCCGGAGGTTTTGAATTTTTCAGCCTTGGAACAACGTGTTCGTTCGAACAATCCACTCTTGCAAGTTGAAAGTGCACAGATCAAAGCGGCAGAAAAGACGCGTGAACTTGCTTATAAAAATCGATTTCCTGACTTCACTGTGGGCGCGTCACCCATTCAATACGGTAACTCAGTTCGGGAATGGGAGTTGATGGTTGAAATCAATATCCCACTGCAGCAAGGCGCTCGTCGAGCGCAGGAAAGAGAGTCTGACGCCATGCTTTCCGCCTCACGCTCCAGACGAGAAGCGATAAACAACCAAGTCCTGGCTGATCTTTATGAAAACGTTACAGGATTTGAGTCAGAGCGACGCTCGCTCACTTTGACAACAGAAAGTCTTCTACCCCAGTCAGAGTTGACCTTCCGGTCGGCTCTTGCTGGATATGAATCAGGAAAAGTTGACTTTGCAACACTTCTGGATGCTCAAAAGCAAATCCGCCAAGCCAAGTTGAATCAAGTCAAGGCAGGCATTAATGCACAAATGCGTCTCGCGGACATCGAGCGCATCGTAGGAGAAGAATTATGACAACAGCCTTGAAGATGGGCGTTGCGACGGTAGTCGTTGCAACTTTGACAGCAGGTGTAGGGTATTGGTATGGGAAACAGCAAGCCATTGTTCATGAGGATGGTAGTGCTGAAACAAATACGCTAGCCAAGAGTGCTTCTGAAGCACGAAAAATACTCTTCTACCGCAATCCCATGGGATTGCCTGACACCTCGCCCACTCCCAAGAAAGACCCTATGGGTATGGACTACATACCGGTCTATGAGGGCGAGCAGGAATCGACACTCGGTAGTGCAAATTTGATTCGCATCAGCACGGATAAAGTTCAAAAGCTGGGCGTGCGCGTCGAGGCAGCAAGCATGCAAGCTCTGAACAAGACCGTACGTGCAGCAGGACGAATCGAGCCTGACGAGCGCCAGACCTTCACCATTGCTCCCAAGTTTGAAGGCTACGTAGAACGTCTGTATGTCAATGCAACGGGTCAACCAGTTGGCAAAGGCCAACCACTATTCGATGTATACAGTCCCGAATTGGTCTCCGCTCAGCGTGAATACGCCATTGCATCGCAAGGTGTTGATTCCTTAAAAGGTGCCAGTGAAGAGGCCCAGCGAGGCATGCGTGAACTGGCGGACTCTAGTTTGTCAAGACTACGCAACTGGGATATCTCGGATGAACAAATCACGGCTTTGACCCAATCTACAGCGACGCGTCGCACATTAACGCTGCGTTCACCAGTTTCGGGCATCGTTACAGAGAAGAAGGCCGTGCAAGGTATGCGTTTCATGCCGGGAGAAATGCTTTACCAAGTTACCAATCTGGCCTCTGTATGGGTGATTGCCGATGTCTTTGAGCAAGACATCGGTCAGATTCGAACCGGTGCCAAGGCCACTGTGCGGATCAACGCCTATCCAGATAAGCAGTTTTCGGGGGCAATTACCTATGTTTACCCGACCCTCAAATCGGAGACGCGAACCGTTCCGGTTCGCGTGGAGTTGTCGAATCCACATGGACTTCTCAAGCCCGGCATGTTTGCGCAGGTCGAACTGCCCGTAGACAGCAAGCGTTCTGTGCTAACCGTTCCTACGTCCGCCGTGATTGATAGCGGGACTCGTCAAATCATTCTTGTTCAAGTGCAGGAAGGACGCTTCGATCCAAGGGAGGTCAAGCTTGGCGCGCGTAGCGATGATCGCATCGAGGTTCTGGAGGGCGTGCGAGATGGCGAGATGGTAGTTGTTGCTGCGAACTTCTTAATTGACGCCGAAAGTAACCTCAAGGCTGCGATCGGGGGGCTGGGACATTCGGGACACGGGGCGGCAGCTTCTAAAGGAGGATCGGCAGAATCCAAGACCACGGCATTCGTGGGCCATCGTGCAGAAGGAAAAATCGAGGACATCGATACCAAAAGTGGTTCGCTGACGATCGCACACGGTCCGGTATCCACGCTTAAATGGCCTGCCATGACCATGGAATTCAAGGTTGCAAATAACAGCCTGTTATCTGGTCTGAAGCCTGGAATGTCTTTGAGCTTTGAGTTCGTTGAGCGTGGCCAGGGCGAATGGATCATCACCGCCATCAAGCCTGTCACGGCAAGTGCGGCTAATCCACACGCTGGTCACAACTGATCTTTAGGGGACACCATGCTTGCAAAGATCATTGATTGGTCAGGACGAAACCGTTTTTTGGTCCTGCTTGCTACTTTGTTCGTCGTTGTTGGCGGTGTATTCGCCGTCATCAGGACACCACTGGACGCGCTTCCCGATCTGTCTGATGTTCAGGTAATCGTTTACACAGAGTACCCAGGACAAGCTCCGCAGGTGGTTGAAGACCAGGTCACTTATCCACTGACCACAGCCATGTTGTCGGTTCCGAAATCGAAAGTCGTTCGGGGCTTTTCATTTTTCGGCGCGTCCTTTGTCTACATCATTTTTGAAGATGGCACCGATATTTACTGGGCGCGTTCACGGGTACTGGAGTATTTGAACTTCGCGTCCAGTCGCATGCCCAAGGGGGTGACGCCACAAATCGGTCCTGATGCAACCGGGGTGGGCTGGGTTTACCAGTATGCCGTGCTGGCCAAGGACAAAACCCTGGCTGAACTGCGCACCTTGCAAGACTGGTACCTGCGGTATCAACTCACAAAAGCACATGGGGTCGCCGAAGTGGCTTCCATCGGTGGGTTTGTCCAGACTTACCAGATCACTGTCGACCCTGTAAAACTCCGCGCCTACGGCGTTCCTCTGGCCAAAGTGTCTCAGGTGGTGCGCGAATCCAACCGAGATGTTGGTGGCCGTGTGGTCGAAATGGCCGAAACTGAATACATGGTTCGGGGACGTGGCTACCTGCGCGGCGTTTCGGATATCGAGAATCTTGTCGTCAAGTCCGACAAGGGAACGCCAGTGTTGGTGCGAGATATTGCACGAGTTGAATTGGTTCCTGATGAGCGGCGCGGCATCACTGAACTCAACGGTGAGGGTGAGGTCGTCTCCGGCATCGCCATGTCTCGTTACGGTCAAAATGCCCTGGAGGTAATCCACAACCTCAAGGAAAAGATCACGGAAGTCTCAGCAGGATTACCGGAGGGGGTCAGCATCCAAGCGGTGTATGACCGCTCTGATTTGATTCACCGCGCGATCGACACTCTCAAGCGCACGCTGCTGGAGGAAAGTCTGATCGTTGCCTTGGTCTGCGTTGTGTTTCTGATGCACGTTCGCTCGGCTCTGGTGGCAATTTTGATGCTACCTGTGGGGGTGTTGATCGCTTTTATTGCCATGCGTCTGCTGGACATGAACTCGAATTTGATGAGCTTGGGAGGTATTGCCATCGCGATTGGTGCCATGGTGGATGCAGCCATCGTGATGATTGAGAACGCTCACAAGCATCTGGAACGCTTACCCGAAGACCACGATAACGCGCAACGGGTTGAGGCCATGATCACTGCGTGCAAGGAGGTGGGACCAGCATTGTTCTTCTCGCTTTTGATCATCACCGTGTCCTTTTTGCCCGTGTTCACGCTTGAGTCGCAGGAAGGACGTCTGTTCTCACCGCTTGCCTACACTAAGACCTTCGCCATGGCGGGGGCGGCAATGCTTTCGGTGACACTGGTGCCTGTACTGATGATGCTGTTCATCCGGGGAAAAATCATGCCGGAAGCTAAAAATCCGGTGAATCGCTTCTTGATCTGGGTGTATCGCCCGATCATCGCTGGCGTGATGCACAAGAAAAAGCTAACCGTTGGCGTAGCGCTCTTCGTGCTGGGAATTTCGCTATATCCAGCCAGCAAGCTCGGATCCGAATTCATGCCGACACTCAATGAAGGCACGTTGCTTTACATGCCAGCGTCGTTACCAGGCATGTCGATCACCAAGGCTGCCGAGTTGTTGCAGACGCAGAACAAGATCATCAAGAGTTTCCCTGAGGTGGCTTCGGTGTATGGCAAAGCTGGCCGGGCGAACACGGCCACGGACCCGGCACCGACAGAAATGTTTGAAACGGTGATCAACCTCAAGCCAACCTCTGAGTGGCGCAAGGGTATTACGACCGACAAACTGATTTCCGAGATGGACAAGGCGTTGCAGTTCCCGGGCGTATCAAACGCTTGGACCATGCCGATCAAGGCGCGCATCGACATGCTGTCCACCGGCATTCGTACACCAATTGGCATCAAGGTCTTCGGCAAGGATCTCAACGAGATGGAACGTTTGGCCCGCGAGATTGAAACGGTGGTCAAGCAGGTTCCAGGCACCACATCTGCATTTGCCGAACGCATCACTGGTGGCTTCTACCTGAACATCGAACCAGATCGCGCACAACTGGCGCGCTATGGACTGGCTGTAGGTGACTTGCAAGAGGTGATCGGTACCGCGCTTGGCGGAGACATGGTGACCACCACCGTTGAAGGGCGTGAACGCTTTGGAGTGACAGTCCGTTACCCTCGCGAACTTCGTTCAGACCCGCAGCAAATTGCACGGGAAGTTCTTGTGACCACCATGGACGGTGCAATGGTGCCTCTGGGACAGGTCGCTCGGGTTGAGGTGGCCAAAGGTGCACCAGGCATTCGTACTGAAAACGCGTTGCTATCTGCCTACATCTTCGTCGACATTCGTGAACGTGACATCGGCAGTTACGTGGCGGATGCCCGTAAGGCGGTAAACGAACAGATCAAATTTCCAACTGGTTACTACGTGACCTGGAGCGGTCAGTTCGAGTCGATGGAGCGTGCTGTACAAAAGATGAAGCTGGTGGTTCCGGTAACGCTGCTGATCATCTTCTTGCTGCTGTATCTGAATTTCAAGCGGCTGACCGAGACACTGATCGTCATGTTGTCAGTCCCATTCGCGCTGGTAGGCGGCGTCTGGCTGATGTGGTTGCTCGGATACAACTTGTCTGTGGCCGTTGCGGTCGGCTTTATTGCACTGGCTGGCGTAGCTGCTGAGACTGGAGTGGTGATGCTGATTTATTTGGATCATGCATGGGAGGAAATAAAGGAAAGACGCATCTCTGAAGGAAAAATTCCTGATACCAATGATCTATATCAAGCAGTCATGGAAGGTGCTGTAGAGCGGGTTCGCCCCAAGATAATGACTGTAGTTGCCATCATGGCGGGCCTATTACCCATCATGTGGGGTACTGGTACGGGCTCTGAAGTTATGAGCCGCATTGCGGCCCCGATGGTGGGCGGAATGATTTCCTCAACTGTGCTGACGCTGGCAGTTATTCCCGCGCTTTATGCTTTGGTTAAAGTTCGGGAGCTCAACTCAAAATGAGTTTTTATTCTCCTAGAGAATTTGACTTGCTTGTGTATTGACCAAGCGGAAACTGCAATCCTGAGCAGTCGCATGTCCGTGAAGAAAGCGATAGGTCACTTCTGATGTTCCTCAAGAAATGAAACTGCTATTAGCGCAACAACTCCTCCCGTGATCGCCACGTCGGCGATGTTGAACGCAGGCCAGTGCATACCACGCAAGTGAAAGTCCAGATAGTCGACGACCTGCCCGCGTGCGACGCGGTCAAAGCCATTGCCGACGGCACCGCCTAAGATCAGGCTGTACGCCAAGGCCTCAAGACGGCGCACCGGTTTGCTCAGCATCCAGGCCAACCATATTGAAGCCCCCAGTGCGATCGCAAGGAAGAACCAGCGCTGCCAACCTCCGGCGCCAGCCAGAAAGCTAAAAGCCGCGCCCGGGTTCAGAACATGGACCAGATTGAAAAACGGTGTCACTTCAAGTGACCAGCCCAGCGGCGTGGTCAGATCAATGAGACTCTTAGTGGCTTGGTCGATTGCAAGCACGATGAACGCCACGGAATACCAATAGGATTTGCGATTCGGATACGTCATTACTACTTTTCAATTTCGAGGACATCGATGCTTGGCACCGCATGTGACGGCGGCCAGTGCAACTTGAAGGGGCATACGGCTGCGTGAATATCCGGTAGTCAAAAGTGCATCAGCAGCCAGCGGCCTGAACCTGCGCAGCGATTCGAATTGGTGGCATCAGCACATCTCGAAGAGGTTAAAGCAGACGCTCCTTAACTTGATCATCAAATTCATCAAATCATGCATGACAGGAACTTTCACAGGCCAAGTCAGTGCAAGCGACACCGAAAAGTTGTCGCCTACAAAGATGGTTCCGTCAAGTCGCTGCCTTTCCGCAATGAGCACAGAACTTCGCCCACGCTTGCAGGGTCGTTCCGCATTGCGTGCACGCAGAAGGAACCAACGTAGTTCCGCACTGCTGGCAGAAACGAGCCCCTAGCGCGTTCAGCGCCTTGCAGTTCGGGCATGCAACGCCGGCGTTGCCTCCTCCGCTGGTTGGAGGTCCGCCGCTTCCGTACCCACCGCCATAGCCGTGGCGATCACCGTGATGCGCCCCACCATGGTGGCCGCCACCCTGATGACCACCGAAAAGTCTGTCAAAAATACTCATTTATCTTTCCTCTTTCAAGAACGCCTTACAAGGCCGCTAAGGCCAACCAACGGATCTCATCACAATTTTTCGAAACATTCGCACTCGCTAGGGCAATGCAAAGAAGTGCCAAGAAGGTCGTTCTCCGCCCTTACGTCACTTCAGAACAAATCGTGCCGTCGCTGCCTTGCTTGCAAGATTCACCTGCGCGACAACCTTCGTACCGGGCGCGACTTTAAAACTGCCTTTTGCTTCAAGCTTGTCACCCGATGGTTTCAAATCAATCTCTTGCTTGTCGCTACCTGAGAGCAAAGTGATTTTTGCTGTTGCCCTGCTGACATCAACTGGTTTCCCGTGATCTCGCACGTACAACTGAAGCACATCGGGCTTGGCCACGAGCTCGTAGTCCATATCCTTGATTTCCGTGACCAAACCTCCATGGAGAGGCTTGTCTCCATGACCATGGTCATGTTTGTCCGCAGCAAATACGACGCCTGATGCCATCAACATCAAAGCGAAGGTGGTCGAAATCAGTTTCATGAGTTTTCCTTTCAAAAGTACAGGTTAAGAATCAGATCTAAAGACTGGCTTATGAATTCTGCGAAGCAGCCGCAGCCTGCGGATGCACCGGTTCGGCAGTGACGTCCTCCAATTCCTCGTCCGGACGATGGGCCAGCCGATACAGAATCGGAAGCACGAGCAGCGTCAGCAATGTGGAGGACAGGATGCCGCCAATCACCACGGTGGCCAAAGGACGCTGTACCTCCGCGCCGGTTCCCGTGGCGATTGCCATTGGAATGAAGCCCAACGATGCCACCAAGGCTGTCATCAATACAGGGCGCAAACGAGTCAACGCTCCCTCACGGATGGCTGCGTCCAATTGGGCTCCCTCTTCTCGCAAGCTGCGGATGTAAGAAATCATCACGAGGCCATTGAGCACTGCAACACCTGACAGGGCGATAAAACCCACTGCGGCGGAAATCGACATTGGAATGTCACGCAGCCACAGCGCCAAAATGCCGCCGGTCAACGCAAATGGAATGCCGGTAAATACCAGCAGGCCATCCTTGACGTTGCCGAACATTGCAAACAGCAACACGAAGACCAGGAGCAACGACACAGGGACGACGATTTGCAATCGCTGTGTCGCGGACTGCAGGTTTTCAAATGTGCCACCCCAGCTCGTCCAGTAGCCTGCGGGAATCTTGACCTGCGCCAAAGCAGCTTCCGCGTCGGCCACAAAGGAACCGACATCACGGCCACGCACGTTTGCACTCACCACAATGCGACGCTTGCCGTTCTCGCGGCTAACCTGATTAGGCCCCGGTGCCAGCTCGAAGCTAGCCACTTCGGCCAGTTGGATGAAATTGGTTCGTCCTTCGACGCCGCCCGAACCGCGTGGCAAAGGAATCGGCAAACGTTTCATGCTCTCAAGGTCGTTGCGCAAGGACTCTGGCAAACGAACAAGGATGTCGAATCGACGGTCACCTTCAAACAACGTACCGGCCTCACGCCCCCCGATGGCCGTGGCCACTGCATCCTGAATATCAGCCACGTTTAGCCCGTAGCGCGCGGACTTCTGACGATCAATGTTGACTGTGAGCATCGGTAATCCGGTCGTCTGCTCCACCTTGACTTCTGACGCACCAGGGATTTTTTGCAACTTGGACGAAACCTCTTCGGCTGTCTTGTTCAAGACGTCCATGTCGTCCCCGAAGATCTTCACCGCCACGTCGCTTCTCACCCCCGAGATGAGTTCGTTGAATCGAAGTTGGATCGGCTGGGAGAACTCGTAGTTGTTACCCGGTATCTTGCCCACGACCTCCTGCACGGCGGCCAGCAACTCGTCACGAGACTTCCGCGGCTCGGGCCACTCAGACATTGGCTTGAGCATGATGTAGCCATCAGAAATGTTCGGCGGCATGGGGTCGGAGGCAATTTCCGCCGTTCCAGTGCGCGCAAAGACACGGTCGATCTCTGGAAATTTGGCTTTCAGCGTTGCTTCCAGTTGCTGCTGCATCGCCACCGATTGCGACAAACTGGTGCCAGGAATGCGCAAGGCCTGAATAGCGAAGTCTCCTTCGTTCAAGCTGGGCACGAACTCACTGCCCATGCGCGTTGCGATCAAACCGCACAACACCACTGCCACGGCTGCGGCAGCCAACACAACAGCCTTGGCTGCCATCACGCGATCTAGCAAGGGACCGTACCAGCGCTTGGCTTGCACCATCAAGAAGTTTTCCTTTTCGCTGACACGGTTGCCAATGAACAGTGCGACCGCAGCCGGAATGAAGGTCACCGACAAAATCATGGCTCCCACAAGCGCCGCCACCACCGTGAACGCCATCGGATGAAACATCTTCCCTTCGACGCCGGTCAGGGCAAAGATGGGCAAGTACACCACCATGATGATCAACTGCCCAAATAGCAGCGGGCGACGTGATTCCTTGGATGCAAGGAAAACCTCGTGAAAACGTTCCGCCCGAGTCAATGGCCTGCCGTAGTGAGCTTGCGCATGGGCAAGACGGCGAACACAGTTTTCGACGATCACCACCGCACCATCAATGATGATGCCGAAGTCCAGTGCGCCGAGGCTCATTAAATTAGCGCTGACCTTGTAGCTCACCATTCCTGTGAAGGTGAACAGCATCGATAAGGGAATCACGGTGGCCGTGATGATGGCGGCGCGGATGTTGCCGAGGAACAAGAACAGGATCACGATCACCAGGATCGCGCCTTCTAACAAGTTCTTTTTGACCGTGTTGATGGCCTTATCCACCAGGACGGTGCGGTCGTAGACGGTCACCGCATGTACACCCTCGGGCAGGCTGCGGTTGACCTCGATCATCTTCTTGTCGACGGCTGTTGATACCGTTCGGCTGTTTTGACCGATGAGCATGAAGACGGTGCCCAGCACCACTTCACGGCCGTTGTCAGTAGCAGCACCGGTGCGAAGTTCACGTCCGATGCCGACCTCGGCAACATCACGCACCCGAATCGGCACGCCACCCGCACTGCTGAGGATGACATTGCCGATGTCCTCAAGTGTCTTAACCTGCCCGGGGGCTCGAATTAGGTACTGCTCACCTCGCTTTTCGATATAACCTGCGCCCACGTTGCCGTTGTTGCGATCCAGAGCCGTCACAATGTCCTGCAGGGTGACGCCCAACGAGGCCAGTCGCTCGGGTATCGGTGAGATTTGGTATTCCTTTGCAAAACCACCAATCGAATTGATTTCCGTCACGCCGGGCACATTGCGCAACTGTGGCTTGATGATCCAGTCTTGAATCTCGCGCAGATCGGTGGCCGTGTAGGGCTGGCCATCAGGTTTTTTCGCACCATCCTTGGCCTCGACTGTCCAGAGGTAAATCTCACCCAAGCCTGTCGATATGGGCCCCATCGCAGGAGTGATTCCGGGAGGCAGTTTGTCGCGGGCCTCCTGGATGCGTTCATTGACCAACTGGCGCGCGAAGTAGATGTCGGTGCCGTCCTTGAAGATCACAGTCACTTGCGACAGCCCGTAGCGAGACAAGGAACGGGTCTGCTCCAGATTGGGAAGACCCGCCATCACGGTTTCAATCGGGTAAGTCACCCGCTGCTCGGTTTCCAGAGGGGAATATCCCGGCGCTTGGGTGTTAATCTGCACTTGGACATTGGTGATGTCCGGGACGGCATCGATAGGTAACTTTTGGTAGTTGAACACGCCGATGGCAGCCATACCAAAGACCGCCAGCAACACCAACCATCGGTGCTCAATGGCTGCGCGAATAAGTTTTTCAAACATGTATGTCGCTCCGGTATCAATGGGTGTGTTCGGCAGAGGCTTTGCCAAGCTCTGACTTCACGACAAAACTGCCTGCCGACGCATAAGGTGCCCCGGCTCTGAGCCCTTGCAACACCTCGACACGCTTGCCATCACTGCGGCCCAACTGCACAGGCTGAGCGATGAATCCCCCATTCACCTTCAGGAATACGACCGGCTTGTCGCCAACGGTCTGAATGGCATCACTGGCCACTGTCACGGGTACGTCAGCCTCTAAGGAGGTCACTTCCACGTTGACAAACAGCCCAGGACGCCAAGCACCTTTCGGGTTGGACAAGACCACTCGGGCTTTGGCCATACGGGTTTGTTCGCCAATCAGCGACCCAACAAAGGTGATAACGCCAGTAGCGCTGGCATCGAATGCAGTGGCCTTGATGGTCACTTTTTCGCCGACTCTGACCAGCGGCAAGTCCTTGGCTGGCACGTTGATTTCAGCCCAAACCTGCCCCAGATCGGAGACGGTAAACACGGCAGCATCCTCCTTGACGGCTTCGCCGAGGCTGAGATGCTTTTCAATCACTAAGCCATCGAAGGGCGCACGCAATTCAAAGCGGTTAAGCCCCCCCTTAGAAACGGTGGCTAGGCCCAAAGCGGAGAGCTTCTGTTGAGCGTTGGCCACAGCTACTTCAGCCTCGTGCAGCGCTTGCCCTGCTTGCAGGTAGTCCTGCTCTGCGGAAATCTTTTGCTCCCAGAGCCGCTTTTCACGCTCAAACGTGGTACTGGCCAAGGTCAGGCGCTTTTGCGCTGTTTGCAACTCGCTGCGCTGCTCAGACGCAGCCGGGCTGGCAATGACGGCCAGGACCTGCCCCTTCTTGACGGCTTGTCCCAAGCTGGCCTGCACGCTCTCGACCACACCCGCAATGCGCGGGACAACGTGCGATGTCCGGTCTTCGTTCAAGCGAATTTCCCCCGGCATTAGCAGGGCTGTCTTGATTCGTGCAGCCCCTGCTGTGTCGATGCCAATAGATGCCGCTTTAATTTGCGCATCACTGAGTTCGACTTTCCCCTCTTCTTGTTTGAGAACGAACATGAAGGGTTCGTTGGCTGTCTGGGCAACGATGTTGATCTCGAACGCGTGCGGCTCCGGCACGACCTCCCGGCTCAACAGGCTGTCTTTTTCAGTCGCGAAATTGAGTGTCTGTTTCTCTCCGGTCAAACGCGTGATGGTCGCGCTGACCTTTGCAGCGCTGGTGGGAAGAGGCTTGCCTTTGTCATACAACCAGACTCGCAAACGAGGCTCACCGCCTTCCTCAGCGAGTAACGCTTCCAGCCCGAAATCCCCCTCCTTGAACAGCTTGCCTCCATGCGGCCCCTTGGTCGGGGCCTCGTGGTGTTCGCCGTCCGCATGACCCTTGTCGTGGTCGTGTTTGTCTCCACTCTCCTTGCCGTGATGCTCACCATCACTGTGTGCCTTGGCTTCAACGTGGCTGCCGTGACCGTGGCCGTCATCTTCGGCTGTCTTGGTTGCTTTGCCGCCGAGAATGGCGCTGCCCAGTACAACGCCCGTCGCAACGATCACGGCGATGGCGATCAGATGCTTCTTGCTGACATTCAGTTTGTTGGTATCGATTTTCATGTTTATTCCTTATTCGCTGGCTGGGTAGCATTTGCGCCAGATTCGCCGAGCACGCGGTCAATGTCCGCAGCCGTGCGATGCGCCTCAGCCAATGCTTTGAGGTATTGAGACTTGGCGGCAAAGTAGGTGCGCTGTGCGTCCAGCACTTCCAAGAAGTTGAACTTGCCGTTTTCAAATCCGACGGTGGCCGCGTCGTAGGCACTTTTGGCCCCAGGTAAAACATCTTGTTGCAAGACGTCGACTTCCCTACGAATGGATTCCAGCCGCTCGCGGGCTTGCAATACGTCCGTGCTGACTCGTATGTTCAAAGCTTGGAGTTCGTCCCGCGCCTTGTCTTCGCGCTTCAACGCTTCCAACAAGTTCCCCTGATTGCGATCAAACAGCGGCAAGGGGACGGAAACACCGAACAGCAGTTGATCGCGCTGCAGTTCGGTGGGGCGTTTCACCCCTAGGCTGAATGTGACGTCGGGTATCCGTTTGCTGCGCTCTACATCGACCAACGACCTGCGGCGCTCAACCTCCAGCTGCATACGGCGCAGCGTTGGCGAAGTGGACAGGCGCTGCTGGACGTTGTCGAGCGAAGGGACAGCCGGAAGCTCTTCCACGTTGCCCGACACGAGAGTAAATCGCGGTGGGTTGGCCCCTAGCAAACTGGCCAAGCGTGCCCGAGCATTGCGTTGCTCGCTCTGGGCCTGTGCCAATTCGACTCGCACACCTGCTTCGGCTACCCGTGCCTTGGTTTCTTCGACCGGCGAAACCTTGCCAGCTGCCACGCGTTTGGCAACAGCATCGGTAGCGCGTTTTGCCAGATCGACACTGGCCCCGGCCAATGCTGCGCGTTCCTGTTCCGCCAAAGTCTCGAAGAAGGCAGCGACCACGGCGGCACGAATTTCGACGCGGCGCAAGTTCAGTTCTTCGACCGCAATGTCGCGTCCTCGCTCTGCCGTAGTGATACGGGCGGCGCGCTTGCCACCCATTTCGACGGGCAGATTGATCTGCACACTTTGTGTGCGGGTCGCTGCCCTCTGGTCTTCCAGTGAGTACGCCAATTCGGGATTGGGGCGAGCTTGCCCCTGGATCACCTGACCTTGCGTTGCCTCGATTTCCCGCCTTGCGACAGCCAAGTCTAGATTGCTGTCCAGGGCTAAATCGATGGCCTTTTGCAGCGTCAGGATCGTTGCCGCTTCGCTCTGCAAGCCGTTTCTGACGGCTGAAGGATTGTCTTGTGCTGCTGGCAACGCCTGAGCGAAAGCTGCCCCTGCAGCGAGCGCTACGAGCAAACTCGTCGCAGCCGCAACTTTTGAGGTGCGGAGGACAGAGACTGACTTCCGTCGTTTTTGATTTTGATGACTCTTCAACATCCGATTCTCCAGTGATATTCAAATACACGAGGGAATCGGCGGAGAGCGATCCAAATGATCGCCTACGACGCCATCACATTAACCGCACGAAGTCGGCTTGACACGGTCACGCTCTAGCCGTATCCGTACATTGGGATGACGAAGGGAAAGGAACGCGCTCCCCACCGATCAGGCGAGGACGTGCCACTGAGGGCGTTCGAGGCGTTCAAAAGGGGGCGACGTGAGACGAGCCCCGTACTCTGCTGTATCCAGAGACGAGTCGGCCAGCGATGCAATCGCTACTGCCCCAAGCAAGGCCGACAAACATCCTGCGTGACAGGATGCGCAATCGGGGTCGCCACCGATGGTCTTGACTGAATCGGAAGATGCGTCTTTGCCATCCGCAGTCTTGTGCTGATGGTCATGGTGACCAAAGTGCTTGGCTGAGGTACCGGTTTCGTGTTGGCAATAGCTGGCTGCAGCCGCCCAGCTAAGCTGTAGCGGCACAAATACCAACAAAAGGATTGCCAACCATTTACGCATATGATCAAGACTATAGCAGCTATAGACTTTCCCGTACATCTTTTTCTACTTGCTCGATTGCTTTCCAAGCAACCTTAGCCCATTGAGGACCACCAGCAAGCTTGCCCCCATGTCCGCAAACACCGCCATCCACATGGAGGCGTTGTCGAAGATGGCCAGCACTAAGAACACCAACTTGATGCCTAGCGCGAGACATATGTTCTGCCACAGAACAGCGTGGGTGCGCTTCGAGAGCCGTATCGTTTCCGGCAGACGACGCAGGTCATCGTTCATGACCACAACATCTGCGGCTTCCATCGCCGTATGGGTTCCAGCAGCACCCATGGCGAAGCCGATGTCGGCCTTAGCAAGTGCTGGTGCATCGTTGATGCCATCGCCAGTCATTGCCGTGATGCCCAGTCGCTGTTGAAGTTCGCCGATAGCCTGTAGTTTGTCTTCTGGCAGCAGGTTGCCCCGCACTTCGGCTATGCCCGCCAGAGAGCCAACGGTGCGCGCGGTCGCGATGTTATCCCCTGTCAGCATGACCGGTGTCACGCCGAGCGACTTCAGGTCGGCCACCGCTTGGGCGGAGGATGGTTTGATGGTGTCCGCCACCGCGCAGATCGCCATCACACGTTCGCTGTTAGCGAGGAGTGTGACCGTGCGACCTGCCTCCTCATGAACTGCGAGGCGGGTTTCGAGTTCAGCCGAACATTGCCCACGCTCCTCGATCCAGCGGTGGTTGGCCAGCGCGTAGGAATGATTGCCGATAACACCTTGCACTCCACGCCCTGCAACGGCTTGAAACTCTCCCACCTCTTGATCGGCGGTTGACAGCCCCTCTGCGATGGCTTTGGAAACCGGGTGATCCGACCGGCCCGCGAGACTCTTTGCAAGCCCCTCCAGCACCCGTTGATCAAGACCTGTGTCCACGGGCTCGAAGGCCACCAGTTTGGGCTTGCCTTCCGTGATCGTACCGGTCTTGTCCAGGGCCACAGCTTTGATCTTTCGCGCATCCTCCAAGTAAACGCCACCTTTGATCAAAATCCCCCGCCTTGCCCCGGCTGCCAAACCGCTGACGACCGTGACAGGTGTGGAAATAACCAAGGCACAAGGGCAAGCGATGACCAACAACACCAAGGCCTTGTAGACAGCCTGCATCCAGGTCAAGTCCGTGATCCACGGCGCTAGCAACGCGACGGCGACAGCCAGGATGAAAACGGCAGGGGTGTAGATCGCGGCAAACCGATCTACAAAGCGCTGTGTCGGCGCACGGGACGACTGTGCTTGCTCGACTGCGTGGATGATGCGCGCCAGGGTGCTGTCCGAAGCGGGCGCGGTGACACGGAATTCCAAGGCTGCAGACTGGTTGATGGTGCCTGCGTACACTTCGTCGCCAGGAGCCTTGTCTATAGGCAGGCTTTCCCCAGTCACAGGGGACTGGTCGATGGCACTCTGTCCGAGCGTGACGACACCATCGAGTGGAACGCGCTCTCCTGGACGGATGCGCACTGTTGCGTCGACAACGACAGCTTTGACGCCGACGCGCGTCCAACTGCCGTCACCTTGACGCACCTCGGCTTGCTCCGGTGCCAGCGCCAGCAAGCTCTTGATGGCGTTACGCGCCCGGTCCACCGCTCGAGCCTCGATGGCCTCGGCTATGGCATACAAGGCCATCACCATGGCAGCTTCTGGCCACTGGCCTATCAAGAAGGCACCTGTCACGGCCACAGTCATCAAGGCGTTGATGTTCAAGCGTCCTTGCCGCAGTGCGGAAAGCCCTTTACCGTAGACGGAGAAACCCGCCAGGGCGATGGCCACCGCGGCCAGCGCCATTCCAAGGGCTTTTGCTGGCCAACTATCTGGAAAAGCGAATGCCAAGCCTTCAGCCGCCACGGCCAGCCCCAATGCAGCAATCAATTTGCCCCATGAGGCCCAAAAACCAGTTGGCGCAGCGGCAGTAGCTCCATCCGATTTGTCTTCTACTCCGAGTGGTTCCGGTTTGAAGCCCGCTTTGCGAATCGCATCCAGTGCCAACCGCAGAGCATGATCCTCGGCAGCGATGGTCAACTCGCGGTCGCCCAAGTTGAACTGCAAGCCACGAATGCCTGCCACGCCGTCCAGCGCTCGACGGATTTCTGACTCTTCGGACGCGCAGTCCATGTTCGCGATCCGGAATCTATGTGGCTCAACAGCCGTTGCTTTAGACGCCATTGGCCCGCCCACGGCAGGCGATGCAGCGCAGCCACTTCCACAACCGCAGGCAGTGTCAACTTGTTGGCGTTGGTGAGTAGGGTTCATGATCTTCTCCTTGTTGGATGGATTAAAAACCCTGTAGCCACTACAATGTCAAGTACCTACAAATAAAATGGCGCAACTTTCTTGCCACCGCTCAAGGTGAAGATATGAAAATCGGTGAACTGGCCAAGGCGGCTCACACTCAGGTTGAGACGATCCGGTATTACGAACGCGAAGGATTGTTGCCAGAAACGCCTCGCACAGAAGGTAACTACCGGGTGTACGGCAGCGAACACGTTGACCGACTGTCCTTCATACGGAACTGCCGTGGGTTGGACATGACGCTGGACGAAATCCGAATATTGCTGCGCTTCAAGGACTCGCCTCTAGAGAACTGCGCAGATGTCAATGACTTACTCGACGAGCACATCGGCCATGTGGCCGCCCGCAGCAAAGAGCTGAAAGCGCTAGAGCGACAGCTCAAGACCTTGCGGGAGAACTGCCGTAAATCTCAACAGGCCAGTCAATGCGGCATCTTGAGTGAGTTGTCCACCGCATCGCATCCCGATCAGGAGTTAACCACCAGCAAGGGGCATGTTCATGGGGCACACAGTCTCAAGGCAAAGCTTTGAACGAAAGGCATCATCTGCTTACATCGGGTCATGACATCAATTTTCGTGATGACGATGGGCGCACTGCTTTGTATGTGGCAGTTTATGAAACTTACTATGGGCTAGCCATACACGCTACTTGAGCGTGGCGCAGATCCAAACATTCCAGACAACGAGTGCGACTTACCTCTGGATATCGCCAAGTACTCGCACCTTTACAGACGAAGTAACAATACAGAAATGGTGGATGCATTGGTGAAGGCTGGAGGAAAGTGCAAGGAAGGCCCGTCAGCTAGGGAGCTCCTTGATGACAAGATCTATGATGGATTTGCACAGGCCAGCGCAATGAAAAACCTTCTTTCTCTGATCGATAAAGCTAAGAAGGATTAGATTCCCATGGATCCAGAAGGATTCCCGACCGCACAAACGACAAAAAGCCCGACCTGTCCTAAGACAAGCCGGGCTTCTGTTTAAGGTTCAATTGCTGATTGTTTTTGGTACCACCGCTGTACCTCAAGCAGCATCAGGGTGGTTTGTGCAGCATCCTTGCTCAACTGCGCGCAACTCACCGCTCCCGCATCTCCAGCGGTAAGAGATAGAGCGTCGGCGGGGATGCTTGCAGCTCCTGCGGGAGCTTCGGAAACGGCGGACAAATCCCTGTCACCGGCTGTGGTGATGTTGCACACCCCGCCAACATGAGCATCAGGCTGGCGATCAGCCAGTAGCTTTGACCTTTTTGCGTATTCATTCGAGATTTCCTGCGTGATTTGAGATTGGGTCAACCGCACATCGGCGACGCGCTGCTCTTGCCTGGCCTGGGCCAGTGCGATCTTTTGCTTTTCGGCGTCCCAATCCTTCTGGACACGGGACTCGCCAACCTGCATCCCGCAAAGCAGCGCCATGGTCAAGAGAAGTGCGTCAAAGATGTGTGACCAGTTGGCCAGCAAGAATCGATTGAGCCAGTTCATGCCGCACCTCCGTCCAGAGACAGTAGGTTGTGCTGCTTGATCAAGCCAATGACCTTGTCCGCATAAGCCGGGTCGGTGGCATAGCCTGCCTGCGCCAGCGTCTTGGCAAACGCCTGGGCAGTGGTGCAAGCAAAGCAGGCCTTGTAGCGGGGGTTGCGCTTGAGGAACGTGGCGTGATCGTCGATGCTGGCCTGCCAACTCGGATACTTGCGCCAAAGGGCTGGCACCACCACCCACTGCCCCTTGATGAACTCCTTGGTGTTCAGGGTCAGGGTCTGACCGCGCCAGAGGCTATCAGCTTTGATGCCGAAGAGGTTGTTGCCGTTCCTCGCAAGGCCAGATTCTCCCCAGGCAGATTCAAGCGCGGCCTGCGCGATCGTGATGCTGGCAGGAACACCCGTGGCTTTGAATGACGCGACTGCGGCCGTGGTGAGCCGCATGATGAATTCACTGGGATTCACAGCATCCCCTTCACTTCCTTGGCCACCTCGTCGATCGAGTCATCCCGACGCTTGTCGATGAACGCAAAGGTCCAACGCACCATTGCCCACCCTGGCAGGCCACACGCAAAGATCAACCCACCCAAGGCACACAGCCCCATGGTTGAGAACGCCCAGTGGTGCAGTCCAAAGTGCTCGACGGTCATGGCGCCACCGCCGATGCTGGACACCACGGTGCTGATCAGCCCAACGGCCCACTCCCGTTTGTTGCGAGGTGGCGTCATCAACATGACCACCACTGCAGCCAGGGTGGCTCCACTGGCTGCCGCTGCGGCGGTTCCACCAAATGCTTTGTAGGCCACCGCTGCTCCGGCGACCCCGCTGCTTGTAGGTTCTGGCATTCGTTTCTCCAAAAGAAAAGCCGCCAGGGCGAACCATGGCGGCGGTTTAAAAACGGTACGGTCAGTTCAGGCTGCGACGACCGGGATCGGAAAGACCCTGGGCGGTCTATCTCGCGATGGTTTCACCTGCTCAGAAAATCCAAAGATGTCCTTGCGGTCATCTCGCAGCTCGCCTTCGATGTGAAATGGCACCAGCCCAGTGAGAAACTCGATACCGGCGGCAAAGATGGGCACTGCATCAGAGAAGGCGTTATCGCAGGACCGATCCCACAGGGGACCTTCCAAGAACATGCAGGAGCCTTGACAAATCTGCAGCATCGGGCAGCTCGGGCAGTTCTCTCTCTTACTCCAGTGCGTAGCGGTATTGAGCTTGACGGCAGCCAAGTCCGACACATGGCCGATGTGGTGGGGCTGGCCATTGGGCGCGGTGCTGGCCGCGCTCACGTTCTGGCAGGTCAGCACGTTGCCGCGCAGATCGACGGCGATGCTCTCCGTCTTGTCCATGCCGCACTTTTGGCCCAGGCTGGATGCCGGACGGCGGCTACGGATGGAGTTGACGAAGCTGGCCGTCTTGCTACTCACCGCCTGGACGTTTGCCGCTTGGCCGGTACGGATTTCGTGGAAGGCCAAATTTCGGTAGGCGTGCAGTTCACCTGGCCGCAGCGAATGGGCAATGCCTCCCTCGTCATAGGCGTCGACGAAGCTGCCCTCTCCGATGGGCACCGCTGGATCGCCGGTCAGCTCGATGAAAAAGCGCTGGATGGCCGCGCGCGATGCGTTCTCGCGGTTGACCATCGCGTTGAAGCTGATGCGCCGCTGTGGGGCAAGGCGAGCGTACAGCGCCATGATGGCGGCGCGCTGCTCGGGGTCCTGCAGCGGGTCGGGGCCACGCACAGGCTGGCCAGGACCATCGTGCGATATACCGACACTGAACCCCATGCGATCGAGCCAGTCGTTGATGTCATCGTTGAGCAGTGAGCCATTGGTGATGACGGACAGTTCAGCGTTGGGGAATTTGGACCTGATGGCCTCGGCCAGGGGGCGCATGGTCTTGATGTAGACCAGGGGCTCGCCACCCCAGAACTCGACCTTCTCGGGCGGACTCGTCACCCAGCTATCGAGGCCGTCGACGAAGGCCTGCACATCGCCGGGATTGGTCTCGTCAGCACGCGGTACAAAACGCTGCGAGCAGTATTCACACGCGTAGTTGCACGACAAGCCCAGGCTAATCTTGAGCATGCTCGGACTGGACTTGGCCAGCGGTGTCTGCTTGGAGACTGCGGGAGCATTTGCGCGTGCTGCGACTTCGACTGCCTGCACCAGTGACTCACCTGATTCGCTGGTCAGCTCGCTGGTAGCGTTGTCGTAGTGCAAGCGGGTGCGATGGCCATTGGCGGGGTTAAAGGCAGTGAGAATGAATTTGGCCATCAGACAGCTCCGTCGCGTGTAGCGAAGTAATCGGCCTGCGCTTGGCGCAGCGAAGTTTTGAAGGACATGACGCTCGCGACGGTTTGTTCGTCGGTCTTGCCAGCATTGGCGCTGGCATCGTCGATGATGTGCTGGACCTGCTCGACCAGCCCGATGGCCTCATGGCCAGGCACCAGCCCAGCCAGCTGAATGACCAGTGCGCTGAGCAGGTCTACCTGCTTCTCCAGGGAGGCCAGACTGTCAAGCGGGTTTATCTTGCGCAGGAGTTCGATCTTGGCCAGGTTGCGCGTCCCCAGCTTGTCGCTCCCCGGGAAGATGCCTGGCAGAACATCTCTTGGCTTGCCCGGTTGCACGACGTCAAATGGGCACTGGGCCATCAGGGCTTTTGTGATGCACAGGCAGGCCTCTTTGGCGCTGTCACCGAAATAGAACCAGCCCAGGCCATCTGTCAGGCCGTGCTGAGCCAGAATCGTGAGGCCATCGCGGCTGTCGACGTATTCACGCTGCGACACGATCCCGATGACCTCGTTTTCATACTGCTTCCCATACATCAGGAACTGCAGTTCGCCCTGCTTGAACAAGTGCTCCCCGATGTCGATGGATGCGGCAGCAAATGAAACGGTGTAGCCGTCTGCGGTCATCTCGACCCGCACGGCTTTGCTTTCGTCAACGCTGGTGCCGAAGGTAATGAGCTTCATGCGGCCTCCGCGAGCATTTCAAAGTGAAGTTCCACACCTGGGCGCTCGCCGTTGTACGGGAAGACAAAATGCGGCATGTGCGATGGGAAAACAAACGCATCGCCAGGCGCAGGCATTTCCATGTGGTTGATGTTGCCAAACACGCCACTTGCACGGCCGCCAAACAGCAGGTGTGGGTTGTGCAGGCAGAACATCCCCGAGTAGTCGCGCTTGGTGGGGTCAGGCTTGGCCGGGAAATCGAGCCAGAGCACACAGGAGATATCGGCATGTGGCTCGGTGTGAAACGGCAGGTGCTGGCCGTAGCGGAAGATGGATTCGCGTCCGACCATGCTGCTGACGTTGCACTTGAACTCGTCCTCGATGTGCCGTCGCAGACGACGGAAGATCGGTTTGAAGTACTCCGGATACATGAAGTCCAGGCTGTCGCGGTAGGTGCGCGAATATGGAACCTGGTGGTCATTCAGGCGTTCATTGGCTTTGAGGGCCAGTTCTGATGCCTGAGCGACCTCCGAGGCACTCAGCAGCTTCTGAATGCGCAGCACCGGGGCCGGGAAGATCTTGTTCACTGTGCTCATGTGGCTCCCTGGTTTAGCAGTAGCAATCGCAGTTGCAATTGCAGTTGCAATTGAAGTTGTATTGGGTTCTCCGGACAGCAATCTGGCTGCCGTTGTCCACCAGTTCATCGCGGACAAAAGATGCACTGCCGCAGTTGGAAACTACAGATGTCGCGTTGTTGCTCACTGGACTGCAGTTTCCCGTGTTGCCCGGACAGTTGCCGATGAAACAGTTGGCGATGGTGCTGAAGAAGTAGTCGTGCAGCCAGCCGTAATTGGCGGTCCACATCTGGCCACTGTTGTTCATGTACATGTCCCAGTTGCCATCGGATTTCAGAAATCCCATGAGGCCCTGGTTGTGGTGCAAGAAACGCGTGCCCCAGTCCTGGTCCACCATGTCCAGGTAGTTGGCCGTACTGGAGATCTGTAGGCGCGGCACCGTGAGCGTGCCAGACATGGTGTCGCCCGTCTTGGCCACCCGGCTGGACAGATCGATCGGCACAGTGGAGTTGCCATTCGCATCTGGCCCATTGCCATTGACCGATCGCACAAAGGCCGTGGAGTCCAGGCCATCAAGCTTGTCGGCATCCGCCGCCTTGGCAGTGATGCCCAGGTAAGTGGCGTTGTGGTTGTGGCCCAGCGCGGCATAGGCCGCATCATGGTTGTGCCCGGCCAGCGCAAAGCCGGTCGAGTCAATTCCGTCGAGCAGGTCCGCATTGGCCACCTTGCCCACGGCGGCCGAAAGGTCGATGACCATCTTCCACGTGGCAGGACTGACCACGGTGAGGACATAGAGCTTTTGCTCATCGGTCCTGAAGCACGGCATGCCCTGCTGCAGGTTCACGGTCGGGAATGACGTCCCACTGGAGAGAGACAACGCCGTCTTGTCGTTGTTCAGGATCTGGGACAAGGAGTCCGAGAGCGTCGTGGAGGATGGGATTTCGGTGTAGTTCTGCATTTGGTTTCTTCAGTAACCCTGTGCGACCCAGGAGATGGCCCCGGTCACGCGTGTGCC
Source organism: Burkholderiaceae bacterium (assembly GCA_049296795.1). Taxonomy (GTDB): domain Bacteria; phylum Pseudomonadota; class Gammaproteobacteria; order Burkholderiales; family Burkholderiaceae_C; genus CAXNKH01. The sequence continues at coordinate 40,738 of JBAQTC010000048.1, forward strand.
AGAGGTGTTTTCAAGAACAGCGGTGAAGCCCGTGATGGAGGCCGAACCGAGGATTCGGGGGACGGCGATGGTGGTTCCACCCTTGAAGGTCAGCGTGACTTCGGGCGCCACCCGGAACTGCCGGGCAAAGACCACCGTCACGCCACTGGCAGCCGTGACCACCTGCGCAGTGCCTCGGTCAAAGACATCGGGCACGTCCACCGTGACGCGCAGGCCATCGATGTAGCCCCGGTCCGCATTGCTGGAGGTCAGGATCGCCCGAAACAAAGCCCGCTGGTAGGTGTAGTCGCCCTGGATGAAATCTCGGAAGTTGGAGTACCCGGGGGGATGACCGGACTCCAGGATGTCCATGAAGTCCTGCGCGGTGATCTCGGTGTTGGCCACGATCATGTCGCTGATCACCCCATTGGCCCGGCGCCGGTACTGCTCGGCAAGGCTCAGGGCTTCACTGAGCTTCAAGGTCTGAGCCCGGCGCAGCGCCTCGGCGATGGCAAAGCCCTCACTGATGGCCAGGCGGTAGGCAACCGTCCGGCCCAGGCTTTCAGCAAACGAGAAGGCTTCGGCCACCCGTTTGACCTGCGAGCGGGCCAGCGCATCACTCATGCCAAAGATTTCGCCTTGCGGCTTGGTCATGGCCTTGGCTGACTTTTCTGCAAAGCTCAGGTTTTCTGCGACGCGAAGGATGTAGGCAATGAGGTCCGTGTAGGTCTCGGCCAGCGCCAGCGTTTCGTACTTGCGCAGGGCCAGTTGCCGCGCCAGCCCTTCGGCCACCTGAAACACCTCAAACACTGCCTTGGTGCCGGAGCGGGCGTACTTCTCCGAGAAGGTCAGCGACTCCACGAAACGCAGCACGAAGGCGATCAGGTCGGTGTAGGTCTCCACGAAGTTCAAGGTCTCGAACTTGCTGAGGGTCACCGCCCGACTGGGCTTTTCTGCAAAGGCCAGGGTCTCTGAACTTCGCTTGATGCCCAGTTTCTGAACCAGCTCGGCAAAACTCAGGTCCGTGGCCACGCTCAGGGCGTAGACGGCAGGGTAAGCCGTTGACCAGTTCTTGCCTGCCGTGGCACTCCCCCAGGTGAACGTGCCTGAGGACCAGCTGTAATTGGGCCCCGGGGAGCTGGAGACGTTGACGGTCTCGGCCATCTCAGGCGCCCGATCAGCTCATGGTGAAGGTAAAGACGGCCGTGAGGCTGTCGTCCACCCCCTTGTTCACCACCGGGAAGACCACCCGGTCGAACATGATGCCTGCCGTGGCAGCATTGAAAACGCCCGCTTCCGTGAGTGCCCCGGTGGCGTCGCCCGCCGCGTAGCTGGCCGTGAAGGTGAACACCTTGGTGCCAGCAGTGTGGGCGTAAGTGGCCGCGTTGCGCTTGATTTCGGTGACCAGTGCGGTCTGCGTTGCGGCAGCAGCGGTGGTGCCAGTGCCCACTGCGATCCAGCCCATGACGCCAGGTCGGCTGCCCGAGTTGCCAATCGCGTCGGCCACGAAGTCAAAGCCGCCGTTGACGATGATGTTGTCCTTGTGGACCACTTCGACCTCGCCCGTGGGCTTGGCCAGCACCAGCGTAATCGAGCCTTTGATGCTCATGCCCTCTTCCATCATGGGTCATTCCCTTTCTTTGGGGTTTGCAAATGAAATGGGCGCCACACCTTGCGATGCAGCGCCCGTGTTTGGGGGATTCCCCGTTCAATAAAGCTTGAGTGCCGTGTACCCGGCTGTGGGTGCCAATGCTTTGCTGGCGCATTGCACCTCACCGCCCATCTTTCCGACAAAGAGCCTGCGCTCGGTGGCCGTCTGGCACACGCCCAGGCAGATCCGGTCGCTGACGTTCACGGGGTATGGCACCACGATCCGGTTGAAGAGCTGGTCCTCCAGGAAGAAGGAACCCGCCACCGCATCGAAGCCAACCAGCAAACTCACCCCTGATCCGGAGGCTGTCCAGATGACCGAGGTGGTGATCTGGTTGGGGATGAACCAGAAGCTCACATGGAAGATGCCGGGGATGCTCACGGCCCAGGACACCCGGGTCGTGTCCTTGACCAGCACCCCGCTGCCGTAGCGCCCGTCGCCATAACTCACCCCAACGGCTTCTCCGCTTCCCGGACTGCCGTACCCAGACAGTGCCCCGTTGAGGCGCCAGCCATAGAGCTCTCCGGCCTGCAGCGCATCCTCACGCGCCATCTGAAACCGGGCCTCAATGCTCTTCAAAGCACCGTCATAAGTCCACTGCCGTTTGGCCGCATTGCTGCTCCAGACATAGTTCGCCGTTGACCAGGTCTCTCGGTCGTCCAAAGTGGCCCCGATGCTGGCCAGTAGCGTGTTCTGGGCCCGGTAGCTGGTGGGCAGATTCACCTCGAAGAGGTACTCCGACTGCGCCACACCGCTGTCCATGCGCAGCACATCCTCGCTGTTGACCGACTCGACTGAGGCAAAGTGCTTCACACCGGGGAACCGGGTAGCCTGTGCATCGATGGTGACCAGCAGGTTGGCGTTTTGCGGCTGGGCCACCACGGTAGAGACAAAGGTGGCCTCATCGGAATAGATGCCGGGCGATGCGATCGCCTTGATCCAGAAACTGCGCTCACCATCAAAGCCCGAGGGCAGCGTGAAGCTGCTTGACTTGACCTCGGCAATGAAAATCGAGGTGTCCCAGGCCGTGCCTTCGCGCAGCTCGTAGGCCACCACCTCGGGCTCGGCATTGGGCAGCCACCGAAACTCCAGCCGGTTGGCAGACTGCACCACATCGAACTGTCGAACCGCAGCAGGTGCCAGCAGAGTCAAGAGAAAGGTGGTGACGTGCTGGCTGTACTTGCCCGAAGTGTCGAACGCCCGGATGAAGTAGTTGTACTGTCCCGATTCGCTTTGATCATGCACAAGCTGGGTGCCAGCGGTCTGCCCAACCAGAGTGCCCGCATCCCAGCCCGTGCCTACGCGAACCTCGTACCCGGCCAAGTCGGCATCGGTGTTGGCGCTCCAGCTCAGCATCAAATCGGTCGTGCGGCGCAGGACCACAAAGTCCTGCACATCGTTCGGGGGCTGCAGCTTGCCCAGGATGGCCTGGCTCAGGGTGGCCGAGGCTCCGAGCTTGCCGGACACTCCCACCGCCCTCACCGTGAACACATAGTCCCCAGCCTCGGCGTTGCGGATCTCTAGGTAGGAGCTCGAGACCCGGGGCAAGGTGACAGTGTTGCCGCCATTGACCCGGTAGCTCACCTGGTACTCCAGCGCGCCGAAGACCTGCTCCCAGCCCACCTGGATGAGCACGAGGGCCTGGTCCTTGACTCGGTACAGGCTCTCGGTGACCACCAAGCCCGTGGGCGCTGCAGGCGTGCTCGAAAGCACTGTGATGTCTCGCGGCTGCAGGGCCAGACCCTGCTCGATCGCACCGTACTTGTCAGGGTTGTGGGCCAACGCCGTCACTTCGTGGATGCCAGGCTCGCTCTCGGCAACCTGAACCACCCTGAACAGTTGGACTTCCACCTGCGTGGAGGCTAGCACCCAGATGGCACCCGCCTGAGGCGCTGTGGAAAATGCGCTGGTCACACCAACCGTGCGTCCAGAGAGGGATCCGACTTGGCGTTCCTCCACCGCACCCGTGGGCAGCAGCACAGAGATGCGCCACGAACCGGCGGGAAGGTCCTGATCCAGCGTGACGCTCACCGTGGTTGCCGCAGCGATGCGTCCACCCAAGCGTAGGCCACCCCGGCTGCTGTCTGCAACCTTGATGACATCGCCGGGACGAACAACAGCGCCTTCCAGCCCTGTGCGGAAAGTGATGATTTCCGATTCGGATTGCTCGGAATACAGCAGCCACTTGCCCACCCGGTTGGCCTGGCCACGTGACGTGCATCCCATGGCCACCACATCGGCCTGGACCACGCCGTAGCGGGCAATCCCTGCCATGTCCTCGACGTATTCCACCTTCTGGCGGTAGAAATCATCCGGATCCACCCAGCTGACCAGGGCCACGGTGTGCCTAGCCTTGGCGGACGATCCTTGATAGGCGAACTCGCCACCGATGACATTGGCAGCCGTGAACTGGTAAACGGGATCCTGGGGCGCATCCTGAGTGACCGTGATTGCTCCGCCAGACCAGTAGGCCATGCCCCGAAAGATTGAGGCCATATCCTGCACCACCTTGTAGGCTTGCTCGCGGCTTTGCAGGTACAGGTTGCAGGTGAAGCGCGGCTCATAGCCGCCCAGTCCGTTGGGGACCAGTTCGTCGCAGTAACGGGCCACCCGGTACAGGGCCCACTTGTCCACCTGCGACTCGGGGATGAAGCTGCCCAGCCCGTAGCGGGTGCTGGTCACCAAGTCATAGAAACACCAAGCTGGGTTGTCCGTCCAGGCCACCTTGAAGGTTCCGTCCCAAACCCCGGCATACGAGCGGGTCTCGGGAAAGTAGTTCGAGGGAATCCGGACGCGCAGGAGTTTGAGGTCATAGCTGCGCCGAGGAATTGAGGTGAATTGAGAGGCATCCACCCGCAGTGCCATCAGGGCGCTGTTGGGGTAGCGCAGCTTGCTCTCGATGACCTCGGTGTAGGACTCCAGAAACGTCTTGTTCTGTAGGCTGGTCTGGGTCGAATCGGCAGTGATGCGGCGCAGGCGCACATCCCAGGGACCGGTGCCGGTTAAAGGGATGTAGTAGCTGCGCTGGTAGCGTGAGGTGGTTTTGCCCGAGACCGTGTCAGCCAGAATCTGGACATACCCGGCTCCGCGCGCCTGCACGTCGATCGCGTAGCTGACCGAGGTTCCGTTGAGGTCTCCATTGGTGGTGTCTTGCAGCGTCAGGGTCGGGATGCTGACCTTGATGCGCACGGCATCCACGTCCAGATCGTTGATGGTTCGCACCACAGGCTGGTTGGCCTTGCACTCCACGCCCACGGCCACCTCGTTTTCTACTGAGGAGAAGCCAGGGATGTAGCTTTGCTGCTGGGTGCCAGGCCGTGTTTCGAGCGTGACGCCGGTGAAGTTGTAGCTGCCGTCAGGGTTCTTGATGGGGGTGTCATCCAGGTACACCGACTGCAGGCCAGCGGCCAGCCCTTCGATTTCCCCCTCGCAGACCAGGTCCACCACCCGGGCATAAGCCTTGGAGCGCAGGCTGTCCGGCGCTTCCTGCGCCACACGGGCGCTGCCGCCTCCACCCTTGCCGCCACCGCCTGCGCCAATGATCAATCCAGACTCAGGAGGGTTCATACTGCGGTCTCGTCCACATCAATCCCCGCGCTGATCACGGCCGAACCGACGATGAGGCGGCCGTAACCCACGGGCACGGGATGGCCCTGCGCCGTGGTGTTGACCGCCCCGTTGAAGACATAACTGGGCTGGTTCTCAGGTCGCTCGGACGGGTCCTGCGCCTTGGCCGTTGGAGCAATCATCTGGGCCACACCGCCCAAAATCATGGAAGTGCCCACTGAATACAGGGTGGCTTGCGACAGAAACGACCCTGCCGCCGCCCAGCCCATTGGGTTCCACCAGGACACGGCGATCAGCGCAGCACCCAAAAGAATCTGGCCCAAGCCATTGCCCCCGGCACCGGACACGACCGGGGCAATGGTGATGCGCTGCTGGCCACTGGGCTCGTGTAACCGGTCCAGGGTCAAAGCATCACGCCCGGCCAGTACCCGGTAGCCCACCCCGCGCTCACCCGAGGCCACCAGCTCACGCTCGAAACTGGAGAAGTTGGCGCACAGGGCGCGCACAGCCTCAGCGGCTGACGCGACTGCCATCTTGTGGCGGCGCCCGAAGCGCTTGCCCAGTTCACCGAGAAGAAGGATCGTGACCATGCTGGTATTCATGCCTCAGGGTGTGGGTGGTGATCTTTTGCCAGTAGCCGCCATAGACATCGCGACTGGAAAGCCTGCCCTGCAGGTGGTGCAAGATGAGTCCGTCGCCCAGGTAAATGGCAGCGTGATTCGGTACTGGCGATGCGACCTGCATCAGCAGGACGTCTCCCGGGTTCATGTCGGAGGCCTCCACCACATGGAAGCCTGCGCCAGCGAAGTTGTCCAGGTACAGGTTCCCTCCGCGCTTCCACCAATCGTCAAAGCGTGCGAAATTTGGCAGGTCAATGCCGCGCTCCTGGGCGTACCAGTCCCGGATCAGCGAGTAGCAGTCGAGCACACCATGGGACCATTCGCGCCCGACCAGCGGGGCGAGATAGCCTTGCGGCTGCAACTCGGTCCAGTGCCCGGCCGGGAAACTCACGATAAACCAGGGCAGCGCCGTGACTTCGCAAGCCACCCGGTCGGCCTGGCTGGGCTCAGGGCTCAAGTTGGGGTGGGAATGAAACACCCCCACGATCTCGCCAAGCTGATCGGCGCGCACATAGTCCTCGGGGTGGATCACGAACTGGTCGGTACCCACGCCGATGTTGCGACACGGGACATAGGTCTCCCGGCCCTTGTGAATGACGAGCAGGCCACAGGCTTCGCGGGGAAACTCCCGAGCAGCATGCGCCAGCGCCAGCGTTTGGTTGGCCCCCTGCATCACCGGATCAACCCCGCTGCAGGAAACCCGCCAAAGGGCAGTTCGGCGTTCACGCCAAAGCGTTTCTGACAGGACACCAGGCGTTTGCCACAGGCGTCCTGCGCTCGGGAGCTCACGGTTTCGTCATTGGCGTTGAAGTACGCGGTGCCGGTGTAACCGCACTCTGCACCCCGGTACTGCCAGGGGCAGACGTTTTGCACGATCTGCCGCCGGGGCAATGACACCCCTTCCAGATCAAACGCTGCGGCCAGCTCGAACTCGACCACGTCCCGCGTTTCACGCGACTTGCGATCAATGAAATACACATCGTCGGCAAACTCAGCTGAAGGATCGGCCGTGGGGTTGTCACCTGAGGCGAAGTTCACCGCGTCCAGGTACTTCAGGAGCGTGCGCTTGCGAGTGACCTTGGCCCCCACCAGGTCCTGGTAGGACAGGATGAGCGCGGTGATGGTGCCAGTAACGTTGGCCACCTTGAGTTTGGGGCGCGGCACCTGCCCGTTGCCGTTGAACTCGAAGCCCTCGGCTTGAATGGGAAACGGCTCGTAGGTGTTGCCCTGCCAGACCACCTGACGGCGCAGCTCATTAGTGCCCGCGTGAAACCGAACCACCCCCTCGTTGAAGAGAGACAGGTCCAGCACAAAGAGCTCGATGACCGCACTGGGGGCCAGCTTCTGAATTTCTGAGGTGATGGCTTGGCTGGTCATGACAGATCAAACACCTGACGGAAGGTGGCGTGGATGTTTTCCAGATTGGGTTCTTCGATGCTGCGGCTCCATTCCTCACAGAGGAACTTGCCCGTGATACCGCTCGGGGTGGTCCAGTCAAAGGACTGCACCGCGCCCCGTGCGCGCAAAAAGTTGTCGATCGCAGCAGCCTCTACCGTGGACTTACCCCGAAACTCAAGCGACCAGACCTCAGGCTGGGTGTTGATGCCGTAGGCCAGGCGCTGCTCATAACCATCTCCAAAGGAGACCTTGCGGACATTGGGTTTGACGGTGAGGGATGCCCCGATCGAGGCGATCCATGTAAATAGCGCCATGAAAAATCCTTCAACACATCACTGCCGACGCGGATCCAGCAGGCCACCGGCCCGCTTCTGGTTGAGCAATTCCTGACGCACTGCGCTGGAGATCGCTCGCCCCAGGTCTTTACCCTGACCGGCACTGCTGGTCACTCCACCCTCGGCCACATTGACTGAGATGTTGAAGACATCCCCGCCCCCGGATGAGGACTGGTTCATGGTCACTGGGATCGAACGGCCATCTGGCAGCGGCACATAAGCCTCGGCCATCGAGCCCTCGCCAAAGACCGCCAACTGCGGCGTGGTGGCCACCCCGCCACTGGCGTATGCCCGCAGCGGCAAGGGCCCCGACGAGGTCATCACCCCGCCATCGGCAAAGCCGAACAGGCTGCCCAGCGCCTTGGCCATGGGCAGCGTGACCGCGCGCTGGATCTGGATGCGGATCAGGTCCGAGATGATGGAGGTGGCCAACGACTTGAAATCCAGCTTGCCCGTCATCACAAAATTGGTGAGCGCATCGGTCATGCCGTTGAAGGCCTTGGTGGTCACCGCCTCCATCTGCTTGCCCACCTGCTCAGTTTCTTCACCGAGGGTGCGCAGCGCCTTGGCAAATCCAGCGCCTGGGTCTGACAACTCCAGCGCCCGTTGACCCAGTAACTTCGCGCCATCGGCCGCCTGACGGGCGGCTTCTTCGATACGCCTGAACGACTCGGCCAACTTGTCATTGCCTGGGGTAGCCTCCACCAACTCCCGGGCCTTGGCTGCAAAGTCGGCCAATTCATCAGCACTGGACTTGCGGGCATCGGACAAGCGCCTCAAGGCATCGATCTCGCTGATCGAGCCCGTCTCGCGCAGTACCTTGATCTGCTCCTCGGTCGAGCGCAGCTGACCCTGGCTCCTGGCCACCTGCTCCTGCAGGTCCTTGAGCGTTTCGCCCGGCAGCTTGATCTCTCGCTCGAGGTTGGTCTGTTGGGCCTCGCGCTCGAGCTTTTCCCGGCGCAGGGTGATCTCAGAGAGCTTGTCCTGGAGTTTGAGCTTGTCCTGGGTGGTCTTGGCCACAGTGGCCAAGCCTCGTTTCAGGATCGACTCCTCCTGTGCATAGATTTCAGCGAGGCGGTCCGTGAAGTCCTGTTGAGCATTCAGGCGTGCTTCGCTGGCATCCTTGTAGCTGATGTAGCCCTGCCCCTCGTACAGATCGATGATCTTTTGCCGGTCCTTGAGCAAGCCCGTCTCGACATCCGTCAGCCCTTGCAGCTGCTTGATGTCGCTCTCGATCTTGGCCATGGCCGCAGCAGTGAGTGCGCCAGTGGCTGAGTTGTAGTTGAGCTTCGGTTTAGCTGCTTCACCTGCTGCTTCGGTCTCACCCCGGTTGATGGCGTCGAACCGTTCCTTGACCGCATCAGCGAGCAAGGGCATCTTCCACAAGTCAACGTAGGTCTGGTTGGCCTTCTCGACAATCGCATTGCGTTTTTCCAGTGCGGTCTTGAGAGTGGCCTGGTTCTCCTCGGAGAACGGGTTCAAGCCCTTGCCACCGGCCAAAAAGGTGCCGAGCAACTCGATGTCGGCCCAGACCGCCTCGAAGCTGCCCATGACCGCCTTGGCCATCTGGATCACACCGCGCAGCGCATCGATCACGATCGCAATGCCGTAGGCCGTGTCCTGCGCCCAGGTCTTGAGCGTGCCGTCATCACGCAGCTTGACCATGGCTTCTGCCGTGTTGTGCGTGCCCAGCATCACGGCCTTGAGCTCACCCACAAGTTCTTCCAGCGCTGGCAGCGCCGCCGTCACGATGGTTTGGGCCACGAAGTTGTGCTCGGCCCGCATCCGGCCCATGGCCTTGGAGGCTTTTTCGGCCGACTCGATTTCTGCTTCGGTCAGCCGAATGTTCAGATCCTGGTTCGCGGCCAGGTCCTTGAGGAAGGGCAGCAAGCCTGCACCGGACTTGCCGAAGAGTTCTAGCGCAATGGCCGTCTTGCCCGCCCCGTCCTCGAAGTTCGAGAGCTTGAGGGCAATGTCATTCATGACCTCAGCCGGATCACGCAGGTTGCCCCCTGCATCCTTGGCCTTGATGCCCAGAAACTGCAGGGCCTGTGAGGCCCCCTTGGTTTCATCATCGACTCCTGCCAGCCCTTTGGAGAGCTTGGTCAGACCCACCCCGATCTGCTCCATGGCCACACCTGAAATGGTGGCCACCGGTGCAAAACCGGACAGCGCCGTGGCGCTCGCTCCGGTCTGCTCGGCCAGGTCCTGCAGGGCGGCCACAGTTTCGAGCGTGTGCATGACCAGCTCTTTGAGCGCCCCCACCGATTCCACGCCAATGGCGATGGCAAAGGTGGTCTTGGCGACTTCGGCCACCTTCTCCAGGGAGCCACGCATGGATTCAGCGTGACGCTCCAACAGCAGCGCACTCTTGCCTAAATCCTCCCGGAAATCGGCCGTTTCCGCTGCGAGTTTAATCACCAGGGAGCCGATATCAGCCATGTTGCTTGCCTACGTTATGCGCGAACTTTGTGCGCGAACATGGCCTTGAAACGGGCCACATTGAGCTGGGTTTCATCTTGGGGTTGGGTAGCCTGGGGTTTGTCCAGGAAGGGCATGAAGTCCTCTGGCTTGAACGGACCCGCATCCTTGGCCCGGTGGGCGTTGGCAAAGGTGGAGGCCACCACACCGGACCTGTAATCAGCCCGATAGTCCCCAAAGGGCTCGAGCTGGTAGTACGCCATCCACTCGGTCAGCTCGTCCGAGCCCATCGATGCAAGCATCTCGCGCACCGGCAGGCCCAAAGCCAGCGCCAGCCGGAACACAAAGCGCCGCGAGGGATGGGCGATCAGTCGTTTTTTGCAGCGTCCACCTGATCGGCGCCAATGCCGTTCAAGCGCTGGGACACAGCAAACACCCGGTCCAGTGCCTTGGCACTTTTGCCGCCGAGAGCTGCGATGTCACCATCGCTGAAAAGGCGACTGCCGCTCTCGTCGCACAGGGTGAGCGAGACCAGGCGGGCACGGACGTTCTCAAGGCGGCCTTCCTTGCCAATCAAGCTGGCCTCGAAGGCGTCGCGGTCGGTACCGGTCATGGTGCGCACCTGCACCTCACCGCCCCACTCCGGGACTTGGACAGTTTCACGGGGCAGATCGTCGCTCTGCAGGATTTTTTCACGGGTCAACATGTGGTGTCTCTCTTTAAGCTTCGGTGATGTCACCATCGATTTCGATGGTCACGGAGGCCTGCACGACCGCATCCACACCGCCTTGCACGCTGAAATGCGTGACATAGCCGTAGAAGGTCCAGGTGGCAGGGTTGGTGTCGGTGAAAGTGATCTTGAACTGGCGACGCACGCGGTTGGCGCGGTCGGTTCTCAGGCCCTGGTGCACCAGATCGTCGGGGTTGTAGTGCAGGGTCAGAGACAACTGACCCTCGTCACGCAGGCCCACTCGCTTTTCCTTGGCGGTGGAGGCCAGATTGGTGACATCGATCACGGCGGCCTGCCCGCCAGGCCCCTGAAACGAGACCACGTTCGGGATGGTTTCAAAGGCGGTGGTGCCAAACCGGGCAATGGCAATGCCTTGCGCGGTAATTGCGGTGCTGCTCATGCATATGCTCCTTGTTTTACGGTGAACCCACCGGCCGGTGGTAGGTGTAGTCCACGCTCACCCGGTACAGCCGGGCCTGATCTTCAAATTCGGACAGCCCCATGCGCACATCGGCGACGGTGCTCTTGTCTGCCAGCAACGCAGTCAGGACTTGGTCTTGCAGGTGCAAGGCCTCCTGGTACGTTCTGGCATAGGTGTCGACCTGCACGCGCACGCGCTGCAAGCCATGCGGCCCATCAATGCCGAAGATGTGCTCCTGCACGATGGGCGTGTAGACGATGGCTGGGTACTGGGTGTTTTCTGCAGCGACAAGCGCGTAGACCTCACCACCGGCCAAATCCTTGATGGCATCAAAGAAGTCCTGCATGGCTATTTCCTGTAGAGGTTCTTGGCTTCCTGCTCAATGCGTTCACTCAGCCGGTCCTTCATGGCCTGCACCGCTTCGCGTCGCTTGGCTTCCAGGGCTGGCCGCAGGAATGGCCGCGCGCGCATCTTGCGAGTGCCAAACTCCACGAAGCGCCAGTACCAGGCATCCTGAGACAGGTTGCCCTTCTTGCCTTGCTTGCGCAACTTCTTGCCGTGGCGCACCGTCACGAAGAAGGTCTGGCGCGTGAGGCTGGAGAGTTCAGGGATCTGTTTCATGATCACCGAGCGCTTGAGCGTTCCGGGTGGTGGCTGGTTGGGCCCCAGGACCTCGGCCGCCTTCGGGGCTCTCATGCGGGCTTCATCGCGGATTACTTTGGCTCCGGCATAAACCGAAACGCGCAGGCCGTTCTTCGCCACCCGGTCTGGCAATTCGCGCAGGGCTTTGGCCAATTCAGCCAGGCCCTCGACCTTGAAGCGTTCATGTTTAGCCATCGTCCAGACCTTCGCTGGCCAACAGAACGACCAGGACGCGTTTCTCGTCCTCGTTCAGGGCCGAGTGGATGTTGAAGATCCGCGACCTGTAGAGCACCCGGTACTGGGCGACTTGCTGGGGGTTGTCAAAGATGCTCTGGTAGCGCACCGTGATCTGGTGCGTGAGTTCGGCCGAGATGCGACTGGCAATCACGGCTTCACGGCCGGACAGGGGCTGGATATCGGCCCACACTGTGGCCACATCAATCCATGTTCGGCTCGGGGCACCCAAGCTGTCTTTCACGGTGCTGGGGCGCTGGATCTTGATGCGTCGGCCCAGCGTTCCGGCTCCGATGGGGTTCATATCAGGGGTACCTTGTAGGGATCGAGCAGGCCATCGATGAAGGGCAAGGGGTCAATACGCCCTCGTGTCATCGATGCCACCTCCTCGCGGTGAACGTAAAGTGATCCCACACGCAGCTTGATCCAGGTCTTGATGCCCTCAGGCACCGCTGCGGCGCTGCCATACCCTGCATCGAAGACAACGCTCACGGTGCCGATCTGCGGCAGAGAAATCGGCCAGATCTGTCCGAACACGGGCGTGATGCGGGCAGGCTCGCAGGCGCTGTCGACGGTGTAGTTCGCCGCTGGCATGACCTGCCAGGCGCCCGCCATGTCGAGATAGCGGATTTCCACCACCGACGCCACGGGCGACTTGGGCAGCAAAACAGCATGCCCGGGCAGCGTGAAGGTCTGCCCTGCGGGCACCCCCATCAGGCTGGGTCCGGGAAAGCTGTCGAGCACCATCCGCCAGCGCGCCGCCATCAACTGACGGTTGGTCAAGGTCTCGGCCGCCTGGCGTGCCGCCGAGATCAGGACCTGTATCAGGCTGTCGTCGTCATCGAAGTCCACCCGCAGGTGGAGCTTGGCCTCGGCAAGCGAGATGGGCTCCCCTGCGGGTGGAGTGATCAACTGCATGGGCATGTGATTGCTCCACCCTCAGGCTCAGACCACCTGCGCGACCGCAGCCTGGTTGCTGGCATCCCCCGGCGCAAAGCGGGGGTTAAAGCCCAGCAACTGCGCCGCCGTGAGGCTGGCAGCAACAGCCACCGTCAGCGACAGGCGCACGTAGGCGTAGCCGTTGGTGACATCCAGATCGTCCGGGCGCAGGTTGATCAGGGCCTGTTTGTTGTCACCCGTGGCCTTGACGATCTGGGTGATGGCTTTGCCCGTCACATCCTTGGCACCCGTGCCAGAAGCGTCGGTGGCCTGCTGCAGCTTGGCGTCCAGTGTGGCGCCCGTGCCCAGGACGCCGCTTTGCACAAGCGCCAGCAGACTGTGGTGGTTGCCCGCCGAAATCCATCCGGTGGTGACAGTGCCCACAGCCTGGCTGGCGGGGTCGATGGTGGCCAGAACCGAGAACAGTTCGCTGCCTTTTGCATTGGGAAACATCAGAGTTCTCCTTCAGTGATTGGCGACGATCAGCGTGCGCCCAGTTGGACAAAGGGCGACATGGTCGTGCTGCCCTTGGCGGGGGAGATCGGCGCAGCGATCTTGGATTGGCCGTCCATGCGGAACGTGGTGCGGAAAGCCGTGAGGTCCGCATCGAAGTACAGGTGCATGGAGGTGGCCGTTTGCATGCCACCGGCCTTGGTGATGGTCTGGTAGTACGACAGATCGGCCAGCAGCACGTCACCTGCAGAAGAGAAGGTGTTGGCGTGTTGCGAGACAAAGACCGGACGGCCCAGCAACGTGCCATAGGGCGAGACCTGGATGCCACCCGGGTTCATGCCCGTAGGCAGGTAGATCGGGTAGTTGCCCAGCGTCAGCGTGAAAAGCGCGGGGAGCACGTCGTTGTTGACAATCCACACGGCCTTGCCAAACGAGCCCGGCGGCAGACGCGAGATCATCTTGGCCAAGTTCTGCGCCAAGAGGGTCTGCGTGGTCTGTCCCGATTCCTTGGCCACTGTCACCGTGGTGGCGTTGGTCATGCAACCCACCGGCAGGCCCGTGCCCGAGCCGAACAGAATCGACTCGTTGGTCTTCCAGCGAATGGATGTGGCGATCTTGTCGGGCAGGTAGGTGGAGAGCGCATTGGTGTCATCCAGCAGCTCATCGGTCACCGGCACCAGGGCCATGAGCTTTTTGAGGCGCAGAGTCGACAGACCCAGGACAGGCTTGGTACCCACGGCCGATGCGGCTTCGCCTTGCCAGTAGGCTCGGATGCCGTTGGTACCCCAGGGCGTGGTCTCGTCCTTGGGGAAGGCCATGGTGTTGCCCGTGATCTCGACGTTGTCGGTCATCGGCAGCAGGGAATCCTCGCCCAGCGAGAGCTGGAAAATTTCCTGTGCGAATTGCGGGGGCACGAGGAAACCGCCATCTTGCGCCGCGCCTTCACTGCCAAACGAGGCAGGGGCCACGGCACTGCGATTCATGCCAATCAGCAGGCGGTCATCGATCGAGGAACCAGGGTTTTGCGCATGACGGACAGTTTTAAGGAACTCGCCAACGCTTTTGAAGCCATGCTTGGGATCCGATTCGGCGTTGCTCACTACCGTGATCACCGAGCCATTGGGCAGTTGGGCTGCGTGGCCCATCTGCGCTTCCTCGGCAATCAAGGCCGCTTCACGGTCGATCGCGGCCGAGGTGGCTTCGATCCTGGCTTTGAGGGCTTCAAAAGCACTGACCTCTTCTTCGTTCATGTCGCGCTGCTCGGCGGCAGCGATATCGGTCAGGGCGCGTGCGTCTTTGACCAGGGTGGCTTTGCGGGCTTGCAGCTCGCGCAGTTGCTTGCTCATGGGATTAACTCCAGAAATGAAAAAACCGCCTGGTCGAGATGACTCAAGGCGGCGACAGGGATGACGACCAACGGGTCGCAGGAAGGCGCAACCCTCAACGGAGGGCTGCTAAATGAAATGGATCAGATCAGCGCAAGAGCGTCACGGGCCTGTTTCAGGCGGGACTGACTGCGTGGCTTGGTGCTTCGCACGCTGGCCTGCATCTTGGCCAGCACATCGTCAAAGGTGGCAATGCCGTCGACCATTCCAGCGGCCAGTGCGGCGTCTGCCCCAAGCACACGACCTTCGCCCATGCCCGAGCGCACTTCGCTTGCCGAGACACCACGGCCTTGGGCCACGGCTTCGATGAAGGCGTTGTAGTAGTCATCCACACGGGACTGCATGAAAGCCTGAGCCTGTTTATCGAGCGGAACATACGGGTTGCCCTCGACCTTGAACTTGCCCGCCGAGATCAAGGTGGGCTTGACCCCTTCCTCTTCCAACGCCTTCGAGTAATCAAAGTGGGCCTGCCACACACCGATCGAGCCCACCTCGCCACCCGGGGTGACATAGAACTCGCTGGCCGAGCAGCCGATCCAGTAAGCGGCCGAGGCCGCCAGGCTGTTCGCCACGGCAATGACAGGCTTTTGGGCTCGGGCCTTGACGATTTCGCTGGCCAATTCGGAGACGCCATAGACGCTGCCCCCGGGACTGTCGATGTCGATCAGGATCTGGCCCACCGTGTCGTCGGCCAGCATCTGGCGCAGGACTGATGTGAACTGCTGGGTGCTGGTGCTGCCCGGCCCGGAGATGTCGTCGACCATGTTGCCGCGCTGCGTCACCACCCCGTACAGGGGCAGCACCGCGATACCGGTGCCCGTGCTGGCGGCTGCCATTTGCTTGCGGGTGTCACGCAGCACGCGGTCGGTGTTGACCTGAAACAGGGTCTCGTCGCTTGGCGGCTCGCCCGCAGACCAGCGTGTCAGGATGCCGGACATAGCCTGCAAACGCTCGGGCATCAGCGCCCAGGGGGTGGTCAGGAATTCTGAAAGCAGAAGTTGTTTGTTCATGTGTTCATTCCAAGTTGAATCAGAGAAGCGGCCAGTGCGGCCTCCTCAAAGGGCTGTGTTTGCAGCTGCGCCCAGGCGCTGACCTTGCTCACCTCAAGTCCAAAGGCCTGAGCAATCAGGTCGGTTTCGTTGGCTCCCAGGGAACCCTTCTTGGCGATGCGCCGGGCTAGCCGGGCTGAGTTGGACTGCACCAGCTTGCGAAAGCGCAAGCTCGATTCCTGATCGGCGGGGTCCGTTTCGTCCTCGGTAGGCGCCGGATCGGAGGATTCGGTCTCCTGCTCAGCCTCTTCGGCATCCTCTTCCTCCACCATGTTCAGTGGGCGAAGGGGTTGGTCCAGGCCTTGCAGCGGGTTGAGGTTTTCTGCAATGCGTGCCTCGTTGCGGGTGAGCCAGCCGTTCTGGATGCCGCTTTGGTAGTAGGCCGAGCGGCTGGCTGCATCGCCGCGCATCAGGTTGGCAAAGTCGAACTCGACTTCCAGCTGATCGCCATCGAGCATCAGATCGGATTCGATCGAGGCCTCCCAGCGTTCGGCCCAGGGCGTCATGGTGTGCATGACAAATTCCAGACTCTGCTGCTCGATGTTCGAGAACGTCGCGCGATCTAAATCGGCAATCATGTGTGGTGGCACACGGAACATTCGAGCGATATCTGTTATCTGGAACTTGCGCAGCTCCAGGAACTGGGCGTCCTTGTTCGTGACCCCCACCTCATGGAACTTCATGCCGTTTTCCAGCACCAGGACTTTGCCCCGGTTGGAGCCGGACTGCGCCGCCTGGTAAGAATCCCTGAACACCCGCTTGGCCTCAGGGTCCTTGAAGGTGCCGGGAAATTCGATCCAGCCGCCCGTGGGTTTGGCGTCGTTCGTGAAGAACCTCGCCCCGTAGTCCTGAGCGGCCAGGGCCATGCCCAGACTCTCGCGGGCCAACTCGATGGGGCTCATGCCCATCAGACCGTCCGAGGACAGGCCGCGCAGGTGCCAGATCTGCCCGCGTGGGAATACGGTTTCATCCCCGTTTTGCATCCGAACCCGGTACCGAAAGTCCCCGCTGTCCATCACCTCCATGCGCACCCGGTCGGGGTGAATCGGCATGAGCTCGGTGATTTCTCCCTTGGGGTTGGCGATGATCTGGCAGAAAGCATTGCCCCTCAGGGCCAGGTGTCCCTGAAGCATCTCGCGCCACTCAAAGGGGTTCTGGAACCGGTTGGGCTTGCGGGCAAGGAGGCCGTAGAGCCAGTGATCGGTCACCCGATCCTTGCCTCCGTCTTTGCGCTGGCGGTACACCACCACCGGAAGAGACGCCATGGTCTCCGACAGGATGCGCACACAGGCATATACCGCTACGAGCCGCAACGCCCCGTCAGGCGAGACGCGCATGCCTGAGGCGCTGCGCACCGACACCGGCTCAAAGAAGAAGTCTCCCCAAGGGGATCGGTCACTGCTCGAAGCTCTGAATCGATCGATGAATGTGAAAAGTCCCATTGCCTCAGAGCACCATCAACTCATAGTCGGATCCGAGCACCACCGAGTCCCCCGGTTTGATCGCCCTTGAGAGGGCCATGATCAGTGCCACGATGCCGTCTATCTTGTTTTCTGCTCGCTCCTTGCGTGGATAGATGTTGTCTTTGACGTCCAGGTGCGCCACCACGTTGCTGGCCATCCAGGCCAGTACCGGGTCGCCGTCATGGACGAGCTTCTTTTGCAAGACCAGGGCTTCAAGCGTCTTCATCGGTTCGCTGAAGTTCAGCACCGTGGGGCGCACCTCGATCATGGGCAGGCCCTCGGCCAGCATCCGGGTCGAGAGCTGCGTGGCCTGAAACGGGTCGAAGGCCACCGCCTGAATCTCATAACGGGTGGCCATGTCCAGCAAGTCCGACTCGATCCAGCCGAAGTCGATCACGTTGCCCGGAGTAACGATGAGCCGCCCCGAATGCATCCAGCCGCCGTACTGGCTATTGCCTGCGCCGTTGACCGTGTCCTCGGGCAGGTAGTACTTGCCAAAGGTCACGTAGGCGTCCGAAATCTCCGGATGCCGAAACACCGCTACCAGGGCGGCAATGTCCGTCTTGCTGGCCAGGTCCAGGCCAATCCAGCAGGGCTGACCTTCGAATTGATCAATGAACATGCCGTTCTCGGTACAGGCGTCCCAGGAGCGCATGTCCATCCAGGCTGTGTCGGCGTTCACCCATTCATTGAGGTGCTTGGTCTTGAAGTTGTTGACGGCGCTGGGCAGCTGCATCGCCTTGGCCTGCAGCGGCCCGAGCACCTCGGACCTCACCGAGATGCCCCAGTTGGGGTTGGCCTTGATGAGCGACTCTTCGGTTGTCCAGTCATCCCCATCGTCCAGGCCATAGATGATCCCGAACTGGGTGTCATCCTCGAACACGCCATCGAGCAGCTTGGTCACAAAAGACCGAACCTCGTAGCAGATGCCTGCGCGGTTACTACCTGCCGTGGTGATCACCCACAAGAGCGAGTTGTCCCGTTTGCCGGTTCCGGTCTCTACCACGTCATAGACCGTGCGAGTCTTGTGGGCGTGGAGTTCATCCACGCAGCCAAAGTGAATGTTCAGACCGTCCAGCGTGGAGCCCTCGGCCGAGAGCGCCTCAAACTTGGAGCCCGTGGCCATCACGTTCATGTTGTGCGCCCCGACATTCACCGAGAACCGGTTGCGAAACCCCGGGCTGCGGCGTGCCATGGTCTGCGCGTCCCCGAACACAATGCGGGCCTGGTCACGGGTGGTCGCCAGCGAATAGACCTCAGCACCACCTTCACCATCGGCTGCCAGCATGTACAGGCCCACCGCAGACGACAGAGTGGACTTGGCATTGCCTCGTGGCACCTCGATGTAGGAGCGGCGAAAGCGCCGCGTGCCATCGGCCTTGACCCAGCCGAACACCGTCGAGAGGATGAACACCTGCCACGGCTCCAGCGTGATGGGCTCTCCGGCAAGCGGGCCCTTGACGTGCGGCAGTCGCTCAATGAATGCGCACAGGTTGTCCGCCGGGTAGTAGGTCTTGCCGCTCTTGCTGGTGAGCTTGGGATTGAAGCGGTAGGGGCTGGCCTTGCCCTTGTACTTTTTCAGATCACTGAGTTGCCTTTGGCAGGCGGCCTTCACCCACTTGCACGCCAGGATCTCTCCGGCCACGACTTTCTCTGCGTACATCTTGGCAATGTCCGCATAACTGCCTTGAGCCATTGAACTTATCCCGCAATATCGGCCCAGGGGTCATCATTTGTCCCAGGCTCTTGTGCAACATGGACCCTTGAGCGTGACGCGGGCGTGAACCCCATCTCAGCTTCGTAGCCCTTCATCTCCTGGGCTAGGTCCCGAATGACGTCCATCAGAGGCGAACGGCGCAAGATGCCGCTGGGGGTCTTGATGATCATCCCCGCCACCCCCGAACGATTGATCTTGGCCAGCGCCTCCCGGTACAGCCCGGCGCAATTAGCCCAGCGCTCGAGCACGGCCGCATCCAGCGAAGACAGCAGCCCCGGCGGAGCGTTCTCTACCGCGTAGGTCCACGCCTCCTTGGCGATGTCGGACATGTATTCCGGCGGATCGCCCAGCTTTCCCATTGGGCGGGGCTCGTTGGGGTTGGTGCGGCACTTTTGCAGCGTCCCCTTGATCTTCTTGACTGCAACGGGAAGGGGTTTACGACCGGCCATGTGGACTAAAAAAAAGAATTTCAATTTGCACGCGCAAAAAATTGCGCAAGCGCACGCATCTGTGGCGCCAGCCTGTAGAGATTCACCCCCCCTACCCCCTCAGGAGGGGGGCTGGTTGCGCAGGGATGCCGTCTCTGAGGCGGTCTTGGCGTTGTGACAGGGCACGCACAGGCTTTGCAGGTTTGAGCGATCAAAGCGCTCACCGCCTTGCTTGACCGGAACGATGTGATCGACCACGTTGGCGGGCTGGAGCACGCCCTTGGCCTGGCACCTGCAGCAAAGCGGGTTATCCCGTAGCACCGCTGCACGCGTGTTACGCCACCTGGTCGACTGATAGAAGCCCAACTCGGTGTCGAACCCACGCCGCGCACGCCCGTACTCACGGTGCACTTGGGGCTGGTGATTGGCACAGTAACCGGGCACGTTCAGCACCTGCGCACAGCCCGGATATCTGCATGGAGTAGGCGCACTTCTCGGCATCTCAATCGGCTTTCAAGGAATAAGCGACAGCTTGAAAAATTGACTTGGCTTCCTCTTGAATCAGAGCGTCAATGCTCTACATCGCAACAAGCAAAGGAGAGTGCAGTGATTACCGAAACAACCACCTTCACCGTCGACGAGCTTGGATTCATCCAGCTTGCCTTGAACAAGGTTCTCATCGCCGTCGCCAACGGCGAGCTCGACCTCAACAACCTGGCCCGCAAGGAACTCGCTAACCGAGGCCTGGACAAGCAAGGCCAGTGGGTTGGCTTTGACAAAGCCAATCAGATCCACAACGCATGAGGACCCAAACCATGAAACAACCCGACAAACAAAAGGTCATCGAGAAGATCGCGCTCGACCATCTTTTCATCGAAACGCTCGAAACCCAGCACCGTGATCGGCTGGACTTTCACGACGTCTCGGTCTGGGCGATCAAGAGCGCGCTTGAAGCCGCCTACGCCGCAGGGATCGCAGCAGCACAAAACACATCAACAACATCGAAAGGAAAGAAATGAAACTCACGGATACCCAGCGCAGCCTGCTCGAAGCAGCGGCCAAGCATCCTCAAAAACTGTTGACCGACTTCCCGGCCAACCTCAAAGGCGGCGCACTCATCAAGGTGCTCACCGCCCTGGGCAACGCAGGACTGATTGCCCCACACAACAAGACTCCCGAGGGCAACACGCAGTTCGTGATTTCCACCGCAGGCCTGGAATCGATTGGCTTGACCCCTCAGCAACCACCCAAGCAGCGCGAGGGCACCAAACAGGCCACCCTGATCGAGTTGCTCAAACGCCCAGAGGGCGTAAGCCTGGCCGAGATGGTTCAGGCCACCGGCTGGCAGCAGCACACCGTGCGAGGTGCCATGGCAGGCGCCCTGAAAAAGAAACTGGGCCTGAACATCGTGTCAGACAAGACCGATGGGCAGGACCGCAAGTACCGCATCACCACCGAAACCGTTTGAGCCGCCTATGAAAACATTGACGATCACCATCGAGCGAAAGCCAATCACCGTGAATTTCGACGGCAAGAGCCTCGAAGTAGATGAACTGAGCATCCGACTACCCTTTGGCAGAAAACCCACTGACATCACAGAAATCGCCGCTTACGGTGACTACACGGTCTATGTCTCCGACACCCGGGAGATGACGGCTGAGGAATTCGACGGCTTTGCGATGAACCTATTGAAGTCACGCGACTGGCTCAAGGGCAAAGGCGGCTACATCGGCAACGGCAGACTGTGCGTAATGGTCCACGCCCCAGGTCGCCCTTACCTCTTCATTGACCCATCCGGCGGGGATTACGCCCGGTACGTCGCTCGCTTGGGCTGATCTGTACGCGAATTTCACGGGCAACTGAGATCAGGCGCCCTGCGCCACAGGGGCCTCTTGAACCGGTGCATCGCCAGCACTGGTGGTCAGTTCGGCGAACTTCACGCCATCCTCCGAACGCACCGCCTGCAGACCGGTGTACTCCTCCCAGCGCTTGACGATCACATCCACGAACTTGGGATCGAGTTCCATGAGCCGTGCCTGACGCCCGGTCTTCTCGCAGGCAATCAGGGTGGTGCCCGAACCACCGAAGAGGTCCAGCACGATGTCCCGGCTCTTGGACGAATTCTTGATGGCCCGCTCAACCAGCTCGACCGGTTTCATGGTCGGATGCAGGTCGTTGACCCGGGGCTTGTTGTAGTTCCAAATGTCCGACTGGTCCCGGTCACCGCACCAGAAGTGGTCAGCGCCTTGCTTCCAGCCGTACAGGATCGGTTCGTACTGGCGCTGGTAGTCAGCCCGGCCCAGGGTGAAGGTGTTCTTGGACCAGATGATGAAGGTGGACCACTTGCCACCGGCATCCAGCCAGGCCTTTTGCAAGGTGTGCAGCTCCGAGGAGCTCATAGCCACGTAGCAGCCGCCCTTGGTGACCATCAGCAGGTTCACGCAGGCGTCGTACAGGAATTGGTAGAAGCCATCGCCCAGTGCGTCGTTGAGGATGCGCCGGTCCTTACCCCGCATCTTGTCCTTGGCGTTGTTGCCATAGTCCACGTTGTAGGGTGGATCGGTGAAGGCCATGTCGGCCAGCTCGCTACCCATGAGCTTTTCCACATCGGACAGCATGGTCGAATCACCGCATAGGAGGCGGTGGCTGCCGAGAATCCACAAGTCCCCAGGTCTGGATACGGGATCTACTGGTGCTTCTGGGATTGCATCATCTTCGGTCAAACCACCGCCTGCTTGATCACCATTGAGCAGGCGCTCAATCTCATCGTCCCCAAAGCCGAGCAAGTCGAGATCAAAATCCACGCCTTGAAGCTCTTGCAATTCGAGCTTGAGTAACTCTTCATCCCAACCCGAGTTCAACGCGATTCGGTTGTCGGCCAGGATGTAGGCCTTTTTTTGTTCAGGGCTCAGATGGCCCAGCTCAATGACGGGCACCTCTGTTAATTCAAGTTTTCTGGCAGCAGCCAAACGGCCGTGGCCAGCGATCACGCCCTTGTCGCCGTCAGTCAAGATTGGATTGGTCCAACCGAACTCACGAATGCTGGCAGCGATCTGGGCGATTTGTTCTTCACTGTGGGTGCGGGCGTTTCGCGCATACGGAATGAGCGAATCGACCGGGACCATTTGGATCTCGGGTTTCATGAGCAAATCAGGGGAGTAGTGCTGCCCTTGATCGCAGTGAATGCGCCAACAGGAAGCAGAAATGAAAAGTGGAAAGGAATGTCTTGCACTCCTTTCCACACCGTAGCTGAAAATGTACGCTCAAATGGGATGATTTGTTGCAAGGGCTAAATTCGCTCACTCACCACCTCTCGCCCGCACTACATATCAACCTCTCCAATTCCCTCTAATTTCCTCTGTGAAATACCCAAAGCGTTGAGTTGATCTGCCACCGTCTGCAACGCTCGTTGCCAACGTCGCCAAGCAGTGGTCCTGTCACACGCAAATCGACGACCGATCTGATGCCAGCCATATCTCTTGGCACGCATCCAGACCAAATGCCTCTGATCTATCTCAAGCCATTGGACCCACTTCATGGTCTCCAGCATTCTTTCAATTGCCTCAGGGCTTGGGATCATTGGCATGTACACCCGCTCGGTATCTGGGTAACGAGAGGGTGTTTGCATGGCCAGTGACATCCATGGATTGTTGTAACCCTGAACGCGGACGGGTGGAAGTCGGTAGGCCGTATGAGCGGCGTCAAGAAACCGGGCTTCCACATCATCCATGCCCCATATAGGTTTTCTATCCATGCTTACCTCCTGAACCATAGAGGCGCTCGCCAATACGACGAATGAACTCCCGCTCAAGGAAGTCCAGCCGTTCGTCTTGATCTGAGACAACCAGGATGTGTTGCTCACGCCAACCTGAACGCTTGACAGCATCCAGATCTGTCACGACAGGCTGCACTTTGCCAAGAGCGCAGCGATACGGTTGTGCTGGGACTTTCATCTCACGCCTCCTGTGTCGTCTGACGATCGCGTGCCAGATAGGCCAATGCAATTGCGTCTGCTTCGTTGTCGTCTGCAGGTTGGTGACCGCGTGCTTGAACGCTTGCGATCATTTCTTCCTTACCTGCATTGCCCTTGCCGGTTGCATGCTTCTTGATCGTGCCGACCGGTATGCCTTCGTAGGGGATCTGATGGTGCTCACACCAGGCTGTCAGTTGGCCCATGAAGCCACCGTATGCATGGGCGGCATCCACACCCACATGCCTGCGTACTTCTTCAAACACGACCAGGTCAACGCCTGTGGTGCATTGCTTCACGTCCGTGAGCCAGCGTTTGAATTTGAGGAATCGCATGCCACCACCTTCGAAGCGTTGGGGCTTAAAGGATTGACTTCCACTTGTGATCTGACCGTCTGCACCCATCAAGGCCCATCCAGTCGTTGTGCCCAAGTCCAAGGCAAGAATCGTCATGTTCATTTCGTCTCCAGAATTTGATCGGGTGACGGGTTGGACAGGTTTCACGGTTACTCCTCTATCGTGTGTGTGCGCGCACGCGTGAGGGGTTAATCAGTAAGACTGTCAAATCCGTCACCATGGTTTGGTTCAATCGTCTCGATACGGGTAGCCGCCACCGGTATGAGGCTTAGGTCGTAGACTGATGCCCGCGATTGCGCGTGCACCGCCATGCAGTCGGCATTTCTCGAACTTGCGGGTCGACATCAGCTCTGAGAACCGCTTGATCGAGCCCACGTACTCGCCAGCACGCTCAGCCCATTCGCGCCAATCAGTGAACAGATTCGATACGCCTTCGCGATGGGTCTTGCTCAAAATGCAGCGCTCCTCGATCCATTGGCCCAAGGCGTCTTCCGCCTCGAAATACTCCTCAGTTGCCGAGACCACGCACTCGGGTGGACGCAGGCCATCGCGTTGCCATGCGAGACACCCTTCGACCGCCCAGGCCAAAATACCGTCACGCTCCGCGTACAGTTTCTCGGTCAGCTTGCCGTCACGCCTCTCTGGCGGGATCGTCACCGTGAAGGGGATCAAGTGCAGTCGCCGCTTCATCGCCTCATCCACGTTGCGAATCGATGGCTTGTGGTTACCTGCGATCAACAGCTTGAACTGCGGGATGTACTCGAAGAAGTCCTGTCGCATGAAGCGAGCAGACACCTTGTCACCACCCGTGATGGCCTTGACCTTGGATTCATTCCAGCGCCTGCCTTGCTCGGTTTCCACTGACGCTACAAAGCGTGCGCCGCGCAATCCGGCCAAATCAGTGGGGTGTCGATCACCTCGGGCATCCATGAAGGTGTCCATGGGTGCGCTCGTGGCGTAGTCGCCCAAGATGCTGGCCAAGGTATTCACGAACACCGACTTGCCGTTCGCGCCGGTCCCGTACAGAAAGAACAATGCATGGGCGCTGGTTGCCCCGGTCAGACAGTACCCCGCCATGCGCTGCAAGTACTCCTGTAAAAGCAGGTCGCCGCCGGTCACGTCATTCAAAAACGCTTTCCACTGTGGACAGTCACCCTTTGGTGTGGCCGTCGCAATCTTGGTCATGCGGTCTGCACGGTCATGCGGACGCGTGGCGCCCACCTTGAGGTTCACGACACCACCAGGGGTGTTGAGCAAGAACAGGTCTGCGTCCCATTCCTCAGTGGTGGATGCATGACGGCGATCAGACCTCGCCATGCGATCGACACCACCCACGGTACTACTGGCGAGCAACTTGGCTGCGAGGCGATGCGAGTCCACCTTGAGTGCGGCCTCACGGCAGATGGCGCGAATGAGGTGATGGGACATCAAGGTCTCATCGGGCTGCCAGCGGCAACCGGTCCACACCAGCCACTTTCCCCAGGCCGCGCAATAGCGCCACTCGTCGGCATAGCGAGATGTGAACGCTAGCGTCAGCGCATCATCGGTCGCCCACACCGTGGCGTCTTGAGTCGTCATGGCCTTGGTGGTCTTCACGCACATACGCGGCCCAGAGGCAATGAACGTGGTCACATCAAAGCCCTCGTCCATTGCATCGGCAGCGTCCCAGCCATCAGCCTTGTCATCGGGCGGCAAGAGAACATCGCAGGAATGCGCGCCCGCATCTAGGACAGCTTGCGCCGCCGCCATGGCGTACTCCCAGCCTGGCTTGTCTCGGTCGGGCCAAATCAAAACGGCCTTGCCTGTGAGTGGTGACCAGTCGGTTTTGTCCACAGGGGCATTCGCCCCGTGCATGGCAGTCGTGGCTGTGA
Organism: Burkholderiaceae bacterium; assembly: GCA_049296795.1. Classification (GTDB taxonomy): domain Bacteria; phylum Pseudomonadota; class Gammaproteobacteria; order Burkholderiales; family Burkholderiaceae_C; genus CAXNKH01. The sequence goes on from JBAQTC010000048.1 coordinate 66,367, forward strand.
TTCCAGCGGCGATCAATGCCTGGGCACACTTCTCACCCTCGACCAAGATCACTCGTTCGGCAGCGAGCATCCCCGGCTGGTTGTACAGCGGGCGAGGATCGGGTGGAGCCATCTTGCGACGCTTGGCATCCCAAGGCCGGAACTCCTTCTTGCGACCGGGTGGGTCGTAGCGGTACACGACGGCAATCAGGTGGCCCTCGGCATCGAAGTAGTCCCACTTGGCCGTGGCGAGCCCCAGCTCATCGACCGGTGCTTCCTTCTTTGCCTTGCGGGTGTGGACAGGAGCAGCCTGGCCAACCAGGTCTGCCGCGTAGTCCAACACCCGAGGAAAGTCGATCTGCACATCGATGCCCAAGTAGGCTGCGATCAGACCAAAGATGTCGCCACCATCTCCGGTGGCGCGATCGGTCCACAGTCCCGCCTTCTCTGTGTCGAGCACCACCTCCAAGCTGTCGCCGGGGCTGCCCAGCACATCGCCCATCAGGAATTTGCCACGACGCTTCTTGCCTGCGGGAAACAGTGTGCTGAGCACCGACTCCAGTCGGTCGATCAACGCCGCACGCAACTGCTCACGGGTGGCGTCGGTGTCCTTGTGTGTGGGTGAGTCGTTGTCATTGAAATCAAGCATCCGACTTCTCTCCCTGCGCATTTGCTTCGGCTTCTGCTTGCGCTTGCGCGTGCATCCAAGCCATCAGCTCGCTCACCTTGAAGCGGACCATCTTGCCGACGCGGTAATGCGGCAGGCCAAGACGCTGGCGATCTTTGGGATTTGTGAGCAGGTACATCGGCAGCTTCAGGCAGAACGCTGCCTCGCGTGCATCGACCAGTCGCTCGGTAAGAATTTGATTAACGTCCGTCATTGCTTTGTCTCCAGCACCGGTCCTGCCATGCGCACATCCGGCATTCAAAATGAGTGGGGTCTTGATAGGCGCGAACGAGCAGCTCGCCCGCCTCGGTTGCAGAGATCACCTTGAGCGCACGGTCGGACATGCGCTGCGCAAGCGCCGCATCAAAGGGCACCAGTTCGGTGTAGATCTCCATGGTGTCGGCGTTCACCGCCGTGAAAACCGCAGGGTTTTCGTGCAGCTCCAGGTAGGCCTGATACAGCACCACTTGAGCGTGATAGATCGGCTTGGAGATGGCCAGCTTGTTCTTCTCGAGGTCACGCCACGACTTGGAACCAAGACATTTGTTCTCCCACAAAGCGGGATACTTGAATCCATCGGGACCGCCAACGATCACGCCGTCGATGTGTCCAGCCAAGCGGCCATCGAGCGCAGCAAAGCCAAACTGTTCACCATTGGCTTTGGTCGTGCGCAGGTCAAACCCGGCATCACGCAGCCACTGGATCATGCTGTCCTCAGATCGATGGCCACGCTCAAAGATGCGCAGCAAGCGACCAGGATGTTCACGCCCGGGATCCACGGGAGCCTTGGCGAACTCATACTGCAGGGCACGCTCGCACGAGACGCCCAAGCGTGAGGCACCAAGGTAACTTCTCGGGCGCTGCTTGGCATGCTCACGCTGCATTGCGGCATCAATCAGCGCGCTGACCTGGCCCGCGATGCTGGAGGAGGAGTTGAAATCCATCATTTCTTGTCTCCCTCCACCACCCAAGGCAAGTCATCCTCCAGATCCGCGAACGGATGGGCCAGAGGATCAGGCGTTGGTGGCAGTCCACGCACGGGCGGGAATTTCGTCTGCTCGTGATGCGCCAGCATGGCATCGGTCCAGCACGTCACGATGGCGTCGATGACGCGCAGGGCCTCCGCTTCTGAATAGTCGCCCAGAGGTTTGTCGAATCCGATCTCGCCAGCCGACTCTCCGAATGCCTTGAGGCATTTCTTCATTGAGGCCAGTTCAATGTCAGAGGGGTCGATCATGGGAACCTCCTTCAGATCGATTCGCCCATCGAGCGCGCGCTGCCAGTTCCCGTACATCGCATGAAACGTGTCCTGACATTTTTTCGAGCAGAAAACCCAGTCGATTGGGTAGCGCCGGGGATTGCCCACACCGTGACGGTTGTCGGTGTGGCCGAAACCCCGGGCCTGTCTGTTGCAGACCCAGCATTTCATTCACCCTCCTTACTGAGCCCAGCTCGGTTTGCCCGAGACAGGTGTGCGTTGAGCCTGTGCCTGAGCGTGTGAGCTGCTGGCAGGAGGTGCTTGGTAGCTTGCGGCAGGACGTTGTGCAGCAGATGCAGCCCCACGGGGGTAATCCGTCTGATCCGGCTCCACCGCCATCTTCACGACGTTGCGCATCTCACCGCGACCATCTTTTTCCACATCGATGCGCGCCACGAACTCAATGCCATCGAGCTCATTGAAGCCTTGGATGCGACGCGCGGCAGCGGCCTGCGGGGAGTTGTCCTGCGGTTGGATGTTGCGCGAGGAGTTGAGCACCGCACGAATGAAGGTGCGACCCATGTTTCCCCAAGCGGGACCCTTGGAGCTGTGCAGGCCGACGTTCGACCACATCTTGCGTCGGGCATATTCACCGTCCAGGATCACGAACTCACAGGCCAAGAAGATGCTGCCCGTCTCAAAGCTCTGGGTTGCATAGCCACCCGTCCAGCCCTGTGCTGCATCGTCATGGCCACCGGGCTTGATCGTCATGCGCACCGGTGCTACCGTGCCCTTGGGGATCAGGTCAAAAGATTGTTGTTGTTCAGCGTCGTTGAAATCGTTCCAGGCGGACATGGTTTACTCCTTGATGTTTTGGGGTTGGGTTGCGGCTGCACACTTCTCGATGAGTGCAAGCAGGTTTGGGGGTTCGAGCATTTCGAGCTGGCCCGAACGGTCTTTGGCCGGAAAGCCATAGGGGTTGAGCGTGTGCGTGACGAACGCGCGATACGGCTCACCGTCATCGCTCTTGATCTCTGCGAGCGTCACGACCTCATCGACGATGCCGGGCAGTTCGGCTGCCGTTTTGGAGCCTTCGATCTGCGGGACGAACACCTTGCGGTTGAAGTCATCCAGGCGCTCGTCCAAGATGGCCACGAATACGACGTGCTTGCCGCGTGCGTGTTGCAGGTGCATGAGCGCACCCAGCATTTCCGAGCCCAGCAAGCCATAAGCACCACGGGTGTCAGGTTTGCCGGTGCGGTCGGAAATCGCCTGGGGTTGTGTCTTTGCCCAGATCAATGCCAGTCGCGCCAGCACAGTGATGCTGTCCACGAAGTAGCAGTCGTACTTGGCCAACTGAGCGGGGTCTCCATACTGCTCACAGACATGCGCGTAGTGCGCCTGCGAATACGGAGCCTCAGGTGGCAGCGCAGGGTTGGGACCGGCCAAGAACACAACCAAGTCACGGAATTCAGGCCAGGTGGTCGGGCGCACGCAGTCACCACGCCAGTCTTTGACAGCCAAGTCCCCGGCCTCGAGGTCGACGAACAAGGTCTTGTCTTCAGGCAGGGTCTTGAGCTGGGTGGTCTTGCCGATGCCGCTCTTGCCGAGCAGAACCAACTTCACCCCTTTTTTCTCGCGCAGGCGCTGATCAGCGGTAATGATTGGAAGTCCCATCACGCCACCTCACGCAGTTCTTGAGCGACGCTCGGATTCCAGAGAATCTGGTAACCACTGTGTCCATTGCGCGAGTACGGCATCGCTTCCGCCCATGCCTCACCCGGTTCGGTCAGCTCCCACTCATCACGCTCGTTGCGCACCTGCAGACCCAGGTTGGCCAGGCGCAGGTTGGTGGTCTTGGCCGAGAGGCCGACCAGCTTGCCCAGTTGCGTGGCATTGAGAGAGCAGATCGGCTCGTTGGCTGCGGGCAGCGCACGGCGCAATGTCTCGATGGCCAGGCCTGTGTTTTCATGGATGCAGGTCAGCGTCGCCGCCATGGCGATGCCCACCTTGACGCCAGGCACCTTGGCCACGGCCTCCCCAATCAGGAGCAGCGAAGTGACACGGTCCTGGGTCGGTGCGGGTAATGCGGCCATGGCGGACACGGCATAGGAGCCGGTCTTGCGGATGGCAGGCAACACCTCATGGGTGACCCAACGCTTGAAGCGTTTGGCTTCGGCCTTACGGCTGCCGAGCACCAAGGCATACAGCCCAGGCTCGTTCACCGTGGTCATTTCTTGGGTTCCACCAGGGGTGTGAATTGAATTCACACCCTTTTCGTCGTCGTCCAGACGCTCGAGCGCCTTGCGATCAAGGCTGATAGTCGACAGCACATCGGCTGCCACGAACCATGGTTCGCCTTGTGCGTCGGTAACCACACGGACCTGGCTGCCCTCGAAATCAAATGGGACAAGTTGCTGTTTCATGATCAGACCTCCGAGTCAGGGGAAATGTGGAAAGAGGGCTTGCCCGCCTCGACGGTGCGTGCGTCGGCGAATTGCTGCTGCAATGCAGGTGGCCAGTTCGTGTACCGGGTCTCAGACACGGTCAACTTGATGTCGAGGTAGCTCTCAACTGCCTCACCGGATGCCACGATGCGTTCGGCGATGGTCTTGAGCTTCTTCTGGTCCCAAGACACCTTCTTTGGCAGATCGAACTTCACATGCAGACCGTCGGTTTTGATGTGAGAGGTGCCGAAGTCACGGCCAGAGGCGTGGAGGCTCTCACGACCTTGCACGCCAAAGCGCTGATCGAAAGCGGCATCCAATTTGGTCCGCGCTGCTTTGAGCCAGGCAATTGCCTGGTCAAGGTTGGTGTCAACTTCAACCAATTGCTGCGCAGGCAGGTTAGCCAGTTGCGAGACGGACATCTCTGCGATGTCGGCTGGGAAAATGGACAAGTCGTTCATCTCTGTCCTCCCTTCAGGCCGTCGCGCGCTCGGACGTCGAAACGTGCAGAGCGTTCTTCTCGAAATCCAAAATCATCTCGAGCGCATAACTCACGCGCTTGGACAATTTCAGATACTTGGGACCACGACCTTCGCAGCGCCAGCGCTGAAGTGTTTTGGGGCTGATGCCCCAGCGCTGGGCCAGTTCGTTCTCGTTGAGCACCCGGCGATCTCCGGGTGACAGGGTGTTGATCGCTTCTTGAGTCGATCGGGTAAGTGAGGTTGCCGTTGCTGGCATGGATTACTCCTTTGACGTTGTTGAGGAACAGGTGTCATTGGAGATTTCGGGTGGCGAACATACGAGGAACCGATTGGCGAACCACGCGGAAACTTCTGGTTCGCCAATGACCCGCCACAAATGAAAACGGCGAGCACTTGGCTCGCCGCTGGTGAAGTTGCCTGATGTTCAGGCACAAAGTTGATGTTGTCTTGATGTCCTTTGACGGACGCTGTTACGTGAATGTCTCAGTCCGACCCATTGCAGTCTTTGAAGAATTTCATATCAACGGCCGGTTGGCAACGATGGCTACCTACGGTGAGTGCGACTTGACCTCACGGATATTTTGCTGCGGCGGACGCTCGAAAAGCAGCGTTTCTCGTTGACTCAAAGCCGGTTTTAAGGCGTGCGGGGGAGATAAAAAAATTTCCTTGGTCATTTTGATAACCCTTTGCACGGTCAACAAATATTCTGTATGATGAATGACATGCGAAATGCACCAACCAACACCCGTACTGCAGCTAAAGAGGCCTCACACGAGCGCATCGTGCAGGCGGCTGCCCGCGCCATCCGGCGCAGCGGGTATGACGGGACCGGCGTGGCCGACATCATGAAAGCGGCGGGGCTGACGCACGGGGCGTTCTATGCCCACTTCGAGTCCCGCGAAGCCATGCTGGCCGAGGCGGCGGATCGTGCGGGAGCCGAATCGAACGCTTTCGCGGCCGATGTCATCGCCGCAGCCCCACCCGAGCAGGCCTTGCAGGCGCTGATGCAAGCTTATCTTTCCAAGGAGCACCTGGCGGGCATCGAGAATGGTTGTCCGGTGTCGGCCCTGGGTTCTGAAATGCCCCGGCAGTCACCCGAAGTGCGCCGCGCTGCCACACTCCGCATCAAGGAGATGATTGACTTGGTGGCCCGCCAGTCGCCGGACTGGGGGCAGCCCGTTGCCCATGAACGCGCCCTGGTGACAATGGCGACCATGGTGGGTACCCTGGTGCTGGCCCGTGCGGTGGACGAGCCGGCACTGTCGGATGCACTATGCAAGGCCACACTGAAATATCTGACCCCCTCGCAGGTCTGATTCTGCGTCTGTTTTTTTGCCATCAAATATGATGATCATCATATGTAAATCTCATCCATCCCGACCAACTGGGTGGAACTCTTGCTCGCTTTTTAAAAAGGAAACACCATGAAAGCCTTCGTGCTGGACCGTTACGGGAAGAATGAACAGCTGCGGGCCACGGATGCGCCAGAACCGACGCTGCGGGAAGACGATGTACTGATCGAAGTGCACGCGACCGCGGTGAACCTGTTGGACGTCAAACTGCGCAACGGCGAGTTCAAGCTCATCCTGCCGTACCGCACGCCTTTCGTTCTGGGCCATGACGTGGCCGGTGTGGTGATTGGTGTCGGGCCGCGCGTGCGCCAGTTCAAGCTGGGCGATGAGGTCTACGCCCGGCCCGATGACTTTCGCATTGGCACCTTCGCGGAACGGATCGCCGTCCGGGAAGAGTCGGTCGCCACCAAGCCCAGGAACATCTCCATGGAAGAAGCCGCGTCCATCCCGCTGGTGGGCCTGACGGCCTGGCAGGCGCTGGTGGAAAAAGCCAGGGTCAAAAAGGGACAGAAGGTCTTCATCCAGGCAGGCTCCGGCGGCGTGGGCACGTTTGCCATTCAGCTGGCCAAGCACCTGGGTGCCTCGGTGGCCACCACCACCAGCGCGGGTAACACCACCCTCGTCAAAAGCCTGGGCGCGGATGTGATCGTCGATTACAAGAAGGACGCCTTTGAAGAGCAGTTGAGCGGCTACGACGTGGTGCTCAACAGCCAGGATGGCAAGACCTTGTCGAAGTCCCTGGGTGTACTCAAGCCTGGCGGCCACCTCATTTCCATCTCGGGGCCACCAGATCCGCAGTTTGCGCGGGACATAAAGGCCAATTGGCTGGTACAGCAGGTTATGCGCGCCCTCAGCTTCGGGGCCCGCAGGCAGGCCCGGCGCCTACAGGTCGGATATTCATTCCTGTTCATGAAGGCCAGCGGCAGCCAGTTGCGGCAGATCACTCCGCTGATCGAATCGGGCGCCATCCGTCCAGTGATCGACAAGGTCTTCCCGTTTGACGCCACCAACGAGGCCCTGGCCTACGCCGAAAGCGGCAGGACAAAGGGCAAGGTGGTCATCAAGATTCGCTGAGCAACTCCACGCCCATCGGCATTTTGATCCCTTGCAAATTCTCGGCATCTGAAACGCAAAACGACCATGAAAAACCTTCTCAAAACCACGCTGCTGGGCCTGGCCCTGTCTTCCACCCTCCAGACCTCGACGGTGCTGGCGGCAGAACCTGCCCTTGCTGAGACGGCCTCTGTCTCTTTGGCGGCCGAACAAAGGACCGCGCTGACCTGGAAGAACGTGCCCACCCAGACCCTCACGGCCAACGGCGTGACATTCGCGTACCGGGAGCTGGGCCATCACCGCGGCGGCACCCCCGTGGTGATGCTGACCCACCTGGCCGCCGTGCTGGACAACTGGGACCCGCGCATCATCGACGGCCTCGCGGCCAAACACCACGTCATCGCCTTCGACAACCGCGGCATCGGTGCCTCCAGTGGGTCGCCGTCAAATTCGATGGAAGCGATGGCGGCTGACGCCATCGTTTTCATCAAAGCCAAGGGCTTGCAGAAGGTGGACCTGCTGGGTTTCTCGCTCGGCGGCATGGTCGCCCAGGAAGTCGTGCTCAAGGACCCGCAGCTTGTGCGCAAGATGGTGCTCGCTGGCACCGGCCCTGCGGGTGGCGAAGGCATCAGCACTGTGGCAGGGGTGACCTTCTACGACATGCTCCGGGGCTTCTTCACCGGCCAGGACGCCAAGCAGTTCCTTTTCTTCACACGGACCCCCGCTGGCATCGAAGCCGGCAAGGCCTTCCTGACGCGTCTGAAGGAACGCACCGAAGACCGCGATACCGAGATCACCGTGAGCGCTTTCATGGCCCAACTGGAAGCGTTGCGCGTCTGGGGCAAGAAGGCACCCGCCGATCTGTCGGTAGTCACGCAGCCAGTATTGATGGTGAATGGCGATGACGACCGCATGGTCCCAACGGTCAACACGCACGACCTTGCCCGCCGACTGCCCAACAGCCAGCTGATCATCTACCCCGATGCCGGCCATGGCGGCGCCTTCCAGTTCCACGCGGACTTCGTGCGCAGCACGCTTGAATTTCTGGCTCGCTGAGGCGGGTCCACAGGAGGATCACTACATGATCGACACCCACCTCACCGCCCCCACCCGCTGGGTGGAATTGAATGGCGACCGGTTCGCCTACCGCCGCTGGGGCAATACTGTGACAGACCAGCCCCCCCTTTTCTTCCTACAGCATTTTCGCGGTGGCATGGACCATTGGGATCCATTGATGACCGACGGCCTGGCTGCTGGGCGCGAGGTGATCCTGTTCAACGGGCGCGGGGTGGCTTCTTCCTCCGGCACGCCGCGCGGCCGGATCGAGGACATGGCCGACGACGCGGCGGCGGTGATCCGGACCCTGGGACTGCGCCAGGTCGATGTGCTGGGCTTTTCGCTCGGTGGCTTCCAGGCACTGGACATGACCTGGCGTCACCCCGACCTGGTGCGCAAGCTCATGCTGCTGGGCACAGGACCGCGCGGGGGCGACCCCGAGATGGAAGCGCGTGTGCTGAGCACAGCACCCCGACCGGTGCCGGTGTTCGAAGATTTTCTGTACCTGTTCTTCGGCCGGTCGGCGCAGGCCGAGCAGGCCGCACGCGACTTCTGGGCGCGACGCCACCAGCGCGTGAACCAGGACCCGCCGTCTTCACCGGAGGTGGCCAAGGCGCAGATCGAGGCCAACATGCTCTACCTGCCCAGGCTGTCGGAAGACGATCCGTTCGCCTACCTGCGCGACATTCGGCAGCCGACCTTCATCCTCAACGGCGTGAACGATGTGATGGTCCCAACCGTCAACTCGTTCTACATGGCCCGCAACCTGCCGAATGCCCAATTGTTCATCTACCCGGACAGCGGCCACGCCGCGCAGTTCCAGAACCCGCAGCGTTTTTTGCAGCACGTCACCCACTTCCTGAGCGAGTGAACGCTTCGTTGCTCCGCCCGTCCACGCACCCACATCGCAAAGCTATCGCCATGCTCAAGTTCAAATTTCTGCTGTGGGTATTCGCACAGCTCCTAAACCGACAGCTCCGAAATAACCCCGACTGCGCGAGCTACGTCGCGGGCAAGCACCTTCGGTTCAAGATCCGAACCACCGCTGGTGCTGGCCGCCACTACACACTGCGTGACGGCGTCATCTATTCTTCGTCCGGTCTGGCGACGGACCCGCAGTTCACGCTGAACTTCAAGGACGCATTTAAGGGCTTCGCGATTCTCTCGGCCAAGGACGGCCAGGCTGCCTTTCTGAGAGGCCTAGGCAGTGGGGATCTGAGCATCAGCGGCGACTTTCTGGAAGTGATGTGGTTCCAGGGGCTGACAGCCTTCCTCCAGCCCCCAAAAACCGTTTCCCCCTGTGACCGCACCGCATTCTGAGGCACCCATGACACACCACCTGCTGAACCAATCCCTGACCCTGCCCAACGGCACAGTGCTGCGCAACCGCCTTGCCAAAGCCGCCATGAGCGAGACGCTGGCGACCTACGACAACCGCCCGACGCCGGAGCTGGTGCAGCTGTACCGGCGTTGGGCTTCGTCGGGGCTGGGACTCATTCTGACGGGCAACGTGATGATCGACCGGCGTGCGCTGGGCGAGCCGGGCAATGTGGCCATCGAGGACGAGCGCGACCTGCCCGTCCTTCGGCAATGGGCGCAAGCGGCCACCGGTCAAGGAGTGGCCATTTGGGCGCAGCTCAACCACCCGGGCAAACAATCCGCCAAGGGCCTGAATGCGGTCAACCTCGCCCCCTCAGCGGTGCCCTTTCGCGAGGACATGGCGAAACTGTTCGAAACCCCGCGCGAAGCCACCGTGCAGGAGATCCAGGACATCATCGAACGCTTCGGGCGCAGCGCGGCCATCTGCAAGAAGACCGGTTTCAGCGGCGTGCAAATCCACGGGGCGCACGGCTACCTGGTCAGTCAGTTCCTCTCTGCCCACCACAACCGCCGCAACGATGAATGGGGCGGCAGCCCGGACAATCGGCGGCGCTTCGTGCTGGCCGTCTATGCCGAAATCCGCCGCCAGGTAGGGGCGGATTTCCCGGTGGCTATCAAGCTCAATTCGACCGACTTTCAGCGCGGCGGCTTCACCGAAGCAGAGTCACTGGAGACGATCCGCGCGCTGGCCGACGCCGGTATCGACCTGATCGAAGTTTCGGGCGGCACCTACGAGGCCCCCGGCATGAGCGTCAATCTGCAGGAACCCAAGCGGGCGTCCACCGTGGCCCGGGAAGCCTACTTTCTCGACTTCGCCGAGAAGGTGCGCGAAACCGTGAAAGTGCCGCTGATGGTGACCGGCGGTTTTCGCACTGCAGCGGGCATGAACGCAGCCCTGCGCTCCGGATCGGTGGATGTGGTGGGCTTGGCGCGGCTGCTGGCAATCGATCCCGACGCGCCAGCCGCCTTGCTACAAGGGCGTGACAGCCCGCATCAGGTGCGGCCAATCAATACCGGCATCGAGGCCGTGGATCGGATGGGGGTCATGGAGGTGTGGTGGTACGAGCGACAACTCAAGCGCATCGCCAAAGGCCGGTCCCCGCGCCCACACGAAAGTGGCTTATCGGCTTTCCTGAGGGAAGCCTTCACCGGCGGTTGGGGCACCTTTCGCACGCGTCGCCTTCGGGCGAGCAGTTGAGCTAACCGACTGTGAGGTGTTGTGATCATTTTGCTGGTCGGATTCACGTGTCAGCTCTGTGCCCTCCTAAGCGGACACCCAAGCTCATGAGGCGCGTGTCTGTTCTTGGCCGTTTGCAGTCAAATCAAGCTGAGCCAAATCACACAAAGGCAAGCATCTTTTTTTGCTCCTCCCAGTCGCGTGGCAGGGGCTCATGACGCCCACGGATCGTCTGCAGATTCAAGTGCCTTGGCTGGGACCCGTCCAGAATGGCCTCAATGATCTCAGGAGCCAAATTCGCCATGCGCAGGACCTCCGCGACCCAGCCCGGCTCCAGCTTGAATGCACGAGCCAGATCTGTCGCCGTGGCGTACTTGCCCTCATCAAGCAAGCGTTGCCAGTAAAACGCCTTGCCCAGCGTTTTGATCATCGGAATGTCCATCCCGCCCGACATGACGTTCGCACTGGAGCCTGACGGTGGGGTCAAGAGCTTGCGGTTTTGTTTGCGACGGATCGTCAGCGGGACCATCGTCACACGTTGCGTGCCGTCCATGATTTGCCGCGCAGCCCCACCCACTTCAATACGCACATTGCGCAACCTTGGGTTGCCCTGATATGCATCGTTAGTCATGCCATCACCTCCTCTGCATACTCTTTGGCCTCTTCCACAAAGGGGTGCGCCACGATGCTTGGATCCAGTCCGATCCAGCCATCCTCGCGCCAATGGATGTCCAAGCTACCGTCCTTGAAATCCACGCGCTCAATGAGCAACTGTGCAATGCGCTGTTGCTCCGCAGGGAACAACTGCTTCCAGACATCAGCAATTCGCCTCATAGACACCACTACCTGGTCTTCTTTAAGATCGGCTCCGGCACTGTGCTGCAGGCATGAGCGCCACACACCAATCAATGCCTCCGGCTCCATCAGCGCCAGCTCGATTTCATTCAATACCGCAGCCTCGATTTCAGCTGCCGGGAGCGCACCGATGCTTTTCCCGTTTCCATCCTGCGTTGCACCTGCGCTGCGTCGTTTTTCTAAGTACGGCACGTAGTACCGATACATGCGGCCATTCTTTTTCTTGGTGTAGTGATGAATCATGCGCTGCCCATCGGGTGCAAACAACAAGCCGCCCAACAGCGCCGGGTATTCGTCTTTGCGCACCCTTGGGCCTTGCTTGCGCCGGTTGACGAACGCTTGCACGCCATCCCACAGCTCCTGCGAAATGATGCTGGTGTGTTGCGCTGGGAAGAACTCACCCTTGTGGCTGATCTCGCCAAGGTAGAGCCGGTTTCGCAGCAGGCAAAACAGGTACTGCTGATCGATGGGGCGACCCGCACGGTGCTGGCCGGATTGTGTGACCCAAGACTTAGTGCTGTGACCTTCGATCTCCAGTTCGCGCACAAGGCGTGCTGCCGAACCGTGCTCCGCGTACCGACGAAAGATGTCCTGCACCAGACTGGCCTCTCGCTCGTTGACCAGCAGTTTGCGATCGACCACGTCATAGCCCAACGGAGGCGTACCCCCCATCCACATGCCCTTGGCCTTGCTGGCTGCGATCTTGTCTCGGATGCGTTCGCCCGTGACCTCACGTTCAAACTGTGCAAAGGACAGCAAGATGTTGAGCGTCAGTCGCCCCATCGAAGTGGTCGTATTGAACTGCTGTGTGACCGAGACAAACGAGACGTTGTTGCGATCGAACACCTCCACCAGCTTGGCAAAGTCGGGCAGGCTGCGTGTGAGCCGGTCGATCTTGTAGACCACCACCACATCAATTTTTCTGGCCTCGATGTCTGCCATCAGGCGTTTGAGTCCAGGACGATCAATATTGCCACCGGAGAATCCGCCGTCGTCGTATGTGTCATCCAGCGCCAGCCAACCTTCGTGGCGTTGGCTGCTCACGAATGCGAGACCAGCATCGCGTTGTGCTTCCAGGCTGTTGTACTCCTGGTCCAAGCCTTCATCGGTCGACTTGCGCGTGTAAATGGCGCATCGCTTTTTTGGAATGAACGAGGGCGTGCTTGCCACTGCTGTGCGGGAGGTTCTCATGCTGCCTCCTTCTTGGTCGACTTCAACCCAAAAAAGGCAGGGCCAGACCACGGGCAACCAGCGATCAGTCGTGCGATCGCCGACAAGCTCTTGAACCGTTGGCCACGGTATTCGAAATCGCGCACGCCGCGCACAACCACCTTGTGCTCTTGGTCGTCAAAGAACCGGCTGAGCATGGTGCCCGGCAGCAGGCGATCAGCATCACCTTGCAAGCGCTTGGGAAGCACCCCTGTTTCGCCGATTTCCTCCAGCTTCCTACGCGTCGTCGGCTTGAGAGAGCCGAAGGCCTTTTCCTGAATCTTGTAGGCCAGTCGGGACTCCAGCCAGGTGCGATGGTGGTGCTGTGGGCGTTCATCAAAATGCGCGTCCCACATGGCCCAGATGTTCTGCATGGGCAAATGCGGAAGCTGCGCAACTTGCGCCGCGATGGATACTGTTTTTGATTGTTCTGCGTGTGTCGTCATGTGCAAACTCCTTCTTAGTGATCGGTGTTTGCATTCACGCTCTTCTGGCCAGCGAAGCCAAGTGAAACCTTCCTACTGTCGCGAATAGGTGAAAGTTTCTGCGCAGATGATTCAGCTTCGCGCAGTCGCAGCAGGGCCACTGCGATTAGATCGACGACTTCTTGTTGCGGGTGTCGAGGGCCTGCGCCAGCCCTGAAATTAGAGATTTGTTCGTTGTTGTGCATGGTGAGCGTTCCTGTAAAAAACGCTTCTCATGCTATGGGCCAAGGTCACTTGGCGTAACGTGTTATGTGGTGGATCATCCTATGTCGTAGAGGTTTGGGTCACCTGTGACCTGCCACCCATTGCTTACGGTGCTCATCGCGTCTGGTCGCTTGACTTGTTTCGGAATCAAAATCATCTATGAATTTGGCCTTACTTTTCTGCAACGCCAAAATTGCTGTCTCCTTCTCACCCAACCCCAACCGATCCTGCGTTTCTGCAACCAATGCGCGCCGCCTATCCTCTAGGACCTGCAATCGCCGTTTTAACTCGGCCAGAGAAGATTGACTTGATTGAATTGCATTACGTAGCACCGTTGGATCAAAGCCTTCGGCTTTAAGGTCATACATCCGTTGTCGATCAGCCTTCACTTTCGTGATGAGTTCTTTGACCTCTCCAACGTCGGCGAAATTTTTCTCTATGTCCTGCCTGTTCTCAGCTTGCTTAGCTTTGATCGAAGCGAGTCTTCTTTTGCCACTGCCAATATCACCTACAGCTTGGCCACGACGACTTTTTGCTGCTGACAGGTCTCCGTGACTTTGGCCAAACATTGAGTGCCGTGGCAACTTCTTTCCGCCATTTCCAAACAGAAGTGGATTGCGTTCAGATTTGGAATACCAGCGGCCAACATCTCCTTTTGCGTCTTCAAGATCTTCGTAGGCATCTTTGAGGTCATCATGCGCTTCTGTGCGTTCGGCCTTTATGCTTTTTGATTCTTCGATCAGGGCATTTTTTTGCTCTAAGAGATGGTTTTTCCTTGCGTACAAATCATCAAGCTCAGTCTTGTAGTCTCTTTCAAAAATCAGCAGCAGTTGTTGATTTTTTTGAAGCTCAGTCTCAATTGCAGCCACCTGACACCGTAGAGGGTTGATATCCCCAGAAAATTTCTGTTCACCGGCGATAGTTGCCTGGCTCCTTATCTGAGATGCTTCCCTGTTGAGTTCGCTTGAATCAAAGCGCAACTCTGCCTGCGCCAAGTGGTGCTTTCGCAGCTCAGGCTCATATCGCGGGTAGTCAAAGTTGACTCTGGCATTTTGGATGAACGTCTTAATGGCCTTGAACATGGTCAGTCCAGATTCCTGATGTCAGGATTTTCTATCGCTGACAAACTGATCGAAGCTGTCGAAGCTCTCCTGATTCTGCCAGGAGTTATCCCATCGGCGTGGTTCGGCATCTTCAAGGATCAACAACGTCAGCACGCGGTCGCGTCCGCCATAGCTGTGCTTGAACTCCTGCAGCTTCATGTATGGCTGCTCACCGACGCACCACACAGCAGCGGACATATCGATCCCATTCCACTCCTGAGGAATGGACTCATCTGCTGCTACGGTATCGCGCAGAGGTTCAGCGGGATCACTCAGCCTTCGAATGCGGGTGTTGCTCAACACAGCACTGCGGCTGCGCCATTCGTACTTGAGAAAGCCGTTGTCCCAGTGCAGCAAGATCGCACGCTTCTCCGTGAACTTGATGAAGCGGATGCATAAGGCCTCGAACGACACGCCGAATGTTTTGGCCAAGCCACTGAGCAAGTGAAGGTCAACGTCCTGACTGGTGATGCGATCACGCAGGACATCGCCAGGCATCAACAGATTGCTGGCGAATTCATCCGCCTCGCGTTCAATGTTGGCTGCTGTGTCTTGACTGAAATGAACTGCGGCTTTGTCGCAATTGAAGGTGCGTCGCTTTGCCCTGTGCAGAACAAAGTGCCCCAGCTCATGAGCGATGGTGAATCGCTGGCGCTCAGGGCTGGCCTCTGGGTTGTAGAAGATTCCCCACTCGGCAGGATCATTGGGATTGCAAACCAGCATCCCTTCAACACTGCTCACGGTTGAGGCCATAGGGGGCTTGATGATTTTGACCCCTTCACCGTAGGGCGTAGTTGGCAGCCCCTCCCGAACCCTGTCGAGATCAATGTACGCAGCCTTCTCCTCATCGGCGACACGCATCCAACGCAGGATCATGTTCGCCGCTTTGCTTGGGGTCAGGTCTAAGCTGCCACTCAACGCTTGGGTTCCTCTTGTGCAGAGCCGGGGAACATCAGCTTCATCATGTCTTGAACGCGATTTTTCTCATCCTCCGACATGGTGGCGTACTGGCGGAAGAAAGCCACATCTTCAACCGTGGCCTCGGGGACCTGTTCGTTGGTCTCGTTCATGAGGTCTTCCATCGTGACCCCCAGAACCTTGGCCAGCAGATGAACCCGCTCGGCGGAAGGGCGCTGCCCCTCTTTCATTTCCAGTTCCCAGATGTATGCCTTGGTGCAGCCAACTGCGTCGGCCACTTGCTGCAATGTCAGCTTCTTGGCCTCCCGCAGACGTCGCAACCGCGCTCCTAAGGTCGATGCCATGGCACAGCTCCTGTCTGAATCAAAACAGCCTAATAGTATAGCACCAAGATACACCATCCACCACCATGTTCTACGTTGTTTGACAAGCGGAAATAAGCGGGACACAATTACGCTGTATCTCGCCACTTTACTTTGACGGGGTATTTGTAAACAACCCGTCGGCCCGCGCCAGCATCCCCTGTACGCAGAACACCGACATTTCATAAGGACCAGAAAAATGAAAAAAACCTTTGTCGATGTGCTGCTCGAGCTGCCCGTAGACGCCACCTTGCAAAACTTCCTGGCTGCCAACGGGCTGCCCTTACCGGACGATCTGTCCTGGTCGGATGGCCAAGAGGTCACCCAGACCGTGATCGAGGCCATCCGGTCTTGGCCTGACGAAATTGCCCGTGATGCACTCATTGCCAAACTCATGGCAAGCGTTGGACTGGGGGATGCAGCGGGCAAACAGGCAATGTTTCAGGTGGCCCAAAAGGACGGTGCCGCATTGATGGGGTTGGTCGCCAGCCAAAGTGACATCCATCGCTCGTTCTGGCTGTACGTGAACCACCCCGAGCTGTTTGATCTGGCCGGTGATGTGGACTTCTTCGAGCGCCATGGCACCCAGGCACAACAGAACGATCTGGGCGTCAAACGCAAGCCCAACACATCCGAAGCCGCAATGCTCGGCATGCGCCAATCCATCTCGGCGTTCTATCAGCGGGAGCTGCAATGCGGCGACGGCAGCGTGGCCTATGTGCTGGAGCGCTCCCCCGATGTCTATCTGCTGACGGTCCATGTCAAAGACCTAGCGATGCTGCGTCTGGAGTTCGAAGGCTCGAACCTGACCCGTCGCGTCGGCAATCCCAACATTCACATGGTGCTGGAGTATTCGGCCAAGACCGGTGTGGCGCGCACCCTGGTCAAGGGCGGGGTCAAGTACCACAACATGCTGCTAGAGGCATTCGCAGAGCATCTGCTGGGCACGAAGGTCGATGCCCACCGCATCAAGCCGCCCACACTGGACCTGTCTGCGTTGCGGCTGGGTTTTGATGTGCCCCAGGCGCTGACCACCGATGGGTTCATGGCGGTGCAGATCAAGACCCTTTCACTGCTCAGCCCCCACGGCGACCTGAAGGTTGAATGCACGGCCACCGCATCAAGCGACCAGCAATGTGTGACCGAACTGATCGCAGAGTCCTTCCCCAACGAGAACCCGCTCAAGCGCAACTGGCAGATCAACTCGGCGCACATCAACCTGTACTACCCACCCGAACCCGGCAAGATGCGATCGAAGGTCATCACCATCGAGATCACCCGCAAAGGCCGACTGAACCTTCACAAGTTCGACGCCAAGATGCAGGCGCAGCTCGAAGGCTACCTGGTTGCCCTCGGCATTCTGGGTGCCGACCAAACGCTGAACGCCAACGAGCAGCCGCCCGGTGAAGACGCCTTCCAGTCCGAACCCGCGTACCAGGAGTGAGCGTGAACTCACATCATGCTTGGTCACTGGTTTGCCGCTTGTTCGCTGAGGGGACGCACGTCCACCGCTGGGCGTTGTCCTCTCACGAGCTGGCTGCATGCACCTTGCTCGGCTCCGCCATAAAGCCTGCGCCCGTCAATCAGCAATACGTACTTTGCCCACATTGCAACCTGCACCGTGGGCAAGTCGTCGGTGATGGCAAGGGCGGCAGGCTTTGCCACTGCCCCGAATGCGGCCCAATCCAAATCGATCCACAGGATCTGGCAGCGGTCGTGCTCAACGAGGATTGGCTGCGCAAGAAATTGCGCTTGGCCTTGGAGATCAACAGCCGCGACGGCATCGATCAGGTTGGCCCGGGCATTTGGCGGCTGGGAGATGCCAGGCAGGGGCCGGTCATTCTGGCCCGCAGCCTTACTACCCTTGTGCGCACACCTGGGATCTTGGATGGTTTCCGAGTCAAGGGTGCAAGCCTGCGGGTCATCACACCCAAACCCATCGACCAGACTGCCCACCCGTTCGCTGCCGACATCGAGTGGCTGCCACTTCAGGAGCGGTTCGCCTTTTACGGCGAGGGCATCTCCTTTATCGCCCCACAGGGCAACCGCCCGGAAGAAACGCCACGTGAGCCCGCTAAACCGGTTTACGGCCCCTTCGCGGACGACTTCCGCACGGTGCTGCTGCCAGAGTACGGCCACATCAACCTCACCGAGGCGCAGGCATCCGTGTTCCAGTCGCTTTGGTCGTTCAAGGGTGAGCCCATGCGTGCCGAACGAATCATGGAGCGTGCAGGTTTGGACAGCGACAAGCCCATCGATGTGTTCAAGGTGAAGTCCCGTGACAAAGGAAAACCGGGAGCCTATCGTCCGTTGATGGCGTACCGAGAGTTGGTGGATACGCAAAAGCGACAGGGTCTTTATTCGTTGCCGTGCGCTTTAAGTCGATAGGCAGATTTATCAAGCCCGAAGTGGCATTACATGCACAAGTTTTGGATTGACATGAAGGTTTAACTGCTGCTTAGTATTGACCAGACTTCGATTAGGCCCTGACAAAGTCAGTTTGACCTCCAAGCCATTAAGCGTTTTGCACGCCAACGTCACCAAGGACATGTCCCCCAAGTAACGGGCATCCTTTACCAAGACTTCAAACCAGTTCGGACGATGGTCAGGCTGTGGGGCAAGTGTCAGTCCATCACTTGGAATCACCCATGTGAGGTTCTGCCCTTTGGACAGCTTGCCTTTGTCTTTGACTTCAAAGACGGGGCATTCCTCAGATGCGAGACCATCGATTACCCAACGCATGTGGGCCTTGCCAGCAGTCTCAGAAGCACCGAGCCAGAGTCCTTCAAAGTGATTGGCGATCCCGACCAGTTCCGCCACCCGTGCATTGCGCGGAGACAGGTGGATGGCATCTGGCGTGCCTTGCTGTAACACCGTCCCTGCGTCCATGACCACCAGTTTGTCGGCCAGCTGGCGTGCTTCACTCAAGTCGTGGGTCACCAGCACGATGGGAATATGCAGCTCTTGCCGTAACTCAGCCAGCAGGACATAGAGTCCCTGTCGCGTCAGTTGGTCCACTGCAGAAAACGGTTCATCCAAGAGCAAGACCTTGGGTTTGCGTACCAGTGCTCGCGCCAAGGCCACCCTCTGCTGTTGACCGCCAGACAAGTGCGCTGGCTTGCGCAATTGCTGCTCTGGTTGCAGCCCCACCTTTTGAAGACAGCTTTGCGCCATGGCGCGCCGCATCTTTTTAGGGTGTTCAAGCAAAGCCAGCGCCACATTGTCGATCGCATTGAGATGGGGCATCAGCGCGTAGTTCTGAAACACCATGCCCACATGTCGCTGGGGCGTTGGCACGAACACACCCGCTTGCGTGTCACACCAGACTTCCTCTCCGACCTGCACATGGGCCTTCGCGGGCGGCATCAACCCTGCCAGCACGCGCAGCATGCTGGTTTTGCCAGCCCCCGAGGGTCCCACCAAGGCGACGAGTTGCCCCGCTTCACAGGTGAACTCGCCCGACAGACGCATAGGGCGATCTTGTTCGACTTTGACGCTCAGGGCTGTGCTTTGCATGGCCGTCACCTGCGATGGACCAAGCGGGCCGTAGCAAAGTAAGAGGCTGCCACCGCGCTGAGAGAAAACACCAGCAAGAGCAGCGCCATCTGGTCAGCTCCCCGAAGGTCAAAGGCTTGCACACGGTCATAAATGGCGATGGCGATGGTTTTGGTCTCTCCCGGAATGCTGCCCCCCATCATCAGTACCACACCGAACTCGCCGAGCGTGTGCACAAAAGTCAGCACCGCCGCAGACAGGACGCCAGGCCATGCCAACGGCAATTCCACACGCACGAAGGTCTGCCAAGCGTTGAGCCCACTCACCGCTGCAGCCTCCGACAGGTTGGCCGGAATCGCCTCAAAGGCCCGCTGGATGGGCTGGACCATGAATGGAATGTTGAACACCACCGACGCGATCACCAAGCCCAAGAAATTGAAAGTCAACTGCACCCCAAAGACTTCGGAAGTCCAGCGTCCGAGGGGAGATGCCCCACCCAGTGAAACCAGCAGGTAGTAGCCCAGCACCGTCGGCGGCAGCACCAAAGGCAAAACAACGAGTGCTTCCACGAGCGCTTTGCCCTTGAAGCGTTGGTAGGCCAGCCAGCGTCCCAGCCACAGGCCAACAGGCAACAACACCACCAGGGTGACTGCTGCCAACTTCAATGAGAGAGTGAGCGCCTGCCAGTCCATGGCTTACGGCTTGGGCATGGCAAAGCCGTAACGCACCATCACTGCCTGCGCAGCAGGCGTTGAAAGATGCTCATAAAAAGCTTTGGCGGCAGCGGGGGCGTTTTTCATGAGCACCATGCGTTGCGCCAAGGGCTGGTGCAACTCTTCGGGAATCAAGGCAAAGTCACCCTGCGCCTTGATCTGCGGCGCCAGTGCCAGCGAGTAGGCAATGATGCCCCCCTGTGTCGACCCGGAGAGGGCGAACTGGGCGGTTTGGGAGACGTTCTCACCGTATACCAGCTTAGAAGAAATCTGCTCCCACAACCCAACTCGCCGCAGAGCTTCCTCTGCGCGCATGCCGTAGGGGGCATGTTCTGGGTTGGCGATGGCAAAGCGTTTGAGCCGACCGTCCTTGAGTGCGGCACTCAGGTCTTTGAGTTGGCCATCGGCTTTCAGCAATGAACCTGTGGGCACCTTGATGCCAATGCGGCCATACGCATAAAGCTTGCCGCGCCCTTCGGTCTTGCCAGCTTCGGCCAGTTTGAAGACGAAGCCTTCATCCGCCGACATGAACAAGTGAAACGGTGCGCCTTGGAGCAACTGGGAGTAGAAATTGCCCGACGAGCCGAACACCAGCTTGAGCTTGTGCCCAGAGTCTTTTTCGAACTGGGCGGCCACCTCTTCGAGGGCAAATTTCAGGTCTGCGGCGGCTGCAACGGTGGCCACTGGTTGGGCAAGAGCCACGCCCAAGGCGCTCAGCCCCCCAAAGCCCAAAAGGGACTTCAGCCAGAGTCTTCTGCGGAGGGTCTCAGGTGGCATGGCAGGAGCAATATCTTTATTTATGGATATCGTATCATGGAGATATCGAAACGGTACCTCCTGCCCTCTGTATGAAGACCACCCTCTTGGCATCGCCCTTGGAGCAAAAGACGCGCTTTCGCATCCAAATCAAGCATGCGGTGGCCATTGGACCGGGCAAGGCAGATGTGCTGCAGTGCATTGTCGAGACTGGCTCCATCGCGGAAGCAGGGCGCCGCATGGGGATGAGCTATCAGACCATTTGGTCTCTAGTCAACGCAATGAATCGAGATTTCATATCCCCACTTGTGAGCACGCAACGGGGTGGTGTAGCCGGTGGCGGAACCAAACTTACGGAGCTGGGCGAGCACATTTTGAAGCTCTATCGTGATGTGGAGTTAAAAGCACAACAAGCCATAGAAGGGCAAATCACAGAACTGGTTTCCTTCATCAAGCCAGATACAAGCGCCTGACAAAGCACCAACTTTTATGACCTGCCTCAGCAAGTCGATAGCAAAACCTTCGTATCCGACACACGCGTAAGTTGTTGCCGTGAAAGGCGTTCTGCGTGTGCCACAGCGTGAGGGTTTGCAGAAATTTCGTGAGAAGAGAAGGCAGAGTATGAGATTCGGGGGGCAATACCGCCCCAAGTACCGGAGGGGGTTGGCACACGTAGAATTGCGCCACACCCCGCGTGCTCTGGGGATGCCCCAAATGAAAACGCCCAACTGAGAACAGTTGGGCGTCTTGGATTGGTGGCCTGGGGCGGAATCGAACCACCGACACAAGGATTTTCAATCCTCTGCTCTACCGACTGAGCTACCGGGCCTGAGCCGCGAATTATAGCAGTAGCGTTTGCGCGTTCAGGCTGCGCTGCGCTTGCTGCGGCTCAAGTCAACGCCGAGTTGCTTGAGCTTACGGTAGAGATGGGTGCGCTCCAGTCCGGTCTTCTCGGCCACACGCGTCATCGAACCGTTTTCCTGCGCTAAGTGGTATTCGAAATAGGCTTTCTCGAAACTGTCTCTGGCTTCTCGCAGAGGTTTGTCCAGCGGAAAATTTTGCTGGGCTTGCGGGCCTGCTTCTGCCGCCAACATCTCGCCATCTCCGAGTCCGATTTGAGCGCTCGGGCCAGACGATTGTTGCAGCTGCAACGTCGCCATAGATTTACGCACAGCGCCGCGGGCCAGTCCTTGATCAACCGCCTTGAGCAACTTTTGCAAGGTGATGGGTTTTTCCAGAAAAGCCAGGGCTCCGATCCGGGTCGCTTCCACCGCGGTGTCGATGGTGGCGTGGCCACTCATCATGATGACGGGCATGGTCAGCGCGCCGCTGCTGGACCACTCCTTTAACAGCGTGACGCCGTCGGTGTCGGGCATCCAGATGTCCAGCAAAACCAGATCAGGGCGCTCCCGCAAGCGTGCCGCTCGAGCCTGGGCTGCGTTTTCAGCCACCTCAACGTTATGGCCTTCGTCGTTGAGGATTTCAAACAGCAGGTCACGAATACCGAGTTCGTCATCGACCACCAAAATATTTGCCATGATCCAGCTCTGTCCTCTTCGGGTTAGCTTTGCCGCTCAGGTCGAAGCGGGATTTGCTATGGCGAATGATAACGACACTTGGGCCCCCACGATTTGACCGTCTGCCATCCGATTGCTGATGTCGACCCGGCTACCGTGTTCATCGGCAATTTTCTTGACGACGGCCAACCCTAAACCGGTGCCCTTGACCTTGGTCGTCACATAGGGCTCAAATGCACGTTTCAGGATTTTTTCGGGGAACCCCGTTCCCTGGTCACGCACCACCAATCGAACCCGGCCTGATGCCTCGACCCATTGGGTCTTGAGGGTGACACGTGCAGTGCTACCCCGTCTGGCTTCGCTGGCGTCCTGTGCGTTTTGCAACAGGTTGTGCACCACCTGACGCAGCTGCTGGGCGTCACCCAAAATCAGTGGGCACTCGGGGTCGAATTCTGCCACCACCGGCACCGGGGTCATCTCGCTGGCATAAAGCTGCAACACATCGGCCACCAGCGTGTTGAGGTCCAGTGGTTTGAGCTCAGCCAGGGGCAGTCGTCCATAGTCACGGAATTCATTCACCAGCCGCTTCATCGCCTCAACCTGGTCAACAATGGTTTTGACTGACTTGTTCAACACCAGCTGCTCAGGCTCGGCCACCTTGCCGCTGAGCCGGCGCTCCAGTCGTTCGGCAGAGAGTTGAATCGGGGTCAAGGGATTCTTGATTTCGTGGGCCAGCCGGCGCGCCACTTCGCTCCAAGCCTCGGCCCGCTGCGCCGAAACAATCTCTGAAATATCGTCAAACACCAACAACTTCGCTGCGCTGGGCAAGGTCGCACCACGCGCCACCAAGGTCTGATGGTCACCGCCATGCTGAGCAGCAGCGCTGGCTGCACTGGCGCCGAGTTCGAACGATTGCTGCCAGTGGTCCAACCCATGCTGGCTGCGCTCACCCAGGAAAGCCTCGAACTGATGTTGCACACCGTCGCCAAAATCTTCCAGCCCCGGCACGCTCGCCAACGGCAGGCCTTCACAGGCCGCCAGCGGCACCCGCAGAATGCGCGTTGCGCCAGGGTTGGAGGAGAGGATTCGGCACTGCGCATCGAGCACGATCACACCCGAAGTCAGGTTGTCCAGAATGGTTTGCAGGTTGGCGCGCGAGGCGTCCACTTGACCCATGCTTTTTTCAACGGCTTGTCTGGCGTCTGCCAACTGCTGGGTCATCAGCGCGAACGATCGGGTCAGTCCGCCGAGCTCGTCTTTGCCCTGCAATACTGGTTTTGGCCGGAGGTCGCCAGCGGCCACTTGGCGCACGCCGTCGGCCAACAGCAGCAAAGGCCGAACGATCTGGTTGCCCAGCAGCACAGCCAGCAAGACGGCACCAAAAATCGCCAAGAACAGGGTCAGCGTCAAAGTGCCGATGTACATTCGGCGCAGACCATGACGGGCCAGCGCCAACTCCTGGTACTCGCGGTGGGCCTCAGATACAGCCAAAGCGTTGGCCACCAAAGCGGGCGGCAAGGCTCGCGTCACATACAGGTAGCGCGCTTCACCGAGCAGACCCAACACCGGGTTGTTCACTTGCAGCAAAACCCGGATCCGTGGCGGGTTGCCTGGTTCAGGCACGGCTTCCTCCAAGCCCTCAATCCAGGCCAGCGCATCCTGCCGCCGAGCTTGTCGAAACTGCTGGGCTGTCGGCCGCGTCGGGCTCAACAAAAACCGTGACTCTCCACTGCTGGCAATCGCTTGGCCCGAAGCTGACCACAGCACCACATCACTGGCGCCGAGCTGCTCGCGAACACTCTCCAGGGCCAGTCCGGCCGATGCATCGCTGACCTGGGTCAGCTGTTCAGCAGCGAGCTTGCTTTTTTCGCTGAGTTCGGTCGACAGGGTATCTAGCGTCGTGCGCCCCAGGGTCAGCCCGGCCACCAATGCGCTCTCAACTTTGACATCAAACCAGCTCTCGATCGAACGCGTGACGAACTGGTACGACACCACATAAATCAGTAGCCCCGGCGCAAAACCAGCCAGGGCAAACGTTGCCGCCAACTTAAGCAGTAAGCGACTGCCAAATCGCCCTCGGCGCAGCCGGCCCAGCAGTCGGTAAGCAATCCAGGCAATGACAAGCAGCAACAGCCCGGCCACCACCATGTTGAGAACAAACAGGCGGGCGTAATTGCGCTCATACAGCTCGCGGTTGTTGGTGGCCTGGGTCAACAAGAACAACAACACCAGACCGATGGCCACCATCACCGCCAAGCCAGCACCAAAACTCCAACGCAGAGCGCGGGAACTCAACCAGGGCTGTCTGCTCTCAGACCCAGAGGCCGAACCCGGCTCGGTACTCACTTGGCATTCTCCAGCGTCCATTTCCGACGCAGGCTGGCAGCCAGCTGCCAATCGGATTTGCCCAAGGCGCCGATTTGCAGCGGCCGCGCCAGATGCGACAAGTCAAGCCTGAAATTAAAAACCACGTTGTAGCTCGATCCTGGCTCGACCAATGCCGCATCGGCAATTTTCCAGCGCGTCAAGCGCTGGATGGAGGCCAACGCCTCTTCCAGCGAATCGAAATTTTGGGTCAAGGTCAAGCCCGACTGGGGGCTCATGCTGGCGACTGGCGCATGACTCAAGCTCAATCGCCAGCGCCGGGACAGGGGCTGGTAAGCCAGTCGCATATGGCGCTCGGTCGTGATGACTTTTTTCTCAAACCAGTACCAGCGGTCCTGGAACACCGTGGCTTCAGCCACAAAAAAAAGGGCCACGCCTTTGTGCAACGCATCTTCCACACTGTGCGGCAATCCAAAACTCACCAAGGCGGACAGCATGAGCTTGTTGTCCTCAGCGTCAAGTTTGAATTGGCTGATCTCGACGGCCCCTGCATCGGCATGGGCTAGGCGCGGCTGAACCCAGCCCAAACCTGCGCAAATTAAAAGCAGGGACAGGTTAAGCCGCGCGCTTCTCCAACAGCGCGTAATAAAAGCCGTCATGGTCATCGGTCTGATTGTGGATGAGGGTCGCACCATCCGCACCACCACCGGGCAATAAATGACCCGGTGACGGCATTAATAGCGCACGGGTGTTGTGCGCAAGGAACGCTTGTACCTGCTGCTCGCCCTCTTCGCGAAACACCGAACAGGTGCAATACAACAGCCTGCCCCCGGGTTTCAGCAGTGGCCACAGGGTTTTGAGCAGCTTGGCCTGGAGGGCAGCGAGCTGCCCAATATCGCTGGGTCGGCGCAACCAACGAACATCGGGATGGCGCCGCACGATGCCCGAGGCGGTGCAAGGCGCATCGAGCAAAATCGCATCAAACAGCTCGCCATCCCACCAGATTTTGGGCTGCAGCGCGTCGGCTGCCTGCACCCGTGCCTGTAAACCTAGGCGACTCAGGTTCTCGTTGATGCGCTGACAACGCAGTGCATCGATGTCCAAGGCGGTAACGTTAGCCTCGGTGAGTTCCAGCAAATGAGCGGTCTTGCCACCGGGGGCTGCGCAGGCGTCGAGCAGGCGCAGCTGCTGGTCGCTTGCCAAGCCCTGTAACAACAAGGGGGCAGCGCGTTGCGCCGCCGCGTCCTGTACCGACACCAGACCTTGCGTAAAGCCGGGCACAGCTTGTACCCCCATGGCCTGGGCCAGCGTCACCCCACTCGGGCCACACGGGGCAGCTTCAATGCCAGCTTGGCGCAACAACTTCAAGTAAGCGTCGACCCCGATTTTTCGGACGTTGACACGCAAGCTCATCGGGCCGGGCCGGTTATTGGCTTGTAACACCGCTTGCCAGTGCTGCGGGTGATCTTTTTTTATCAGATCGATCCACCACAGCGGGTGATTCCACAATGCCAAGGGATTGCCATCGCTCAACGCAACCAACGCTTGTCGTTCACGCAAGAAACGGCGCAAACAGGCATTCATGAAGTTGGCCTGGGGACTCAGGGCCGGCGTGCGCTTGGCTGCTTCGACCGCCTGGTTGACCAGCGTAAAGATTTCATAGGGCGCAGCCTGCTCATCCCAAGCCAATGCCAAGGCCAGGCACAGCAATGCATCTACCCCAGCCGGTGGTTTGCGTGGTGCCAACTGCTGTCGAATGACTTCGGCCCTGCCGAGTGAGCGCAGTGCCAAGTACAGCAACGCTTGCACAGCGGGACGCAAGTCACTGGCCACCGCAGCCAGCTCCGTCGTCGCAGAGGCGCCTTCGCGCACTTGGCGCAGCACGCCCGCAGTGGCCTGAAGCTGGCGCCACAAAGGCGTGGAAACTTGAATAGCGCTCAAAGTACTTGCGCCAATTTGAAGCCAAACACCCAAGCCAGCACCGCGGCTGGAAATTGCGTGATTGCCCGGTTGTAGGCACTGACTTGTTGATTGAATTCCAGCTTATTGCGTTCGCTTTGGTTCGCTAACTGCCCCCACTGTTCCTGCAACTCGGCGGGCAGCCACTGGCTTGCCGATTGCGCTGATGGCTCAATTTGGACTGACAGTTGTTGCAAGCGCAGCCACGAGTCGCTCATGGTGGTCTGGGCCAAGGCCAATGCCGCGATGCTCTCGGCATGGAGCGGTCGCTGGCGTGCCACTTTCATAGAAACCGACAACTGATCGCTGGCCCCTACCAATCCAGCCCAGGCGCTGACCAGCTCATGGCTGATCACGGCAGGGTCGGCGACCGAGAACAGCACGCTGTAGGGAAATCTGCTTTGCACCAGTGCCGTGAGTTTCCCCGTGTTCTGTTCGAACCCAGAAAAAGCAACGATAGCTTGCGCGCGCAAGCGGATCAAGCGGTTGTAAGCCCCGAGCGACCAGAACAGGCCTAGTGCCAGCAGCAATCCCAAAGCCCACAAGTCAGTCATCTCTGGCTCCCACGTCTGTTTGGCCGGCATTATAAAAAACGCCCTGCACCCTTGTGCAGGGTGCAGGGCGCTAGCACTTACGAAAACAACTTACTCGCCAGCTGATCCTGTATCGGCACCAGCCTCAGATTCGGTCTGAGTCGCGCCCGTTAATTCAGCCTCATCGGCTTCGGCAATCGCACGGCGCTCATCCTCGTCCATGTTCTGACGCACCTTGCGCGCTTCGTGATACGCCATACCGGTACCGGCTGGAATCAAACGACCCACAATCACGTTCTCCTTGAGACCGCGCAATTCGTCGCGCTTGCCCATGATGGCAGCTTCGGTCAGCACCCGGGTGGTTTCCTGGAAGGAAGCCGCACTGATGAAACTGTCGGTGGACAGCGACGCTTTGGTGATACCCAACAGCAGATTGGTGAACGTTGCAGGCTGCTTGCCTTCGGCGCGCAGGGCGTCGTTGGTGTTGAGCATTTCGGAGCGCTCTACCTGCTCGCCAGAGATGTACGTTGAATCTCCGGTGTTATCCACCAACACCCGACGCAGCATCTGGCGCACGATCACTTCAATGTGCTTGTCATTGATCTTCACGCCTTGCAAACGGTAAACGTCCTGCACTTCGTCAACAATATAACGCGCCAGTTCTTCGGTTCCCAGCAAACGCAAAATGTCTTGCGGGTCGGCCGGCCCGTCCACCACGGACTCGCCTTTGTTGACCACTTGGCCTTCGTGCACCAAGATGTTGTTCTCCTTGGGCACCAGCTCTTCCCAGACCTTGCCTTCCGGATCGGTGATTTGCAAGCGGATCTTGCCCTTGGTTTCCTTACCAAAAGACACCGTACCCGTGGATTCGGCCAACATACCCTTGTCCTTGGGCGAGCGTGCTTCAAACAACTCAGCCACCCGCGGCAGACCACCGGTAATGTCACGGGTTTTTTGACCTTCGATCGGGATCCGAGCCAGCACTTCGCCGGGGCCCACATCCTGACCGTCGCGCACCTGAACCAAGGCGCCGACCGGGAAACCAATGGTCACCGAGTGGTCGGTGCCAGGGATCTTGACTTCCTTGCCCGCGGCATCAATCAGCTTGACCTGGGGCCGGATCACTTTGGCGGAACCACGGCGTTTGGGGTCAATCACGACCATGGTCGAGAGTCCGGTCACTTCATCAACCTGCTTGGCCACCGTCAGACCTTCTTCCACATTCTCAAATTGGGCCTTGCCGGCAAATTCGGTAATGATGGGTCGAGTCAGAGGGTCCCAGTTGGCGAGGATGGCGCCGGCCTTGATGCTTTGATCGGCCTTGACCGTCAACACCGCACCGTAGGGCACTTTGTGGCGCTCGCGCTCACGGCCGTTCTCGTCCGAAATAACAATCTCACCGGAACGGGCAATCACCACCAGCTCTTTTTTGCTGTTGGTCACATAGCGCATGGTGGCGTTAAAGCCGATATTGCCGTTGGACTTGGCTTGCACGCTGGAGGCAATCGCGGCACGCGATGCGGCACCACCAATGTGGAATGTGCGCATGGTCAGCTGGGTACCGGGTTCACCAATGGACTGGGCTGCGATCACACCGACCGCTTCGCCGCCATTAATCAAACCGCCACGGCCCAAGTCACGCCCGTAACATTTGGCACAAATACCGAAACGGGTCGCACAGGTCAATGCCGAGCGCACTTTGACTTCGTCCACACCCTGAACTTCGAGAACGTCGAGCATGTCTTCGTCCAGCAATTCGCCGGCTGTGAACAGGACTTCGCGGTTTTCGGGATGCACAATGTCCTGGCTGATGGTTCGGCCCAGAATACGATCGCGCAATGACTCAATCACTTCGCCGCCTTCGACAATAGCGCGCATCAGATAACCGTCGTCGGTTCCGCAATCCTGTTCGGTCACCACCAGATCCTGCGTCACGTCAACCAGGCGCCGTGTCAGATAGCCGGAGTTGGCGGTCTTGAGCGCCGTATCGGCCAAGCCTTTGCGCGCACCGTGGGTCGAAATGAAGTACTGCAACACGTTCAGACCTTCACGGAAGTTCGCCGTGATCGGGGTTTCAATGATCGAGCCGTCAGGCTTGGCCATCAAACCGCGCATACCGGCGAGCTGACGAATCTGGGCGGCAGAACCCCGCGCGCCAGAGTCGGCCATCATGTAGATCGAGTTGAATGACTCTTGATCGACCAACTTGCCGTGACGGTCAGTGGTTTTCTCGGTACGCAGCTGGTCCATCATGACCTTGGAGACCTTGTCGCCCGCTTTGCCCCAGATGTCCACTACCTTGTTGTAGCGCTCGCCCGAAGTCACCAGACCCGAGACATATTGCTGCTCGATGTCTTTGACTTCCTTCTCAGCACTTTCGATGATGTCCTGTTTCTCGTGCGGCACCAGCATGTCGTCGATGCAAATCGAGATACCTGCTTTGGTCGCCAAGCGGAAACCGTTTTGCAACAGCTTGTCGGCGAACACCACGGTTTCTTTCAGGCCGCACTTGCGGAAAGACACGTTGATGAGTTTGGAAATTTCCTTCTTCTTCAACGCCTTGTTCAGGTTGGAGAACGGCAGGCCTTTGGGCAGAATTTCGCTCAGCAGTGCGCGACCGGCAGTGGTTTCCCAGAGCTGGGTCGAGGCCACGAATTCGCCAGTTTCTTTGTCCTTGTTGTACTCGGTCAGACGCACGTTGATTTTGGCCGTAAGTTCGACTTCGCCAGCATCGAGTGCGCGCTGCACTTCGCCGGTGTCGGCGAAAATCAGGCCCTCACCTTTGCCGTTGATGCGCTCGCGGGTGGCCGAGTACAGACCCAGCACCACGTCTTGCGACGGCACGATGGAAGGCTCGCCGCTGGCGGGGAACAGCACATTGTTGGAGGCCAGCATCAAAGTGCGGGCTTCCATCTGGGCTTCTACCGACAAAGGCACGTGAACCGCCATTTGGTCGCCGTCAAAGTCGGCGTTGAAGGCCGAGCAGACCAATGGGTGCAGCTGAATCGCCTTACCTTCGATCAGGATCGGCTCGAAAGCCTGAATGCCCAAGCGATGCAGGGTCGGTGCACGGTTCAGCATCACGGGGTGCTCTTTGATGACCTCTTCCAGAATGTCCCACACCACCGGCGTTCCGGATTCGACTTCTTTCTTGGCCGCTTTGATCGTCGTGGCGATACCCATGGCTTCGAGTCGGGCAAAAATGAAGGGCTTGAACAACTCCAGCGCCATCAGTTTGGGCAAGCCGCACTGATGGAGTTTGAGCGTTGGGCCCACCACAATCACCGAGCGACCTGAATAGTCGACCCGCTTGCCCAGCAAGTTCTGACGGAAACGACCGCTCTTACCTTTGATCATGTCGGCCAGCGATTTGAGCGCCCGCTTATTGGCGCCGGTCATGGCTTTGCCGCGACGGCCATTGTCCAGCAGCGAATCCACCGCTTCTTGCAGCATGCGCTTTTCGTTGCGGGCAATAATTTCCGGTGCTTTCAACTCGAGCAAACGGCGCAGACGGCTGTTGCGGTTGATGACGCGGCGGTACAGATCGTTCAGGTCCGAAGTGGCAAAACGACCACCGTCAAGCGGCACCAACGGACGCAGGTCCGGTGGCAGCACGGGCAGAACTTCGAGCACCATCCACTCCGGCTTGATGCCGGACTTTTTGAACGCCTCGAGCACTTTAAGGCGCTTGGTGTTTTTCTTGATCTTAAGTTCGGAGCCGGTCAGATCGTTGCGAATCTTTTCGATCGAGCTTTCAATATCAAGGCCTTGGAGCAAATCCTTGATGCCTTCGGCACCCATTTTGGCGACAAACTCGTCTCCATATTCCTTGACCTTGGCGTCGTAATCGTCTTCCGACATGATGCTGAATTTTTTCAGCGGGGTCATGCCGGGGTCAGTCACCACATAAGCTTCGAAATACAGCACGCGCTCAATGTCACGCAATGTCATGTCGAGTACCAGGCCCAAACGCGAAGGCAACGATTTCAGGAACCAGATGTGGGCACAGGGTGCAGCCAGGTCGATATGACCCATACGCTCACGCCGTACCTTGGTCTGGGTGACTTCAACGCCGCACTTCTCGCAGATCACACCGCGATGCTTGAGGCGCTTGTATTTACCGCACAGGCATTCGTAGTCCTTGATCGGGCCAAAAATTTTGGCGCAAAAAAGGCCGTCACGCTCGGGCTTGAAGGTCCGGTAGTTGATGGTCTCGGGTTTTTTGACTTCACCGAAAGACCAAGAACGGATCTTCTCTGGCGAGGCCATGCCGATCTTGATGGCATCGAAATGCTCGTCCGGGGTGAACTGCTTGAACAGGTCGAGTAATGATTTCATGTTGAATCCTTTTCTTTTCCGTGTTTAGCCGCGTTCGAGTTCGATATCAATACCGAGCGAACGAATTTCTTTGACCAACACGTTGAACGATTCCGGCATGCCGGCTTCGATCGAGTGTTCGCCTTTGACCAGGTTTTCGTACACCTTGGTCCGACCCTGCACGTCGTCTGACTTGACGGTCAGCATTTCCTGCAGCGTATAGGCTGCGCCGTAGGCTTCCAGCGCCCAGACCTCCATCTCGCCAAAACGCTGACCACCAAACTGGGCTTTGCCGCCCAAAGGCTGCTGAGTCACCAGGCTGTAAGGACCGGTGGAACGGGCATGCATCTTGTCGTCAACCAAATGGTGCAACTTGAGCACATGCATATAGCCCACCGTGGTAGGACGCTCGAAAGCGTCACCACTGCGGCCGTCAAACAAATTGGCCTGAGTCCTGGCTGCCGTCAAGCCCTTGGCCTTGACGATGTCGTCAGGGTAAGCCAGTTTCAGCATGCTGCGGATTTCAGCCTCCGAGGCACCATCGAACACCGGAGTAGCAAAGGTCACACCAGTCGATAGGTTGTGCGCCATTTCCAGAATTTCGCTGTCGCTCAACTTGGACAGGTCTTCCTTGCGGCCCGAACCGTTGTACAGGTTTTCGAGGAAGCTGCGCAGCTCAGCCAGCTTGGCCTGCTCTTGCAACATGTCGCCGATGCGTTGGCCAATGCCTTTGGCTGCCCAGCCCAAATGGACTTCCAGCACCTGGCCCACGTTCATGCGCGAAGGCACGCCCAGGGGGTTGAGCACGATGTCGCACGGTGTGCCGTCGGCCATGAAAGGCATATCTTCGACCGGAACGATCTTGGAGACCACGCCTTTGTTACCGTGACGACCGGCCATCTTGTCACCCGGTTGCAAGCGACGCTTAACCGCCAGGTAAACCTTGACCATCTTCAGAACACCAGCGGGCAGTTCATCGCCCTGGGTGAGCTTCTTGCGCTTTTCTTCAAACGCCAGATCAAAGCTGTGACGCGTTTGGTCCAGCGAGTTCTTGATGCTCTCAAGCTGGCTAGCTACTTCGTCGTCCGCCGGTCGAATGTCGAACCAATGGAATTTCTCCACCGAAGCCAGGTAGGCCTTGTCGATCGCAGCGCCTTTGGCCAACTGCTTCGGACCGCCATTGACTTTTTTGCCATTGAGCAGTTTTTCGATTCGGTCAAAAGCGTCGGCTTCAACAATGCGCAACTGGTCGTTGAGGTCCAGCCGGAAGCGCTTGAGTTCGTCGTCGATGATTTGCTGAGCGCGCTTGTCGCGCACAATGCCTTCACGGGTGAAGACCTGCACATCGATCACGGTGCCCTGCGAACCTTGGCTGACGCGCAACGAGGTGTCTTTCACATCGCTGGCTTTTTCGCCAAAAATGGCGCGCAGCAGCTTTTCTTCCGGAGTCAGCGTAGTCTCGCCCTTGGGTGTGACTTTGCCCACCAAAGTATCGCCAGGCTGCACTTCGGCGCCAACAAAGATGATGCCCGAGTCGTCCAAACGGTTGATCTGTTGTTCGCTCAGATTCGGAATGTCGCGGGTAATTTCTTCGGCACCCAACTTGGTATCGCGCGCCATAACCACCAACTCTTCGATGTGAATGGAGGTGTAACGGTCTTCAGCCACCACGCGCTCGCTGATCAGAATCGAGTCTTCGAAGTTGTAACCGTTCCAAGGCATGAAAGCCACCAGCATGTTCTGGCCCAGTGCCAGCTCGCCAATGTCAGTCGATGCGCCGTCAGCAATCACGTCACCCTTGGCCAATTGGTCGCCTTTTTTGACGATTGGACGCTGGTGGATATTGGTGTTCTGGTTGGAACGCTGGTACTTGATCAGGTTGTAGATATCAACACCGACTTCGCCGGCCTGAGCTTCGGCGTCATTGACCCGAATCACAACCCGGGTCGCATCGACATAATCCACCACACCACCACGCGTCGCCACCACCACGGTGCCCGAGTCAATCGCCGATACGCGCTCGATGCCGGTACCGACAAAAGCTTTTTCCGGACGCAGAACCGGCACGGCCTGACGCTGCATGTTGGCGCCCATCAAGGCGCGGTTCGCATCATCGTGCTCCAGGAAAGGAACCAGCGAGGCCGCAACCGAAACGATTTGGGCTGGCGACACATCCATGTACTGGATCCGCTCAGCGCTGACCAGAATCGATTCGCCAGCCTCACGGGCTGACACCAATTCACCGGTTAATTTGCCGTCTTTGTCGAGCAAGCTGTTGGCCTGTGCGATCACGTACTTGCCCTCTTCGATGGCCGACAGGTAATCGATTTCCATCGTCACCTTGCTGTCGATCACCCGACGATAAGGCGTTTCAATAAAGCCGTAATCGTTGAGGCGGGCATACAGCGCCAAAGAATTGATCAGGCCAATGTTCGGACCTTCAGGCGTCTCGATCGGGCAAACCCGACCGTAGTGCGTCACATGCACGTCGCGCACTTCGAAACCGGCGCGCTCACGGGTCAATCCCCCTGGGCCCAGGGCAGAAACCCGACGCTTGTGGGTGATTTCCGACAGCGGATTGGTCTGATCCATGAACTGCGACAACTGCGAAGCACCGAAGAATTCTTTCAAAGCGGCAGAGATCGGTTTGCTATTGATCAGGTCATGCGGCATCAAAGGCTCTTGCTCGGCTTGACCCAAACGCTCTTTGACGGCTTTTTCAATCCGGGCCAAACCGGCACGGTACTGGTTTTCTGCCAGTTCGCCAACGCAACGTACGCGACGATTGCCCAGGTGATCGATATCATCGACTTCACCACGGCCATTGCGCAGATCGACCAAGATTTTCACCACAGCCAAGATATCTTCGTTGGTCATCACCATCGGACCGGTCGATTCGGCTCGACCCATCTTGGCGTTGAACTTCATGCGACCGACGCGCGACAGATCGTAGGTGTCAGGGTTGTAGAACAGGCGCTGGAACAGGGCCTGAACTGCGTCTTCAGTCGGCGGCTCGCCGGGACGCATCATGCGGTAGATCGCAACCCGGGCCGCGAATTCATCAACCGTTTCGTCCATGCGCAGGGTCTGCGAAATGTAAGCGCCCTGATCGAGTTCGTTGGTGTAGATGCACTCAAAATCCTGCACGCCAGCACTGCGCATTTTCTTGAGCAAGGCTTCGGTCAATTCCTCGTTGGCTTTGGCGATGATTTCACCGGTGTCGGCATCGATCACGTTGCGGGCCATCACGCGACCCAACAGGAAGTCTTCCGGCACGCTGATGTGGGTGGCGCCAGATTTTTCGAGTTCACGGGTATGGCGAACGGTGATGCGCTTATCTTTGGCAACGACCACCGTGCCTTTGGCGTCAGTGATGTCAAACCGAGCCACTTCACCACGCAAACGCTCAGCCACAAACGCCATCTGGGCACCGCTGTCCATTAGACGAATGGTGTCGTTGACGAAGAAATTGGCCAAGATTGATTCTTGGTTCAGGCCGATGGCCTTGAGCAAAATCGTAACCGGCATCTTGCGGCGACGGTCAACCCGGAAATACAGGAAGTCTTTCGGGTCAAACTCGAAGTCAAGCCAAGATCCACGGTAGGGAATGATCCGCGCCGAGAACAGCAGTTTGCCCGAGCTGTGGGTCTTACCCTTGTCGTGTTCGAAAAACACGCCGGGCGAACGGTGCAGCTGGGAAACAATAACCCGCTCCGTGCCGTTGATGATAAAAGAGCCCTTGTTGGTCATGAGCGGCACTTCGCCCATGTAGACCTCTTGCTCTTTAACTTCCTTAACCACCTTGTTCTGGGAGGTGGAGGACTCGCGGTCATAAATGATCAGCTGGACCTTGGCTCGCACTGCGGAACCAAAGCTCAGGCCGCGGGTCTGGCATTCGCGCACATCAAAGCCAGGCTTGGCCAAGTTGTATTCGAGAAACTTCATCTCGACAAAACCATTGTGCGAAACGATCGGGAAAGCAGCCTCAAAAGCGGCTTGCAAACCTTCGTTGCTGCGCTTCTTGGGCGACGCATCAGCTTGCAAAAAGGCCGTATAGGCATCTTTTTGCATTTGCAGCAGGTAGGGAATTTCGATCACGCTATCACGGTTACCGAAATTTTTTCGAATCCGCTTGCGCTCTGTATATGTATAAGCCATGAGATCTCCGGGCAAAGACTGAGGAATCCTGGGGGTCCTAGGCGACTGGTCATTAGGCTTGGTGATTGGCCACTACCAATCATTGGCGGACGGTTGCGCATTGCACGCAACCCGAACCAAGGCATCTTCTGCAGTCGGATCAGAAGACACTCAAAAATCGTTTCGGAGGATTTCCCGTTGGCCTTGCGACCCCCGAGAAAACCAGCCCAAATCAATTTTTGGGTGTGCTCTTACAAGCAACAACGGGCTGGGGGCCCTGCACGAGCACCCCAGCCCTGAAGCAAAAGTCGATTATTTCAATTCGACCTTGGCGCCGGCTTCTTCCAGCTTTTTCTTGGCAGCTTCAGCGTCAGCCTTGGCTATGCCTTCTTTGACTGCTTTAGGCGCGCCATCGACCAGATCCTTGGCTTCTTTCAAGCCCAGACCGGTGATTTCACGAACTGCCTTAATCACGGACACTTTGTTCGCGCCAACTTCGAGCAACATCACGTTGAACTCGGTCTTTTCTTCAGCTGCAGCAGCCACTGCACCGCCACCAGCGGCAGGAGCCGACATGGCTGCTGCGCTCACTCCAAACTTCTCTTCGATGGCTTTCACCAGTTCGTTGAGTTCCATGACCGTCATGCTGTCGAGCGCGGTCAAAAATGCGTCTTTATCGAATGCCATTTTTAATTTCCTACAGTTGGTTGAGGACAGAGCGTCGCCAAGCTCCGGACTGTCCCGCAATATTTCAGTTTTTTACGACAAGTTGCGGCGATTAAGCTGCAACAGCCTCGGCGGCAACTTCTGCCACGCCAGCGCCTTTTTTCTCCGCGATCGCTGCCAGCACACGTGCTGTACGCGAAATCGGGGATTGCATCAAGCCCAGCAACTGCGCCAGCAACACTTCTTTCGAAGGAATGCTTGCCAATTGCTTCACGCCGTTCACGTCCAACAACTTTCCAGCAAATGCACCCGCGCGAATCACCAACTTATCGTTGGTTTTTGCGAAGTCCGCCACCACTTTAGCGGCAGCGACTGCATCGACAGAGAAGCCATAGATCAACGGACCAGTCATCTGGTCGGACACAACTTCAAATGCGCTACCTGCGACAGCACGACGGGCCAAGGTGTTTTTCAACACACTCAGGCTCACGCCATTGCTGCGCGCGTTTTCGCGCAGTTTGGTCATGTCAGCGACCGCGATGCCACGGTATTCCGCTATCACGAGCGTTTGAGCTTTTGCGGCGAGGCCAGTCACATCACTGATGACCGCTTCTTTCTCACTGCGATTAAGACTCAAGGTCTACTCCTTAAAAATGTGCAGGTCGGCGGGCTATCCACCCCATACCTTCCAACACGCCACATTGCAGCGACCAACTGTTATGAGAACAAATCCATAGCAGTGGGATCGCCATCTGCGTTG
Organism: Burkholderiaceae bacterium; assembly: GCA_049296795.1. Taxonomy (GTDB): domain Bacteria; phylum Pseudomonadota; class Gammaproteobacteria; order Burkholderiales; family Burkholderiaceae_C; genus CAXNKH01. Next base: position 103,472 of record JBAQTC010000048.1, read on the forward strand.
GTCAAAGCCTCGGGCGAACCCTGGACTTCGCGATTAAGTGCAATTTCGTCCCCTGACGCTGTGCACACCAACGGTCTTGGATGGCCTGCTCAAGCTTTGCAACCCGAACAGCCCACCACTTCAGGCCGCCCTTGCGGGCAACCAGAATCTTTTGCGTTTAAGCCGCGAGGGTTTGCATGTCCACCCGGACACCCACACCCATCGTTGACGAAACCGCGATCTTGCGCAAATACACACCCTTACTTGACGCAGGCTTGGCCTTGGTCAAAGCATCCACCAAGGCCACCAAATTACCTTGTAACTTGTCCAGTTCGAACGAGCGACGACCAATGGTCGAATGCACGATACCAGCTTTGTCAACACGGAATTGAACCTGGCCCGCTTTGGCGTTTTTAACGGCAGTTGCCACATCGGGCGTCACGGTACCGACTTTGGGATTCGGCATCAAACCGCGTGGGCCAAGAATTTGGCCCAGCGTACCCACCACACGCATCGCGTCAGGCGCTGCGATCACGATGTCAAACGGCATGTCGCCGGCCTTGACCATGGCAGCCAGATCGTCCATTCCGACGATGTCAGCACCAGCAGCCTTGGCTTCTTCCGCCTTGGCGCCCTGGGCGAACACAGCAACACGCTTGGTTTTGCCGGTGCCGTTGGGCAACACGACGGCGCCACGCACCACTTGATCGGATTTCTTGGCATCAATGCCAAGCTGCACTGCCACATCGATGGATTCATCGAACTTGGCCGTGGCACATTCTCTGACCATGGTCAGGGCATCCGTCAGGGCGTACAGCTTGTTGCTGTCAATTTTGCCTTGTTGGGCTTTTTGTTTTTTGGTGAGCTGGGACATTTAAACGCCCTCCACATTCACGCCCATCGAGCGGGCAGAGCCGGCGATGGTACGAACTGCTGCATCCAGATCAGCCGCCGTCAAGTCCTTCATTTTGGCCTTGGCGATTTCTTCGAGCTGGGCACGGGTGATCTTGCCGACTTTGTCCATGTGCGGACGCGCCGAGCCTTTGTCGAGCTTGATAGCCTTCTTGATCATCGACGTCGCAGGCGGCGTTTTGATGATGAAAGTAAAGCTCTTGTCGGCAAATGCGGTGATCACCACGGGCAGCGGCGTGCCTGGCTCAATGCCTTGAGTCTGGGCGTTAAACGCCTTGCAGAACTCCATGATATTCAAACCGCGCTGACCCAGTGCTGGGCCGATTGGCGGCGATGGATTGGCCTTGCCTGCTGGAACTTGCAGCTTCACAAAACCGACGATTTTTTTCGCCATGCTTTTCTCCTTACGGGTAATAACGCCTAGACCCATCTTGGGCCCGGGCTTCCCGGGGTTAACGACTCACTTACACCGTTCGCGTCGAGTCGGAAAACGCGAACTTTCTAATCCGTTGAGGACAGCGCAAAAAAGCTTCGCTTTTATTGATCTGTCCCGCCATTCCTATTCAGTTGAGGACAGAGCAAATTTTCTTCAAAAATCTTGGTCTGTCCCGCAAAGTTTCAAGTTTTCTCGATCTGAGAAAACTCCAGCTCAACCGGCGTGGAGCGACCAAAAATGGTGACCGCCACCCGCACCTTGCTCTTTTCGTAATTCACATCTTCCACCGACCCATTGAAGTCCGTGAACGGACCATCCTTGACTCGCACATATTCGCCCACCACAAACTCGACCTTATGCCGTGGCTTTTCAGTGCCCTCTTGCATCTGGTTCACGATTTTCTGGACTTCAGCTTCAGAGATCGGTGCCGGGCGATTTTTCGCGCCGCCCACAAACCCGGTCACCTTGTTGGTGTTTTTCACCAGGTGCCAGGTATCGTCATCCATGACCATTTCAACCAACACATAGCCCGGGAAAAACTTGCGCTCTGTGGTCTTTTTCTGGCCATTTTTAATCTCAACCACTTCCTCCATCGGAACCAGGATGCGACCGAATTTATTCTCCATGCCGGAACGCGCGATGCGCTCCAAAATGTTGCGCTCAACCGCTTTTTCCATGCCCGAATAGGCGTGAACCACGTACCATCGCAGGTCCGGGTTTCTCGGCTCCACGGCAGTGGCCGGAGTTTGAGCCGTCAAGCTTGCGACAACATCATTCATTATTTTTTCCATCCCAGAATCAGGTCATAGAACAGCCACTCGAGCGTCTTGTCAGTCAACCACAGGAACAAAGCCATCACCACGACGAATGCAAAAACATAGGCCGTCATCTGGACTGCTTCTTTGCGCGCCGGCCAAACTACTTTTTTCACTTCGCGCCAGGCGTCACGTCCGAAAGCAAACAATTCCTTGCCCGACTCCGAGCTGAAAAACACGGCCACCGCAGCAGCCAGAGCCAACAACAAAATAAACCACTGCAGCACCGGGCCTTGTTTATTCAGGAGGTAAAACGACGCCAGCCCACCCAAGAGCAATGCCGCGGCCGCTACCAGTTTGGCTTTGTCCATCCCACTGCTGACAGTTTCAACTTGTGACGTTGTCATTTTTCTGCTCTCGCGCTTTCAAATCATTTCAAAACAACGCCCTTAAGACGCTGAAGCCCGCCAAGTGACTGGCGGGCCTAAAAACTCACTCACCCGACTTTCAGATCAGGTGGCAGGGGCGGAAGGAATCGAACCATCAACCTTCGGTTTTGGAGACCGACGCTCTGCCAATTGAGCTACGCCCCTACAATCTAATCAGTTGAGGACAGCACAAAAATGCTGTGCATTTCTGGGTCTGTCCCGCAAAACATCAGGCAATGATCTTAGCAACCACACCGGCGCCCACGGTCTTGCCGCCTTCGCGAATCGCGAAACGCAGGCCTTCTTCCATGGCAATCGGGTTGATCAACTTGACCGTGATGGTGACGTTGTCACCTGGCATCACCATCTCTT
>JBAQTC010000049.1:0-1656 GCA_049296795.1 Burkholderiaceae bacterium
GGGCTATATCACGCTGGGACAATCCGCCACTACCCTGTCTGGCGGCGAAGCGCAACGCGTCAAACTCTCCCTTGAATTGTCCAAACGCGATACCGGACGCACGCTGTATATTCTGGACGAACCGACCACCGGCCTGCACTTCCACGACATCGCACTGCTGCTAAAGGTCATCCACAAACTGCGCGATCAGGGTAATACCGTGGTGGTCATCGAACACAATCTGGATGTCATCAAAACAGCGGATTGGGTGATTGATCTGGGACCTGAAGGCGGCGATGGCGGTGGGCAAATCATCGCACAGGGTTCACCGAAGGACATTGCCAGAAACAAGCGCAGCGTGACTGGCCTCTATCTGAAACAGGTGCTGGATCGGCAACCATGCAAATAGGCCATAACCTCACCCTCGCTGACAGCGAAATCGAACTGCATGCCATACGTGCGCAAGGGGCGGGTGGACAAAACGTCAATAAAGTATCGAGCGCCATTCATCTGCGCTTCGACATCAACGCCTCTTCACTACCGGAAGAATACAAGGAGAAACTCCGCCATCTGGCCGACCGTCGCATCAGCAATGACGACGTGATCATCATCAAGGCGCAACGCTACCGGACTCAGGATAAAAACCGCTCCGATGCACTGGAACGGCTGCAGGCGCTGATTATCAGCGCGGGTTATTCACCCAAAAAACGCACACCGACCAAACCGACCAGAAGCGCAAAGAAAAAACGCCTGGAGGGTAAGTCCAGGCGCGGAGAAATTAAATCATTGCGCGGCAAGGTGAGTGAATAAACAACGCGTTATAACGCCACGCCCTTATCATCGAACATCCCTTCAAACAACACCGAACTGAGATAACGCTCGCCGGAATCGGGCAGAATCACCACAATGGTCTTCCCGGCGTTCTCGGGACGTTTGGCCTGACGCACGGCTGCTGCAACGGCAGCACCGCATGAAATGCCTGACAAGATGCCTTCTTCGCGTGCAAGACGGCGTGCATACAACACCGCATCTTCATTCGAAACCTGCTCGATTTCATCTACAAGCGAGAGATCAAGGGTATCTGGGACAAATCCCGCACCGATACCCTGAATCTTGTGCGGGCCTGGCTTAAGTTCGATACCAGCGCGCTTTTGCGTCAAAATCGGGCTGGCAGCAGGCTCGACGGCCACCGAGGTGATCGCACGACCCATGGTGTGCTTAAGATAGCGTGTCACGCCGGTAATCGTGCCGCCCGTACCAACCCCTGAGACCAGAATGTCAATCTTGCCATCGGTATCGTTCCAGATTTCCGGGCCGGTAGTTTGCTCATGGATTGCCGGGTTAGCCGGGTTCTTGAATTGATGTAACAAAACATATTTACCGGGATCGGAGGCAGCAATTTCTTCCGCCTTGGCAATCGCCCCGCTCATGCCTTTAGCACCTTCCGTCAACACCAGGGTAGCGCCAAAAGCCAGTAGCAATTTACGACGTTCAATACTCATCGTTTCCGGCATGGTCAGCGTGAGAGGGATGCCGCGCGCCGCCGCCACGAAGGCCAGTGCGATACCGGTGTTGCCGCTGGTGGGTTCGACAATCTCTTTGCCCGCGCCGAGCAGCCCGCGTTTTTCGGCATCGTCGATCAGCGCTACACCGATCCGGTCTTTCACTGAATACGCG
>JBAQTC010000050.1:0-23989 GCA_049296795.1 Burkholderiaceae bacterium
GTGACCGTTTGCAGCGGTCACGATCACCAGAATCAACGGTCACGTTGCCGGAATCCCTCCGGTCACGTTCACCGGAACGTCGGTCACGATACCGGAATCACCGGTCACGTTGGACCGGAATACTCAATTGAGCACTTTTCGACGATGCGTGGCCACTCACCGTGGCGATCACAAGGTCCAAGAGTTCACCTGCATGGATCAGTTCTTGACGATGGCCTTTGCTCAGTTGACCTACCGCGAGTCTTTGCGCGACATCGAGGTCAATTTGCGTGCCCAAGCCAAGCGGCTGTATCACATGGGGCTGCGCTGCAAGACTATTTCTCGCAACACCTTGGCCAATGCCAATGCAACTCGGCCTTGGCAAATCTACGCCGACTTCGCGCAACACCTGATCGCCATGGCGCGCCCTCTGTATGCCCGAGACCCAATGTCGATCGACTTGGATGCAACCGTCTACGCCTTCGATGCCACGACGATAGACCTGTGCCTGTCGGTTTATCCGTGGGCACCGTTTCGAGCGCACAAGGCGGCTATCAAACTGCACACCCTTTTGGACTTGCGCGGCTACTGTACTAAAATATAGAAATAATTATAAAAAATGCAAAAACATATAAAAACATATACAGAAAAGCTTTCGAAAGCGTTATGTTTGGATGCGATGCAGCAAGTTCCTTTGCTTGGGAAGGCTTTGCGCGAGGCTTGGCAAGCAGGGCGGCGTATCTACTTGTGTGGCAATGGTGGCAGTGCCGGTAACGCCATTCACTTAGCTAATGATCTGCTCTACGGTGCGGGAGTGCGCAGTGGTGTCGGGCTCAGGGTTGAGGCGCTCAGTGCCAACTCTGCTGTGCTGACTTGTCTGGCCAACGATATTGGTTACGACGAAATCTATGCTGAACAAATTAGAGTGAAAGGGGATCGTGGGGATGTGCTCATAGTGCTCTCGGGCAGCGGTAATTCGCCTAATGTCGTTAAGGCACTCGAAGCCGGCAATGCATTGGGCATGTCAACCTTTGCCATTTTGGGCTTTACTGGCGGAAAGTGCAAATCAATCGCGCAGCACCCTATTCACTTTGCTATCGACGACATGCAAATCGCCGAAGACCTACAACTTATTGTTGGACATATTTGCATGCAGTGGCTCTGCGCCAACCCGCTTGAGGCATCTGTTCAATGAGTCAGCGATTTTTAGTGATAGGCAGCAATTCGTTTTCCGGGGCTCAGTTCGTCAAATATTTGCTGCAACACCAGCATGACGTACTGGGGATTAGTCGATCGGAAGAGCTTAACTCAGTATTTTTGCCATATAAATGGCTACCAAATCAAAGCCATTTCAAATTCCAGCAAATCAATCTCAATCATCAACTCTCGGAATTAGTTGCGCTAATACAAGAATTCCAGCCTGAATATGTTGTCAACTTTGCCGCCCAAGGCATGGTTGCGCAGAGCTGGCTCACCCCAGAACACTGGTATCAGACTAATGTGGTTGGGCAAGTGAAGCTGCACGACGAACTCAGAAAAATTGCTTTTCTCAAAAAGTACGTTCATGTCTCTACGCCAGAGGCTTATGGCAGTACTGATGGCTGGATTAAGGAGAGTTTTCACTTTGCGCCCAGTACGCCTTATGCGGTATCGCGCGCAGCCTGTGATTTGCATCTCATGAGTTTCTTCAAGGCTTATCGATTTCCCGTCGTGTTTACCCGCGCCGCCAATGTTTATGGCCCAGGGCAGCAGCTCTATCGGATCATTCCGCGCGCCATGCTTTACGCGCGCCTGGGGAAAAAAATGCAACTGCATGGGGGCGGTCATTCAATCAGATCCTTCATCCACATGAAGGATGTTGCGGACGCCACTTATCGGATCGCGGTTGACGGCGTGGCGGGTGACAGTTATCACATTTCCACACCCGACACGGTTTCTATTCGTGAGCTGGTTGAACAAGTATGCGCACTGACAGATACGCCTTTTGCTGAGCTTGCTGCTGTTTCTGAGGATCGGTTAGGTAAAGACCAGGCCTATCTTCTTGACAGCGGAAAAATACGCAAAGACCTGGATTGGTCGCATACCGTTAGTCTGGATGACGGCCTTAAAGAAACTCTGGCGTGGGTTGACGCCAATCTGGACGTTTTAAAAACCTTGCCGGCAGATTACATTCACAAACTTTAGAAACCCCCATGAAAATCTTAATTACAGGCGGCTGCGGATTCGTTGGAACGGTGCTCACAGAACAGCTGTTGCGCGATGGTCATCAGATCACTGTTGTTGATACACAATGGTTTGGCAATCACTTGAAGCCCCATCCTCAATTGACCGTGCTGAAGCAGGACACCCGTGACGTTGACAGTATTCCTTTAAAAAATGTTGATGCGGTCATCCATTTGGCCAATATTGCCAATGATCCCGGAGTGGAGATGAACCCCACTCTTTCATGGGAAGTCAATGTTCTTGCCACCCAACAGTTGGCTGACCGTGCAGTCAGGGCTGGCGTCAAGCAATTCATATTTGCCAGTTCAGGAAGTGTTTACGGCGTGAAGGATGATCCTCAGGTCACCGAAGATCTGGAATTGGTTCCCATCAGTGCTTATAACAAGACGAAGATGGTTGCCGAGCGTGTTTTGCTTAGCTACTCGGGCGACATGCAGATTCATTGCATCAGGCCTGCTACTGTTTGCGGTTACTCACCACGCATGCGCCTGGATGTCAGTGTCAACATGCTGACTATGCAAGCCCTCAAGAACAGCAAAATGACTGTATTCGGGGGTGATCAAACCCGACCCAATATTCATATCGACGACATGGTCAATGTGTACCGGCATTTTTTGGCCAAGCCAAACTTGCCCTCTGGTTGCTATAACGCAGGATTTGAAAATATTTCAATTCTGGACATTGCACAGAAAGTCGCCGCCAAGGTGCCTGCGGAGATCGTGGTGTCAGCCTCCAACGATCCTCGCTCCTACCGGCAAAATTCAGACAAATTGCTGGCAACGGGCTTTGTCCAGAATTCGTCAGTGGCTGATGCAATTGATGACGTCATTGAAAAATTCAAAACAGGTGAGATTGTCGACAACGACCAGTGCTACACAGTGCGCTGGATGAAACATCTGAATCTTCAGAGTTAACCAACCTCCACTTTGAGCCGATTAAAAAATCTTGAGCAAGGAAGCGTCCGTGGATAAAAAGAATGCGATTGGCAGGGAAATCGACCTGCTGTTGAACTACCCCAAAAGCAAGCGAAACGTTGAAGACAGGGGCCAAACCAAAACCGAAGAAGACCGGCGGATTGCACGCAAATTCGGCAAAGAGTTTTTTGACGGCGATCGTAGCCAGGGTTACGGAGGCTTCAATTACCTGCCACGCTTCTGGCAGCCGGTGATCCCGACTCTGCAGCAGCATTTCGGCTTGTCGGCCAGTAGTTCTGTGCTTGACGTCGGTTGCGCCAAGGGGTTCATGATGCACGACATGGCCGAGCTCATTCCGGACATTACCGTTAAAGGCATCGACGTGTCGGAATACGCGATTGCCAATGCGATTGAGGATATGAGGCCGCATGTGCAGGTCGCCGATGCGCGCAAGTTGCCTTTTGCCGACAACTCGTTCGACGTCGTCATTTCCATCAACACCATCCATAACCTGGTGCGCGAGGAATGCGGCCAGGCCCTGCGTGAAATTCAGCGCGTGAGCAAGGGCCAGGCCTATATCACGGTCGACGCCTACCGCAGCGAAGAAGAAAAAGAACGCATGTTCGCCTGGAACCTCACGGCGCAGACCATCATGCACGTTGATGAGTGGAAGGCTTTTTTCGCCGAAGTCGGTTATAGCGGCGACTATTTCTGGTTCATTCCATGACGCCCGATATCGCAAAGCAACTACTGTTCCAGATGCGGCGCATTCGCCATGTCGAGCAGGAAATCGCCAGGCGTTACGGCGAAGGAAAGATGCGTTGCCCGACGCACTTGTCCGTTGGGCAGGAGGCAGTTTCTTCCGCAGTCGGACTGGCGCTCTGGCGCTCCGACCTAGCTGTTAGTGGGCATCGGGCACATGCTCACTATCTCGGCAAGGGTGGCAGCTTGCCAGCCATGCTGGCAGAGATTTACGGCAGGGTCGGCGGCTGCTCGCGCGGCAAAGGTGGTTCCATGCACTTGATCGACGAGTCAGTCGGTTTCATGGGCAGTACCGCCATCGTCGCGGGTACGATTCCGATAGGGGTCGGGCTGGCTTACGGCATGAAATGCAAACGCACTGAGCAGGTGAGTTGCGTTTTCCACGGCGATGCCGCCGTCGAGACTGGCGTGTTTTTTGAATCGGTCAACTTTGCAGTCGTGAAAAAATTGCCGGTGCTGTTCCTCTGCGAGAACAATCTCTATTCGGTGTACTCTCCCTTGTGTGTCAGGCAGCCCGAAGGTCGCAGCATCGCGAAGATGGCCGAGAGCCTCGGGATGAAGACCGGCAGCGGCGACGGCAACGACGTAGCCGAGGTTTACGCCAAGACAAATGAAGCGCTCGCCAGCATTCGTGCCGGCGGTGGACCGCAGCTGCTCGAGTTCTCGACTTACCGCTGGCTCGAACATTGCGGACCGAACTACGACAACGACATCGGCTATCGCACCGAGGCTGAGTACCTGGGCTGGAAGGCGAGGGAGCCGATCGCCCGTTTTGAGTCAGCACTACTGACCGACGGTATCGTCTCTGCCGCTGAAGTGGCGCAGATGGACCGGGACATCGAACGCGAAGTGAACGCGGCTTTTGAATTCGCCGATGCGTCGCCGTTCCCAGATGCTGCAAGCGCGTATATGGATCTCTACCATGTCGAGTCGTCGGCAGCAGGCATCCAGCCGGAAAGCGTGGGCGCCTGATATGGCAGTAAAGACTTTTGCCGCGGCCATCAACGACGCGCTTTCAGTGGCAATGGAGTTTGACCCCAATGTGCTCTGCTACGGGCTGGGTGTTGACGACCCCAAGGGTGTCTTCGGCACGACGCTGGGACTGCAGCAGAAATTCGGACCTGAGCGCGTCTTCGACATGCCCACGTCCGAAAATGCGATGACCGGCATCGGCATAGGCGCTGCACTCTATGGCATGCGGCCCGTCATGACGCACCAAAGGCTCGACTTTGCGTTGCTCTCGATGGATCAGCTTGTGAACAACGCCGCCAAGTGGCGTTTCATGTTCGGTGGACAAAGAGGTGTCCCGTTGACTGTGAGGATGATATTGGGCCGTGGCTGGGGCCAGGGCCCGACACATTCGCAGAACCTGCAAGCCTGGTTCGCGCATGTGCCCGGCCTAAAGGTGGTGATGCCATCGACAGCCGAAGATGCCAAGGGCCTGTTGCTGTCGTCGATCTTCGACCCCGATCCGGTGATATTCCTGGAGCACCGCTGGTTGCACAACCTGCGCGGCGAGGTGCCCGACGGCGACTGCCGCATTCCGATCGGCAAGGCCAGACGCCTCCGCGAAGGCTCGGACATCACGGTTGTGGCCATGTCGTACATGACGATCGAAGCCGTGCATGCTGTGAGTCACCTGGCTGCGCAAGGCGTCAGCTGCGACTTGATTGATTTGCGCAGTGTTCGACCGCTTGATTGGGAGGCCATTGATGCGTCTGTGCAGCGGACCGGTCGCCTGCTGGTTCTCGATTCGGGCAATCTGACCGGCTCGATTTCGGGCGAAATCGTGGCCAGGGTCACATCGGATTGCTGGGATGCACTCAAGTGCGCGCCGCAGCGATTGGCCATGCCGGATTATCCCGAGGCAACCGGCCCGTCCATGACGGCGCGCTATCACGTGCGTGCAGAGCATATTGCCGAAAAGATCGGCGCAATGCTCTCACGCCAGGTTGAATTTGCCTCGCTTGCGAAACAGCGCAAACACCCCCATGACGTGCCGGGCGACTGGTTCTCCGGCCCCTTCTGATTTGCCTGCAATGAATCGATCAAGGATCATCGTACTTGCCGCAAGCAGCGATATCGGCGCCCACCTAACTGAGCACTACCTGCTCGGCGGCGCCGAAGTTGTTGGCACGTACCGGAACCGGACGCCGCGCGTCGCAGAACTGGGAAAGGCCGGGGCGAAACTTTTTCCCCTTGATATCAATTCTGGCGAGCAGGTCAAGTCCTTTTCGGAGCAGCTTGAAGCTTCCGGATTTTTCTGGGACACGCTGGTCAGCGCGCCGGGGCTGCTCGACCCGATCGGTCCTTTTTTCTCCACTGATTTCGACGATTGGGAAAGCAGCGTCATCACGAACTCGACGGCCCAGCTGAGGGTGTTGCATGCGATCCATGGTCTGCGGAACCGGGCAGCGCTATCCAAGGTGATATTTTTCGCGGGTGGCGGCACCAATGGGTCATTTGACAACTATTCTGCTTACTGTCTCGGAAAGCTCACTCTCATCAAGATGACGGAGTTGCTCGACAGCGAATGCCCGGATCTGCAGGTGTCCATCATCGGCACAGGCTGGGTCAATACCAAGATTCACCAGCAGACGCTGGCTGCCGGTGGGGCAGCCGGACCCAACTTCGACAAGACGCGCCAATTCATGGACAGTGCAGACGGTGTGGGCGCCTCGCTTGAAACTGTCGCCGAGTGCCTTGATTGGTGTCTGTCGGCGCCCCGCAGCGCGGTCGGCGGCAGAAATTTCTCCTTGGTCCATGACCAGTGGCGTGATCCAAAATTCATTGAAGAACTCATTGCAAATCCGGACAGCTATAAACTCCGGCGCGCCTCATGACCGAGGTTAAAAAAACCGATGAAGCAAGATATGAAGCTAACTGACTACGCAATCGACTACCTGCACTCCCGAGGAACAAAGCATGTCTTCGGGATGTCGGGCGGCGCCGCCGTCCATCTGTTTGACTCGGCGACCAAACATGCTGGCGTCGGGACGACGTTTGTTGCCCATGAACAGTCCGCCGCCATGGCGGCCGACGGGTATTACCGCGTGTCGGGCCGCATGGGTGCGTGTGTTGTGACCAGTGGCCCGGGCGCCACCAACCTGCTCACCGGAGTCTGCTGTTCTTATTATGATTCGGTACCGGCACTGATGCTGACCGGACAAGTTGCCACGCACAGGCTTAAAGGTGAACGCAAGGTGCGCCAGGTCGGATTCCAGGAAACCGACGCCCTGTCTATCTACTCCAGCGTGACCAAATACGCCGAACAACTGCGCGACCCCAACCAGGTCGCCAGCGTCTTGGATCGCGCTTACGCCGAGGCCGAGGCTGGCCGGCCAGGGCCGGTGTTGGTGGACATTCCCGACGACCTCCAGCGTGCGCAGGTCGATACCGCAGCGCTGCCGCGTTACGCCGCGCCAGCACAAGCGCGCTCAGTTGGCTTGTCGGCGCAGCTGCAGTCGCTCCTGAGGCAGATTTCTGCAGCGAAGCGTCCTGTCATCGTATTGGGTGGCGGCTTGAGTACGCCGCGCAGGGTGGACGAGCTTCGCGAGTTTCTCAAGCATGTCGAGGTTCCGCTGCTGCAAACCTGGGCCGGGCTCGATCTGGTTCCGTACGACTGGAGGCATCGCGTCGGCACCTTTGGCGTGTACGGCTCGCGCCTTGGCAATTTTGTCGTCCAGCACGCTGACCTGGTCGTCTGCCTGGGTACCCGGCTTTCGCAAAATCTCACGGGCGGCATTCTCAGCACCTTTGCATCGAAGGCGCGAATCGTCATGGTCGATGCAGACCAGGGCGAGATGGACAAATTCGACGGCTACGGCATCGAGATCGCGGAACGCATTCAGTGCCTGATGGAAGATTTTTTCGACACTGTCAAGGTGGCCGTCAAGCAGTTTGAGGCACCCGCCATCGAGCCATGGTTGGCAACCATAGACCGCTGGCGCGCAGAGCTGCCCGACGACATTCCGGCGGCGCCGGTCGATCAGGCCGGTTTTGTCGATGCACACCACTTCGTGCGTCAGCTATCAGACGTGCTCGCCAATGACGAGATTGTGTTTGTCGATACTGGCGGAAACTTGACCTGGACCTGCAACAACCTCAGGGTTAAGCCTGATCAAAGGGTTTTGTCAGCATGGAACTTCACGCCAATGGGATATGCGGTTCCGGCGGGCATAGGCGGCGCCGCAGCGGCGCCGGGCCGGCCGATCACCTGCATTATTGGCGACGGCGGCTTGCAACTTTGTCTCGGTGAACTCGCAACGGTGGTCAGGCATAAGTTGCCCCTGAAGATTGTTCTGTTCAACAATCATTCGCACGGCATCCAGAAGCAGACACTGGAGACTTGGCTCGACGGCAACTATGCCGGAGTGGACCCCGCTTCGGGTCTGGGATTGTCGGATTTTCCGAATGTCGCTAAGGCCATGGGACTACCGGTCGTCAACATCTCCAGAAGCTCCGACGTTGCGCGCAAGCTGAAGGAGGCCTACGCCATGTCAGGTCCGGTTTTCTGCAATATAGAAATCAACCCAAATCAGAAGTTGTATCCGGTGCTCAAGGCAGGCGCGACGCTTGACAACCAGATGCCGCTGATCCCCGTAGAGCAGCTTGACGCGCTACGTGCACTTTAAATTATCAAAAAAAGGAACCTTGACCATGTGGCGAATTTGCGCTTTGGTCGAAATCGGCGCCCCTAAAAATGCTGCCGCGGTGTTCGATCATTTTTCCAGTACGGGTATCAACATCTTCTCGCAAAAGCGCGGCTGTGCTCTGTTCGGGTCTCTCGATGATGTGCCTTTCAGCTACAAAGAAGGCAGCGTGTTCTTGAGCGCGAAGCCGGTGATGCCTTGGTAAGCCTGAAGCCCATCAGGTTTGAGATGAAAGCCGCCGTCCTTTCTCGCCTCGGCGAACCCCTTGGTGTGATGTCGGGGATTGAGTGCCCAGCACCAGGATGTGGGCAGGTGCTGGTGAAGCTCGCTTATAGCGGGGTATGCCACAGCCAGCTGATGGAAGTACGCGGACGCCGCGGCGCAGACGCTTACCTGCCGCACTTGCTGGGGCACGAGGGTACCGGAAAAGTGATCGAAGTGGGCGAGGGCGTCAGCAAGGTCAAACCTAACGACCTCGTTGTCCTGGGCTGGATCAAGGGTAGTGGCCTCGATGGCGGTGGCGTGCGGTACCGTTGCGCCTGTATGTCGCAGGACATCAATGCCGGTGGAGTCACGACATTCAATGAGTACGCCTTGGTCTCCGAGAACCGCATTGTGCCCTTGCCGGTGGGTGTGCCGCTAGACGTCGGAGTGCTCTTCGGTTGTGCGGTGCCCACCGGCGCCGGCATCATTACGAATGACTTGCGCCCCGCACCAGGGAGCTGCATTGCTGTCTTCGGCCTTGGCGGTATCGGCATGAGCGCGTTGATGGCGACCATGCTGTTCGACTGTGCCAAGGTCATCGCGGTCGATGTGTCTGCCGACAAACTGTCGCTGGCCCGCTCTTTTGGTGCGACGCACACGATCGACGCAACGCAAACCGACCCGGTCAGTGAGATTCGATCCATGACGGGTGGTATTGGCGTCGAGTACGCCGTGGAAGCGTCGGGCCAGGTGAGCGTGATCGAACAAGCTTTTGAGTCGGTGCGGCGCGGAGGTGGTGTATGCGTTTTTGCATCGCATCCTGAACATGGCAAGCGCATCTCGATCGACCCCTATGAATTGATATGCGGCAAGCAGATCAGAGGCAGTTGGGGCGGCAGCAGCAATCCCGACCGCGAGATTCCGATGTTCGCCAAGCTTTACCTGGAAGGCCGGTTGCCGCTCGAGAAACTCATCACCAAGCGATATCCGCTGGAGGCCATCAACGAGGCGCTGGACGACCTGGAACAGCATCGGGTAGGACGGCCGCTGGTCGAAATCGATACAACCCTCGGCCAATCTGCATGAGCAAGTTTTCCCGCCAGTACCTGAATGAAAAAAAAGTCGGAAACAGTGGACGCACCTAATATATAAAAATAACCCTGAAATCTCATGAAGAAATTATGGATAGCTCTAAAGTTGTTGTTTTCGAATCCTAAGCGCTTCGTTTACAGAGTGCAGAACGAGTTCTTGGTGCCCTCCAATTGGCTTGTCCGTGCTCTCCGGCGGATCTACTGCATATTTGTGCCCAACAGGTCGGTTTTATCAAATGGCAATGATGACCGATTACTTTTTGTGTACGACACGCTTTTAAATCCAGTCACATTTGATTTTTTACATTACATGTATTATGCGGATTGGTTGCGTCGCCGAGCCGGTAAGACACATGTCGATATATTGCTGGTGACCAGATTGAATCTGGCGAACTCGCGCGAAGAGAGTTATGTGGCTGGTGTAGGCTTCGATAACATTGACTGGAGATTGACTAATCTAATTATACCTCTATCGAGATTATTTTCCTCTGTCAGTAGGGTATATATTCTTGACCATAAAGAGGGCTTTGAAGTAGTCAAAGGGTATCACAGTATTCATCCTGAAGGGTATGGATATGCCAGCCCCAAGACGGCCGTCGTTCGGCTGGATACGCCAGGTTTAAATTATCTTCCTGTTTTGACTATTTGTGATACTGCCCAAAAAATTGTCGAAGCATATTTTCCTGCGACTGATACTCGACGAATCGTCACCATCACTTTGCGAACCTATGACTATATTTCAAGCCGTAATTCAGACATAGCGTCTTGGGTTGATTTTGCAGGTGAGCTTGACCCCTTGAAATACAGAGTTGTTTTTGTGCCAGACGCATCGATGCACGGCGTCGCCACACTAGGAAAAATCAATAATTTTGAGATCTTTGATTCGGCCTGTTGGAACATAGAATTGCGAGCGGCACTATATCAACGTGCATGGATGAATATGGGGGTTGCGTCTGGTCCCTTGGCAATATCTGGTCTTATGGAGAAAGTGTGGACAGTAATGATTGATCGCACCATGGATTATCCTGAAAATTATCGGGCAGGCATTCTGTCAAATGGGAATGTTGCAGGAAAAGCCCCAAATTTTTACAGTAAATCATGTCAATTCTATCTGGGTAAAGATAGCAAGGAAACAATTCTGAAATTATTTAATGAGTATTCCGAGTGAATTTTTTGGGTTGTAGCTTAATAAAAAGAAATTTTTTATGACCGATAAAGTGGTTTTGGTCTCGGGTAATTTCAATGTCCTGCATCCAGGGCATATGCGTCTCCTGCGTTTTGCTCGCGAGTGTGGTGCGCGACTACTGGTTGCAGTTTACTCTGACCGTATTGCTGGTAAAGGTGCCCATGTACCGGAAGGGCTTCGTTTGGAGGGGGTGCAGAGCAACGGTTGGGTCGATGAAGCGTTCTTGATGGATGAGCCGATTGCCGACGTCATTGAGCGCTTGCGCCCCGATATTGTCGTCAAAGGGAAAGAGCACGAACATGCCTTCAATGCTGAGTTGCAAGCGCTAGGGAAGTTTGGTGGTCGCCTGTTGTTCAGCTCCGGTGAGTCTGTTTTCTCTTCGGTGGATCTGCTGCGCAAAGAATTTCTGGAAGCCAATTTCAGATCCATCAGCTTGCCCGCTGACTACATGGAGCGTCATGGCATTGACCTCTCAAGAATGCAGGGCCTGCTAAAGCAGTTTGCATCGGTAAAAGTGTGTGTCGTCGGTGATTTGATCATCGATGAATACATTACCTGCCAACCACTAGGCATGTCTCAGGAGGACCCGACCATTGTGGTCACCCCCATAGATTCGACGCGTTTCATCGGCGGTGCGGGCATTGTGGCTGCGCATGCGGCGGGCATGGGGGCGCAGGTTCGCTTCGTTTCCGTGACGGGTGCCGACGCTACTCGCGAGTTTGCCCAGAGCGAGCTTGCGGCTGCAGGGGTACCCGTTCGCTTGCTGGCTGACGACAGCCGCCCAACGACCTTGAAGCAGCGGTATCGGTGCCAGGGAAAAACGCTGCTGCGTGTAAGCCATCTGCATCAGGGCGCTATCTCTACCCAACTGCAAGCCCGGTTGCTTGAGCAAATAGAGGAGGCCATGCTAGGTGTTGATTTGCTCGTATTTTCAGATTTCAACTATGGTTGTTTGCCCCAGCCGGTGGTGGACAAGGTCACGGCCATGGCCAAGGCTCGGGGTGTGATGCTGGCTGCAGATAGTCAATCTTCTTCTCAAGTAGGGGACATCAGCCGTTTTCGGGGCATGAATCTGCTGACGCCAACAGAGCACGAAGCGCGCCTTGGCACGCGCAACCGCGAAGATGGTCTGGTGGTTCTTGCTGAAGTTCTACGGCGAGAGTCTTCTGCTGGCAATGTTCTGCTCAAAATGGGTGAAGAGGGCCTGCTGATCCACGCTGGCGATGGCGGCAGCGATGACTGGTTAACAGACAGGGTCGGCGCCCTGAACGCCGCGCCGCGCGATGTGGCGGGTGCGGGAGACAGTCTCTTGATCGCAAGTGCGCTGACGCTGGCCAGTGGCGGCAACATCTGGGAGGCGGCCTGTTTGGGGTCGCTCGCTGCTGCTGTACAAGTGGGGCGTGTTGGCAATATGCCTTTACGCACTGAAGAACTTCTGCGGGAGCTGAGCTGATGAAGGCGCTGTTGCTGGCGGCCGGGCTTGGCACCCGATTGAGGCCCTTGACCGACACCATTCCGAAATGCCTGGTGCCTATCAAGGGGCAAGCCCTGCTCGGCGTCTGGCTTGATCGTCTGAGCCAGGCCGGGATAGGCCCGTTTCTCATCAACACCCATTACCTGTCAGAGCGCGTGCAGGCGTTTGTTGCAGCCAGCCCTTATCGCGACCAGGTAACTTTGGCGCATGAAAATGAATTATGGGGTACCGCCGGAACTTTAATTGCCAATCTTGATTTTTTTGAAGGCCAGGATGGCCTGCTAATTCACGCAGATAACTACTGCCTTGCGGATTTTGATGGCTTTTTGCAGGCGCACACGCGACGCCCATCATGCTGTTTGATGACCATGATGACCTTTCGCTCCGAAACCCCGGCGTCTTGCGGAATTGTTGAGCTGGATGCGCGTGGGGTGGTGGTGGGCTTCCATGAAAAGGTAGCCAACCCGCCGGGTAATCTGGCCAATGGCGCCGTGTATTTGCTGTCTGCGGAATTACTTCAGACCCTGGCTACGGAGTTAAGCACGGTGGCGGATTTCAGTACAGAGGTGCTCCAGCAACTGGTTGGCCGCATTTACACCTATGAAACGAAAGAGTTTTTTCTGGATATTGGGTCGCCTGAGGCCTATGACAGGGCCAATTTGCGAAATTCCGAATGACCGAAATTGCCATGCGTGCTTTTTTTACTCATCATTTCGGTCTGAGCCGTGCCGTTGCTTTTTCAGTGCTGCTGAAGTCATGGCAGGCAGGCGCTGGATTGCTGGGACTGTTTTTAATCGGCATGTACTTTCCCCCGGAGGTGCAAGGCTTTTATTACACATTTGCCAGCCTGGTGGCCCTGCAGTCCTTTGTCGAGCTGGGGTTGTACCTCGTGATTTCTAACGTGGCAAGTCACGAATGGTCCAGGCTGATCCTTGCCAAGGACGGAAGTATCGAGGGTGATCCGCAGGCCTTGTCCAGGCTGGTCAGCTTGGGTAGATTTGTCTTCAAATGGTATGCGGTCGCTGCATTGGTATTTTTTGTGCTGGCGGGAGGGGGGGGCTATTGGTTTCTTGGCAAAGCCCAGACGCATGGAATCGATTGGCAAGTACCCTGGCTGCTGCATATCGCGTTTTCGTCCATGTTGTTGTGGTGCATGCCGTTTCTCTCGTTGCTGGAGGGCTGCGAGCAGGTTGCACCGGTCGCTAAATTCAGAGTTTGGCAGTCCCTGGCCAGCAATCTCAGCTTTTGGATGGCCATTGCGGCCGGTGCGAATCTTTGGGCGGCACCCGCATTGAGTTCGGTATCTGCTGTGTTCTGCATCTATTACCTGGTTGTCAGTCGACGGCATTTTTTCAGGCCGTTTTTAAGGTCCCCTGTCGCGGCTTCTATAGACTGGAAAATAGAGATACTTCCCATGCAGTGGCGTTTGGGTCTGCAGGGAGTCATGAACTACTTCGTGTTTGGATTGTTTACGCCAGTGATGTTTCACTACCATGGTCCCGTGGCAGCGGGGCAAATGGGGATGTCTTTGCAGTTGATCGGTGCTGTTCAATCCATAGCATCGATTTGGTTTATGGCGAACGCCCCGCGCTTTGGTATTCTTATTGCCCGAGGTGAGTTTGACCGGCTTGATGCAGAGTGGCGAAAGGCGACGCTACTGGCTGTGTCCATGATGCTGGTGGGAGTAGTCCTGCTGCTCGGCACCCTTTACCTGATGACTGAAATGCATCTGGAGCTTGCGAATAGAGTGCTGTCTCCCTTTGCTGTTGCACTGCTGGCGGCAGGTGCGGTGTTCTCGTTGTGGGGGAGTAGCCTGTCTGTGTATTTGCGGGCTCACAAAAGGGAAGTCCTGTTGACGGCGGGGATGCTGTCAGGCCTGGTGATGGGCTTGATGGTCTGGCAATTAGGTTCGCGTTTCGGCCCACTGGGTGCGAGTACAAGTTACCTGTTCGTGCTCTCATGCGTCTCGTTTCCAATGGTGTTTTATGCCTGGAAAAAAGCACAACGTGATTGGCATTAATCTTCAGGCCCGAAAAGTTTTATCCGACTTTCTTTATGACCATCACAATAATCAACCCCAAGAATAATTGTCCGCTTCACTTTGAGGGGGATAGCTTTTCCGATTTTGAAGGTAAAACCTTTCCAATCATTAATGGTGTTCCCCGAATTGCCGATCTGGACAATTACACAGAAAATTTTGGAATTCAGTGGAACAAGTTTCCTAAGACTCAGCTTGATCGTGAAGACAACGGCTTGGATTTGAGTCGCCGCAGGTTTTTTGCCCAAACCCACTGGGACGAAGAAAATCTATCTGGTAAAAATGTACTTGAAGTCGGTTCGGGCGCTGGCCGATTCAGCAAGGTGGTGCTGGATCATACGAACGCTACGCTTTACAGCGTTGACTATTCTGATGCCGTCACGGCAAATATGAAGAGCAACGGCCAGATTGCACCGGGTCGTTTTCATCTATTTCAGGCGAGTATTTATGAGTTGCCGTTTCCCGACAATTCGTTTGACAAGGTTTTTTGTTTTGGGGTGCTTCAGCACACACCTGACTTCGATGCGTCTATCAAAGCGCTAATTGACAAGGCCAAGCCGGGCAGTGAAATCGCAGTGGATTTCTATACAATCAAAGGCTGGTGGACCAAAATCAATGCCAAATACATCCTGCGTCCGATAACAAAACGTATGTCGCACGACCGGCTTTTCAGTCTCATCGAGGGAAACATCGACTGGCTGATCAAGGCGCATTTCTTCCTGCATCGCATAGGCTTGGGTGTTTTGACCCGGTTCCTGCCCGTATGCAACGTGAAGGAGTCATTCCCCGCGACACTCACCAAGTCCGAACTCCGGGAGTGGTCAATTCTCGACACGTTTGACCAGTATTCTCCCGGACACGACCACCCCCAGCGCATCGCAGATGTAGCGAAAATGTTCGAACGACATGGCGCCAGCGTGACTTTTGCTGGCATTGAACGAATAAGCAACGGCATGTCCGCATCTGTCGTTAGAGGTGTCAAGCGAGCGTGATTTTGAATCCAAATTACATCGGCCTCAGTTTTAAGGCGGCAGTCAATGCTGTTCAAAGGGAGCGAAAATTGGAAAGCGAAGCAAAGGAGCGAGCATGAAATTTCTTGTCCAAGTACTAGACTATTTTGCATCCCGGTATCTTGCATACCGTGGCGCGCTGCATTTACGGCTTGGATATCCATCGATCGCCGCATTTGCCTTCGATCACATAGGGCATGAAATCAATATAAAAGGGCGCTACGAAGCGGCGGATTTAGCGGCAACGTTTAAATTTCTTGGTAAGCGGGCGCTCGTTGCCGGGATAGCCGTCGATGTTGGTGCAAACATTGGGAACCACTCGCTGTATTTTTCCGAGCATTTTGAGCAAGTTGTCTCGCTTGAGCCCAATCCGCGGGTTTTTGAGCTGCTCTGCTTCAACGTGAAACTAAGAGGTAACATTCAGCCGTTTAACATCGGCGCTTCTGATACAGGCGGTGAAATGGCGCTTTCATTCAGTCCAGGCAACTGGGGTGGCGGGCAACTGGTGGGCGGGTCTCAGGATCAGTCAAATACTTTCTCGGTGACAGTCAAAAGACTGGATGAGTTGGATGCGCTGGCGTCACGTTCAGTGGGACTAATCAAGATCGACGTGGAGGGACACGAACTTCCAGTTCTCAAGGGGGCGATAAAGCTTTTGTTACGATCGCGCCCAGGGATTCTGTTTGAGCAGCAGCCCGCCGATATCGCTCAGGGTTCCTCAGCAGTCGTGGACTGGTTGAAGTCCAATGGCTATGACCAATTTTATGAAGTTCAATCATTTCCTGGGCTGCCCAAAGGTTGGACATTTCCAGGACGCAAGGTGATTAACGGTTTGATGCGTGTAGTTGCGGGGGAGCGCAAGAGCGTCGTCCCGATTGGGCGATTCGAGAAAGCGTTTTATCCCATGATCATTGCGTTGCAAGCATCCTAAGGTGGGTGATTTCCAAATTCCTCTACGGGAGGAACGGACATGCGGCATCGAATAGCTCTTCTTTGCCAGTCTTTGACCGGTACAGGAGGCACAGAACGAGTGGTCTCGACGTTGAGCGAGCTACTGTCCGAACGGTTCGATGTTTATGAGCTTTCGTTTGATGCTCCCGGATCTACGCGACATTTCGAAAGTCCGGCCCGCTTTGTGCAGCTAGGGCCGTCTCTACAGCTGCCCCTGCTTCTCCGCCCAGTTTCCTATATATACGACGCGTACCGGTTGTGGCAGGCGAAGCGCCGACTCGGCGTCGCATTGACGATTAGCAATCTGTGGCGGGCTGATCTTCTGAGCATTCTTTCCATGGGGAATGACCGAAAAATTGCGATATGCCATATTAATATCGTTTTTAATCCAACAAATCGCCTTTTGCTCCGCTTTCGGACGTACGTGTCCATCGTATATCGACAATTTGACCGCGTCGTTTCGGTTAGTCGACCGCTGGGCGATGAAATACGCAGCCTGTTCCACTTGGAGGAATCCAGGAGTCGCGTGATCCACAATTGTGTGCCGACTCGTATTACTAATCAGTCTGAGAAGGCGAGTCAACGAATCAGGATGGTTTGGTGCGGTCGTTTCGTTACCGAAAAAAATGTAGCGCCTCTGATTGAAATATTCGCTGAAGCATTCAAAGCGAAGTCGACTCTTCAACTGGTGATGATCGGAGACGGCCCACTGCGCAGACATGCGGAAGAGCTTATCGCAAGACTCGGCCTGAAAGCGGGGAACTCCTTCGAGGATGTTGTCAGTGATGTCATCCTTACCGGCTTCGTGCAAGATCCGGTGGCATATATCGCCAGATGTGATTTTCAGGTACTCCCGTCGATCGCAGAGGGTTTGGGCATGGTTTTGATTGAGGGCTTTTCGGTCGCGGTTCCGGCATTGGCCAGCGACTGCAGTGGTGGGGGGGTGCATGATGTCATGGGAGGTGCTGCAGCCTACCGGCCCGGACGAACGGAGCCTGAACAGACAAGCTGTGGATTTCTATTGCCGGTACCTAACTCATCCGTGCCGGTATCCCTGGACGTTTGGCGATCTCATATTTTGCGCATAGCCGCGGATACGGAATTGCGCAATCGCCTGTCGGTTGGTGCACGTGCGCGTGCGCAACTGTTCACGCCGGAAGTTGTTTCGCCTCTGTGGCTTCAATTGCTTAATGAGATTCTTTAAGAATGCGCGTTTTATACATTACCCATAATGGATTAGCGGATCACATTGGGCAATCGCAGGTGCTTCCCTATCTGCTCGGCTTGGCGCACGAAGGCTTTGCAATTACGGTGGTCAGTGCTGAAAAATTTACAACAACGAGTTTTCGCGAGGGGATTACGGAGAGCTTGAAGACGGCCGGCATCGACTGGCGCTATGTGACTTACCATAACAAACCGCCGTTGATTGCCACTATTTTTGACTTGTTTCGTATGTACCGAATCTCCCAGCGAATCATCTGGGAATCAGATATTCGGTTGGTCCACTGCCGCAGCTTTCTGCCGACAATGATTGGCTTATTGATAAAAAGACGGTTCAATATTCCGCTTGTATTTGACTTTCGAGATTTTTGGGCTGATCGCGGAATCCATTCCCTGCGTTTCAAATTCGTTTACCGATTTTTCAAAAGACGTGAAGGCTGGATGATTCGAAATTCGGACCACATCGTGACCTTGACCGAAAAGGCAAAATGCATCTTGCATCAGACCTATCTGCAGGACAAGCAGCAGGCTCCAGACGAGCGACTGACTGTTATTCCGACATGTGCAGATGTTGACTTGTTTGACACAAGGAGCATTTCTCGTTCGGCTCGGCTTGAAGTTCGCGAAACCATCGGGATTGGCAGCGGTGATTTTGTATTTGGTTATCTCGGAACATTCCACTCGGACTACATCCCGGCGGAGATGTGCCGCGCCTTTCAGGTACTGCGCTCAATGGAGCCAACAGCAAAGTTTTTGTTCGTGTCGCCAACGCCCAGGTCGGAGATTATTGGTTTTGTGAAAGCTCTCGGAGTGGATGAAGCGGATGTCCGTGTCGTCTCAGCAGACCGAATTGACGTGCCGAAATATCTTTCAGTCTTTGATCTTTCCGTTGTGTTTATCCGCCCTGACCGATCAACAGCGGGCGTGTCCCCGACCAAACTCGCCGAATTGTTCGCTTGTAACATTCCGGTTCTTGCGAATGCTGGCGTTGGCGATATGGACGATATCATCAGACCGGGCATCAATGATTCGGTGCTCGTGCATGATTTTTCCGATGAAGCGCTCAAGGAAGCGATGGCCCAGCTTCTAGCCATTGTTCGTTCACCTCAGCGTCACGGGCGTACTGCCAGCATGCAGTTCTCTCTAACTGAGGGCATTCGCCGCTATCACACGGTTTATTCAAGATTTGTTCAACCAGTAAGGAAAACATGCTCAACGTCGTAATCATCAATGGTGGTCGCGGTGCTGCGGCCTTGATTCCTGCATTGCTTGGCCAGCAGGGCCTTCATGTGACATCAGTGGTCAATGCCTACGACGATGGCAAGTCCACAGGTGAGATCAGACGCTTTTTCGGTATGTTGGGCCCGTCGGATATTCGCAAGGTGCAGGAATTGCTGCTGCCGGAAAGCGACCCTGACCATACAGCCCACTTGCAGGTGTTTCAGTACCGTTATCCGAAAGCTTGTGACCGTGCCAAGGTGCTGGCCTCTTTGCGGGCCTTTGCCGACGCTTCTTTAATCGATCTGGTCGGGGTACAGTTTGCCAATCGTAAGGTCGACCAGGCTTTGCGTCGCTTTCTGCGGGAATTCCTCGATGGCCTTGCGGTGATTGAAAAAGCGAGAGGCGAGCAGTTCAGCTTTGCCGACTGCTCCATCATGAACTGTATCTATGCGGGCGCTTTTCTGACCTTTGATCGAAACATCGAGACCGCCACGCGCTACATCGACCGCCTGTTCAAGCTCAAGGGCACGGTGTTGCCTACCAGCATAGAGGATAAGAAACTCGTGGGTCTGCGCGAAAACGGCGAAATGCTGTATTGCGAAGCCGATATCGTCGAGCTGCGATCCAATGTGCGGATAGAGCGTGTCTATCTCTTGGACGGTAGTCTCGACAAACCGCGTTTCGAGCTGCTGGATATGAACGAAAAGCGCTACTACCTGGACCGGCACCATTGTTTTGTGACTGTCTCGCAAGGGGTCAGGCTTGCATTGCAGCAAGCGGACATCATTATTTATTCCGCAGGGACGCAGCATTCATCGCTGTACCCTACCTACATGTCGGCAGGGCTGGCTCAGGCCATTGCCGACAACAAATCGGCTTACAAGGTGTTTGTCACCAACATTGGGGCAGATTACGAGACACCGAGCTACCAGGCGTCGGACTACATACGCGGTGCCCACCGGTACTTGAATCTTTCCGACCCGCGCGATTACAGCATGGAAGAATTGTTTGACGTGATGCTGGTGAACCAGAGTCGCTTGAAGGCCGATGAGACCTACGTGAACTATGACGAAGCTGGCTTTGCCGATGTACCAGTGCGTCGCGTGGTGGATGCTTTTGAATCCCCCGCATCTCCGGGAAAGCACGATGGTCCCAAGGTGGTGCAGACCATTTTGGCCCTTTACGAAGCGGCAACGGTGCTGCCGTGACTGCGCTTACCGCCGAGGCGCTGCACAAACTACTGCCCGGCAAGCGGCTGCTGGTATTTGACTTTGACGGTACGCTGGCGGATACCAGTCATCTTCACGCCGTGGCCTTCAATGAAGTGCTTGAGCCTTGGGGGCTTTGCGTTGATTACCCGGCCATCGCGGGTCTGCGCACCCTCGACGCGCTCGCCGTGTGCTTTGCCACGGTCGGCGTGAATGTTCCACAATCCCAACTCCAGCAACTGACGCACACCAAGCAAACCCGTGTCCGAATGCTGATCCAGAAGGAATTGCGCCCATTGTCCGGCGTGGATGAGTTCCTCCGATGGGCAAGGCCGCGTTACCGCCTGTCGCTGTATTCATCAGGCTCGCGCGGTACGGTTACGCTTGCGATGGAAAAACTTGGATACACGGGCTGGTTTGATCCGATGTTGTGCGCCGAAAATGTCATCCACGCCAAGCCACACCCGGAGGGCTTTCTCAAAGTCTTGGCGATGGCTTGTATTGATGCCGAATACGCTCTGGTGTTCGAGGACTCAGACGCTGGCATTGAGGCGGCGGAACGCGCCGGCCTTGCAACTTTAGATGTCCGGGCTACACCCTTTGAAAAATTCCAGGCTATTTAAGGTATGACCTATGGGCTTTGATATGAAATCAAAAATTGCAAACTGTTTGATCTGTGAATCCGAACAATTGCGGAATATGAAGGGTTACGAAAAGGATCATTTGGTCACTTGTGAAATGTGTTCTTTTGTCTTCTCCAATATGAAACCTTCCCAGGAGGAATTGGATAAGGTCTATGGGGGCTACTCCAGAGAGGTTGCTCGAACAGAAACGACATTACAAAAAATGGGGGAAGTTGCCTTAGGTCTGAAGAACTTGTCGAAAGCCAAGCGTGTCATTGATATTGGCTGTGGCGATGGCGAGTTTCTGAGTATTTTCAAAGGCCTGGGTTGTGAGGTATTTGGGACTGAGTACGACCCAAGAACAGAAGAGATATGTCGAAATAAAGGAATTACGATGCTGCAGGGCGGTGTTATGCCGTCACTTGGCGGATGCGAAAATCCTGAGCGATTCGATCTTGTAGTTTTTACTGAAGTCATTGAGCACATCAACAACCCGATTGACGTTATCGAAAACATTTCACATTTGCTCAAGCGGGATGGATTGTTGTACGTGACGACGCCAAATTTCGCAAGCCTTGAGCGTTGGGTCCTTCGGGCACAATGGGGCATGATTTGCTACCCTGAGCATATTTCTTTCTATTCTCCCGGGACATTGAACGCGATCTTGAGGAGATGCGGATATGAAAAGGTGTCTCTCCGCACAGAAAACATTAGCGTTTTCAGAATAATTCAGTTTCTGAATCGTCGTAAAGTTTCAGCTGGGTCAAATTCTCACCGTGATTCGGAGAAAGTGGCGGCCGCAGCGCAAACTGCGGTACAAAATAGCTTCGTGCTCTTGTTCATAAAAAAAATAGTCAACGCCATTTTGGATGTCACCGGCACGGGTACATCGCTGATCGCGGTGTACCGAAAGGTGGGGAATTGAGTCCGCGAACTCTTGCTGTTGTGGTGACGTATAACCGCTGCGTGTTGCTCTCGCGCTGCCTGGATTCGCTCCAGCGACAGGTACGCCTCCCAGACGGCATTTTGGTCATCAACAATGGCAGCATAGATGATACCGAGGCGATGTTGCGCGACCGGGGTATTCGTTGCGTTACGCAAGAAAACGTCGGCTCCGCGGGGGGCTGGCATCGAGGAATTCAGTGTGCTCTCGATGAAGGTTTTGATGCGGTCTGGCTGATGGACGACGATGGTTTTCCGGATGCCGGTGCTCTGGCCGCTTTGAAAGCTACGATGAGCCCCAGCGTGGCGTGTGCGTCTTCTGTGGTTTTGCAGGAGGACCAGCCGGGTCGCTTTGTCTTCCCGTTCCCGGTGCTCAATGCTACGGGGCTGCCCGTCATTTTCGGTCGCCCACGCAAGCTAGGCATGCTGACCGAGTTGCGTGCCATCGCACAAGACGGCACTTATCCGTTCGCACATTTTTTTAACGGCGCGTTGATTTCCATGGCTGCGGTGCGGCAGGTGGGAAATGTGAATCGTGATTTTTTCATTTTTGGTGACGAGGTGGATTACTTTTTCCGGTTGCGCCAGGCAGGAAAAGTCATCTCGGTGCTGCATGCCGCGCACTTTCATCCGGATGTAAGCCAGCGGCCCTACACGCCGGCCAAGGTGTACTACTACATCAAGAACACGCTGGTACTGAACGCGCGCTACTTCAACATGGTCTGGTTGCGGCATGGGTTGGCGGTCGCGGCGGTACTTGCGCGGACGGCTAGCCGCAATGGCCTGGGCACAGTTCTGTCCTATGTGTTGGGGCCCAAGTCACCAGCCTTTTACATGGCCATTGTTCGCGGCCTGCAGGGCAAAGTGGGGAAAGATTTCAATGGCTGAATTGTGCGCATTGGTGGCTGCAGCAGGTCGCGGCACGCGTGCGGGGCTGCCCTACCCAAAGACGCTTTTCCCAGTTCAAGGGAAACCCATTCTGGTGCATATCGCTGAATTGCTTGCGCCCTACGATGCCCACCCCACGGTGATCGTGAGTCCGGACGGCGAGGAGCCCATACGCCAATGCCTTGCGCAGTACCACGTGGCTGCCCACCTTGTTGTGCAACCAGCGGCCCGTGGTATGGGCGATGCCGTGCTGCGTTTTGCGCAGTCGCCGGCATTTGGCGACGCTGAACACGTATTGCTGATTTGGGGGGACGTCCCCTTCATTCAGGCGGAGACCGTGGCGCGTGTCGTTGCAGCTCACAAGGTAGATGGCAATGACTTTACTTTTGCCACCCGGCGAGTGGATTCGGCCTACACCGTGGTGTCACGTGACGGGGCGGGCCAGGTGACGCGCGTCATCGAAACGCGCGAAGAAGGCCTTGGTCGGCCGCAGGCTAGTGAGCGTGACATTGGTCTGTTTGTCTTTCGCAAGGGTGTGGTGCTGGACATTCTGCGTGAAGAGCTCGAAGGAAAATGGGGCAAGTCCACGGGCGAGCATGGTTTTTTGTACATCATTGGGCACCTG
This sequence comes from Burkholderiaceae bacterium, assembly GCA_049296795.1. GTDB lineage: Bacteria > Pseudomonadota > Gammaproteobacteria > Burkholderiales > Burkholderiaceae_C > CAXNKH01. The sequence goes on from JBAQTC010000050.1 coordinate 23,213, forward strand.
GCAGCGCGGGGCTACAAGGTCGTTGCACTACCCGTTGCCACTGAGCTGGACCTGGTGTCGCTTAACAGCATGAAGGATATTGATGCGTACCTGTAGTGAGTTTGGTCTGACTTGGGTCGGAAAGAATAAAAAATGTGCGGATTGACAGGGTTTTTGACAACTGACGCAGGACGCTTTGGGGACTTGGAGTCGGTGGTGACCTGCATGGCGTTGGCCATCCAGCATCGGGGGCCTGATGACGCTGGAGCTTGGACAGATACGCAGGACGGCATTGCGCTGGGCCATCGTCGCCTGTCCATTGTCGACCTTTCGCCTGCCGGTCACCAGCCCATGCAGTCTGCCAGCGGGCGGTTTGTGCTGGCGTTCAACGGCGAGATTTACAACCACCTGGTGTTGCGCGCCGAGCTGGAAGCAGCGAACCAAGCCCCGGCTTGGCTCGGCCATTCCGATACTGAGACGCTGTTGGCTGGCTTTGCCGCCTGGGGCGTAACCGCCACCTTGCAGCACGCGGTGGGCATGTTTGCTATTGCGTTGTGGGACAAAGCTGAGTGCCGCCTCACGCTGGCGCGTGACCGCCTGGGTGAAAAGCCGCTGTTTTATGGCTGGGTGCGCGGGGCCTTTGTTTTTGGTTCAGAGCTCAAGGCCTTGCACGCTTACCCCGGGTTTGATAATCCGATTTGCCGCGACGCGCTGGCGCTCTACCTGCAGCATTGCGCGGTGCCGGCACCGTATTCGATTTACCAGGACATCTTCAAGCTCGAGCCGGGCTGTGTGCTG
>JBAQTC010000051.1:0-12355 GCA_049296795.1 Burkholderiaceae bacterium
CCCCCAGCCTTCGGCTTCCTCCTTGATGCCGCTGCGCCATCCACCCCAAACACCCGGGCATCAAGCTGGTTCGGTATTTGGCGTTAGACAAGCCGACACGCAGGAGCAGGGCAGTGGTGCACTCAGCGCAGCGGCATCAAGGAGGAATTGTCGGCCCCAGGCCGACAAGGGGGACAGCCGCGGAGTTGAGTGCGCCGCTGCCCTGCTCCGTCTTAGCTCGCGGGCAAGGGCTTCTGAAACGCCAGCGGATATTCGTCAAAGACGTGACAGGGATTTAGCCTCGGTGGCAACCGCAAATCGAGCCTGGGCTGGAGAACGGGCACCCAATCCACCGGCCTTGCCAACGCCTTAGCGCGCATAGGATTGGTGCAATTTCACGCCTTCCTGTGCAATGCGAAATTACTTCGGGCCCGCCGTACTGAATCAGCCTAGCAATACCGCTATAATCCCAGGCTTTGCTGGCAATACCCGCTGCCTCATCACTATTTAGCGGGTGACTTCGCTCACGGGCCCGATCTTCCCCGAGCACAATTCGGAAAAATTAACCTAATGACCACTATCCGTGTAAAAGAAAACGAGCCGTTTGACGTGGCTCTGCGTCGCTTCAAGCGCACCATTGAAAAACTCGGCCTGCTGACCGACTTGCGTGCCCGCGAGTTCTACGAAAAGCCAACGGCTGAGCGCAAGCGCAAGAAGTCGGCCGCTGTCAAACGCAACTACAAGCGTATCCGCGCAATGATGTTGCCGAAAAAACTGTTCTGATCGCCCACAGCGGTTCGAGGTTTTCAGCCTCAAGAACTTCAAAACCCGCGCCCGGTCAGCCAGCGCGGGTTTTTTTATTCCACCACCTTCCCTCAAGCCGACAGGAACAACAATGTCTCTCAAAGAACAAATCAGCAACGACATGAAAACCGCCATGCGCGCCAAGGACGCTGAACGCCTGGGCACCATCCGCTTGCTGCTGGCAGCCTGCAAGCAAAAAGAAGTCGATGAGCGGATCGAACTCGACGATATGGCAGTGGTGGCCATCGTTGACAAACTGATCAAACAGCGCAAGGATTCGATTACCGCTTTCGTCCAGGCCAGCCGGCAAGATCTGGCCGACAAGGAAGCCGCTGAAATGGTTGTGCTGCAAGCCTATTTACCGCAACGCTTGAGTGCCGACGAAGTCGCTGCCGAAGTTCGTTCCATCGTTGCCGAACTCGGCGCTGAACTTGGGCGTGTTGTAGGCCCGACCGACATGGGCAAGGTGATGGGCGCGGTCAAAACCCGGTTGGCGAGCAAAGCCGAAATGGGCCAGGTCTCGGCCGCGGTTAAAGCAGCGCTGGCAACTTGACCACCTCAGCGCAGGACATCAGCCACTTCAGCGCTGTTGCGCTGTCGCAAGCCATTCACGCCAGGCAAGTGTCTTGCCGTGAAGTCATGCTCGCCACCTTGGCTCAGGTCGATCGGCTCAACCCGGCGAGCAACGCCATCGTCAGCCGGGTCGACAGCGATGTGCTGTTGCAGCAAGCCGACCAACGCGATGCGCAACTGGCCCGGGGCGAATCGATGGGCTGGATGCACGGCATGCCGCAAGCGATCAAAGACTTGAGCCAGGTACAGGGCCTGCCCACGACCCAAGGCAGCCCGCTGCTCAAGGACTTCAAACCCACCAGCGATGGCCTGATGGCCAGCCGGATGAAAGCCGCTGGTTGCATCGTGATTGGGAAAACCAACACCCCGGAACTCGGCCTGGGCTCGCACACTTTCAACCCCGTTTTTGGCGCCACCCGCAACGCCTGGGATCCGACCAAAACTGCGGGCGGCAGCAGTGGCGGCGCTGCTGTCGCTTTGGCACAGCGCATGCTCCCAGTGGCTGACGGCTCGGATTTCATGGGCAGCTTGCGCAATCCCGCGGGCTGGAACCATGTGTTTGGCATGCGGCCATCACAGGGCCGGGTTCCCACGGCACCGGCGCTCGATGTGTTTCTGTCACAACTCGGCACCGAGGGGCCCATGGGACGCAGCGTGACCGATGTGGCCCGGCTGCTGTCAGTGCAAGCCGGTTATTTCGCTGGTTCACCATTGTCGATTGCGCAGGACGGACAAATTTTCAGCGGCGCATTATCGCGCTCGATCCAAGGCCAGCGCATCGGCTGGCTGGGCAATTTGAACGGCTATTTGCCGATGGAAGACGGTGTTTTGCAAACTTGCGAACAGGCATTGCAGTCATTTTCTGACCTCGGCTGCCCGGTCGAAGAGGCAACTCTTGGCCTGTCACCCCAGGGCATTTGGCAAGCCTGGTTGGTCTGGCGCCAAGCCCTGGTCGGCCCCAGAGTCGCAGCCTTGCTCAAACAGCCCGAAAACCGAGCTTTCATTAAGCCTGAAGCGCTTTGGGAGTACGACCAGTCTTTGAACTTAAGCGGCGCTCAATTGATGGCAGCGAGTCAGCAACGCACGGTTTTTTACCAGCACATGCTGAGGTTGTTTGAACGCTTTGATGTGCTGGCCCTGCCCTCGGCCCAGGTCTGGCCGTTTGATCTAGCCCTGCGCTGGCCGACCCAGATCAACGCTGTGACGATGGACAGCTACCACCGCTGGATGGAAGTGGTGATTTACGCCACTTTCGCCGGCCTGCCTGCCATCAGCGTACCTGCCGGCTTCGGTGTCGACGGTCTGCCCATGGGCTTGCAGTTGATTGGCAAACCCCAAGGCGACTGGGCCCTGCTGCAACTGGCCTACGGTTACGAACAAGCCAATCTGGGACTGCTGGCGACCTTGCCGCCAGGGCTCAATCCACTTTGATGCCAGCTTCGCGCACGGTCTTGCTGTAACGCAGCGTTTCCGTCTGCAAGAACTCAGCAAACTGCTCTGAGGTCCCAGGTGTCGGCATCATGCCGTGGCCCTTGAGCTTGGCAGCGGTATCGGGATGGCGCAGCGCTCCATTGAGTTCGGCATTGAGGCGAGCGACCAGCGCTGCCGGCGTGGCGCTTGCCACCACCATACCGCTCCAGTTGCTGGCTTCGAGTTCAGGGAAACCGGCCTCTCGCATGGTCGGCACATCAGGCATCACCTCGGCGCGCTCGGCCGAGGTAACCACCAAAGCGCGTAATTTGCCACTTTTCACAAAAGGCGCAAGTTCGGTGGCGTTGAGATAGGCCATCTTCACATGACCGCCACTGACCGAGGTGATGGCGGGCGCTGCACCCTGGAACGGGGTATGCGTCATCTGAATTTTCTGAGAAAGACTGAGCATTTCGCCCATGATGTGGTGGGTGGTTCCGGTTCCGGGTGTGCCGTAGGAGATTTCACCGGGTCTGGAGCGTGCCAGCGCAATCAACTCCGCCAGCGTATTCGCGGGGACTGAAGGATGAACCGCGATCGCCATCGGAACCGACATGGTCTGGCCTACTGCCTTGAAGTCCTTCAAGGGCGCAAAAGGCATTGAGGGGCGCAGCGACGGGTTGATGATGAAGCTGGGAAAAACCACCAGCAGGGTATGCCCATCGGGGCCGGAACGCGCTACCAGTTCAGAGCCCAAAATCGTGCTGCCGCCTGGGCGATTCTCGATCAACACGGATTGACCCAACCCTTTGCCCATTTGCTCGGCCAGCACACGACTGGCAATATCGGCGGCGCCCCCGGGTGGAAACGGAACCACGATTCGAAGCGGTTTAGAGGGAAAAGTCTGGGCCTGCGCCGAGCCCAAAAAGCAAGCAGCTAAAGCCAAACAGCAGGCCAGCCAATACTTCGTTTTCATCTGTCATCTCCTCAAGAACTTGTTAGGATGTCCCGACAAACTCTAACAGAGACAAACAGCTCAGTGCGTCTCTTAGCTGCCGGCCAGCTTCATACGGTTGATCAAAATCGAACCCACGGTTTTGGCGCCGTAGTTGTAGCTGTCGGCGCCGACCGCCTGGATCCCTTTGAGCATGTCGCGCATATTGCCGGCAATCGTGATCTCCTGCACTGGAAAAGCGATCTGGCCGTTTTCCACCCAAAACCCGCTGGCACCGCGTGAGTAATCGCCCGTCACGTAATTAACACCTTGCCCCATCAATTCGGTGACAAACAGACCCCGACCGAGTTTGCGCAACATAGCGTCGAGATCGTCTGTCTTGCGGGTTTGGCGCGAAGTCAGGACCAGATTGTGCGAACCGCCGGCATTGCCCGTGGTTTTCATGCCGAGCTTGCGGGCTGAATAACTGCTCAGAAAATAACCTTGAACGCGCCCGGCTTCAACCACTTGTCGTGGTCGGACCACGACGCCCTCATCATCAAAAGGTGAACTGCCTTTACCACCCAAAACAAAAGGGTCTTCCGAAATATCGATGTGCTTGGGCAGCACCAGTTTGCCCAGCGAATCGAGCAGGAATGAGCTCTTGCGGTAGAGCGCTCCACCACTGAGGGCCTGGACCAAGGCGCCAAGCAGGCCAGCGGCCAGCGGTGACTCGAACAACACCGGGCATTCGGTGGTGGCAATTTTGCGTGACTTCAAACGACTCAAAGCGCGTTCAGCCGCATAGCGTCCGACAGCTTGGGGCGAGGCCAGATCAGCGGCGTTGCGCATCGAGCTGTACCAGGCATCGCGCTGCATACCGTTGCCCTTGCCCGCAATCGGCGAGACCGACAGCGAGTGACGCGAACTGGCGTAACCGCCGCGAAAGCCATGGGTGTGGGCACTGAAAAAATGCGATTGCTGAGCCGAAACGCCAGCGCCTTCGCTGTTGCTGATACGTCGATCGGTGGCCAAAGCGGCCTGCTCTGCGCTCAACGCCAGTTGCGCCGCCTGCTCACTGCTGATGTCCCAGGGGTGAAACAAATCCAGATCGCGCCTGGCCTGTTTGGCGCTCACGATGTCTTTGGCAGCGGGCAAACTGGCAAACGGATCTTCAGCCGTGAAGCGCGCAATATCGTAGGCCGCTTGCACCGTTTGATGCACTGCGGTTTGGGAAAAATCCGAGGTGCTGGCATTGCCGCGTCGTTGACCCAGATAGACCGTTACCCCTAGCGACTTATCGCGGTTGCGTTCAACGTTCTCCAGTTCGCCTTTACGCACCGACACGCTCAGGCCGCAGCCCTCGGAGGCCTCGGCCCCGGCGTTGCTGGCACCGAGTTTTTTGGCGTGGGCTAAGGCGCCATCGACCAAGTCTTCAAAGAAGGAGCGACTGTAAGAGAAGCCCGTGAGTTGGGTTGAATCAGATTTGTTCATGCGGAGGCTATGATACTTGGCTACGCACCGGCTTTTGTTACCGCGTGCGACCTATTTCCCACCATGTCACGCAAACCCAAAAAAGGCTATTTTGTTCAGGGCCAGTTCGTCGCCGAAGGCAGCGAACGCGATCTCGAGCTCAAGCGCGAGCTCAAAGGCACGGACAGCCAAAGCCGAACCGATCTCAAACGAGAAAGCACCGAACTGCAAAAACTGGGCGAGGATTTGCTGATTCTTCGATCAGACCTGTTAGATCAGGCCAACTTACCGGAAAAACTGCGCGATGCCGTGACCGAAGCCAAACGCATCAGCAACTTCGAAGGCAAGCGTCGGCAGATGCAATTCATCGGCAAGCTGATGCGACTGCTCGACGCCGACACTTTGCAAGCGATACGCGCCGCGCTAGATGAGCAGCACAATGGTTCGGCCCGCGACAAGCTGATCTTGCACCAGACCGAGCTCTGGCGCGATCGCTTGATTGCTGACGATGAAGCGCTGGCCGAGTGGATTAACACCTTCGCCCAAACCGATACACAACAGCTGCGCGCACTGGTACGCCAAGCCCGCAGAGACGCACCGGCGCCGGATCGGGCTGCCGTGTCGCAAGGCCTAGCACCCCGCCAAAGTCGCGCTTACCGGGAAATTTTTCAACTGGTGCGCGAACAACTCGGCGGCGGCGGCGATCTGCCCGAAAACGATCAGTCAACCCACCAAGCCATCCAAAGGTTCGAGCCGTGACGACAGCGATTGGCAATACATTGGATGCCGTCAAGATTGGCATCGTTTCCATCAGCGATCGCGCCTCCAGCGGCGTGTACCAGGACCAAGGCCTGCCCGCGCTGCAGGACTGGCTGGGTCGTGCGCTGAAAAACCCCATCACGTTCGAACCACGCCTGATTCCCGATGAACAGGCCCTGATCAGCGCCGCTCTGATCGAACTGGTTGATGCGGGTTGCGCGCTGGTTTTGACCACGGGCGGCACCGGCCCGGCGCTACGCGACGTCACACCCGAAGCTACGTTGGCGGTAGCGCACAAGGAGATGCCGGGTTTTGGCGAGCAAATGCGCCAAATCAGCCTAAAGTTTGTGCCAACGGCAATTCTGTCGCGTCAATGTGCCGTCATTCGCGAGCGCAGCCTGATCATCAATCTGCCAGGCCAACCCAAATCGATTGCCGAAACGCTAGAAGGGCTCAAAGGTCCCCAAGGTGAGTCGCTGGTCTCGGGTATTTTTGCCGCCGTACCCTATTGCATTGATTTGATCGGCGGCCCTTATTTGGAAACCGATGACAGCGTATGCAAGTCTTTTAGGCCTAAATCGGCCCTGCGCAGCGCGACGCTGGCCTGATAATCACACAACTGCTTGAATTTAAAGGAGAACAACATGGCCAAGGGTCAACAGAAATCAAATAAAGAAGTCAAGAAGACCAAGAAAGACAGCTCGCCGCCCAAACCGGTTTCCGCTGATGCCGTGCGACCCACCATCACCACCGTGGTTCCGGTGCGCGGCAAGCTTAAAAACAAGAGCTGAAGCGCAGAACCGAGGTCATGCAGGACATTGGCCTGCTGTATGCCGATTGCGCGCTGTTGGTGCTGAACAAAGCTGCGGGTTTGTTGTCGGTGCCGGGTCGTGGCCCTGATAAACAAGACTGCTTGAGCGCCAGAGTACAAGCACTCTACCCCGATGCCTTGGTGGTGCACCGGCTCGACATGGCCACCTCTGGCTTGATGGTGATGGCGCGTGGTGCGTTGGCCCAGAAAGCTCTGAACCGCGCTTTTGCCAATCGCCAAGTCTCTAAACGCTATGTGGCGGTGATCGACGGTTTGCTGGCTGTGCCCGACCCCGCGCCCGGCCTGATAGATCTGCCCATCATCGTGGACTGGCCACGCCGACCGCTTCGCATCATCGACCAGGAACGCGGTCAAGCCAGCCTGACCCGCTATTGGGTGATAGCGCAGGATCTGGTGAACAACAGCACCCGCATCGAACTCGAACCCGTCACCGGACGCTCACACCAATTACGCATTCATTTGCAAGCCCTTAGCCACCCGATTTTGGGCGATGCCCTTTACGCCAGTACCAGCAGCGCAGCACGTGCCAACCGTTTGCTGCTGCATGCCAGCGAATTACGTTTGGCCCATCCGGTCACGGGCGAGTGGCTGAGTTTTTCGAGCCCGCCGGCGTTTTAAAGGGTTCGAACTTCGCGAACCGACGGGCAGCTGTCGGTCTTTGATCAGTTTGCGCGTGGCGCAAGGGAACTTAGCTCCCTACGCTGGTACGACCGGTTGCCTGGGCTTCAAGCTTCCTGGGCCTGGAAACCACCCCGGCGCAAGGTCACGACCAGGCTATCACGGTAGCCCATTTCCGTCAGTGGCTGGATCGGCGTCGTCTCATGCACCACCCGTTCATCGTCAAGCAACAGCACCGACCAGGGCTGACTCAGGGTGAAACGCTGACCCTGCGGACCGTTGGCTTCAAAGACCCGGGTCTCACCGCCCTTAACCGCGTGGCGCTCGACCAGAAACACCGCCACCAAATCCACCCCGTCACGGTGTGCGCCTTCCGGCGTGGGCCGGCCAATTCCGTCAGTGGTATCAATCCGAAACTGATGTGCCTCGACATACCAAGGCTGCTCGCCCTTGAGTTGACTGGCCAGTCCCGCCAACCAGATCAAGAGCTGGCTCCAGGTCGGCTGTGCCACCAGTGCCGGCGACATTGGTTCAAACAGCCGTTGCAAGCCACCGTGCAAAGCGTTGTACGCCAATGGTTGCCAATGGGTTCGGTGTGCAGTCTGAACAAGCTGCTGGCCTTGCACCACAAAGCAGGAATGGCGACGGCGTCGATAACGACCGCCATCTTTCAAAAATGCATCGGGCGGTAGGCCCTTCCAGTCCGGTGCCCAGGCCAACAAATCACTCAGCTGACAGCCTGCTGCGGCACAAACACTGGGCGCATCGAGCACGGCATAGCCCCGCTGTTGCAGATCATGGGCCAGCAGTTCCGGCTGACTCAAACGGGGCTCAAGCATAGGATTCAGACGCCGCCCTGGGGGTGGGTCGGATCGACCCACAAAACAGTCTCGGGTTTTTCTACCGGTTCAATGTCCAGATTGATCGCCACCGCTTCACCGTCGCTGCGGCACAAAACGCATTGAAGTTCTTCGGTGGGGCTGGCGTTGATCTCCTGATGCGGCACATAAGGCGGCACATAAATGAAATCGCCCGGTCCTGCTTCGGCCGTGAACTCCAACTGATCTCCCCACCGCATGCGGGCCCGGCCTTGGATGATGTAGATCACGCTTTCCAGTGGGCCGTGGTGGTGGGCGCCGGTCTTGGCATCGGGGTGAATCGTGACAGTGCCAGCCCAAAGCTTTTGGGCTCCGACCCGGGCAAAATTGATCGCAGCCTGTCGATTCATACCCGGGGTTTGCGCGGTGTTGGGGTCGAGCTGGTTGGCAGCGATCACCCGCACGCCATCGTTCTTCCAGGCCGGATCGGCATGCTGGTGGATGTGATCGTGGTTCATGCTGTCAAGCGGTTTGAGCGTAACGCTGACGCGCCAGTGCAGCACCCTGGGCCAAGGCTTCGAGTTTCTTGATCGCGATCGCGCGGTCCATTGGCGCCAAGCCACAGTTGGTACAGGGGAACAGACGCTGCTTGGGAACAAATTGCAGGGCACGACCAATGGTGTCGGCCACTTCTTCAGCGGTTTCAATGACGTCACTGGCCACGTCGATCACGCCCACCATCACGTCTTTACCTTCGAGCAACTTCATCATTTCGGGCGGCACATGCGAGTGATAGCACTCCAAGCTCACCTGTTGAATGCTGCTCTTGGCCAGGGCGGGGAACACAGCTTCGTATTGACGCCATTCATCGCCCAGACCCAGCTTCCAATCGTCATTGGCCTTGATGCCGTAACCGTAGCAAATATGGACTGCCGTGGTGCAGGTCAAGCCCTGGGCGGCCCGCTCCAGCGCTATAACGCCCCACTCTGCGGCGTCCTTCATGTAGACGTTGAAAGCTGGCTCATCGAACTGGATGATGTCGACCCCATCGGCTTGCAAAGCCAGGGCTTCTTGATTGAGCAGCTCGGCAAATGCCATCGCCATTTTGATTTTGTCGCCATAAAACCGATCGGCCACGGTATCGACAATCGTCATCGGACCGGGCAAGGTGAATTTAATTTTTTTCTGGGTATGGGCTCGAACAAAGGCCGCTTCAGCCTGATGAACCCGACCTTTGAGTCGGAGCGTCGACACTACCTGCGGCACCTGGGCGTCGTAACGGTTGTCGCGGATACCCATGGTAACTTTGTGTTCAAAATCAATGCCCTCGACCTGCTCGAGAAAACCATGAACAAAGTGCTGGCGCGACTGTTCGCCGTCACCCACGATATCCAGACCCGCATCTTCCTGCGCTTTGATCCAGAGCAAGGTGGCGTCGAGCTTGGCTTGTTGCAGTTCTTCGCCCTGCGCCTTCCACTGCGGCCAGAGTTTTTGAGTTTCGGCCAACCAAGCGGGTTTGGGCAGACTGCCGGCAATTGCGGTTTCAAACATGGGATTCCTTAGAGAGAGGTTGATCGGGACAGATTAAATTGTTGTGCCAGCAATTGGTAGCTGCGCTGGCGCACGGCCGGGTCGTGGGTCCAGCTGATGATGACCAGTTCATCGAGCTGCAGTGCTGTGGCTAATGCTTTGAACCGTTGAGCCACCTGCTCTGCGCTACCGACCAGAGCGTTGCGCCGCAACTGTTCGAGTTGCTGCTGTTCGGCCCAGCTGTAATCACGCTGGGCTTGCTCGGGCGAGAGCAAGGGTCCCAGCCGGCCGGTGTTGCGGTCGATCTTCCAGCGCTCTCGGCTTTGAAAAAAGTGCCACGCCTGCTCCTCGGTATCGGCCGCCAAGGCCCAGACACACAGAGTGGCTTTGGGTTCGGGGTGAGCCGCGCTGGGCCGGTAGTTTTGGCGGTAAAGATGGAGTGCTTGATCGACGCCCTGGCCGTCGGTAATGAAATGGGCAAAAGCATAGGGCAGTCCCAGATGCGCTGCGAGCTGGGCACCGTAATCGGAACTTCCCAACATCCACAGGGTCGGTGCAGCCGGGCCAGCCGGACAAGCGTCCACCCCATGACCCGGATGGCCAACGGGTAACGCCACACCGTTAATCCAAGCTTGTAACTCCTGCACCTGCCGTGGAAAATTTTCGGATGCGTTACGGTCCGGATTCAGCAGATGAGAGGTGCGTGCATCGCTGCCGGGTGCCCGCCCTACGCCCAGATCGATGCGCCCGGGCGCCAGCGCTTCGAGCACCCGAAATTGTTCGGCCACTTTCAGCGGTGCGTAGTGCGGCAGCATCACACCCGCGCTGCCAATGCGAATCCGTTGCGTGCGCGCCGCAATGGCGGCCATCAGCACTTCGGGCGCACTGCCAACAATGGTCGGATGACTGTGATGTTCGCTGACCCAAAATCGGTGGTAACCCAGGTCTTCGCAAAACTCAGCCAAAGCCAGGGTTTCGCGAATCGACGCATCAGGGCTACTTCCTGCCAAGGACACGGACTGGTCCAGTACCGAGAGTTTCAACATCTGACTTTCAAAGGAAGGGGGGAAATCAACCGCGTCACCACCACCACAGGTCGCACAGCGCACACGATTGTAAAACCATGGGCTTGGCAGCACAGAGCCGAGGCCGCATAGCTGTGCAGCTTGCGCGCTATTTCATGCTACGAATCATTTCTGACCGAGCCGCCCGACCCTCTTCCGAAGTCCAGTGAGAAGCGATAAATGCCAAGACCGATCGAATTTCGTCGTCGGACAGACGGTCAGCAAAACCCGGCATGTCACTGGCGTACCCCGCTGGCGCGTAGGGTGGTACCAGGCCGTACTTGGTGATGCCAAACAGCACAGCATCGGGATGGTGCCAAGTGTGGCCGGATTCATCATGGGGTGGTGCGGGCAGCCTGCCATTGGGCAAACGCTGTCGCCACATGGGCTGGCCTTGAAGTTTGTCGCCATGGCAAGCCGCACAATGCATGGCATAAATTTTTGCGCCACTGCTCGGGCCCGATGCGACCGGCGGTTTTTCCTGGCACCCCAGCAAAGCCAGAACGAATAGCCCGATCAGCATGGATGTATGAACTTGCACTTTTTCTCCTTATCTAGAATTCTGTCATTCAAAAAGATTCAATCTCCGTTTGATGCATACCGATGCGTTCATTTGCGTTCGTCTGCGTTGATGCGAACCTGCATTTGATCGCTACTGAGACCGGGGCGAATGACTCCGTGAATGTCCTCCGACCTGCGGTCTCCCCCTTGATTTCACTGCGCCATCCACCCCCATCTCAGCTGGCGGGGAAGTTTCGGACTTGGCAGATTGAATACAAGAGAAACAGCACGAACGTGATGGTGTGGCATTCAGCCCCCGGAGCTGAGTTCATCACCGGCTTACTTTTCAACAAGCTACTGTTGATGTTTCCAAAAATGATGACGAACCATAGCGCTTTCATTTTTGGCTTGGTTGGTACGGGAGCAGGGCAGCCGCTGCGCTGAGCGCACCACTGCCCTGCTCCTGCCAAGATATTGGGTTTTCCAACGCTCAGTAGCAACGCTGTTGGATGCCCGAGTGCTTGGGGTAGGCGGCGCAGCGGCATCAAGGCGGAGACCGAAGGGCGGGGGACAGCCGCGGAGCTGCCCACCCCAAACACCCGGGCGTACACCCGTGCGAAACCAGCTTCCTTGCATCGGTACGCCGGCTGACCTATAGGCACTCGATGTCATGAATTTTGAAACTCTCAATAGGTGCATCCTAAAAAAAGAGTGTTTCGTCAACCATGAAAAACTCATGCATTTTTTAGCTAACCTGAAGTTAATTCAACGTGTTTCAGGCGCGCCGAATTCACGATCACGGACAAGGACGACAAGGCCATGGCTGCGGCTGCAATCATGGGATTGAGCAGGCCCAGCGCTGCAATCGGCACGCCTATGCCGTTGTAAATAAAAGCCCAGAACAAGTTTTGCTTGATGGTTCGCATGGTGGCACGCGACAAAATAATGGCCGCCACCACATCACGCACGTCACTTCGCACCAGAATGATGCCGCCACTTTCTTTCGCCACATCAGATCCCGATCCAATCGCAATGCCAATGTCGGCAGTGGCCAAAGCCG
>JBAQTC010000052.1:0-58405 GCA_049296795.1 Burkholderiaceae bacterium
CAAGGAGGCCAGATAAAACCAGAGATTGAGTACACTTATCCACAGTTGCTGGGTCAAAACTCAGCAACCCGCCCTGGCTCAGTATTGGATCGGCAGGGTGGCTCAATATTCAATCGGCGCCAAGACAGACCGGTCTGACGCTGGTCAAAGCCGCCTGCGGCACCACTTACGAAGACCTGCACCCGGTGATCATGCGAATTTTCCAGAGACTTTGAGGACGGGTGGGTTGAAGTGAGTAAGCTCTGACCAAAATGCAGCCGTTTGCCTGATCGTGATTTAAACCGAGGCCTTCATGAAAAAAATACTCACCATTGTTCCCTTTGCCATGTCGCCTGAGAACCTGGCGCTACGCCAGCAGCAGTTACAGGGTTTAGAGTTCGGCCCCAATCTGCAATTTGAGTACCGATCGGTCAAAGCCGGCCCGGTGAATTACTCCAGTCATCATGACTTTGTGCTCGCCGACGCCTCGATTTTTGAGGCCGGTTACCGCGCCCAGGATGAAGGATTCGCCGCCGTTTGCGTCGACACCATGAGTGACTCGGGCGTGGCGGCACTGCGCTCGGTGCTCGACATCCCCGTCTTTGGCCCGGGCAAGGTGGCCATGCTGACGGCGCTGATGTTGGGTGAGCGCTTTTCCATCCTGACCATGGCCAGCCGCTGGAAGCCGTTGTACAAAAAAGCGTTGGACGAATTGGGCATGCACCACAAGTGCGCATCGGTGCGGGCGATTGAAGTGAGTCCCGATAACCAGGCTCTGTTGTCAGGCAAGGAGGACGAAGTTTTCCCTCTGCTGGAAGCCGCGGCCATGAAGGCCATTGAGATCGACGGTGCGGACGTGATCATCCTGGGTTCGACCACCATGCACCAGGCCCACGCTTATTTACAGGGCCGTTTGCCGGTACCTGTTGTCAACCCTGGCCCTTTAAGTTACAAGATCGCCGAAGCGGCCCTGCACCTAGGTCACTCACACAGCCGAACGGCCTATCCGCGGCCCATCCACCCGCGCCTGAACATGTTGAGCGCCATGATGGACGCGGCCAAGGCGGTGGCATGAACCGACTCCCTGGCCAAGAAGCAGCTGCACTGATCGCTCTGGCTGAGCGTTACTTTGCCGCAGTCGATCGCAAGGACGTAGCAGCCACGTTGGCCTGCTTTGCACCTGTGGCACGCTTTACCATTGCCACTTTTTCCAAGGTCTATCAGGGACGAGATACTGAGATTGCCGCCATGTTCAAGCGGCTCAATGAGCGCTATGCCCAGGTCTGGCACGGTGACTTTGAACATGTCTGCGATGGTCCCGCGCAATGCATCGCCAGCCGCTTTCGGGTTGAGAACATCACCCATGAAGGGCAAAAACTGGTCAAGAACAATTGCAACTTCTTTCGCGTACAAGACGGCCTGTTGACTGAAGTCTGCGTCTATATGAGCGGTGACAACTCCCTAGCCTGAACTTTAACCGGGTGCCGGCTCAGGCTGTTTGCGGAGCGCGCTCGAGCAGGGTGGCCCATGTCGTCAACGAGCCCCTCAGTGCAGCCAGTTCCAGCGTGGCTTCGAGAACGGCCTGAGCGTGCCCAGCTGGCCAGACGCGTTGCGTCAGTTCCATGAATTTTTGCCTCAGTTCTTCGCGGCTGTAGGGTGCTGCATCATCGCCACGGTTGACACCGGCTTCAGCGCTAAGTTGCAGGCCATCATGCAGGGTAATGAGAACACGCGCCGGCCGCTCCAGCGGCAGACGCTGCGTCATGGCAGGATCTTCGCTAACCTCAACTTTTTGCGCCAGTGCCAGGACCGCCGGGTCGCGCACGGCGTCCCAGGTGAAGCTCGACAGCGCACTGCTTTGGTTGACCAATCGAGTGGCAACGGCAAAGGGCAGCGAGAACTTAGCGGCCAGCGTGTTGCGCGGCGCCTTGTCATTGAGCTCGGCGGCCAGGTTATAGGTGGTGACATCGATGCGGGCAATGTTCCCTGGGGTTGGCAGAGCGCCAGCGCTGGCGAGCTGGTCGATGGCATCCAAGGCGCCATGGTTGTAGCGGCAGCACGAATGCAGCTTGAAGTAATTGCACATCAAGTGCCATTGGCTACCCAAGTTTTGGACAAGGCTTGAGCTATCGAATTTCTCAGAAATGATTTTGCCCAATAGTGAGCTCAAGCCATCGCTTTCCCCGGTGAAGCCGCACTCGGTCAGCTGCAAGGCCAGCAAACCATTGCGGTTACTCAGTCCGGCGTATACATTGCGCACCAGACCGCCTTCGAGCATGGTCTGCTTGGAACTGGCTGTGGTGAGGGATGAGCTGATGTTGAGGGTTTCGCGCATGCCTGCGGCGTCGAGGCCAGCGATTCGGGCGCAGGCGGCAGCTGCGCCCAGCGTGCCCCAGGTTCCGTGCGGATGCATGGCACCGCGTAACACCGAGGCCGCGCCCAGTCGAGAACCGACTTCGTAGCCGGTGACCAGAGCCGACAAAAACACCGGCGCTTTCACCGCGCGTTCTTGGCTCAGTGCCAGTACGGCGGGAATGACATGCACCGCAGGGTGGCCACGCGAAAAGCGGTTGCCTTCGTCCATCTCCAAAAACGTGCCGGAGGTTCCATTGATGAAGGCAGCAACCTCAGTCGTGGCGTGGCAGCCCAGGCCGACCAGCACTGCTGTTTGGCCCGATGTCTGGCGCGAGGCCAGCTTACGCAACTCGGGTTCGGCTGAGCCGGCTGTCATCGCGCCAATGGTGTCGGCCAGAATCCAGCCGACCTGCTCGTGAATATCGCTGCCCAGGGCTTCGTAATTTATGCCGGTAGCAAAGTGGCTGAACGTGTCAAGGTAGTCCATAGGTCTTGTCTTGGGGTTAGTGCTTGTGGGCTGGTATGTCGTCAAACAAGGCACCGAGTTTCGTCCAAATCATATCGGGGTTTTCGCGTGGTTCGCCTGGCAATGTGGGCAAGGCTGCAATCCTGGTCGGTATGCCGCACAGTCACTGACATTGCACGTCACCCCACTCCGAGGACAGCGGAATCGCCACCCGGGATGCGCAGTGGCAGGGCGGAATAAGGGTGGAGTGAGTGATCCACCCGAATAATTAAACTGGGTGTTGTATGAGGGTCTTTACTGGTTGACTTCAGTTAAGGCAGAATGCATAGTCTAGGCCAATTGTTCTATAAATGGAACAATTAAATCACTCACTTTTACAA
Organism: Burkholderiaceae bacterium; assembly: GCA_049296795.1. Classification (GTDB taxonomy): domain Bacteria; phylum Pseudomonadota; class Gammaproteobacteria; order Burkholderiales; family Burkholderiaceae_C; genus CAXNKH01. The sequence continues at coordinate 3,181 of JBAQTC010000052.1, forward strand.
CTTCGTTTACCCCTTACCAAGGATTTGCCCATGACTACCAATGACATGATGACTCGTCGATTGATACTTCAAGCAGGTGCTTCCAGCGCTGTCCTGGGCGCACCCGGTCTGTTGCTGGCCCAGCCCAAGCCGATCAAAATCGGCTTGGTCCATCCTGTCAGCGGTGGCCTGGCTTACAGCGGTGGCCAGGGGCGTCTGGGATGCCAGTTGGCGATTGACGCGATCAACGCGGCCGGCGGTATCAAATCTATGGGAGGGGCCAAGCTCGAAGCCGCCCTGGCCGATTCGCAGTCGAGACCAGAAATTGGCGTGGCCGAAGTCGAACGCCTGCAACAAGACGGTGTCTCAGCCTACGTCGGTTGCTTTGCCAGTTCTATTGCGCTGGCCGCAACCCAAGCGGCTGCCAAGTACAACACCCCCTTTATGATCGACGTCGGCGTCTCCGACCTGATCGTGAACCGGGGTCTGAAAAACGTTTTCCGCTTGGCACCCGGTTTTGGCAAGTGCGCCGACGACGCCATTGTCGCTCTGGGTGAAGTCAACAAGGCCGCCGGTGGTGTGGCCAAGACGGCCGTTCTGGTGCATGAGGAGTCCGAGTTTGGTAGCGGCACTGCCAAACTGCTGGCCGGCAAGCTGCCTTCGATCAATGTGCAGGTGGCTGAGGTCATCAAGCACGCCAACCCGACGCGCGATTTCTCCAATGTGGCTCTGCGCATCAAAAGCTTGAAGCCCGACTTGGTGATCATGAGCAATTACCAAAACGAATATGTGCTGTTGGCACGCACCTTGCTGCAGCAGAAAGTTGATGTAGCGGCCATGTTCAGCGTCCTCGGAGGCGGCTTCAACTACAAGTTGGTCAAGGAGCAGCCCCAGGTGGCGCAGCACATGATGGACTTCAACCACTGGTTCAACCCGGCCAACCCCAAGGCGATCGAGATGAAAAAGAAGGTCGAGGCCGCCGGCCACTTGTTCACCTTTGAGGTGTACTGCGGCTGGAACTCGGTCATGGTGTATGCCGATGCGCTGGAGCGCGCCAAATCAGCCGACAAGGAAAAAGCCATTGCTGCTCTGGAGAGCAGCAGCTGGTCCAACCACTTCATGCCTTACGGTGAAACCAAGTTCGTCAATGGTCAGAACACGGGCGGCCGCGCAGCACTGCTGCAGGCCTCTGCAACTGATATCGACGTGGTCTGGCCTAACCAGTTCGCTTCGACCAAGCCGATCTTCCCGCGTCCCAAGCTCAGCTGATCTAGCTGGATTTCCACCTTTGCAATGAGGCTCCCGAGTCCGCCCCTACGGGTGGGCTTGGGGCACAACAGCATCCCAATACAGGGGTATTGAATTGGACTTAACAATTCTCGGTTCCGCCGCCATCAATGGACTTCTGCTAGGAGGTATCTACACCTTGGTGGCTAGCGGACTCACACTGATCTATGGCGTCTTGCACATCATCAATTTTGCCCATGGCAGCATGTTGATGCTGGCTATGTTCGGTGTTTATTACCTGCTCATGAAGCTGGGAATTGACCCCTACCTGTCGTTGTTGATCATGGTGCCGGCGATGTATCTGCTGGGTTTTTTTCTCTATAAGTTATTGATCGGTCGGCTGGCGCATGGCAAGGACGAAAACATACTGCTCATCACCTTGGGGCTGTCAATCCTGATCGAGAACCTGGCGCTGATGTTTTTCAAGGGCGACACCCGGACCATCTCGGTGTCGTATTCGGACACCATGGTCGAGTTGGGTCCCACCCTGGTGTCCTTGCCCAAGTTGATTTCGTTTGGTGCTGCCATGGTGCTGTGCGCCGTGCTGGGTCTGTTTATCCAGCGCACTGACACTGGCAAGGCAATTCGTGCCGTAGCCAAGGAGCGCATAGGCGCACGTCTGGTGGGCATCAATGTTGACCGTGTATTTGCCATCTCTTATGGCATTGGTCTGGCCACCTTGGGGGCCGCAGCTTGCTTGCTGATGCCTATTTTTTACGTTTCACCGACCATCGGCCATGTGTTTGTGATGGTGGCATTTACCGTCGTAGTGCTCGGCGGTATGGGAAGTTTTCTGGGTGCGGTCGTCGGGGGACTGATCGTCGGCTTGACCGAATCTTTTGGTGGCCTGTTCCTGGGTGAAAGTCTGGGACAGATCGGTATCTCACTGATCTTCATCTTGATCCTGCTGTTACGACCTTCGGGTCTTTTTGGGGCGAAGCGATGAACGACCGCGCACGTGACATTGCTTGGCCTTTGCACTTAGCTCTGTTGGCCATTGCGGTGGCTTTCCCATTTGTTTTTTCATCACCCTTCTTGGTCAATTTCGGCGTGCTCGCGCTGTTCTATGCCTTCATCGGGCAGTCGTGGAATATCGCTGGCGGTTTTGCCGGGCAGTTGTCTTTCGGCCATGTGGTGTTCTTTGGGGCTGGTGCTTACGCCTCCACTATTTTGCAGTTGCGTCTGGGCATGAATCCATGGTTAGGCTTGCCTGTGAGTGCACTGGCCGGCGCTGTGGTCGGCGGAATCATCGGATTTTTGTCCTTTCGAGCTGGTCTCAAGGGTTCTTACTTTGCGCTTATTACTCTGGCGTTTGCCGAGGTCTTGCGCATTCTGGTGAACTCTGTGGGATTTACTGGGGGCGGACTCGGGCTGCTGATACCGGCCAAAATCAGCGTTGCCAACTTCCAATTTTCCGAGCGCATCGGGTTTTATTTTCTGATTCTGGCGCTGACTATTGTCTCGGTCATGGTGGCGCTGTGGCTTCAACGTTCGCGCTTTGGCGCGCAACTGGCGGCTATCCGCGAAAACGAGGATGCCGCCATGGCCCTGGGTATTCATGTGTTCAGAGAGAAGGTCAAAGTAATGGTGTTGTCGGGAGCGATGTGCGGGGTAGGCGGTTGTTTCTTTGCCCAGTATTTCCTGTACATTGACCCGAGCATCGTGTTCGGCGTGGACAAGTCAGTGGAGATGTTGCTGGTCAGCATGATCGGTGGTGCCGGCACCGTTTATGGCCCGCTGATCGGTGCCTTGCTGCTTGCCAGCATCAGCGATATCACCCGCGTGATCACCAATGTCCAAGGTCTCTCGCTCGTGTTGTACGGCACCTTGCTGGTGATCATCATCGCTTTTTTACCGAACGGACTGATTGATCTGTTCAAGCGCATCGGCCAGCGGTTCAAGCAAGGAGATGCATGATGCTCAAAGTTGAGGGATTGACCAAGATTTTTGGTGGACTCAAGGCCGTTGATAACGCATCGCTGGAAGTCGCAGAAGGTCGCATTGTCGCCTTGATTGGTCCCAATGGCGCAGGCAAGACCACGCTGTTTTCTTGCATCGCCGGCTTTCAGCCGATCAATGCCGGGCGGGTCTTTTTTCAGAACGAAGACATCACGGGCCGGCCAGTGCACGAGATCGCGCGTAGCGGTATGGTGCGCACTTTCCAGATCACCCAGCCCTTTGCCAAACTCACGGTACACGAAAACATCGCGGTGGGGGCTTACCAGAAATTTCACGATCGAAGTCAGGCATGGGAGCATGCTCGCCGGATTGCTGAACAGGTGGATATGAGTGGGCAACTGGACCAGCCGGCGGCTGATCTGACCGTGGCCGGGCGCAAGCGCCTGGAATTGGCGCGCACCTTGGCCACCAACCCCAAGCTGCTGCTGCTCGATGAAGTAATGGCTGGCCTGAATCCGTCAGAGATTATCGAGATTATTGAGATCATCCGAAAAATCCGGGCCAGCGGTGTTACGGTCTTGTTGATCGAGCATGTGATGCAGGCAGTCATGAGTCTGTCCGAGCACATTTACGTTCTTTCTTACGGCAAGATCATTGCCCAAGGCGCACCACGCGAAGTGGTCAGCAACCCGGCTGTGGTCGAAGCCTATCTGGGCCGCGGTGCAGCTGGGCAAGTGATGCAGGAGGCCGGCCATGCTTGAAATCCGTTCCTTGTACGCGGGCTATGGCAAGGTCGAAATTCTGCGTGGGATTGACTTGGACTTGGGTCAGGGCGAAATCGTTGCGGTCCTGGGCAGCAATGGTGTGGGGAAGTCCACGCTCAACAACAACATATCGGCGCTTTACAGGCCATTCTCTGGTTCGATACGTTTTCGCGGCCAGGAACTGGTGGGAATGAGTTCGGCTGACATCGTCAAGCTGGGGGTGATTCATGTGCCTGAAGGTCGCCGCGTTTTCCCCAACCTCAACGTGTTGGAAAACCTAGAGCTGGGCAGCTTGGTGCGCGGCAAGCACAATCGCCAGAAAAACCTAAAGCGGGTGGTGGCCATTTTTCCTCGTCTCAAGGAGCGCTTTACGCAACAGGCGGGTACGCTGTCTGGGGGCGAACAACAGATGCTGGCGATCGGACGCGGCTTGATGTCCGAGCCTGACTTGCTGATCATGGACGAGCCTTCGCTGGGTTTGTCGCCCCTGCTGGTCGAGGAAATGTTTGTCCTGATCCAACGCATCAACCAAGAAGGCCAGTCGATTCTCCTGATGGAGCAAAACGCTGTGCAGACCCTGGCCATCGCCAAGCGTGCTTACCTCATTGAAAACGGGGTGGTCGCCATGCACGGCCCGGCGCAACAGTTGGTCAGCGATCCTGATCTGCGCAAAAACTACCTCGGACTCTGATGCATGGTATCCCTGCTCCATGACACCCAAGAGCGGGCCGACCGGCGTTTTCCGGTCCCGGCTGACGGCTCGGGCATGGGTTTGGCGACCCTACCGCTGACCAAATACCATCAGATTTACTTGGTGCTGCGCGAGCAATTGCAAGAAGGCCGGTTTGCCACTGGCATGCCTGCTGAAATGCTGCTGGCTCAACAATTCGGAGTCGGACGGGTGACGGTGCGTCGGGCCATGGAGCTACTGGTTGCCGAAGGTCTGATCGTTCGCGTGGTCGGCCGAGGCACGTTCCCGAAGCCTACTCAGTTGCTTGTGGCAGAAGCCCCAAGAGGGCATGGTGTGTCCAGCCGACTCACAGGCCTGATGGAAAACATCGTCAGCGTCAGCCGCCACACCAACGTCAAGGTACTGGAATGGTGCGTGGTCGAGGCCTCAGCCAAGATTGCCCAAGCCTTGCAGCTGTCACTGGGTGCCAAGGTCAGGAAGGCCGTGCGCAGACGCAACTCCAAGGAAGGGCCGGTGTCTTACATCACCACTTACATCCCCGAGCACCTGGCCATCGGCTTTGGAAAGCGCGAGCTGGCCCTCAAACCGGTCTTGCAGTTGCTTGAGGAATCGGGCGTCGCGCTGGGCCGGGCGCAGCAAACCATTTCTGCCCGGCAGGCCGATGCGTTGGTGGCAGTCGTACTCGGCGTGCCCATCGGAACCGCCTTGCTGGACGTGCGCCGCCTGGTGTTTGACGTGCAAGATAAGCCGGTACAGTGGCTGCACGGTCTGTACCGACCCGACCGATACGAGTACCAGTTGGAAGTCTCCCAAGTTGGCAGTATTGATGCCCGAATTTCAGTCAAGGACGCCTTGCAACCATGATTCCCAACACTTTGCCAGCTCAAACGCTGGCCCAAAAAATTCTGGCCAAAGCCGCCGGCCGTGTGCAGGTTGCAGTAGGCGAGATTCTCAATTGCCGGGTCGATCTGGCGATGTTTCACGACTCCTCAGGCCCGCGTCGGCTCAAGCCCATGCTCGAAGAGCTGGGTGCCGAGATATGGGACAAGTCCAAAGTGGTGCTGGTGATGGATCACTATGTGCCCGAACAGGACGATGATTCCCGCCGTATTGTTCGCATTTCACGTGACTGGGCCACAGAACAGCGCCTGCCCCATGTGTATGACAGCATTGGTATTTGCCATGTGGTGGTACCTGAAAAAGGCCATATCCGCCCGGGCATGTTCTGCGTTGGTGGTGACTCGCATGCGCCAACCGGAGGCGCTTTTGGCGCTTACATGTTCGGCATTGGCAGCACTGAAATGCTGGGCGTGATGGTCACCGGCGAACTGTGGGTCCGCGTGCCCGAGACCATTCGGATGCGGTGGAACAAGCGATTGAGCCCGGGGGTCACAGCCAAGGACATGGCGCTACACATGGTAGGGCGCTTTGGCATGAACGGCGGCCAATACCAGGCACTGGAGTTTTGCGGCCAGGCGGTGCAGGCGTTATCCATGCAGGAGCGCATGACCCTGTCCAATATGAGCGCCGAGATGGGTGCCCAGGTTGGCCTGGTTGCACCAGACGGCACCACACGGCAGTGGCTTGCCGCCACTGGCGAGCCGGCTGCGCAGGATCTGGAGGACTGGGCCGGTGACGAAGGTGCGCCCGCCACCACCCATGTGTTCGATGCCGCCACGTTGGCTCCGCAGGTGGCTGCACCGCACAGCCCGGCCAATACCAGGGCGGTGGGCGAGTTCGAGCAGGTGCGGGTGGACGTGGCCTATATAGGCGCTTGCACCGGTGCCAAACTCGACGACTTGCGTGCAGCGGCACAAGTATTCAAGGGCAAGCGGGTCGCAACAGGAGTCCGCTTGATGGTGGCACCGGCCAGCGTGAAAGACCAGGCGCAGGCCGAGGCTGAAGGTGTCATGGCGATTTTGCGACAAGCCGGCGCCGATGTTCTGCCAACCAGCTGCGGTGCCTGTGCTGGTTACGGCGGCAGCATTCCCGATGGCGCCAACGTGATTTCCACTACCGCCCGTAATTTCAAAGGCCGCATGGGTTCGGCTTCAGCGCAGGTCTATCTGGCCTCGCCCTATACCGTGGCCGCATCTGCCTTGCGTGGCCTGATCTCTGACCCCCGTGAGGTGATGGCATGAGTATTCATCGCGTATGGAAATTTGGTTCCGATATCGACACCGATGCGATGGCGCCTGGCGCTTACATGAAACTGGGTATCGAGGGCATTTCACCGCATTGCCTAGAGGCTGTACGGCCCGAGTTTGCCGGGCAAGTCCAGCCCGGCGCTGTGATAGTTGCAGGTCCGAATTTTGGCACCGGTTCCTCGCGCGAGCAGGCAGCGGGTGCTTTGGTTCACCTGGGCCTGAAGGCGGTGATTGCGCCCTCATTCAATGGCCTGTTTTTTCGCAATGCTTTCAATCTGGGCCTGCTGCTGCTGACCACAGCCGATGCCGACCAACTGCAAGAAGCCGAGCAGATCGACCTCGACTTGCAGACCCTGACATTGCACCGCATCGAAGGTAAGCCGCTGGTTTGCCAGCCGATTCCCCGATTTTTGCTCGACATGGTGGCCGCTGGTGGCCTGATCAACCAACTGCGACAAAGACGGGGGCCAACTCCATGAATAAGGCACACGCTTCATCCCCTGGCACATGCCCGACCATCGTTCGCGCTACCGTCATGCCGACCGGCACGCCATATGTGCCGGTGGTGATGGTGGGTGCGGGCGCTTGCGGCCTGACTGCGGCGCTGCGCCTGCGCGATGCCGGTATTGACTGCGTGCTGCTCGAACGCGATACCCTGTCCAGTGGCTCCACTGCTTTGTCTTCGGGCTTCATTCCCGCAGCGGGTACCCGCTTGCAAAAATCGCTGGGCATAGAAGACTCGGCTGAAGACTTTGCCCGCGACATTCAGGCCAAGGCCCACGGCAACGCTGCCCCCCACCTGGTGGCGGCCTATTCGCAGGCCGTGGCGCAGGCCATCGATTCGTTGGAGCAGCATGGCCTTGGTTTTGAAGTGTTGGATGGATTTTTGTACCCTGGCCACAGCGTGCGTCGTATGCACGCCTTGCCCGAGCGCACCGGTGCCGCGCTGATGATGCAACTCGAACGCGCTGCCCTTGCCGTGGGTGCAGACTTGCTCAACGAAGCCGTGGTGCACGAGCTGTGGATGAATGCCGACGACGTGGTGCTGGGCGTGGGTTACCAGCGCCCCGATGGTACGCAGGAGCAACTCGCCTGCGAATTTCTAATCCTCGCTTGCAACGGTTTTGGTGGCAATGCTCCCATGGTCAGCGAATTTTTACCGGCCATGGCACAGGCCTTGTTTGTCGGCCATATGGGCAACGACGGCAGCGCCATTGACTGGGGCAAGGCGCTGGGTGCGCGACTCGCTGACCTCGGTGGCTACCAGGGCCATGGTTCGTGGGTTACGCCACAAGGTGCGCTCATGAGCTGGGCCGTCATGATGGAGGGTGCCGTGCAGATCAACAACCGAGGCCAACGCTTTCATGACGAAACTCAGGGCTACTCAGAAGCCGCTGTGCACGTGCTGGAACAGCCCGGCGGCGTGGCCTTCAATGTCTTTGACGCCCCCTTGCTGGCAATGGCGCGCACATTTCCGGACTTCGTCGAGGTCGAAGGTGCCGGAGCCCTGAAGGAGGCCCTCGACCTGACAGCGTTGGCCGCACTCATTGGCTGTGACCTAGACATCTTGCAGCAAACCATGGCAGCAGTGAGCCCGGGTAGTCCGGACGTGATGGGGCGCAGTTTCAAGCGGACCTTAAGCGCGCCTTACTACGTGGTCAAGGTCACGGGGGCGCTGTTTCACACTCAAGGCGGCCTGGACATTGACGCACACTGCCGCGTGCTGCGTAGTGATGGCTCGCCCTTGCCCAACTTGCTGGCTGCCGGTGGTGCAGCCCGTGGCGTGTCCGGCAATGCGGTCTGGGGTTATTTGTCGGGCAACGGCTTGCTCAGCGCTGTCGGGGGCGGCTGGGTGGCGGCGGGCACAGCCGCTGCGCAGCTGATGTCGGTCTGAGCCCCGGTCTGTTGATTTTTTACATCCCCCATTATGAATCGGGAAACCATGGGTACATCTCTCAAACAACGTCTACAGCAGAGACAGGTCTTGTTGGCGCCGGGGGTCTATGACGCATTGAGCGCTCTGTTGGCCGAGCAGGCCGGGTTTGAAGCGCTTTATTTATCAGGCGCATCCATTGCCTATACCCGGCTTGGACGCTCTGATGTTGGGCTCACCACATTCCCCGAAGTGGCCGACACCTTGGCGCGAATCACGGAACGGGTCAAACTGCCCGTCATCGTAGACGCCGATACCGGTTTTGGAAATGCACTCAATGTCATGCGAACCGTCAAAGGGTTTGAACGTGCCGGTGCGGCCATGATTCAGTTGGAGGACCAAACCTTTCCAAAACGTTGCGGCCATTTGGACGGGAAGACCGTGGTTCCCGTGTCAGAGATGGTGGGCAAACTCAAAGCGGCCCTCGATGCGCGCAATAGCGCTGAAACGTTGATTTTGGCTCGGACCGACGCTTTGGCAGTTGAAGGCTTGGACGCCGCGTTAGAACGGGCTGAACGTTATATGGAGTGCGGGGTGGATGCTTTGTTCATCGAGGCTTTGCGCACGCCCGAACAGATGGAGCTTGCTTGCCAACGGTTTGGACAGCGCATTCCGCTGTTGGCCAATATGGTCGAAGGTGGAAAAACACCGGTACAGGATGCTGCCCAATTGGGGTCTCGTGGCTTCAAAATCGTGATTTTCCCTGGAGGCACGGCGCGCGCCGTGGCCCATACACTGCAGGGTTATTACGCCAGCTTGCATCAGCACCAGACAACAGCCCCTTGGCAGAAACAAATGTTGGATTTTGATGGCTTGAACCGTGTCATTGGCACGACGGAGCTCATGAACATCGGAAAGCTTTACGAGTAGCATCGGCATTTCGTTTCTCTTAAACTTTTTCATGACCGACCACTATTCCATCATTACCCTTGGCGGCGGCTGTTTCTGGTGTCTGGAAGCGGTTTATGTGCGGGTGCGCGGGGTGGTCGACGTGGAAAGTGGCTATTGCAATGGCCATGTTGTTCACCCCAGCTATGAGCAGGTCTGCAGCGGCGACACCGGGCACAACGAGGTGGTTCGTTTGAGCTATGACCCTGAGCAGATCAGTTTGACCGAAATCCTGGAAATCTTCTTTGTGATCCATGACCCCACCAGTTTGAACTACCAGGGCAATGACGTGGGAACTCAGTACCGCAGCGGCATCTATTTCTCGACACCCGAGCAGCAGCAGCAGGCACAGTCTTTGCTCGATGCCCTGCGCCAAAGCAAAGCCTATCGCTCACCCATCGTGACCGAGCTGGTTCCCCTTGCCAATTACTGGCCCGCTGAGGACTACCACCAGGATTATTTTGAGCAGCATCCCAACCAGGGCTACTGCGCGATGGTGGTGGCACCCAAAGTCCAGAAATTTTGCCAAACCTTTGCTCAGCGGCTCAAGGATTGAGGATGGCCCAGCCTTGCGCTCCTAGTAAAGGAACAAAACGAACACCAGCCAGGGTTTCGCTGTTGTAGTGAAGATCTGACACGCGTACCACGCGTCGCAGTTCTTGCAGATGAAGATCCGGACCGACCGGAATCACCAGCCGGCCACCGATTTTGAGCTGGGCTTTCAAAGCCTCGGGGACCACAGGCCCGCCCGCAGTGACCACGATGGCGTCATACGGTGCATGCTCAAGCCAGCCCACAGTTCCGTCGCCATGCCGCACGCTGACATTGTGGTAGCCCAGCTCGGCCAAGGTGGCTGCGGCCTGGCTAGCGAGTTGGGCGATACGCTCGACCGAGTAGACCTGATTTGCAATCTGCGAGAGCACGGCAGCCGCGTAACCCGAACCGGTTCCGATTTCCAGGACACTTTCACCGCCTTGCAGCTCCAAAGCCTCGGTCATCAAGGCAACGATATAGGGTTGCGACATGGTCTGACCCTGCGCAATCGGAAGCGGGCGGTCTTGGTAAGCGAATTCCTTTTGGCTCTGAGGCAAAAAAGCTTCTCGTGCCACGGCGAGCATGGCTTGGAGCACCAGGTGCGAGCTGATGCCGCGATCAGCGATTTGATGCTGCACCATCTCGCTGCGCAGGTGGTTTATTGATCTTTTCTTTAAGAGTGACACTCGACACTCCTTCCATCTTGAATTCGACTTGGCAGGAACGGGAGCCGGTCAGTGGCGCACTCAACTCCGCGGCTGTCCCCCTTGTCGGACTGGGGCCGACAATTCCTCCTTGATGCCGCTGCGCTGAGCGCACCACTGCCCTGCTCATGCCTTGCAGACTGGCGTTTCAGGGGGCCAGCCGCTGACGGCCCCAACCCTGTTGGCCATCAGACTGGAAACGCAAACGGTCGTGCAAACGACTGGGGCGGCCCTGCCAGAACTCCCAACGATCGGGCTTCAAACGGTAGCCTCCCCAGTGCGGTGGACGCGGCGGTTGCAACAGAAATTGCGTTGCATAGCGTGCTGCATTGGCCAGAAGTACAGCACGGTTGGGAATGACCTGGCTTTGTGGGCTGGCCCAGGCACCGATGCGTGAATCCAACGGCCGACTGTGAAAATACGTGTCACTTTCTTCAGTGCTGAGTTTTTCTACCAAGCCTTCGATCCTCACCACGCGCTCGAGCTCAACCCAATGAAATTGCAGTGCGGCGTAGGGGTTGCCGGCTAGCTCACGCCCTTTTTGACTTTCGTAGTTGGTGAACCAACTGATACCCCGTTCGTCATACCCCTTGATCAGAACCACCCGGGTTGAAGGGCGAAGATTGCTACCCACTGTGGCGAGTGTCATGGCATTGGGCTCGGTCAGCTCCGCAGCGATGGCTTGATGCAACCATTGATCAAACAGTTTGAGCGGATCGGCCAGCGATTGATCTTCGTTCAATTCGGCCTGTCCGTGGATTTTGCGGAGTTGAGAAATCTTCGTCATACTCCCAGTATAGAAAAAAAGATGGGGGCGAAGAAGATGGAAAGTTTGGATCTGAGGGTGTTAGCCGATGCGCTGGCCTGGAAACAGGGGGGCCATGCGGTCACGTTGGTGACGGTGGTTGAGACCTGGGGCAGCGCACCACGCCCGCCCGGCGCTTTGCTGGCAGTGCGCGACGACGGGGTTGTGAGCGGATCGGTCTCGGGCGGTTGTGTTGAAGATGATTTGATTGCGCGCACCAAGGAAGCTTTTCAATCGAAGTCGCCTCAGGATGAGCAGCGGCCCAGCATGATCGCCTATGGCGTGAGCAAGGAAGAGGCAGCCCGTTTCGGACTGCCCTGTGGGGGTACGCTCAGGTTGGTGCAAGAGCCTTTGCTCGATACCCGTTGGGTGGGCGAACTACTGGCGCGCACAGGGGCACACAGCTTGGTCAAGCGCAATTTGACCCTGGCCAGCGGTGCTGTGGTGCTCAGTGATGCGGTGCGGGGCGACGCTATGCAGTTTGACGGCAGCAGTCTGGTGACCATATTTGGTCCGAAATGGCGGCTGTTGCTGATCGGGGCTGGCCAATTGTCCCTGGCCGTCGCGAATATGGCTGGCCTGCTTGATTTTGAGGTTTTGGTGTGCGATCCGCGTGAGGAGTATGCCCAGTCTCTGGGAATACCGGGTGTGCGACGCTGCCTGGGCATGCCCGACGATGTGGTGCGAGAACTCGTTCCGGATGCCCATACCGCCATCGTGGCACTGACGCATGATCCCAAGCTCGATGACATGGCACTGCTCGAAGCACTCAAGTCTGACGCTTTCTATGTGGGTGCTTTGGGCTCACGTCGCAACCAAGAGGTACGCAAACAACGCCTGGCTGAACACTTTGGCTTGAGTTTGGCCGAATTGACCCGCTTGCACGGCCCGGTCGGTCTGCGTATTGGGGCCAAGACCCCGGCCGAGATTGCGGTTTCGGTGCTTGCTGAAATCATTGAAGTTAAGAACGCTGTAGCCCAGGCCGGCGCTCTTGCTCCCGGCTGCGTCCTGGCCTGAAGCGGTGGCCGAATTACCGCTGGTGATCGTGCTGGCTTCGGGGCGCGGCGAACGTTTTCTTGCCACGGGCGGTAAAGTCCATAAATTGCAGGCCTTGTTGGCGGGGAAAACGGTGTTGCAGCACACGCTGGCCGCCGTGCAAGCCAGTGGACTGCCTTACCACCTGGAGCAAGAAGCGCATCCCGGAATGGGAGACTCGATTGCTGCCGCAGTGCGGGCAACCCAGGGCGCCTCGGCCTGGATGATTCTGCCCGCCGATTTGCCGCTGATTCGCCCTGAAACCCTGCGTTTGATTGCTGCCGCACCGCCGACGCAAGAGGTGGTGATTCCGGTTTATCAAGGACAGCGCGGTCACCCCGTTCGGTTTTCCAAAACGTGCGGATCGCAACTGATGGCCCTGTCCGGTCAACAAGGTGCTGTCGTACTGGTTCGGTCACGCACAGTGACTGAAATTCAGGTCAGTGACATCGGCTGTGTGACCGACATCGACACGCTGCAGGATTGGGAACGCGCCTTGCAGCTTCTGCAACAGCATCCCTAAACGTCAACGGTTGGAAGTACAGAAATTCACGACTCCCCGTTGGTCTTGAGCACGTTCTGGCGTTTGGGGTGGACAGCCCCGTCTGCTCAAGGTTTCATGACTTGATGATCACCGCGCAAGCCAGACGCGGGCCCGCATTGCCAGTGGGTTGGGTCTTGTAATCGTCCGGATCGCGGTGCACGATCAGGCCGCGACCCACCACGTCGGCTTTACCACTGCCGACGGCCAGGCTGGTGGATTCAAAATTAAAACGGGCAATGCCGCTGGCGTCGGCCTTCAGACTGGGTAGGTCGCCGACATGATGTTGACCCATGCCATGGGCGCCATGAGCGTGTCCTAGAGGATTGAAATGGCCGCCGGTGCTCATGCCGTCGCCGCTGGAACAGTCGCCCTTGTCGTGAACGTGAAAACCATGTTCGGCATTGGCTTTAAGTCCGCGAATTTCACCGCTGACCCTGACTTTCTCGCCCTGCTGCACAAAATTGACTTCGCCTGTGACCGAATTGCCCCGGGTCGGTATCAACTGAGCCGAAGCCGCGGGGCCGGTTGGGGTCGAGGCACAAGCTGACAGCAGAACTGCTGTGGCGATGGGCAAAAGAAATCGTGTCATAGCATCTCCCTAACGTGGTGGGGTGGTGTTGGGTCGTTGACTGTAAGTCCGAATCGGTCCGACGGCAAGCAGGGCCAGGGATTAGTTGGCCCATGGCGCTTTAGTCGGCCTTGATGCCGGCATTTTTGACGACGTTGCCGTAACGGGTCAAATCGCTTTGAATATCTTCGGCGAATTTATCGGGGCTGCCTGGTGCTGCGGTGATGCCAAGAATGTTGAGTTTTTCACGGATTTCCGGATCCATCAATACCGCGTTCAATTCGGTGTTGAGTTTGTCCACGATGGCTCTGGGTGTTTTGGCCGGGGCCAGCAAACCGACCCAGGAATTGACCTCAAAGTCGGCCATTCCGCTTTCAATGAAAGTGGGCACGTCAGGCAGGGACTTGGCGCGTTGCCGACTCGATACCGCTATTGGCTGGAGCTTGCCGGCCTTGACATGGGCGTGGGCCCCGGCCACCGCGGTATAGACCAGCGGGATACTTCCGCCCAACACGTCGCTCATGGCCTGTCCACCGCCTTTGTAGGGGATATGAACCAGGTTGGCGGCGCTGCGCTGCTTGAGCAATTCTCCAGCAATGTGGGGCGTGCCACCGGTGCCTGAGGTGCCGTAGGACAGGCCGCCGGACTGGGTCTTGGACAAGGCAATCACTTCACTCAGATTTTTGGCGGCCAGTCCCGGATTGGCGACCAGAATCAAAATGGCGTCGCCAATTTTCCCAATTGGTGCAAAGTCGCGCGTGGGGTTGAAAGGGATTTTGGCAAACACATGCGGGTTGATCACCAGCGTGCCATCAAAGCCCAGCAGCAAGGTATAACCATCGGGCTCGGCGACAACCACTTGCTGGGTTCCGATATTGCCCGAGGCTCCTGGGCGGTTGTCCACCACTATCTGCTGGCCTAATCGGCGCGACAGCTGCTCGGCAATCAAACGGCCGCTGGTGTCAGTGACGCCGCCGGGTGTGAAGGGAACGACCAGTCGAATCGGTTTGATGGGGTAATGGGTCTGCGCCGTCGTCATGCTCGGTAGGCCTAGCGTGCTCAAGATGAGCAGCGCTGCCGACAGCCAGTGAGTTCTCGGGTTGATCAGGGGTTGGTGACAGTACGGCATAGGGTCCTTTTAGAGTTGTCTTTCAATCAGCTCGATTTTGTAGCCATCGGGGTCAGCCACAAAAGCAATCACCGTCGAGCCACCCTTGACCGGGCCGGCTTCGCGGGTAACCATGCCGCCATGGGCCTTGATTTTGGCGCAAGCGGCGTAGACATCGGGCACGCCCAGCGCAATATGGCCATAGGCATTGCCCATCTCGTATTGGGCTACACCATGGTTGTACGTGAGTTCGATCTCAGCATGTTCGGGGTTACTGCCGTAGCCGACAAAAGCCAAGGAGTAGCCTTGATCGGGTCGTTCGGTGGTGCGCAGTAATTGCATTCCCAAGACTTGGGTATAGAAATCGATGGAGCGCTGAAGCTGGCCAACGCGAAGCATGGTGTGTAGGAATTTCATGGTTTCATGGAGTTGTGGAATTTGAAATCATATCGGCTGGGCAAACCCATTGATCAAAATCATGCGGGCTCACATAGCCCAGCGCAATCGCCGCCTGTTTCAGTGTGCAGCTGCTGTGATGCGCCAGTTTGGCGATTTCGGCGGCGCGGTCATAACCAATGTGCGGGGTCAGGGCGGTCACCAACATCAAGGAGCGCTCCATTGCCGACTGGAGTTGCTCATGATTGGGCACTATGCCGCGTACGCAATAAGCTTCGAAATTGACCATGCCATCGGCGAGCAACCTGACACTTTGGAGAAAATTGTGAGCGATTAGGGGCTTGAACACATTCAGCTCGAAATTGCCCGATGCCGCACCGAAGTTGATAGCCACGTCGTTGCCGAACACCTGGCAACACAGCATGGTCAAGGCCTCACATTGGGTTGGATTGACCTTGCCCGGCATGATCGAGCTGCCGGGTTCGTTTTCTGGAATCCGGATTTCTCCCAGTCCTGAACGCGGACCCGAAGCCATCCAGCGGATGTCGTTAGCGATTTTCATCAGCGCAGTAGCCAGTGTTTTGAGTGCACCGTGGGCACTGACCAGGGGCTCGTGGCCGGCCAACGCGGCAAATTTATTCTCGGCACTGACGAAAGCAAGCCCCTTGCTGCTGGCCAATTGCTGGGCCACACGACCGCCGAATTCTGCGTGGGTATTCAAACCGGTACCGACTGCAGTGCCACCTACGGCCAGTTCCAGCAGGGCTGGCAGGACGTTGGTCAGGGCAGTTTTCGCTTGCCTGAGTTGGGCCACGTAGGCGGAAAATTCCTGGCCCAGCGTGATCGGGGTTGCGTCTTGCAAATGAGTGCGACCGATTTTCAGGATGTCGCTAAAGGCATTGGATTTTTCTTCCAGACTAAGGCACAGGGTTTGCAGGGCGGGAAGGAGTTTCTCAGTGATTTGCACACAGGCTGCCAGGTGCATTGCGCTCGGGAAAATGTCGTTGGAAGATTGCCCGAGGTTGACCTCATCATTGGGATGGACCAATCTGTTTGCACCGCGCTCGCCTGCGAGCAGCTCAGAGGCGCGATTGGCCAGCACCTCGTTCATGTTCATATTGCTTTGGGTACCGGAACCGGTTTGCCAGACATGCAGTGGGAACTCGGCCCCATGTTTTCCGGCAAGAACTTCTTGCGCCGCCTCGATGATGGCCCCGGACTTGTCCGCCCGCAACAAACCCAGATCGCAATTGACCTTGGCACAAGCCGCTTTTGTTTCTGCCAAAGCCATCAACAGTTCCGCCGGCATGAGCTCGGTCGAGTGGCTGAAATACTGCAAGGACCTTTGTGTCTGAGCGCCCCAAAGCCGATCGGCTGGTACATCGATCGCACCCATGGAATCACGTTCCGTTCTGTAGCTGGACATGTGGGCTCCCTTCTGTTTGCGGTTAGGACACGCAAGCACTAGACTGCAGTGTAGGTTAATCCCAAAGCTGCAGAAATGGTCATTGACGCCAAACTTGATCGGAGAATGCCATGGATACCAGTGTGCATGATTTGAGAGGTCTGTTATCTCAACTGGGACTGGCCAGCGATGACGCAGCCCTGGATGCTTTTCTGAGCAGTCACAGCCTGGCCCCGGGCATGATCCTGAAGGAAGCGCCATTCTGGAGTCGCTCGCAATCTCAATTTCTGGGTGAAGCCCTCGAGGACGATTCGGATTGGGCCGAAGCTGCCGACAAATTGGCCATGTTGTTGACCCATTAACAGGAAGATCCCAGCATGAAGACCGAAGACTTGCGCTCTATTCAAGCCCCTTTGAAGGAGCGTTATCGCGAAGCACCTGCGGCTGCCCGGGTTACTCTTCGTGCGCAAGGTCGTCTTGGTGAAGGACTTAGCTGCAAGATCGAAACAGGTAAAGCGCTTGTTGTTGCTGGCTTGCATCCAGCGACTGGTGGAAGCGGCCAAGCTGCGTGTTCAGGAGACATGTTGCTCGAAGCCTTGGTCGCTTGCGCTGGCGTCACACTCAACGCTGTTGCGACAGCCCTCGGCATCGAATTGCGAGATGCCACGCTCCAAGCGGAAGGTGATCTCGACTTCCGTGGAACTCTCGGACTGTCCAAAGACGTTCCGGTCGGATTCCAGAATATCCGGCTGCAGCTCATGCTCGACACCGATGCCTCCGAAGAGCAGATTGCAACGCTACTGCGCCTAACCGAACGGTATTGCGTTGTGTACCAAACGCTGGCGCATCCCCCAGTACTAGAAGTTGTTCGCAAGTCCGCCATTAGCTGAGCGCCGGTTAAGCGTCTAAATGGTCGAGTCTGATGCTGCCAACGGCAAACAGCAGAGTAGAGGCGGGCAGGCCGACACGCAGCGCAGAACGCAGCCAAGAGTGATGGGAGAGACCCAATGTTCGATGACAACGGCCAGAGCCTTACAGGAGCCACACCCCAAGCAGTGATTGAATATGAGCGTGCTTGCGACGAATTGCTGTGTTATACAGGCGACCCAGTTGCGAGCGTAGGCCGTGCGCTGGACCATAGCGCCGACTTCACCATGGCGCATTACCTCAAGGCTTGGCTGCACTTGGTGGGCAGCGAAAATTCAGGTTTGGTGGTGGCAAACACAGTATTGGGGGCAACGGCGACGCTATCCCATAACCCGCGCGAAGCCCTGCACCGCCAGGCCTTGCGGGCCTTGGTGAACGGCCAGATCGATGCCGCGCGGCAGCAATTGGAAGAGATTTTGCTAGAGCACCCGCGCGACCTGCTGGCGCTTCAAGTGGCCCATTTGTTCGACTTCTATTGTGGTGATTCGCGCAGCTTGCGCGATCGACCTGCGCGCGTTGCGCATGCCTGGTCGCTTCAAGACCGGCGTTTTCACGCGCTGCTCGGAATGCAGGCGTTTGGGCTGGAAGAATGCAACTTATACAGTCAAGCCGAGCAGGCCGGGCGTCAGGCGCTGGCGTTGAACCCGCGCGACTGTTGGGCCCACCATGCAGTGACCCATGTCTATGAGATGCAAGGACGCCAGGCGCAAGGCATTGCCTGGATGACCGAGCGCCAGCCGCTGTGGGCCGACGACAGCTTCTTCGCCATCCACCACTGGTGGCATTTGGCCTTGTTTCATTTGGACTTGGATCAGGTAGACCCGGTGCTGGCGCTGTATGACCAGCGTTTGCGCGGCAGTTGCTCCGGCGTGGTGCTCGACCTGGTGGACGCCGCGGCTTTGCTGTGGCGACTCAAGCTGCGCGGGGAGGAGCTGAGGCCGCGCTGGCTTGAACTGGCCGATGCCTGGGCCGCCTTTGCCGACGACGACAATTACGCATTCAACAGCTTCCATGCCATGCTGGCTTTTGCCGGTGCTGAGCGCTGGGAGCAGGCGCAGCTGGTGCTGGACAGTTTGAACCGGCAGCTGGCCCGCCAGGGCAGCAACCATGTCATGGCGTGTGAGGTAGGCCGCCCGGCCAGCTTAGGCTTGCTGCACTTTGCCCACGAAGATTACGACGCTGCGGTGGACCAACTATTGCCCATACGCCACAGCGCCCATCATTTTGGCGGTAGCCATGCCCAGCGCGACGTGATTGAGTTGACTCTGATCGAAGCGGCGCAACGCGCAGGTCGATGGCCGTTGGCGCGTGCTCTGGCCAGCGAGCGCGTAGCGCATAAGCCCAGCAGTCCCCTTGCGCAGCGCTACTTACGGGCGGCGTTGGCTGCGGGTTGACAGATACTTTTCCTTGGCAATTCTCTATAAGGCAGGCAATCGTTCCTGCCCTCGATTGAGGCTGGCCATGCTGCTGATCGAGCAGCACTGAAAATTCCTGCAGGCATGGGCTCACGCATTCGCGCTGCAATTGTGGTGCTAACTCAGCTTAAGGTTATGCTGAGGTTCTTCCCCCGTCCTGGAGTTGCGCATGACCCGCTTGACTGCTGCCGATTTTGACCAAGAATTATTGATTTTGTTCGACGCCTATGTGCATGGCAGTTTGGACCGCCGTGGCTTTTTGGAGAAGGCCCAAAAGTTCGCTGTGGGTGGCGTGACGGCGGTGGGCTTGCTGGCCGCACTCAGTCCCAATTTTGCGGCCGCCCAGAAGGTGGCCAAGGATGATCCGCGTCTGCAGACCCAGCTGCTGAACTTCGCCTCGCCCGACGGATATGGGACGATCAAAGCCTATGTGGCTAAACCGGCCAACGTCAGCGGCAAGCTGCCTGGCATTTTGGTGGTGCATGAAAACCGGGGGCTAAACCCGCACATTGAAGACATCACCCGCCGCTTGGCGTTGGATGGCTATCTGGCATTTGCGCCCGATGCCCTGACTCCCCTGGGTGGCTACCCTGGGGACGAGGACAAGGCCCGCTTATTATTTTCGCAGTTGGATCAAACCAAATGCCGCGAAGACTTTGTGGCTGCTGCCGGCGTGTTGAAAAACCGCACCGATTGCAGTGGCAAGATCGGCGTAGTGGGCTTTTGCTACGGCGGCGGTATCGCCCACCTGCTGGCGACCAGGCTGGCGGACCTGGCTGCGGCCGTACCTTTCTATGGAAATCACCCCGCAGCGGATGAAGCGGTCAAGGTCAAGGCACCGTTGTTGATTCATTTTGCCGGGGTGGACGAGCGCATCAACGCCGCTTGGCCCGCATACGAAGCAGCGTTAAAGGCCGCTGGCGCGCGCTACGTCGCGCATCACTACGCGGGTACCCAACACGGTTTCAATAACGACACTACGCCGCGCTTTGACGCGGCAGCCGCCAAGCTGGCCTGGGAGAGAACCATGGCTTTCTTCATGCAACATTTGCGTGGTTAAGACGACAGGGACGACGACAAGAGCTTGGCGTTCTCAATGGGCAAGCCTAGCGTTCGCATGAAATAAGACCGAACCATGACTATTCGTTCCATCGACTCAGTTGCCCTGAACCTGCCGTTTGAAATTTATGGGCCGCGCCCGCAATTCGCCGGCAAAGACCGCTTTATGGAAATCCTGTTGGTTCGGGTGGAGACCGACAGTGGTTTGGTGGGCTGGGGCGAGGCATTCGGCTTCGGCATTTGGCCAGCCACCCGTGCCCCGCTACATGCCATGGTCGCGCCGCTTGCCCTAGGTCGAGACGAGCGTGACATCGCTGGCCTGATGAACGACCTGAACAAGAAGCTGCATATCGTTGGTCGCACCGGCGCGACGGTGTATGCACTCGCTGGCCTGGACATTGCCCAGCCAAGCGTTACAAAAATTGGCGGAATTTCTCCGATGATGGAGATTGTCGCGCTGGCTCGACAGCACAAGGTGATGCTCACTCCACAATGCCCCTACTTCGGCCCCAACCCGCTCGGTGATGCCATCGAAGTTCGCAATGGCTACATTAACGTGCCGCAAGGGCCCGGCCTGGGGCGTGATCCGGACCCGGCGGTGCTGGCGCAGTACAGCGTGTGACTCCGTCAATTACTGCCTCAGTACAGATAGCAGGGCGGCGCTGCGCGTCGCCCCGTTTGGCTTAGCCAAGTTTTTCATGGGATCGGCCAAGGCTGTGCCAGCTGGCGCTGAACTTCTGGGCGTTGAGTTTGACCTGCTCAACTGAGCTGCCAGGTCGGTACACGGCCGATCCAATCCCAAAACCATTGCACGTGGCGGCCCAGTAAGCGCCCAGATTGTCGAGGCTGATACCGCCAACGGCAAACAGCAGCGTTGAGGCGGGTAAGACGGCGCGCAGCGCCTTGACCCCGGCCGGCGAGATTAATTCAGAGGGGAAAAGTTTCAGACCGTGGGCTCCACCAGCCAGTGCGGCGAAAGCTTCGCTCGGTGTCATCACGCCGGGCAGACAGACCAGGCCCAGTCGCACTGCTTCGCTCACCACTTCGGGGTTGAAATTGGGCGCCACGATCAGTTGGGCACCGGCTGCGTGGACTTCACGCACTTGCTGGGCGCTCAACACGGTTCCCGCGCCCACCAGGGTCTGGGGCAGGGCATGCGCCAAACGCGCGATGCTGTCCAGCGCATTTGGCGAGTTCAGCGGGACTTCAATCAGGCCCCAGCCGTTTTGATCCAGTACCTGACCCACCGCCAGGACTTCCTGCGGCGTGATGCCGCGCAGAATGGCGATCAACGGTAAGTGGTCCAAAGCGACTTGGAATTTGGCGAGTGGATTCATCAGTTCAGTCTTAAGAGTTGTCCAGGGTTTGCGCCAGTGCCCATAAGCCAGCCCAGGCCGCAGATTCTCCCAAAATTTGGGGCGACAGCCCCAGCTGGCTCAAGGCCGTTTGGTAGCGCAAGGTCAGGGCAGTCGAGCCGACGACGATCACATGGTTGCCCGGGGCAATCGCTTGTGAGCGCAATTCGTCGCCGATCAAAAGCCCAGACAGGTAGCTCGGCAAAGCTTGGGTTGACAGTCGTTCGAACAAGGCCAGGCTGCGCACACTGAAGACGCTGTTGAGCAAGCTGGCGCGCGTCTGAGCCAAAGCGATGCCTTGCTGGAAAGCTTCGGCATTGAATTCATCACCGGCCGTAGCCAAGCTGCGGGCCAAAATCGAGTGCTGACGCAACAAGGCGTAGAACTCGCCCGTCATTGAGGTGTTGAAGGACTCGATGCGGCCCTGGCTCACCCGTACCCATTTGCTGTGGGTGCCGGGAAGTACCAGGTGCGCATGGTCCAGCCCCAGCAACTGCAAAGCACCCAGGGCCTGGGTTTCTTCGCCGCGCATGACGTCGGTAATGCGTTCCAAGTTTTTCACATCAGCCAGACCCGGCTGGTCACAGCGCAATCCTGGAACGATGGCGATACGTCCCGCTTCAACCCAGGTCACAGCGGCAGCGATGTCCTCGAATCCGGCCGGACACGGGCAATAGGGCGCTTGTAGCCAGCCCTGTTGGCTGCCGACCATGCCCGACATCAGGCAAAGAGCGCCGGGCCGGGCCATCCAGTCTCCAAAGCAGCGCTCAAAAACCTGCTTGAACTCACCCGCAGCCACTTTCATCAACCCCTGGTCAAATGATCGTTGCTCCAGCACTTGGCCCTGTTCATCGAGCCAGGCGCCACGCAAGCTTGAAGTGCCCCAGTCGAGCGCCAACACGCTGCGCATTCGGTTGGGTCTCGATTAAGGCTTCAGCCCAGCCAGGGCGCCAGCAGGATAACTCGGTTGCTGGCAATCAGCGATGTACTGCTCGATGATGGCTTTGAACGAGACATCGGGGTGTAGTCCCAGGGCATTGGCGCGCTTGGCACTGCCACCTCGAGCCCAGTTGGCCACAATGCCAGCAACCAGTTCATTGCGTTCAAAGCGAACGCGTTGCCGAACTACTTTGCCCGCCACGTCTTCTAGCGCCTGCAGCATTTCGCCAACTGTCACGTTCAGGCCGGGCAGATTCAGCGCGAGACGCCCGCCCATCGCTTCACGACTGGCTTCAAACACCGTGATCAAGCCCTGGACTGCATTGGAAGGAGAGGACACCGGGTGCGACACCTCGGGATCGACCGGACAGGTGGTGTCCATGCCAGCCAGTGGTTCGCGAATGATTCCGCTAAAAAATGAGGAAGCAGCACCGTTGGGTTTGCCCGGGCGTACCGTCACCGTCATCAAGCGGGCGGATCGGCCATCGATAAAACCTTTGCGGGTGTAGTCAGCAATCAGGTGTTCGCACATCAGTTTATGGGTGCCGTAAGAAGTTTGCGGCGAGGGCAGGGTGCTGTCGGCCACCAAGTCGGGCAACGGATTTGAGGCATCGGGCCCAAACACGGCAACCGAACTGGCAAATACCAGGCGTGGCTTGTTGCCCGCTTGGCGCAAACCCTCGAGCAGGGCGCGGGTGCTGTCCAGGTTGGAGCGCAGGCCCAGATCAAAATCAAGTTCGCACTCACCCGAGACAGCCGAGGCCAGGTGAAATACCGCGTCAAATCCGCTCGCCAGCAAAGCCGATTGCTCCAGCAATGTCCCGGTATGGACTTTCACCCGCGGGTCGGCAGCCAGGTCGGGCGGTGGGGGATACAAATCGGCAATACTCAACTCGCTGATGGGCAAGCCATTGAGCTGGCCTTTTTGAAGCAGCACACGCGAGAGTCGGGCACCTAGAAAACCGGCGCCACCGGTCACAAGAATTTTCATTTCATCTCCAACAGTTGATGTTTCTCTACAGGATGACGAACGATGGCGCTGTCATCTTGGGCTTGGTTGGTACGGGAGCAGGGCAGCGGCGCACTCAGCTCCGCGGCTGTCGTCGGCCTGGGGCCGACAATTCCTCCTTGATGCCGTTGCGCTGAGCGCACTACCGCCCTGCTCCTGTCAATTTGGTGGGTTCTCCACCGCCGCATACCGATCATGCTTGATGCCTTGGTGTTTGGGATGGACGGCGCAGCGGCATCAAGGAGGAGCCTGAAGGGCGGGGGACAGCCGCGAAGCTGTTCACCCCAAGCGCCTGGGCGTACACCAGACCGAAGCCAAATTCCATGCTCCATAACGCAGACTGAATCCACTTAGTGGTTGTCTCGGGGCACGAAAGCGCCGCGCTGGCCGACCAGGAAATCCAGATCAACGCCTTGGTCGGCTTGCAGCACATGATCGACATAGAGTTTCCAGTAGCCCGAGGACAACGGCGGTTCGGGCTTTTCCCACAGCGCCAGTCGGCGAGCCAATTCTTCATCGGTGATGTGCAACTGCAACAAGCGCTGGGGCACGTTGAGCTCGATGATGTCGCCGTTTTGCACCACGGCCAGCGGTCCACCGGCAGCGGCCTCGGGAGCCGTGTGCAACACCACGGTGCCGTAGGCGGTGCCGCTCATGCGGGCATCGCTGATGCGAACCATGTCGGTGATGCCTTTGCGCAGCACTTTGGGCGGCAGCGGCATATTGCCGACTTCGGCCATGCCGGGGTAGCCTTTAGGTCCACAGTTCTTCAGCACCATCACGCAATGCTCATCAATGTCGAGGTTCTCGTCGTCGATCCGGGTGTGGAAGTCCTCGATGTTCTCGAACACCACAGCCCGGCCTTTGTGCACCATTAACTCGGGCGTCGCGGCGCTGGGTTTGATGACGGCACCGCGAGGTGCCAGATTGCCGCGCAGCACGGCAATGCCGGCCTTGTCCTTGAACGGTTTGTCAAACGTCTTGATGACCCGGGGGTCGTAGTTTTGTGCGTCGGCAATATTCTCGCCCACGGTCTTGCCGCTGGCCGTGGGAATGCTGGTGTGCAACAGATGGGCAATTTCTTTCATCACCACCGGCAATCCGCCGGCGTAGCAGAAGTCTTCCATCAAGTGCTCACCCGAGGGTTGCAGATTCACCAAACAAGGCAGTTCACTGGCCAGGCGGTCGAAGTCTTCAATGCTGAGCTTGACGCCGAGTCGGCCGGCAATGGCGATCAGGTGGATCACGGCATTGGTTGAGCCGCCAATGGCGGCCAGCGTGCGGATAGCATTCTCGAACGCTTCCCGGGTCAGGATGGTGGATATTTTTTCGTCTCGGTGCACCATGTCGACTATGCGTCGGCCCGCATTGCGCGCCAGTACATTGCGCCGGCCATCGACCGCTGGGTAGGCCGCGTTGCCGGGCAGTCCGATGCCCAAGGCTTCGACCATGCTGGCCATAGTGGAAGCGGTGCCCATGGTCATGCAGTGGCCGTGGCTGCGATGCATACAGCTCTCAGCTTCAAAAAAATCAGCCAGTTTCAAGGTGCCTGCGCGTACCTGCTCGCTCATGCTCCAGACCCCAGTGCCGCTACCGAGCTCCTGGCCGCGCCACTTGCCGTTGAGCATCGGGCCGCCGCTCACGCCGATGGTCGGCAAGTCCACACTCGACGCTCCCATCAGAAGCGACGGCGTGGTTTTGTCGCAGCCCATCAACAACACCACGCCGTCAATCGGGTTGCCGCGAATGCTTTCTTCCACGTCCATGCTGGCCAAGTTGCGGTACAGCATGGCCGTGGGACGCAGCAGGGTTTCACCCAGCGACATCACGGGAAACTCCAGCGGGAAACCGCCTGCTTCGTAAACACCGATCTTGACCTGCTCGGCCAAGGTGCGGAAGTGGCTGTTGCAAGGTGTCAGTTCGCTGAAAGTATTGCAAATTCCGATCACCGGCCGACCGTCAAACTGGTCGTGCGGGACGCCTTTGCCCTTGACCCAGCTGCGGTAGGCAAAACCATCACGGTCTTGGCGGCCGAACCACTGTTGGCTGCGGAGTTCTTCGGGTTTCTTTTTAGGAGAGTTGCTCATGGTGCAAAGTATTCATGGGTTGGTGAGAAACAGAATCGGCGTTTATATTAGCTGACTTCATACAAGAGGCGCTGCGGCGTTACATCATGGCCAGTTTTACAAAAACCATACTCTTTACCGACACCGATGGTCGCGCCAAATTTCGCGAAGAGGCACTGGCCTTGAGCGAAGGAACGGCGCTGTCGGCTTTGTCGCCTTTGGCCCCATCGGGCGGCTACCAACTGCGGCACAGTCCCTTGGGCTTTCACAGTCAATTCCATTGCAGCCCAAACCCGCAGTGGGTGTTTATTTTGGACGGTGAAATGGAGATTGGTTTGCAAGACGGAAGTTCGCGCATTTTCAAAGCGGGACAGCATTTCTATTCGGCAGATTTGTTGCCCCAAGGTGCCATTTTTGACCCCGCCATTCATGGCCACTGGAGTCGACAAGTTGGAGCTAACCCGTTGCAGACGCTGTTTGTTCGAGGTTGATTACTTGATCAATTCTGGCGAGATTAATTTAGGCAGAATCAAAGCAATTTCCGGCCAGACGATCAAAGACAGCAACACCAGCAACATGGGGGTCAGCATGATCATAGTGTCCTTCAGGGCGTAGGTCAGCCTGACTTTGGCCACCGCGCAGGAAATCAGCAAGCACAGGCCATAGGGCGGCGTCACCAGACCAAAAGCCAAGGAGACGATGCCGATGATGGCGAATTGGATCGGGTGCATATCGACCGAGGCCGCCAGCGGCGCCAATGTGGTGCCAATGATGATGATGGCAGGAATGGCATCGAGAAAAGTGCCGGCCACCAAAAACACGGCTGCGATCAAAAAGCCCACGCCGGTGATATCCAACCCCCAGGTCGTGACATTGGCCAGCAGGGTCTGTGGAATCTTGTAATAAGCCAGCATCCAGCCAAAGGCAGAAGCTGTACCGATACAAAATAGGGTCAGTGCAGCCAGCTTGCCGGTATCGAGCATCGCGTTGTACAAGTGTTTGTGGTCCATTTCCCGGTAGAAGAAAATCGACAGAACTGCGGCATAAATCACGGCCACCGCGGCCGATTCTGTGGCGGTGAACCAGCCCAGCAAGATACCGCCGACGATGATGAAAGGGGTCATCAGGGCCGGCACGGATTCGAACCCCGAGACGATAAATTCCTTGAACGTGGCGCGCGGATAAACCGGATAGTTGCGCCGCTTGGCATAGACATGGACTGTGGCCATCTGGGCCAGGCCAATCAGCACGCCTGGAATGACGCCAGCCAGGTACAGTGCCCCAATCGAGGTCGAAATCACGCCGCCCCAGACCACCATCAGGATCGAAGGCGGGATGATCACGGCCAATACGGCCGAAACGGCCGTGATGGCAATGGAGAAGGATTTGTCGTAGCCCTCTTTCACCTGGGCTTCGATAAAGAGCTTGCTCTGACTGGCAGCATCGGCGGTGGATGAGCCAGAAATGCCGGCGAAAAACACCGACAACACCACGTTAATTTGCGCCAAAGCGCCTGGCATGCCACCGACCATGGTGCGAGACAGCCGCACCAGTCGATCTGTGACCCCGCCAATGTTCATCAAGTTGGCGGTCAAAAGGAAGAACGGAACCGCCAGCAGGATGAATGAGTTGTAGGCCTTGAAGCCTTCGTTGAACAAGACCAAAGGCGACAGGCGTTCTTCAAACAACAAAGGGGGTAGGCAGGCCAGACCGAGGGCGAACGCCACCGGTACCCGTACGATCAGCAGCAAAAAAAAGGTGCCAAATAGCACCAATGCGGCCGTGCCGGGTGTGAAAGCAACTTCGGTCATGCAGCGCCTTTGTCAAAAATAATGCCTAGGTTGTTACGAAAAGATTCGCCTAGAAAAACCAACCAGGTCAGGCCGGTGATTGGCCAGGCGATGAAGATATAGATCATGGGCAGCTCAGCGAGTTCGGAATCTTGGTTCCAGCCGAAACGCACGAACTCGACACCCCAGAATACGAATACCAGGCCAAACAGCAGCACAAAAAATTGCGACACCAGGCGTAAGAATGCGTTGGGCTTGGGCGACAGATCGGACCAGACATCGACATCGAAGTGGGTGCCTTCTCGCACGCCAAGCATGGCGCCTATCATGATCATCCAGATCAGCAGGAAACGGGACAATTCCTCGGTCCAGATATAGGAGGGAATCCACTCGGTGACCCGGGACAGCATTTGCAGGGACACCGGGATGATCAAAATGGCGACCGTTGCCACCAGCAGCCAGGTCAGCAGCTGGTGGTAGGCGTCGAGTATTTTTTTCATGCTGCCCGTTTATTTGAGCGCAACAATTTTGGCGTGAATCGCTTCAGCCCCGATCTCTTTGGCATAGGAAGCCATGACGGGATCAACCAAGCTTTGCATTTTGACGCGGTCCGTAAATGGAACGCGCTTGAGCTTGCCGGCTTTCTCCAAGGTTTCCAATTTGGCAGAGTCTTCTGAAGATTCGATTTGGCGGCCATAGGCGCCGGCTTCCTTGCCGGCTTTGATGATGGCGGCCTGCAAGTCGGCTGGCAGTTTGTCGAATGATTTTTTCGAGAAGCACAGCGGCCGCACGGTGATGGCGTGCTGGGTCATGTTCAGGTGAGGTGCGACCTCGAAGAATTTCATTTGTTCTACCCCGGCGGCCTCGTTTTCGCCGGCTGCGATCACGCCATTCTGAATCGCGTTATAGACCTCGTTGTAGGCAATCACGGTGGGTGACATGCCCACAGCAGCGAAAGTCTTGCTCCAGATCGGAGCACCTTGTACCCGCACCTTGAGGTTCTTCATTTCGGCCATGTTGCGCGCTGGCTTGTTGGCAAAGATGTTGCGGGTACCGCCTCCGGCAAAACCTATCAGCATGACATCGGCTTTTTGTGCTACTTCATCGGCAATCGGTTTAAGAATGTCAGAGTCCAGAACACTGTTCCAATGTGCCAAATCACGAAACAAGAAAGGCGCATCGATGAAGGGCGCGGCTTTGGAGAAGGTTGACATGTGGGCCGGTGAGACCACCGCATAGTCCACCGCCTTACCTTGGTTCATGTAAGCAAAATAATCTTTTTCCAGACCGAGCTCACTGTTCTTGTGGATCACAAAATTGATCGGTTTGCCGTAATATTTTTTGACCAGATCCTCGAACTTCACCATGGTTTTGGTGAAAGCGTGGTCGTCATTGAATTGGGAAGCGCCGCGCAATGTGATGGTCTGCTGGGCCAGGGCCGGCAGCGCAGCGCAGGTCAAGGCGATAGCGGCACTGGCCATAGCCAGGCGACGGTTCGTGAATTTGTAATTCGTCATGTTCAACCCCTCTTGCAAAGATGATGATGGAAAATCATTCTAGGCAAGCAAGTCAGCGCCTGGTTGCAGATTCAGGGGCGAAACCTAGGTGAAAACCAGCATGAAGCTTAAAAAAAAGCGGTTTACCCGACTTTTTTGTCACCAGGGTGACAAGTCCAGCAACCAGAAAACCAAGGGAATGTAGAGGGCAGCGAACAGCGTTGATTCCAGCACCACGGTCGCTGCCTCACCCGGGCGCAGGCCGATCTGGGTGGCAAAGCTCACGGTGTTGCCCGCCAGCGGTACCAAGCCGATGATCAGCAGCATGGTGTGGACTTCGGTGTTGAACAATCCGAACCAGAATTTGTCGAGTAATGCAAAGCCATAGGTGCAGGCCGGCCAAACCAAAAAACGGATGGAAAATAACAGGCCAGTTAATTTTGCGTTGACACGCCAACCGCCGGCTTTGCTCAGTGCCACACCGATCAACATCATGCCGATGATGATCCAGGCACCGGTGAAACGCTCCCACCAGATGACAAAAGTCGGCGACAGTTCAAGCGCCAAAGTATTCCAGAGCATGCCCAGCGCCAACGCATAGATGACGGGCAGTGACAGCACCCGTTTGAAGCTGGCGCCAATCCCATGCAGACCGCGCGCGCCCATGTAATAACCCACCGTGGCTTCCGACAGTGTCACCGCGAAATTCATTAAAAAGTAAATACCGACCGCCTTGGGTCCAAGCAGGGCCAGCACCAGTGGCGTGCCGAAATAACCTGTATTGCCGGTGGAGGCTGCCATGCCGATCAGATTGGGTGTGTTGTCGGGGTAGAGCTTGCGTGTGAAGTGAAAAGACAGCAGCGACATCGAAGCTGCAATGACAAACAAGATCAGTGGCAGCAACAAATAACTGGCTTGAAAATTGAGCTGGGCGACGCCGCCGAAATTGACGACCGGGGACAGGAAGTAGATGGCCACCATGGCCAGTGAGTGGGGCTGCACCTCCAGCCAGCGGCCCGCCAAAAACCCCAGTCCGATCAAACCCAGCAGGGGAAGTAAATTGCTAAGAAGCAGATAAATCATGGGTTGCCAACCAATTTGGGTGCGTTAAGTGGGCACGAACAAAAGGTATAGTAGGTTGACGTCCATGGGGCGGCATCTTAGCATCCGCTCGGTTCAGAAACCTCCAACAAAACACCTCTGTATGTCCACCCCATTTCAGCAGATCAGCGAGCTCAAAGTTTTAATCACCGGTGCGGCCGGGCATATTGGGCGCACTTTGCGGTCTCATTTCAAAGGCCGTTATGCCTTGCTGCGGCTGACCGATGTGGCGCCGCAGGAGCCTGCTGGAGCAGGCGAAGAAGTCAGCCAGGTGGACATTCGCGACATGGCCGCACTTGAGGCCAGCATGGAAGGCATTGATTGTGTGATTCATCTCGCGGGAATGCCAGAAGAAAACGACTGGGAAACCATTTTGCCGCTCAATATCGAGGGTTGCTACAACGTGTTTGAAGCGGCACGCCGTCAGGGCGTGCGCCGCATGGTGTTCGCCAGTTCTAACCATGCGATTGGCTTTCATCGGCGCGAAACTTTTATCGACACCCAGGTGGCGACCCGGCCCGATGGTCGTTACGGAATTTCAAAGGTATTTGGTGAAGCCGTCGGGCGCATGTACGCCGACAAATATGGAATGTCGGTGGCTTGTATGCGGATCGGCTCGTTTCGGCCCGACAATCGTCCGAGCGAGTCACGCCATTTGCTGACCTGGATCAGTCACCGCGATATGGCGCAACTGGCCAGCCGCTGTGTCGAACACCCGGGCTACCATTTTGTCGTGGCCTATGGGGTATCAAATAATTTGCGAAACCGCTGGGACAACACACCCGCCAAATTTTTGGGTTATCGCCCGCAAGACGATGCGGAGCGTTTCGCCAGCGAGGTCATGCTCAATTCACCGGTGGAAGATCCGATTGCCGCCCAGTTCCATGGCGGCATGTATTGCCCGATTGAATTCGTGGGTGACACCGATCGAATCGATGGCGGGCCGCTTTAATTTTCAGATTCAGAGCGGCCGGTGCAATTAACGGCCGTAGCCGCCACCACCACCACCGTAGCCACCACCACCACCACCACCGTAACCGCCGCCGGATCCACCCCGCGATCCGCCATTACCTCGACCGCCGCCGCCATTGCGGTTGCCGCCACCGTAGCCACCACCTCCGCCGCCGCCACGGCGAGCACCGCGCTCAGCCATCATGTCGACGCTGGTGCGCATAGGGTCGGGTTGACCCTGGCCTGAACGCTGGGGCTGGTTGCCAGCACCGGCATGGTTGGGACGCGCTTGGTTGGGGTGGCCGTGATTCGGGTAGCCGTGTTGACTCGGCGCTGGTCGCTGACCACCACCGTTGCCACTGCGCTCACCCCGACCACCATTGCCAGCATTGCCAGCATTAGCACCCCGACCGCCGTTGCCAGAACGACCGCCAGCAGCGGGACCTTGCTCGGTTCGCTTGGTACGAACCCGGTCCATCATTTCGGTGCGGGCGGCACGGGCTGCAGCCTGCATCACGTCACGGCTGGGCGGCTTGCCGGCTCCGCCCCAGATCGTCTGGCGACCCATGGCGATCGGTTCGCCTTTTTCGCCGGGCTCGGGCTCGAAACCTGGAATCATCTTGACAGCAATATGCTGCTTGGTGAAGCGCTCGATGTCCTGCATGAAACCTTCTTCGTCCATGCACACCAGGTTGACTGCTTCACCACTGGCACCGGCGCGGCCGGTGCGGCCGATACGGTGCACGTAGTCTTCGCTGACGTTGGGGATTTCATAGTTCACCACATGCGGCAAATCGTCAATGTCGATACCGCGGGCGGCGATGTCGGTGGCCACCAAGGCGCGTACTTCGCCGCTTTTGAAGCCGCTTAGCGCTTGGGTTCGGGCCGCCTGGCTTTTGTTGCCGTGCAGTGCCATGGCTGATATTCCATTCTTGATCAGGAACTCAGCCACATTGTTGGCGCCAAACTTGGTGCGGGTGAAAACCAGCACCTGGCTCCATTTGTTCTCTTCGATGATGTGTGCCAGCAAAGCTTTTTTCTTGCCACGACCCACCGGGTGAATCACTTGGGTGATGCGTTGCACGGTGGTGTTGCGCGGCGTCACTTGAACGCTTTGCGGATTTTTCAGTAAAGTAGCAGCCAATTCGCGAATCTCGTCGCTGAAAGTGGCAGAGAACAGCAAGCTCTGCTTTTCTTTGGGTACCACGGCCAGCACTTTTTTCACGTCATGGATGAAACCCATGTCGAGCATGCGGTCGGCTTCGTCGAGCACCAAGATTTGCACTTGACCCAGATCGAGCACGCCTTGCTGTAGCAAATCGAGCAGGCGACCAGGCGTGGCCACCAAAATATCAACGCCTTTTTTGACTTTGGTAATTTGGGGGTTCATGCCAACACCGCCAAACACCACGGTCGAAGTCAATGGCAGATTCTTGCCGTATATACGTACCGATTCTTCTACTTGGGCGGCCAACTCCCGGGTCGGCGTCAAGACCAAAGCCCGAATGCCGTTGCCGCCAAATTTGTTTTTGACAGCGGGGTTTTGGCTCAGGCGGTGCAACATGGGCAAGACGAAGGCAGCGGTTTTACCGGTGCCGGTCTGGGCGCCACCGAGCAGGTCATGGCCTGCCAGCACCAACGGAATGGCCTGGGCTTGAATTGCCGTAGGCGTTTCGTAACCTTGCTCGCGCACGGCATCAACAATGGCCGAAGCCAGATTCAGATCTTCAAAGTTCATAGAAAGGCGCCCGTCCTGGGCGCTTGGGATATCGGCCTGTCCTGAGGTTTAAACGACAGGCCAGTCAAAGGCAGATAGGGTTCAAAAGCGAGGCGTAACCTGCAAGCAGAGCCTCCAGCAAGTGCTGATGTGCGGGCAACTGGATCGCCGCAACGGATTGTATTGTCGCATACCGCGATAATGTGGGGCTTGGGCGTTCTAAATGACCCCACAGTTCATCGCTCGCAAGTGCATTCACTCAGAAAGTAATACCTCTCATGGCCCAGTATGTTTTCACCATGAACCGAGTCGGCAAGATCGTGCCGCCTAAGCGTCATATTCTCAAAGACATCAGCTTGAGTTTTTTCCCGGGTGCCAAAATTGGCGTGCTCGGAACCAACGGGTCGGGCAAATCCACGCTGCTCAAGATCATGGCCGGGGTTGACAAGGAAATCGAAGGCGAGGCAACGCCCATGAGCGGACTCAACATCGGTTATCTGCCGCAAGAGCCCCAACTCGAACCCGATCAAACCGTTCGTGAATCGATTGAAGCCGGCATGGGCGCCGTGTTTGCGGCCAAAGCCCGGCTCGACGAGGTCTATACCGCGTATGGCGAGGCCGATGCCGACTTTGACGCGCTGGCTGCCGAGCAGGCTCAGCTCGAGGCCATCATCGCCACTGCCGGCACCGATTCCGAACACCAGCTTGAAATTGCTGCTGATGCGCTGCGCTTGCCACCGTGGGACGCCAAAATTGGCGTGCTCTCGGGCGGTGAAAAACGCCGCGTCGCGCTGTGTCGTTTGCTGTTGTCACGCCCGGACATGCTGTTGCTTGACGAGCCGACCAACCACCTGGATGCCGAATCGGTCGACTGGCTCGAGCAGTTTCTGCAACGTTACAGCGGCACGGTGGTGGCTATTACCCACGATCGCTATTTTCTGGACAACGCTGCTGAGTGGATTTTGGAGCTCGACCGCGGTTCCGGCATCCCGTACAAGGGCAATTACAGCGATTGGCTGCAGCAGAAGCAAGACCGTTTGGTGCAGGAGCAAAAAGGTGAAGAGTCGCGTGCCAAAGCACTGAAAAAAGAGTTGGAGTGGTCACGCCAGAACCCCAAAGCGCGCCAAGCCAAGAGCAAGGCCAGGTTGGCTCGCTTTGAGGAGTTGTCCGACTTCGAATACCAAAAGCGCAATGAGACCAATGAAATCTTCATCCCGGTGGCCGACCGGCTGGGCAATGAAGTGATTGAGTTCACCAACGTCAGCAAGTCGTTTGGCGATCGTTTGTTGATTGACAATCTGAGTTTCAAAGTGCCGGCCGGCGCTATTGTCGGCATCATCGGCCCCAACGGTGCGGGTAAATCGACTTTGTTCCGCTTGATTTCGGGTCAGCAAAAACCCGACAGTGGCGAAGTGAAAATCGGTTCCACCGTCAAGATGGCTTTTGTCGATCAGCACCGGGACGATTTGTCCAATGAAAAAACGGTCTGGGAAGATGTTTCAGGCGGACTCGATATTCTCAACGTGGGCAAATTCCAAATGGCGAGCCGAGCCTATTGCGGTCGCTTCAACTTCAACGGTGGCGACCAGCAAAAGCGGGTCGGCACCCTGTCCGGCGGTGAGCGCGGACGTTTGCATTTGGCCAAGACGTTGATAGCAGGCGGCAACGTGTTGATGCTCGATGAGCCATCCAATGACCTCGACGTTGAAACCCTGCGCGCGCTGGAAGATGCTTTGCTCGAATTTGCCGGCTCGCTGATGGTGATCAGCCACGACCGTTGGTTCCTCGACCGGATTGCCACCCATATCCTGGCTTGCGAAGGCGATAGCCAATGGACCTTCTTCGATGGCAACTACCAGGAGTACGAAGCCGACAAGAAAAAGCGTCTGGGTGAAGAAGGCGCCAAGCCCAAGCGCATGCGCTTCAAATCGATCTGACGCGAACAGTTTGCGTTCTGGCGTAAAACTTGACAAATCCTTTGCACTCGCAAGCTTAGGCCGGGCCGGTGGATTGGGTGCCCGTTCTTCAGCCCAGGCTCGCGGGCGGTTACCCGTTTGCTCACAAGTCTTTGCTTTAACGCAATGGCAGGCGGATAAGCGGTGTAGCAACCGCGAATCGGGCCTGCGCCCGGACACCCGCACCGCCCGCCTAGCGCGAGGTGCTGGCTTGAAACTGAATTGCGCTCGAACGCGTGGGCAGAGGCCGGTGGATTGGGTATCCGTTCTTCAGCCCAGGCTCGCGGGCGGCTACCCTATTGTTCGCAAGTCTTTGCGTTAACGCAGTGGCAGGCGGACAAGCGGTGTAGCAACCGCGAATCGGGCCTACGCCCGGACACCCGCACCGCCGGCCAGTTCAATAATTCTGATTCTTCAACACGAAGTCCCCAAAGCCTGCATGCTGAGACGCTCCGAGGTGGGTGGTGGGGCTGGCAGGCGCAGGCTCGATTTGCGGTTGCCACAGGGTCTGAATACCAACAACTTTTTTGACGAAAAATCGCTTGAGTTTCAGAAGCTCTCAACCGCGAGCTGAGCCGGAGAAGGACAGCCACGCCGCCCGCCTAGCGCGAGGTGTTGGCTTGAGGTTTTCTGAAAATCAGTGTCAAGATGCAATGGGGTGCGCTTCAGGCTTGCGCAGCCAGGTAGGCCACGGCTGCTGCCACGCCATCGGTCCCAAACGGTATTTTCTGGACCGTCATCGCGGCTTCCATGCCGGCCAGCGCCCCCAAAATCATGGGCTCGTTCATGTCGCCCAGATGACCGATACGAAAGACCCGGCCCGCCAAAGGCCCTAGACCGCCGGCGACGGCGACTTGAAAACGTTCGCGCGCCACTGTGCGCAAAGCTTCGGGGTCGATGCCGGGCGCGACTTCGATTGCGGTGACCGAGACCGAGCGCGCGGCCGGCACTTTGCAATGGAATTGAACCGCTCCGAGCCTGGCCCAACGTTCCACTGCAGCGTGTACCGCACCCGTCAAGCGCTGATGGCGGGCCCACACTGCCGGCAATCCTTCGGTCTCCAGTAGGCTCAAAGCCATTTCGAGCCCGGCCATGTGCGCCAGCGGAGGCGTGCCGCAAAATTTATTCGACTGGTTATCGGTTTTGCGCAGAACCCAATCCCAGTAGAAACGGCGATCGGCACGGGTCTTGGCCCATTCAAAAGCGCGGGGATTGACGGCTACATAGCCCAGCCCGGGCGGCATCATCAAACCTTTTTGTGAGCTGCCCATGGCGACATCGACGCCGAGCGCGTCCATGTCAAAAGGCGCTGCGGCCAACGAGGCCACCACATCAACCACCAGCAACGCGGGGTGACCCACCGCGTCGATGCTGCGCCGCACTGCAGCCAAATCGCTGGTGCAGCCGCTGGCGGTATCGGTGTGCACCAGCAGCACCGCACTGATGGCGTGCTGAGAGTCCTCACGCAGTGCTTGTTCAATCGCAGCGACGTCAAACGGATAGCCTTCCTGGTGGGCCGTGCGTTGCACGGCAATGCCCAAGCCCTCGGTTTGAATCGCCCATTGGTCTGAGAAATGGCCCGAACCGGCGATCAGCAAGCGGTGGCCCGGCGCTGACAAATTGGCAGATACGGCCTCCCACATGCCGTGACCGTTGCTGGCGTACATGAACACGTCGGATTGCGGCGAGCGCAGCAAGCGCTTCAAGCCCGCTTCCCCGGCTGCGATGCAGGCAGCCACTCGGGGGTCAGCCAGATCGGTCATGGGACGCTGCATGGCGTGCATCACTTCATCGGGCACATGGGTCGGGCCTGGCGAGTGGATAAATCGGATGCCGGGAATTCTTGGCAACTGGCGCATAAGGCTGGGGTTGGGGGGGGTGGTCATAGGGCTCGTGAATAATTTACTTGGAATTTGTCTGTCAAACGGTTTTCAGTTCGCCAGCGGCAGGCCAACGATGCTCTGCGACACGGATGCCGCGGGCTGAGACGACGGCGTTGAATACGGCGCGGGCTGTGACTTCAGCCGCCAGTGTGCCTAGCAACAGCGCGCTGCAGGTTTTGCCGCTGCTGCCGGTGGCCAGCGCAAACAAGGTGTCACCGTCGAGCAGGGTGTGAACTGGGTTGATGGAGCGCGCTAAACCATCGTGGCCCAGCTGCGCCAAGCGCTGCGCTTGGATCTTGGTCAGCACGGCATCGGTGGCGATCACGCCGATGGTGGTGTTGGTCCCGGCCAGTGGGGTTTTGATGGGCTCGCCCCTTAGCATGGCCGCTACCGTGTGGCGCAGGCTACGGCCGTCGTCGCTGCGTGCGCCGGCAACGGTTTGACCGGTGCTGGGGTCAATCACATCGCCCATGGCATTGCACACCACCAGGGCTGCAACAGTGACGCCGTCTTGGCAAATCGAAGCTGAGCCAATACCGCCTTTCATGGCGTGTTGCAGACCAAACAGTTTGCCCACCAGAGCGCCGCAACCGGCACCCACATTGCCCTGAGCCGATGCTTGCGTGCTGGCCTGAACACAAGCCTGGTAACCCGCCTGAGCATTGGGCCGAATCCGGCCATCGCCAACGCCCAGGTCGAACACCACGGCGGCCGGAACGATCGGTACCAAGCCGTAGTCGGTTTGGAGTCCAATGCCCTTTTCCTCGAGCCACTGCATCACACCGCTGGCAGCGTCGAGTCCCCAGGCGCTGCCGCCTGAGAGTAAAACGGCATGAACCTGTTGCACCAGATTAGAGGGATTGAGTAAATCAGTTTCACGGGTTCCAGGGGCGGCCCCACGAACATCCACCCCTGCCACTGCGCCCTCGGCAGCGATCACGACACTACAGCCAGTGGGTCGCCGTGTATCGCTCCAGTGCCCAAGTTCTATACCTGCTACGTCGGTGATGCAGCCGGGAAAAGGGACGTAGGGCGTACGGGTATTCATGAGTGAAGATGATACGCAGTCCCAAGACTTCGGGTTCGGGGTTTATTCCAGGGTTGTTCCTTTGATGGCGATCGCTGTCCAGCTGAGCCCCCGGTTCTTACTGATGAACACGCTTCGATTGAAGCTTGCGATGGCCATTTCATGGGGTCGAACCGGGTTTTGCGCGATATAGGCCAGGCCATCATCGGGCATTGCCGGGAGTGCGATCGGTTCAGCCTTGGCTCCGGCTTTCAACGAGATCCTCGCCAGCTCGGCCTTGGTCCCCAAACTGCTGAACCAAAGATGCTGACCGTCCAAGTCAAAGAAGACGGCCAGTACCCCCTTGGCGCCAAGCAGTCGATCGAAACGATGGGCGGAATTGTGCGACAGATAGAGCCCTTCGTCGGTGCCGGCCGCAACGATTGCCGCCTCAGTGGGGTGAACCGCCAAGCTGTTGAGTTTTGACCCCAAGCCTTGGGCTGGGCTATGCGTCCACTTCAGGCCGTCGTCTCGGCTGGCGTAGATGCCGGCCTGGCTCATGCGTGAATTGGCTGCCGGGTTGACTACGTAAACCGCATTGGTGGCATAACTGGTCGCCAGCGTATGGAAATCCGATTCTCCGCTGAGCCCGAGTTGCTGCCAGGTCTGACCTCCGTCACGGCTCTTGATCAGGCCCAAGGGGTTGCTCAGGCCTGAGCTCGGTGCCGGGTGGCCGCTGCTGTACAAAGCATTGTGTGTGGCAGAGTAGCCCATGTAGTCATGCGCCGGCCCGGCGGCTTTGGTCCAACGCCCGTTCGCGTAAATCGCCAGTCCGTGGTGACTTGGGATCATGAGTTGTTTGCCATCGGCACTGTAGGACAAGCCATGAACATGGACCAGGGATATGGCTTGCGCTGCAACCACCTGGGTCGCAACCAATGCCGCTAGTCCCCATGCCCATGCCATGAGCCAAGCCTGAAATAACGATTTTGAATGGGGCATAGGGTTCTGCTCCAGTGCTGGGTTTAAAGAAGCGCAATGTAGGGTGGGCATCATTTGTTCTGCTGCAAATCAATTACAAAATAACTGCCGCCAACTTGTTCAGCAGTGAATTTCACTTTGTCACCGTTGCGAACTCGATTGAGCAGCGCAGGGTCCCGGATCTGAAACACCATGGTCATGGCGGGCATGTCGAGATTTTTAATTTCGCCGTGTTTCAGGGTTAGCTTTCTATTTTCCTTGTCAATCTTGCGAATTTCACCCTCGCTCATGTCATTCAATTGAGCAGTCACTGCCACGCTGATTTTTCCCACCATGCCGGCTTGATAGTGTCCAGCAATCAGGCATGAAAAGTCGAATTCACCCGCCCTGTTAAACGTCCAGATGATCTCGCTTTGCTTGCCAGGGCCAACGTGCGCCATGTAGGGCTCGTCATGTTCCATGTTGGGGAACTGCAGCATGAGCGCTGCATGGGCATCGTTTTCTTTCTTGGTTCCGATGACGAATTCATGCATCATCGCGCCACTGTTTCTGAGCACAAATTTGAGTGTCTCGCCGAGTTTGACGGAGATCTTGGTGGGTTCAAAACGCATGCTGTCAAGCATCTTGACTTCAATGCTGCGCTTGACATCTTTGGCCTCCCCCGCGATGCCCCAGTCTTTTTGTTCTTTGATGACGGGAGTGATTTTTTCGGCGTGGTCATGCTCAGCATGGGCTAGGGCTTGGCCTGATGCCAGCAGCAGGCCAAGGAGCAACGTGGTTGGGATAAGTTTCATAAATTTAATCAGGGAGAGTAACAATCACATGACCCGTTAATGACTTGTTAGTGACCGGAATGGCCCGAGTCGTTTTTCGGTTTTCTAATCTGAACTTCAAACTCTTGCTTGGGTTTGACCTTCTGTGGCATCGATTGTCCCCCTTCAGAGCTCAAGCGTTGGGGTTGCGGCAGTTCGCCTTTCCATTCGTAAGCGACTTCACCGCTGGGATGTTGGTACCAACCTGGGTCGCTGTAGTCACCCGGTTTTTGCCCTTTGCGCACTTTGAGTACGGAGAACATGCCACCCATCGCCACTGAGCCAAAAGGACCTTGCCCCGTCATCATCGGCACGGTGTTGTCGGGTAAGGGCATTTCCATTTCTGCCATATCGGCCATGCCACGTTCGCCCATCACCATGTAGTCGGGAATCAGCTTGCTTAGCTTCTTGGCAACATCTCGATGGTCCACCCCGATCATGGTGGGAACGTCATGCCCCATGGCATTCATGGTGTGGTGGCTTTTGTGGCAGTGAACGGCCCAATCGCCTGCTGCGTCGGCCACAAATTCAATCTGCCGCATTTGACCCACAGCGATAT
Organism: Burkholderiaceae bacterium; assembly: GCA_049296795.1. Classification (GTDB taxonomy): domain Bacteria; phylum Pseudomonadota; class Gammaproteobacteria; order Burkholderiales; family Burkholderiaceae_C; genus CAXNKH01. The sequence continues at coordinate 42,889 of JBAQTC010000052.1, forward strand.
CGGTGGTGACTTCGGGCCAACGTGCGCTTTTGGGTGTTGGCCCACCGTCCGTGCCCGTCACCATGAATTCATGGCCGTGTAGGTGCATCGGGTGATTCGTCATCGTCAAGTTACCCATTCGTATCCGAACCTTGTCATGCAAGCGCACGTTCAAGGAGTCAATGCCGGGAAAGATACGGCTGTTCCACGACCACAGATTGAAGTTCGTCATGGTCATGATCTTGGGGGTATAGCTTCCGGGATCGATGTCATAGGCGTTCAGTAGAAAACAAAAATCGCGCTGCACTTCGTCGATCAGCGGGTGCTTTGTTTTGGGGTGCGTCACCCAAAAACCCATCATGCCCATCGCCATCTGTGTCATTTCATCGGCATGCGGGTGGTACATAAAGGTGCCGGGACGACGCGCGACAAACTCATAGACAAAGGTCTTGCCGGGTTGAATGGCCTTTTGCGTCAGGCCAGCCACACCGTCCATGCCGTTGGGCAGGCGCTGACCGTGCCAATGAATGCTGGTGTGTTCGGGCAACTTGTTGGTCACAAAAATGCGCACCTTGTCCTCTTCGACCACTTCAATCGTTGGGCCTGGGCTTTGCCCGTTGTAGCCCCACAGATGCGCCTTCATACCGGGTGCCATTTCTCGCACCACGGGTTCGGCCACCAAATGGAACTCTTTCACGCCTTGGTTCATGCGCCACGGCAGCGTCCAGCCGTTGAGCGTGACGACTGGGTTGTAAGGGCGGCCATTGGGTGGAACCAGCGGTAGCATGGTGTCGGGCTGGGTCTGAAATATGGGTTCGGGCAGGGCGGCCATGGCCATACGGCCCACGGTGGCAGCGGCCACCGCACCACCCGCGATGCCGGCTGTTCTGAAAAATTGTCTTCTTGTATTCATGGGGAGACCTTGGGTGAAGGTGGCACTGTCCCGTGCTGGCAGCTGTGAGTTTTCAGTGGTTGAACTGATAATTTAATGTTTGGCATCCCTACCTCCATCCGATGCAATGGGGTCGAATGCTGTCGGGGTGGGTTTACCCATGATCGAGGCTTGCAGCGCTGCATCGGCTAGCCAAAACTGTTGTTCGGCGGCAATGGCCGAGCGTACCGTGTTGATCTGGTCTCGTGTGTCAACGAGTAATTCAAATACGCCAATCAGCATGCCGTTGTAGCGCAGCAGGTTTTCTTCGGAGATGGTTTTACGCAGCGGAACCACTTCATCGCGGTAGTGCTTGGATAGATCAAAAGCGGTGCGGTAGGCCGAGTAACTTTCGCGCAAGTTGGAGCTGGCCTTACGCAGGCTGTCCTCTAGGCGATAGCCGGCCGCCAGGGTTTGCGCATTCATGGCATCGCGCTGATGGCCACCCCAATCGAAGATGGGCAAACGCACACTGATCTCGTAGCCTCGTCTTGCATTTGAAGTTCCAGCGGCGTTGTCAAACACCGTGTCACGCCGAACGCCCAGTTCAATGTCAGTGAGGCTGGTCAGAAGCTTCAGGCCTTGTGCTTTGGTTTGTGTTTCAAACTCAGCGTGTGCCAGCCTGATATCGAGTCGCCCCTTGCTGGCGAGTTGGCTGACCACGCTGGTTGAGCGTGGCAAGCTTGGCAGGTCGGGCAAGCGCTCAGGCAACACCAAGGCATCGGCCTGTGACTCGGAGAGTCCCAGTAGGCGGACCAATTCCTCTCGTTTTGAGGACGCAGCATGTTGTGCCCCAGCCCATTGGGTAGCCGCATCGGCATAGAAGGCTTGCTGTCGTGCGCGTTGCAGTTTGTTGAAATTACCTGCCGCTTGCATTCTTTTGGCCAACTCGCTGCTTACCTGCGCTGCGTCATTGACTTGCGCGGCATAGTTGAGACTTTGCTGAGCTGCTACTGCCTTGACCCAGGCTTGACGCACCTGGGTGATCTGATCAATTACTTGGCTGGTCAAGCTGAGTTGCTGCTGCGCCATTAACCCGTGCGAAATTTGCATGCGTTGTGGCAAGCTCAGCAAGTCAAGCAGGCCAAAGCTCAGCAAACGGCCCAGTTCCAACTCATCGACCCGTCGCAGGCGGTCTAGGGTCAGCAAAGGATTGGCAATTCGCCCGGTTTGTGCCGCACGCGTTGCATCTGCCCAGTTCTGCGCCAACAGGGTTTGCACGCCTGGGCTGTTGAGCAGTGCCAAGCGCACAGCGTCGCCCTGTGCAACGGGCTTGCTCAAAATATCTTGGGCTAACCGAGCCATTTCAATGCGCTGGTCTGGCGTTTGAGCCAGGCTCAGTTGGCCTTGCGTGAAGCTGTTGGCTTCCCGGTTGGTGTTGGCCAGGGATTGTTCAAAATTGACGCTTGCGCAACCAGCAAGCATGACCAAGCTTGCAAGTGACACGCCCGACATGCGTATTTTTTCGATCAGGGTCATGGTTTTCCCCCGTGGCTGTGATGCCTCTCGTCTTTCCCTGCCGGTTGAGTGATGGGCTCGATGAGGGCTTTGTCGCTGGCTTCTGCTTGACTGGCCTCTTTGGCATAGGCGCGCCAGCCGCCAATTTTTTCGACCACTTCATTGGTTTGACGCCAAGGTGAAAGCGCTTGATCGTTGAAGCCTTGGTATTGGCTCAACACAGAGTTGTACTTGAGTCGGGGTGCGGCTGATTCCGTGTTGCTTTGGGCCAGTGCCATTGATGGGCTGAGTCCAAGTGCGCCAGTCAATAGCACAGCCGCTCGGGTCGCTCCTAGCCAGTTCAATGAATCCATAAAATCCTCGCCTCCAGTGAAATCCACCAGGCCAGTGCGTGGCCAGCAGCGCCATGTCAGGCTGCTGCGGTGGTCGATCGGTCAAAACGTTGGAGTCGTGCGCAGAACGCGCATGACTGAAATCAAACCAGAGTGGCGCGTGGAGGGGGGTCGAACCCCTTGGGAATATGGCTCAGGAAAAATTCCACAGTGAATACCGTTATGACCGGGCCGGTCTTGTTGGCAGGGCTCACCAGCAGCGTGTTGACCAGTGCCGCCGTGGTGCAGCAGCTGGCACAAGCGCTGCAGCTGCTGTTAGTGGGCAGATCAGCTGGGATTGACGCATCGTTCTGAGCGACGGCAGCGTCAGACTGCGCATGAGAGGCACACGGCGCTGCGCCATGATGCTGATCCGACTGTTGCTCAGCGCGACTGGCCTGCTGCTGGTGCACCGAGGGCTGACTGAGGCGGGTCGTTGTGCCATTCTGACTCGGCGCGCAAGTCAGCAGGGCAGCCGCGGCGATGCCCTGCAAGGGAATCACCAGCAGCAACAGCCAGCTCATGACGGTTTTAGTCCGAAATATCACGAACGCAGTTTACTTCGAATTGGGTTACTGTTGAGCAGTCATGCGTGCTTCACCAGCAGCTTGACACCCGACTAGAACAAGCTGGGTCCTGAGAAAGCTTAATCGAGCCTGGCGCCAGATTTTTTGACAGCCTCAGCCCAGCGCGGCATCTCGCTGGCGAGGAAGTTGGCAAACTCATCGGCACCGAGAAAGGCCGGGTCGGCGCCTTGGGTGATCATGCGGTTGCGAACGTCGGGCAGATTGAGCACCTGTCGGAAAGCTTCACTCAGCTTGGCGACCACGTCTTTGGGGGTTGCGGCCGGGGCCAGGAAGCCATAAAAGCCAACCACTTCAAAATTCTTAATCCCTGTTTCCATCACAGTCGGCACCTCGGGCAAAGCCGGGTTTCTCTCGCGGCTGGTCACCGCCAAAGCTCTGACTTTTCCTTGCTTGTGGTAGGCCGCAGCTTGCGGAATCGATTCGGCCATGAACTGCACTTGGCCGGCCATCAAATCGGTGAAAGCAGGTGCGCTGCCCCGATAGGGAATATGAACCATGAACAGGCCGGTCTCGCTCTTGAACATTTCGGGCACCAAGTGGCTGATGCCACCGTTGCCAGCCGATCCGTAGTTGATTTGGCCGGGCCGCTCTCGGGTGTAGCTGATGAACTGTTGCAGGCTGTTGACCGGAACCTTAGAGTTGACCAGCAGGGCCAGTGGCTGCATCGCAGTGCGTGCCACCGGAACAAAATCCCTGAGTGTGGCGTAGGGCAGTTTGGTGTAGAGTGCTGGGTTGATCACCATCACGCCAGTATTGGCCAGCATCAGGGTGTGGCCATCGGGGCTCGCTTTCATCACGTCTTGGGCCCCGACCGTGCCGCCGGCACCGGCCTTGTAATCAATCAGGACCGGCTGGCCCAGTACGTTTTGCAACTTGTCGGATAACAGCCGGGCATGCTGGTCCAGCGGGCCACCGGCAGGAAAGCCGACCACGATCCGGATGGCCTTGCTTGGAAACCCCTGAGCCAGCGCGCCACAGGACAGGGTCAGTGCGGCCAGCAGTGTCGCAAGTTGTTTCATCAACGCCTCTTAGTGGCCCAAAATCTTGGACAGAAAGTCACGACTGCGTTCGTTTTGGGGGTGGTTGAAAAACTCGTGCGGGCTGTTTTGTTCGACGATTTGACCCTGGTCCATGAAGATCACTCGATCGGCCACGGCTTTGGCAAAGCCCATTTCATGCGTGACGCAAATCATGGTGATGCCCTGATTGGCGAGTTCAACCATCACGTCGAGCACTTCCTTGATCATTTCGGGATCGAGCGCGGAAGTCGGCTCGTCAAACAACATGATTTTCGGTGTCAGGCACAGCGCACGGGCGATCGCCACGCGCTGTTGCTGGCCGCCCGAGAGTTGCAAGGGGTATTTGTGTGCCTGCTCGGCAATGCGAACGCGCTCAAGTTGCAGCATGGCTTTTGCTTCTGCTTCTTTTTTGGGAAGCTTGCCGACCCACATCGGCGACAGGGTGAGGTTCTCCAGCACGCTGAGATGGGGAAACAGATTGAACTGCTGAAACACCATGCCGACTTTTTTGCGCACCGCATCGATCACTTTGACGTCATCTTTGAGTTCGACGCCGTCCACACTTAAACGTCCCGTTTGGTGTTGTTCCAGGTAGTTGATACAGCGAATCAGGGTCGATTTGCCCGAGCCCGAAGGGCCGCAGATCACGATCCGTTCCCCCGGTGCGACGCTCAGATCAATGTCTTTGAGCACGTGGAAATGGTTGCCATACCACTTGTTGACCTGGTCGAAGTGAATGATGGGTTCGGACATAGAGAGTGTTTGAAATGAGAGGCGTTAGCGTTGCAAACTTCGGCTGAGCTGTTGTTCGACCCAGTGGCTGTAACGCGACATGGAAAAACAGAACACGAAATAAATCAGGGTGATGAACAGGTAGCCCTCGATTTTGTAAGGCCGCCAGTTGGCGTCTGAGTTCAGTGCCAGGCCCAACGCGCCGGTGAGTTCATACAAGCTTACGATGGTGACCAGTGAAGTGTCTTTGAATATCGCGATGAAGTTGTTCATCAGGCTTGGAACCACCATGGCCAGTGCTTGTGGCAGTACGATCTTGCGCTGGGTTTGCCAGTACGACAGGCCCAGCGTGGCGGCGGCCTCGATCTGCCCTCGGGGAATGGCTTGCAGTCCGCCTCGAACTACCTCGGCCATGTAGGCCGCAGCAAACAAGGTGATGCCGGCCAGCACCCGAATCAGCACATCGATCCCAAAGCCCGGCGGCATGAACAGCGGAAACATGAACGAAGCCATGAACAACACTGAAATCAGCGGAACGCCGCGAATCAGTTCAATGTAAATCGTACAAAAACTCCGAATCGCAGGCAGATCGGAGCGCCGTCCCAGCGCCAGTAGCAAGGCCAAGGGGAAAGCCATCACGATGGAGAGCGAAGCTAGCAAAATGGTCAGCGGCAGACCACCCCAGCGGTCGGTTTCGACCCGACTCAAGCCCAGGGTGTTGCCATACATCAGGATGAAGAATCCGGCAAGCACGGCCAGCCATAACGCGGGCAACCAAGGTTTCCAGCAGGCCCGTGTGCAACTGGCCAGCAACAGCGCCAGCATCAAGCCGGTAGCGACTAGAGGGCGCCACTGCTGCTCGAACGGGTAGCGACCGAAAATGATGAAACGGTATTTCTCGCTCACCACACCCCAACAAGCACCCACGCCTGGGGCGCGGCAGGCCTCTGAATCGGCCAACCAACTGGCCTGCCACAGGGCCCAGTTCAGAATCTGCGGCAAATAGATCAGCAACAGACCGACGATGAGCAGGGTGGTTACAGCAGTTTTCCAGTCGCCCAGCAGATTTAGGCGCAACCAAGCGATGGCACCCACACTGCTGCGCGGCGCTGGTCGGGCTGCAATCGGCTGGAATGGCTGGGCTTCTTGGATCATGGTGTGCAACGAAGCAACTTGTTGCGAGCTTGGGCCTGCCCAGGAGCTTGGGCATCGAACGGTGCCGGTCTGCGGCGGTGGAACATGGGCCATTTTGCCAGGAGCAGGGCGGTGGTGCGCTCAGCGCAGCGGCATAAAGGGGGAGTCGTCGGCCCTAGGCCGACACGGAGGACAGCCGCGCAGCTGAGTGCTCCGCCACCCTGATCCAGTTCCAGCCAAGACCGAGTCAAATTGATTGGGATATCACTTGTCATCATTGGGGGAAACAACTTTAGCGTTCGGCAATCGCCATTTTGGTGTTGTACCAGCTCATCAAGAGCGAGGTCGCCAGCGAGGTCGTGAGATAGACCAGCATCACGATGGCAATGCACTCGACCGCACGCCCGGTCTGGTTCAGCGCGGTGTTGGCGATCGAGACCACATCGGGGTAGCCGATGGCCACGGCTAAGGAGGAATTTTTGGTCAGGTTCAGGTACTGGTTGGTCATCGGCGGAATGATGACGCGCATGGCCTGGGGTAGCCGCACCAAACGCATAGCTTGTCGTTGATTGAGGCCAAGAGCCGCAGCCGCTTCGCTTTGGCCCAGGGCGACCGAGCCGATTCCTGAACGAACCACTTCAGCAATGAAGGCCGCGGTATAGGCGCTTAGACCCAACAGTACCGAGAGGAACTCGGGAGTCAATGCGCCGCCTTGTTCGATGGCAAATTCACCTTGTTGGGGTGAATCCAGAGCGGTCGGTGCACCGCCGATTAGCCAACCCAGGACACAGGCTGCCAGAACAATCAGCAAGGGCAGGAGAAACACGCTGGGCGGCTGGCCGGTGCGGTCAAATCGGTTTTTCGCCGAGCGACGATAAAACCAGGCCAACAAAACACCGGCGAACAAGCCAAACAAGAGGCCTAGATGGCCTTGCGTCCAGACTGGGATGGGAAAGTTCAGGCCGCCTTTGCTTAAAAAAATCGATCCCAGTTGCCAAGCGGCGTCGGCCGGCGGCAAGATCTCGGTGAACAGCAAATACCACATCAGCAGTTGCAGCAGCACCGGAATGTTGCGGAAAAATTCAACATAAGCCCAGCACAGGCCGCGCACTAGGGCGTTGCGGGAAAAGCGGCCGATGCCCAGCAAGGTGCCGAGCAAGGTGGCCAGAACGATGCCGAGCACGGCTACCCGTAAAGTATTGACCAAGCCGACCAAAAAAGCGCGCCAATAAGGCTCGCCAGAATCGAATTCAAACAGACTTTCGCCGATGTCAAAACCGGCGGTTTGCGTTAAAAAATCAAAACCGCTTTGAATCCCGCGCACCCGCATATTGCTCAGGGTGTTGGAGACCAGAAACCACAGCAGAAGGGCGATCAGCCCGACTGCGATGGCCTGGTAAACATAGCCCCGAAAGAGCTGGCTGCGCCAGCTCAGTTCTTTCTTGATCGGGGCGTTCTGGCGAGTCCTCAACGGATTGGGTAGGCGTACATCAACCCGCCTTTATTCCACAGATTGTTAGCGCCGCGCGGCAGTTTGAGGGTCGATTTAGGACCCACGTTGCGCTCAAAAATTTCACCGTAGTTGCCGGTGGTTTTGACAGCGCGCGCCATCCATTCCCGATCCAGGCCTAAGAGCTTGCCGGTGTCCTCGCTGGTCCCCAGAATACGCTGCACCACTGGGTCGGTGCTGGTTTTCATGGCTTCAACATTGGCTTGGGTCACACCATATTCCTCGGCTTCGAGCAGGCCATAAATCACCCATTTGACGATGGCAAACCACTCGTCATCACCACGACGCACCAGCGGGCCCAGCGGCTCCTTGGAAATCAGGTCAGGCAGGATCATGTGTTCGTCCGGGTTCTTGGCTTCTTTGTTGCGGGTCGAAGCCAGTCCCGAGGCGTCGGTGGTGTAGGCCACGCAGCGACCGGAGAAATAAGCGCTGGTAGCGGCTTCGAGCTTCTCGAACACCACGGTTTTGATTTTCAGGTCATTGGACTTGGAGAAATCGGTCAGATTTTTCTCGGTGGTGGTGCCCGATTGGACGCACACGGTCTGGCCTTTGAGCTGCTTGGCACTCTTGATTTTGCTCTTGACTGGCACCATGAAACCCTGGCCGTCGTAATAAGTGGGGGTCGTCATGTGCAGGCCGAGCGAAGCATCGCGCGACAGGGTGAACGTGGTGTTGCGCGACAGCATGTCGATCTCACCGGACTGCAAAGCGGTAAAGCGTTGCGTGGCGTTGAGTGGAACATATTTCACTTTGTCACCATCGCCCAGCACGGCAGCAGCCACAGCACGGCACATGTCAACGTCCAGTCCGGACCATTTGCCACTGGAGTCGGCGGCAGCGAATCCGGCCAGACCGGTGTTGACACCGCAGACCACTTGACCGCGGGCTTTCACCGCATCAACAGTCTTACCGGCGTGGGCCGGTGCTGCCAGCAAAGCGCCTAGGGTGGCGAGAACAGCAGTGGCGAGTTTAATTTGTTTGAGTTTCATACAGCGGCTCCGTGAGGGATTGAAGAACAAGCTGCGCGACTATACCTGCTCCAACCGTCTGCGCCAATCGGGGCCATCCCTAGGGCGAACCCGAATGCGCTGACTAAAAATGCAGGCTATGCTCTTGCCGGATAAATGCTCAGTCCTGTTTTCAACGGTTCTCTACCATGCAAGCACATTACAAGTTCTGGCCCAAGCGGCTGCCCTATGCCATCACGATCCCCGTCACGCCTTTGTGGGACAACCTGGCCGTCAACGCGAGACGCTATCCCGACAAGGCCGCGCTGGTGTTCTTTGGGCGGGTGACGACCTACGCCCAATTGTTCGACCAGGTCGAGCGGCTCGCCGCCAAGTTGCACAGTCTGGGTGTGGCCCAGGGCGACCGCGTCATGCTCTGTATGCAAAATTGCCCGCAATTGGTGATCGCCCATTTCGCCATTCTGCGCGCCAATGCCGTGGTGGTTCCGGTCAATCCGATGAACCGCGCTGAAGAGCTCAAACACTACATCACCGATCCTGATGCCAAGGTGGCGATCACCACAGCCGATCTGGCGGGTGAACTGGCGCAGGCCAATGACGCGCTGGCACCTGAATTTCAGTTGTCGCATTTGATCGTGACCCAGTTCACCGACGCATTTGATGCTGACGTCAGTGGCGACAATGCGCCGGTCCCGGCCTGGCGCGATTGGTTGCTGACACGCCACAGCTTGCCTACGCTGGCGCTGGGCCAAGTCCACGACTGGACTGATGCCCTGGCTTGCACTGCGAGCGCGCCAGCGCCTGATACGGTGTCGGGCGACCTGGCCGTGTTGCCCTATACCAGTGGCACAACCGGACTGCCCAAGGGCTGCATGCACACCCATGCCAGCCTGATGCACAACGCCGTGGCCGGCAGCTTGTGGAGCAATGCCACGGCTGAAAACGTCACACTGGCTGTCGCGCCCATGTTTCACATCACCGGCATGGTCAGTTTGATGCATTCCAGTATTTACAGCGGGGCAACCTTGGTCATCATGCCGCGCTGGGATCGCGAACTGGCCGGCCGCTTGATTTCCAGTTGGAAAGTGACGCACTGGACCAATATCCCCACCATGGTGATTGATTTGCTGGCCAGTCCCAATTTTGCAAACTATGACCTCTCTAGCTTGGTCCATATCGGTGGTGGCGGGGCCGCCATGCCGCAGGCCGTAGCGCAGCGCCTGCTCGACGAGTTTGGTCTGCATTACATCGAGGGTTACGGCCTGACCGAAACAGCGGCACCTTCGCACTTCAATCCGCCCGACGCCCCCAAGCAGCAATGCCTGGGCATTCCCCTGGTCGGCAATATCGCCAAAGTGATTGATCCCAGCAGCTTGCAGGAAGTGGCTGTCGGCGAACAGGGCGAAATCGTCATTTCGGGCCCCGAAGTGTTTCTGGGTTACTGGAAGCGACCCGAAGCCACGGCCGAGGCTTTCATTGAAATCGACGGCAAGCGGTTTTTCCGCTCCGGCGATTTGGGGCATGTCGACGTCGACGGTTATTTCTTCATCACCGACCGGCTCAAGCGCATGATCAATGCCTCGGGTTTCAAGGTCTGGCCAGCGGAGGTTGAGGCCTTGATGTTCAAGCACCCGGCGATTCAGGAGGCCTGCATCATTGCGACCAAAGACAGTTACCGCGGTGAGTCGGTCAAAGCCGTGGTGGTGTTGCGCTCAGCCTATCAGGGCCAGGTCAGCGAACAAGACATCATCGACTGGTGCCGCGCCCACATGGCGGTTTACAAGATGCCCAGGGTGGTTCAGTTCACTGATGCTTTGCCTAAAAGTGGCAGTGGCAAGGTGATGTGGCGGGCCTTGCAGGAAATCGAGATGGCTGCCTGAAATAGGGCATGCGTCCCCAGCCGTTGCCGGCAAACTCTGCGTTAGAGCAGGACGGATGTGATTTGTTGATCAGTGGGTTTTGCCTTATATTGCGCAATTCGACAATAACTCGATCGGGGTAACGCGTGGAAATTGTTAAGTCCAATGCAGCTCATCTCAGTTTGGCTGACAGCGGCCTGAGTACCCGAGCGAGACTATTCGAGCAAACGTTGGAGAGTCTGAACGATGCTGTCCTGATCAAGGATTTGAACGCTGTAGTGGTTTTTTGGAATAAGGCTGCAGCCGAGTTGTACGGGTTTACGGCCCAGGAAGCGGTAGGTCGATGTGTGCGAGAGTTGCACGCGGCTGTTCTGAGCGAAGAAGCGTATGCCGCCATGCTGGCTCAGCTTCATTCGGGCTTGCCCCAGACCTCCAACGTCGAGCGCAGAAAGAAAAACGGCCAACTGGTTCATGTGAGGATGCAAAAGACCCCCATTTTTGATGACCAGGATGTTCTGATGGGTGAGACCACCATTGCGCGCGATGTCAGTGAAATTAAGAAAATTGAAGAGGCCTTGAGCTTGGCAAAAGAGTCGATCAAGGACAAGCGCGACGCCAATCGCAACCTCAAACGGGAAATCAAGCTGCGCCACCAGTCGGAGTTGGCCCAATCCAACCTGAACCAAAGGCTGCAAGGCACGGTGAATAAACTCGAAACCCTGCGCAGCGACAACGACAGCATGATGCGCATGGCCGAGTTGCTGCAGTCCTGCGCTGATCTGATCGAGGGTTATGGCGTGATCGCCAACATGATGGAAGTGATGTTTCCCCAGGCCCCTGGAACACTCTACATTTACCGCGATTCACGCGATTTTCTGATGCAGTCGATTCGCTGGCTGCAAGATAGTGGGGTCGATCAGGCGCAAATCGGACACCTGAGTCCGCAGGATTGTTGGGCCTTGAGGCTGGGACATCCCCATTACGGCAACGGATCGGGCGAAATACGTTGCAAGCATGTAGCCAGCGATGTGCTGAACACGGTTTGTTTGCCGATTTATGGCGATGGTCAGGTACTGGGGCTGATGCAGCTCGATTTCGCTGTGGAGGAAGAAACCAAGAAACGTTTGCGGGCCTTGATCAGCCGGATTGGTCCCGGACTGGCCAATCTGAAACTGCGTGAATCGCTTCGTTCTCTGGCTTTGCGTGATGGTTTGACGGGCCTGTACAACCGACGATTTTTTGATGATGCTCTGGAGCGCACCATCAGCATCATGGAGCGCAGCGCCAAGCCGTTTTCCATGATCATGATTGACATCGACCACTTCAAGCGCTTTAACGACAGCTATGGTCACGAGGCCGGAGACTTTGTGCTCAGAGCCGTTGCCAAATGCATTGCCAACACGATTCGCTCTAGCGACATGGCTTGTCGTTACGGCGGCGAAGAATTGATCGTACTGTTGCCCGACACAAATGCCGAGCAAGCGGTGCAGCGTGCTGAGGAGATCCGGACTGCGATGTGTGAACTCAGTCTCATATGTGCGGGGCAGACTCTGCCGACACCGACGGCCTCCTTCGGGGTGGTTGGGGCCAATGGCCACAAGGCCCAAGCGGCAGAAATTCTCAAAGCGGTTGACAACGCCATGTACCTTGCCAAGGCGCAAGGCCGCGACCAAGTGTGCCTGGCCTCATGACGGGCGAGTAGCCCCTAGCCTGATTGAGGTACCCAACCTTTGGGGGGTAGCACAAGCCTTATAGATGTCGTGAATTTCGAAATCCCAGTAGTTTGATTTAGGTCAAACCGGCGCTCATTGGGATTGCACAGGCTGGGCTAAAGGATTAAGGTTCCATGCATGGGCGCAGCATCATGAAAATCTCATTCTTCGGGGCAACCGGAACGGTGACCGGTTCCAAGCATCTGGTGCAGGCCGCTGGCCGCCGGGTGTTGATCGATTGCGGTCTGTTTCAGGGTTTCAAACAGTTGCGACTGCGTAATTGGGCGCCGCCACCGTTTGACCCCACGACCCTGGATGCTGTGGTCTTGACCCATGCCCATATCGACCACAGCGGCTACTTGCCTTTGTTGGCGCGCTACGGATTTCGCGGCAAGGTCTATAGCAGTCACGCCAGCCGGGATCTGTGTGGCATTTTGCTGCCTGATGCTGCGCATCTGCAGGAGGAAGAGGCTTTTTATGCCAACAAGCACCAACTCTCCAAACATAAGAAGGCCTTGCCTCTTTTCGATTCGCATGACGCGAAGGCCGCGCTCAAATTGATGCAAGGCGTGGCCTTTGGCCAGGACATCAACTTGGGCCAAGATTTATCGTTTCGGCTGGTTCCCAACGGCCACATGTTGGGTTCGGCCTGTGTGGTTCTCAAATCCGGCGGGCGAACCGCTGTTTTCTCAGGCGACTTGGGTCGCCCCAATGACCCTATTCTGCATCCCCCCGAGCCGATCAGCCACGCCGACATCCTGGTGCTGGAATCAACTTATGGCAACCGTTTGCATCCCCAGGTGGATCCTGAGCAGGCATTGGCCGAGATCATCAATCGGACTGTCCAACGCGCCGGTGTGGTGGTGATTCCTGCTTTTGCGGTCGGTCGGGCTCAGACCCTGCTCTATCACCTGCATCAGCTCAAAGAGCGCCGCGCCATTCCCGATGTGCCGGTTTATCTGAACAGTCCGATGGCACTGGATGCGACGCGCTTGTACGCCAACCATCTGCAAGACCACAAGTTGTCCAAGGCGCAGTACCAGGCCATGTGTCGCGGCGCGATCGCGATCAACACCCCCGAAGAATCACAAGCGTTGAACCGGCGGAAAGGACCGATGATCATCATCTCGGCCAGCGGCATGGCCACCGGCGGGCGCGTGCTGCACCACATCAAGCAATTCGGCCCCGACCCGCGCAACACCTTGTTGTTTGCGGGCTTTCAGGCTGGCGGTACCCGTGGCGAAACCATCACCAGCGGCGCAGACTGCGTCAAGATTCACGGCGAATACGTCCCGATCAAGGCTGAAGTTCAAAAACTCGATGTGTTCTCATCCCACGCCGATTACGCCGAGACCCTGGAGTGGCTGCGAAACTTCAAGGTCCCGCCCGCGCAAACCTGTCTGGTCCATGGCGAACCGGCAGCTGCCGATGCCTTACGCCTTCACATCCAGGAAACCTTGGGTTGGACCTGTCACGTGCCGGACTATCTCGAAACCTTGGCGCTGAGCTGAAGTGGATTGACAATTCAACGGGAGCGCAATCAGACCATGGACACCTCCCCTGTTCAACAGCAGGCAGCGACTGAACCGGGTTGCGCCATGTGTGCAGCATCAGAGCTCAAGGCGCCGGTGCCAACGCAGCAGGGCCAGGCCAAGGACCCGATTTGTGGCATGGTGGTTGACAAAGCCACGGCCTTGCGTTCGCAGCGCGCTGGACGCACTTACTATTTTTGCAGCATCGGTTGCCAGAGAACGTTTGAGTCGCCGCAACAAGAGCTCAAGTCATTGCGTTCCCGGGTGGCCGTTGCGATGGGCGGGGTGCTGGCGCTGGCGCTGCTGCGTGCCGGCGCATTTTTAGGTCTGGCCACCGGCGCCACCCTCATGACCTGGGTGCCGATCGATGCCTTGCCCTGGTTTACCTGGGGCATGTGGTTGTTTTTGCTGGCCACTCCGGTGCAGTTCATCGGGGGCTGGAGTTTTTACACTGGCGCTTGGAACGCTTTGCGCCAGTGGTCCATCAATATGGACTTGCTGATTGCTCTGGGCACCAGCGTGGCCTATGCCTACAGTGTCGCTGTTTTGTTTTTTCCTTCGGTGTTGCCGGTGAAGATTGATGAACGTGAGGTTTATTTCGAAGTCTCGGCCGTCATCATCGCTTTTGTGCTGCTGGGCAAGTACATGGAGGAAATCATTAAAAAACGTTCCTCGGCCGCGGTGCGTCAGTTACTTGATCTGAAACCAGCGAGTGCCTGGGTGGTCAGAGCAGGTCAGGAGATGGAAGTTCCGCTGGAGAGTGTGCAGCTGGGCGAGACCGTGCTGGTGCGTCCGGGCCAAAGAATTGCCGCCGATGGCGTGGTGCTTGAGGGCAACTCAGCGGTGGATGAGGCCATGCTCACAGGCGAGTCGATGCCGGTGGAAAAACAGGTGGGCTCGCCCGTGATCGGCGGTACGTTGAACTGCACCGGATCTTTTCGTTTTCAGACCACCCGGGTCGGTTCTGAGACAGCGCTGGCGCAAATCATCAAGCTGGTGGAAGAAGCACAAGCCAGCACGGCGCCGATCCAGCGTATCGCCGACCAGGTGACGCGTTACTTTGTACCGGCCGTGGTCGGCACGGCATTGCTGGCTTTTGCGCTGTGGTGGTTGGCTGGCGATTTCCCGCAAGGTTTGCTGTCGTTCATTGCCGTGCTGATCATTGCTTGTCCCTGTGCGCTGGGCATCGCCACGCCTGCAGCCTTGATGGTCGGTGTCGGGAGTGGCGCCCAAGCCGGCATCTTGATTCGAGGCGGAGAAATTCTGGAGAAAGCCCAGGCGCTGACCACGGTGGTATTTGACAAAACCGGCACCTTGACCCAGGGTCAGCCCGATGTGACCGATGTGCTGGTGCAACCGGGTTGGAGCAAGGAGCAAGCCCTGCGTTTGGCCGCCAGTCTGGAAGCCAGGTCGGAGCACCCCTTGGCGCAGGCCATCCTGCGCGGTGCGCAGACCCTGAACATCAGACCCTTGAACGTAGAGGACTTCGACTCCGTTCCGGGGCAGGGCGTTAAAGGCCGGGTTGACGGTCAATCCGTAGTGTTGGGGAATCGACGGTTGATGAACAACGCCGGGGTATCGACTACAGAGATTCAAAGCGACATGGAGCAGTTGCAGGCTGTTGGCAAGACCGTCATGCTGCTGGCCAGTGGCACGGATTTGGTGGCCTTGATTGCATTGGCCGACACGGTCAAACCCGAAGCGGCCCAGGCCATCGCTGGTCTG
>JBAQTC010000053.1:0-4691 GCA_049296795.1 Burkholderiaceae bacterium
GTGACCGTTTGCAGCGGTCACGATCACCAGAATCAACGGTCACGTTGCCGGAATCCCTCCGGTCACGTTCACCGGAACGTCGGTCACGATACCGGAATCACCGGTCACGTTGGACCGGAATACTCAACCAGCACCGCCAAATCAAGATCGCTGTCAGCACGAGCCGCCCCCAGCACCCGACTTCCAAATGCGTAAATTGCCAACGCTTGCGGCAACTCCGAGCGCAGCAGCATCACAATCGAGCCATCAGGCTCCATGCCACTGTCGATGCGCTTTTGCAGTGCCGCTGCATTGGTTGTCATGCCAGCCCTTTCCAGTTGAGCGTGTGCAGCAGTGTCGGGTAAAGCGGGTCGGTTCCATGAAAATTCATCAACCAACGACGCGCTTGTTGGTCGCGATTAGGCTGCCGATGATAGCGTAATGAGACCCAAAAGTGGGGGCGTGCCCCTCAGCCCCTATACACCACCGTACCAGCGGCTCCGCATACAGCAGTTCAAACAGCCGGGAATTAATTGGAATCCGACTCCAATTTTCCATCAATCTCCCGGTTGACGGACCCCTTGGAATTTACGATGGTACGGCTGGGAGGGGGCCCGTCATATTGACTTCCCTCATCGATATGTATATACTTTCGTTTATACATTGGTGCAAGGAGTCTGCCATGATCGAGGCCGTTTTGGCTATTAAGCAGTGGGGTAATAGTTTGGGCGTTCGCTTGCCGGCCGCAGTGGCGCGGGAAGCGCACATCCGCGTCGATCAACGCGTACGTGTTTCAGTTGAAGGCAACAACGTCGTCATCACACCGATTGACGCGGCGCGGCTTACCCTGGAACAACGTTTGGCTCTTTATGATCCAGCGTGCCATGGCGGCGAGCAGATGGTCACAACGGAAATGATAGGAGCCGAACGTTGGTAGCCGCTACACCGACTGCGGCTGGAAAACGTAAGCCTTGGGCGCCGGACAGGCAAGACATCATCTGGATCGATTGCAATCCGCAAGTTGGGCGAGAAATGCGCGATGTGCACCCGTTTCTGGTTCTCTCGCCACGCATCTTCAACGAGAGGACATCGCTGGTTATTGGCTTACCCATGACAACTGCAGAATACAATTCTGACAACCCGTTTGCGGTACCTGTTGGCAAGTCGTCAGGACGAAAGGCTGGGCAAACAAGCTATGTACTTTGTCACCAGCCCAAGTCTTTCGATTGGCGCTTGCGCAATGCAAAGTCACACCCTCTCGGCACTTTAGCTGAGCCTTTGTTTGTTCAGGTCTGCGAACGGCTCAACCAGATCATTCAGGTTGGCTGAAGTCCACCATTTTCTTTGAAATCGAGCCAGTATTCACACCCGCATGTCACCCTCTGCCAAGTTTATCGGCCGGTACTGCTAAGTTCCAGGATTGGTCCCAAACCACGAAAAAAATGGGCTCCTAGAGGCGTTTCACTCTGGGCGATTACTCTGGATTCCTCTGGGTTTCCCCGATATTTCCCCCGGCACTCAGCCGGAAATTAATTGGAATCTGACCTCAATTTCCCGTTACCCAAAAAACGTATTCACCATTTGAGATGCGACACCCGCGATCACCAAGCCCACCATCCACTTCAAGACCGCCAACTCTTTTTAAAGTCGGGCAATATCGCCTTTTGTGGCAAGTGCGTCACTGCTCAAGGCCTCCGCGGCTTTGAGTGCCTTTTCTTCAGACACGCCAGCCGAACGAAAAGCGTCGTATACCTCTGAAATCACGGTCGTCACGAGGGCATCCTATCGCAGGTACTACCGCTCATAACGCTGTTTTCATTTGCATGAACAGGCCTGTGACGGACGTGGCCAGGTAGTCCAAGTAGGCGTCGTTGGCCAGGGTCTTGGCCACTGTGGCCGAATCAATGAAGCGCGTCATTTGGGCCTTGAACTCCCTACTTTTAACGATCTGCGGGATTCGTTCAATCGCTTGAACCAGCAGGGCAGGATATTGCTCCACGCCATAGTCGCCAATCTTGGCAACTACGAGCAGCGAATTGAGCTTGGCACCTCGCGTTGACAGCCAAGCCAGATCCCAGATGTCGCGGTGCCTGATCTTGCTGGAATCTGGTGCCACCGGCCGGCCCTGGTTGTCCAAGAGTGAGGTCGGGAAAGCCAACACTTTGTCAGCCATGATCTCGTCCAGGGTCTCGGCGTTAACCAATACCGTGGGCATGCCGACCAGGACGTCATAGTTGGCACGGATCGGAACCAGCTCACGCGTGTGCGCCGGGATGTTGGCGATCTCCAGCTTGATTCTTTGGCGTGGCATTGCACGGTTCTCGGGCATGGTTTCGATCGAGATCCACCACTTATCCACCCGCACGTGGGGTATGCCGTCTTCACCGACTTTGGAGGGCGTGTTGCTCACCTCCACTTTCAACCCAAAGCGATCGCCGATGCGTTTTTGCACGCACTCCCTGATTCGGCTCATACCGTCGGCCGAAAAATCCGTGCCGCCAGCGAAGTCGAGATCTTCGCTGAATCGGTCTGACCCGCGGCATAGCCGCAGCGAGGTCCCGCCTTGAAACACCAAATCCTTGAGCAAGCCTTGGGCATCGAGTGCCTGGAACACCTCGTAGTGCAGCAGCTCTTTTTCCACCACCGGCCGCATGGCCGACAGTGCCGGGTCGGCCATGGCGAGATCGACCAGCTCGTTGAAATCTTGTTTATCCCCGCTCATACCGGCGCCCCCTGTAGCTCGCCTGCAAGTTCGTTCATGTCCATCATGTTCGCGTTACGCCCGACACGCAGGAGGTCGCGCACTGCCGCCCGCTTGGTGGCAATCCTCAGCGGACGCCCCTTGACTACCAGGGTGTGGTTGATGATCTCTGCCATGCCGCGCTTTGTGTGGGTGAACTCGAACTGCCCATAGGCGGTCTGGACCATGCCACTGGCGCCGGTGGTCATGACCGTCATGCGGTTGACCGGGATTTGCGAAATGACGCCATATTCCGAGAGCATCGACTCCAAGCTGACGTACGAGAGTTCCCCTGGGCGCAGCGCCTTGGCGATTTCCTCGGCGATCCAGCGGTTCTTGCTCGACGCAGCCGGGTTGACGTACAGGCCCCGCGCAACCCGCTGCAGCAGGCCATCAGCGACCATGCGCTTCAAGGATTGGTCCATGGCCTTCACGCCCTCGTCAGGAAAAAGTTTCTCGATATCACGCTTGGCCAGCACATGCACGCCTCGTCGATCAAGATCCACCAGGCTTCGAATGAGTTCAAGTCTTTTCATAAGTTATCATAGACCCCTTATCTACGTGGGGTTACTATTGACTTAGTTTCACCCAATCGATTTGACAAGTCAAGCGTTAGTACGGAGAAACTCCTTAAAAAAGTAGGTTTATTATCAACTTGTCTGCGCCCAAACTCGGGACTTTGCACGCGACTGTTCTTCCCGCCGTTGAAGTGGCCTATCGCGCAGCGGCTCCCCGATACACCACCGTACCAGCGGTTCCGCATACGGCAGTTCAAGCAGCCGGGAATTAATTGGAATCTGACCCTAATTTCCCGTGGTCACACCCGCTTGTCGCCCTTTTCCGCCCCTACATCCGGCACCAGGCTCAGATAGTGATCGAAGTCACTGCGTTTGCCCTTGGCCGCTTCCGCTTTGAGAAAGTCCAGCGTCAAGACGGATGCCATTTTTTCGGACGCAGCACTGGCAATGAACTGATTCACGGAAACATCATCCCGAGCAGCCAGCTCTTTGATCTTCTGGTGAACAGAGTTTGGCAAGCGAATGGTTATTGCAGTCATAGTCAGCTCCTCAACAGATTCAAAAAATCAGCAGGTGTAATGGCCTGCACCCTCAGTTCAGTCACACGTCGAAAGTCTTTGACATTGTGGGTAACGATGTACTGACTGCCCGATGCCACGGCGCATTCCAGCACCAAGTCATCGTCGGGGTCATGCAAAAACGGGCGCCACAAAAAATGTACGTCTTGGAGATGCGCCAGTGATACCAAATAGCGCAAATACCCCAGTACACCGTCAACGCTCACTCCTTGCGGGATGTGCTCCTCCCTGGTCAAGACAGCCTGCCACTCGGTGTAAAGGGCAATGGTCAGCGCAAAGTCAAAACGGGGCGTCGGCAACATGGACATCAGTTGAAAACTGGCCCCGTTTCGGGAACGTGCCGCCGCCACCAAAACCGAAGTGTCAAGAACTATTCGCACGGTGGCTGCTCGGATTTTTTGGTTGCACTCGCATAACCAAATTCTATCCGATCTGTCGCGAAATGCAACCAAGGCATTCGCACTTTTGAAAACGCGCCAATCGGAAACAGCTTCGTTTTCAGGGTGGCTTTCTGTCTGCGCGTGACGAATTCGTAAGTATCGTCATGCATTGCAGTTTCGGGTGCCGGCTTGGGTAACTTCCTCCTAAACCTGATTTTTATCTATCAGCTAAGGAGTACGGTTTTCGGGGGCAAGGTCAGTGCGCAGGTCTAGCTGAGTATTCCGGTCCAACGTGACCGGTGATTCCGGTATCGTGACCGACGTTCCGGTGAACGTGACCGGAGGGATTCCGGCAACGTGACCGTTGATTCTGGTGATCGTGACCGCTGCAAACGGTCACGGCCATCGGCATGGCGGTATACGACACCAGAACGGTGTTGCGCATAAACGAAACCCTGCGTGGCGTGTAGCTTCTTGCCTTTTTAGACAAGGAACC
>JBAQTC010000054.1:0-331822 GCA_049296795.1 Burkholderiaceae bacterium
GATGCCGCTGCGCTGAGTGCACCACTGCCCTGCTCCTGCCAAGGTATCGGGTATTCCAACACCCACAACGCCCAGTAGCAACTCTGTTGGATGCCCGGGTGTTTGGGGTGGGCGGCGCAGCGGCATCGAGGAGGAGGCCGCAGGCCGGGGGACAGCCGCGGAGCTGCCCACCCCAAGCGCCTGGGCGCACAACAGTATGCAACCAGCATCCTTGCATCGGTAAGCAGACTGGACTAGAGACTCTGGCTGACATGAATTTTGAAACTCTCAATAATCTGCTGGCACGCTTATTTAACAATGAAGCTGCGACCTATCAATTGCCGATGGATCTGGTTGCTGCCTTCCCAGATCTGGGTGATTTTGGCATCGCGCATCAAGCGCTCAACCCGGTAGTCTTTGCAATAACCGTAGCCGCCGTGCAACTGAACTGCCTCGGTCGCCATCTTCATGGCCAAGTCTGAAGCGCGCATCTTGAGCATGGACGCCTCGATGCCGAAGTTGCTTTGGCCTGCGTCGACCAGCCGTGCCACATGCCACAACCAAGCCTCACACTGCGCCAGCTCAGTCGCCAAATCGGCCAGCATGAATTGAATTCCTTGAAATTCGATGATCTTGCGCCCTGACTGACGCCGTTGGTTGATGTAGGCCACTGCGTCATCAAAGGCGGCGCGAGCAATGCCCAAGGCGTGGGCCGCCACACTGGGACGAGATTTATTGAGCGAGGCCAGCAAAATCTTCAACCCGTCGCCTGGCTGACCCAGCAAGTTGGCCCTGGGCACCCGGCAGTTCTCGAACGCCAGCGTGGCCGTACCCGAAGCACGGTGACCCATTTTGTCCTCGGTGCGCAGCACCGACAGGCCAGCTGTTCCTTTTTCAACCAGCAGCGCCGAAATCGCTTGTTTGTCGCCCTCAATTTCGTTCCACTTGCCAAACAGAAGAATCAGATCAGCCTTGTCGCCATTGGTGATGAAAGTTTTTCCACCATCGACCACAATATGGTCGGCTTCGGGTCTAAAGCGCGTTTTCATACCGGTGGCATCGGACCCCGCATCGGGCTCGGTAATGGCCAGCGCAACCAAAGCACCTGCGGCAACCCGGGGCAGCAATCGCTGTTTCTGCTCTTCGCTGCCGAAATCAATCAAGGGTTTGATGCCATGAAAATTAGTGGCCCAGATGATGGCGGTAGCGGCACAAGCCTGGCTGATTTCGCGCACGCACATCAGATAAGCCGCGTAGGACAGCGGTGCGCCGCCATAGGCTTCGGGAATGAACATGGCGTTGAGGCCCAGCGCATTGATGGCATCCAGATTAGCTTGGGGGAACTCGGCGCTGCGGTCGTAGTCTGCGGCCCGTGGTGCAATCACATCGCGCGCCAAAGCCCGCACACTGTCAACCAGCATGCTCTCCTCCTGGCTCAGGGCCACGCCAGCGTCAATGCGTTGCAAGACGTTCATCAGTGCGCCATTCCCTGGCCGCCATCAAGGTAAATGGTCTCGCCGGTCAAAAATGGGATGTCTTCGCTCAACAGGCTGGCCACCAGTCGCGCCACCGCTGAGGTCTGACCCGGGTTGCCCGTGGGAATGCGCTGCGCCAAGTAGCTGCCTAGCGGCCCTTGCATGGCATCAGCGTTGAGTTCAGTTGCTATGTAGCCTGGAGCCACATTAAGCACGCGAATCCCTTTGCTGGCCCACTCAACAGCCAAGCAGCGTGTGATGGCGCCAACAGCGGCTTTGGAAGCGCAGTAAGCCAAGTTGCGTTTGACGCCCATCTTGTCAAAAAAGGAACCGATGTTGATGATGCTGCCCCCAGCTTGAACCAAATAGGGATAGACCTCGCGACACGCCACAAACACCGCGCGCGCGTTGGTGTCCATCACTTGGTCGTAGCCGTCGGTTGACAACTCGGCGGACTTGCCTTCCAAGTGGATGCCGGCATTGTTGACCAGCCCCTTGATCCCTGCGCTGCGCTGCGCCAACTCTGCCAAAGCCGCTCGCAGCGAAGCCGCGTCGTTCACGTCACAAGCCAGTGCGATCAGTCTAGGGGCCAAAGCTGCAGGCAGCTCCCGGTTCTCAATGCCCAGACCTTTGCGCGTCAGACAGCCAACCTGAAAACCTCGACTGGCCAGCTCCAAGGCGATTGCGGCACCAATGCCGCGGCTGGCGCCAGTCACTGCAATCGCTCCCCCTTTGACCTCGTTGTTCTCGCTCATTTCACGCATCCTTGAATTGGGGCATGCGCTTGGCCAAGAACGCAGCCATCCCCTCAGCCGCGTCCGCCGTCTGGTAGGCCAAGGTGGACAGATCGGCTTCTGTTTTCAAGCCCTGCGGCAGCGGCATTTCGCAAGCATCCTGCACGGCTTGCCGGGCCAGCTTCAGCACCGGCAAGCTAAAGCCACTGAACTCTCGCGCAAACACCATTCCCGCAGCCAGTGCGTCGCCCTCTACCATTCGGCTAACCAGGCCCCAGGCCACGGCCGTCGCGGCATCAAGGGTCTTGCCACTCATGATCATTTCCAAGGCACGGGTCGGCCCCACCACGCGGGGCAGGCGCTGGGTTGCGCCATAGCCCGGAATTAACCCCAATTTGATTTCAGGCAAACCCAGCTTGGCGTTTGCCGTTGCCAAACGAAAGCTGCATGCCAGCGCTAATTCCAGGCCACCACCAAAGGCATAGCCATTGATGATGGCGACCGAGGGCATGGGCAAGTCCTCAATTTTGGAGAAAACAGATTGACCGAACCGGGTGTCGCGATGGGTCTGGGTCAGCGAGCGATTGGCCAGTTCGGCAATGTCGGCCCCAGCGCAAAAAGCCTTCTCTCCAGCACCGATCAACAACAAGCTGCGTGCGCCGCTGCGCGCCACTTGATCCAGTGCCTGATCGAGCTCCCGGATCAAGCCAAACGACAGCGCATTGAGTGCTTCGGGCCGATTCAGGCGAATCACGGCGAATTCTTCCTGGCGTGAATAGTCGATGGTCACGTCAATTTCCTTTGGAAGGAGGATTCCAGCGCACAGGCTCTGGAACAATGCGAGCAATTTTCACCCATTCTTGCAGCTCGCGTTTGAGGATTTTTCCGCTGGCTGTTAATGGCATCTCATCGAGGGCCACAAAATATTCAGGCATGTCGTATTTGGATAGTCCTGCCTGATTCAAGTGTTCCAACAAATCGTCGGCCACCAGTTGGCTGCCTTGCCTAAGCATCACAGCCAAGCAGGCCCGCTCGCCCAGACGTACATCGGCAACGGCGAAAGCTGCCGCTTTTTGCACTGCCGGATGGCGGTGGGCCAGATCTTCGATGCGTGAGGGATGAATGTTGTGGCCGCCGCGAATAATCAAATCTTTCTTGCGCCCCATGATGCTCAAACAGCCACGCTCATCCAAAACACCCAGATCACCCGAGAGAAACCAGCCAGCCCGATTGAAAGCATCCTCAGTACCGAACTGGTTGCCGAAGTAACCCAACATCAGCAGTGCGCCGCGGGTTCCGATCTCACCAATCGTCCCGGCATCGACTTCCAGATCGGGGTTGTCTTGGTTGAAAATCCGGGTCTCGTAGCCGTGACAAGCGCGCCCACAAGTTTCGACAATCGTCGTTGCATCGTCGGTGGGCAGGGTGTACTGGTGCGAACCGTTTTCGGTCATGCCATAAATATTCTGTGGCGTGATCCCCATGTCGAGAAATGACTGCGCCACATCGCGCGGAATAGTTGATCCCGCCATGTAAAACAACCGGACCCCACCCAGCTGAGTCAGGCCACGGCGCCGCATCTGATCCAGCACGTCAATCGCGTGGGTTGGTACTCCCATGATGTAGCTGGCGCCACAGGCCTCAATCCAGTCCAGAGTCGTGCTGCCCTGCGGCAAATCGTTGAGCACCAACTCACATCCGGCTACCATCATCTGCTCCAGCGCCACCGTGCCAATGTGGTGGCTCATGGGACTGAGACTGAGCAGCACCGTGCTGCTGTCGTGAGCCCAATCGCTGACCATGGCTCGGCCGTTGGCCAGCAAGGTGTTGTCCGAGTGCATGACCCCCTTGGGCTCACCCGTGGTGCCCGAAGTAAAAGCCAGATAAACCACTTTATCGGGATCCGTAGCAACGGCTAGCGAAAGCGGTTGGCTCAACGTCGCTGAAGGGAAAGGTCGGCCCCGGCCATCACTGGCCTGGGGAGCGGCAACTTGGTAAACCGCTTTGAGATGCGGCAAGCCCAAGGCTTGAACCAACAGATCCTCGCGCTTGGCATCAGCCCCATAGCCAACTTGCATGAACAAAGCGGCGCAGCGGCAACGCTCAAGCAAGCGTGTGATTTCAGCGACCGTGTAGTTCTGGTGCAGCGAAGGGTTGCAGACATAGCCATTGCGTGAACAAGCCAAAAATACGACAACACTTTCAACCCGCGAAGGCAAGCCAACGCAGATGCGCTGACCGGGACGAACGCCGCTGTCATGCAGGCTCTGCGCCACACTGTCAACCCAGGCCAACAAGGCCGACCAACTCAGACGCTGACGGGCATCGCGCAAAGCCCAGTCGGCCGGGCGCTCACTGGCATGGCGCTGCAACAGGGTGTAGAAAGTATCGCGGCGCCATGCGCCGTTGGCATAGTAACGTGAAGCGGACTCCGGTTGGAGTAGCGTCAACAGTCGATTCATGGCTAATGCCCGAATTTGTCGGTGTCGGGCTTGCGCCGGGCACGAAACGCCTCAGACAACTCGTGTGATTCGTCAGTTTCCAGGTAGGGACGCAACAACAAGTCATGCGCCATACGGCCCAGCCCGCCAACGCCACCGTGACGTGCGTTGAACGCCCCCTTGATCGAGGCCAACGCAAAAGCACCACGTTCGGACAATTCCAACGCCATGTTGCGGGTCTCTTGTTCCAACTCAGCATCGGGCACGACGCGGTTGATCAAACCGATTTCCAGCGCTTGCTTAGCGCTCAGCTTGGGGTTGAGCATCCACATCTCTTTCGCCCGCTTTTTCCCGATCAGGTCTTCCAAATACCAGGTTCCATAACCCGCATCAAAACTGCCCATCATGGGACCGACTTGGCGGAACACTGCGCTTTCCTTGGCGATGGTCAAGTCGCACACCACCTGCAAGACATTGCCACCACCGACCGCAAAACCATTGACTGAAGCAATCACGGGTTTTTGCAAACGATCAATCGATTCGTACATCTCCAGCGTTGGCAAAACCCCAGCGTAAAGCATGCTGTCTTGCATGCCCTCTTTACGCCCGCCGATGCAAAAGAATTTATCACCCGCACCGGTGATGACCAACACCCGGGTCCGAGTCTCGCGGCGAATCGCGTTGATGCAATCCCGAATTTCATGGCACATCTGTGCCGTAAACATATTGCCGTCGTCGGGTCGGTTCAGCGTCAGCCAGCCGATAGCGCCTTCTTCTCGGTACAAAATGGTTTCGAAGTTCATAGCTTGTCCCGCTCCATAGCAAATGCGAAGTGCAGTCAGCAGCGTCGAATCAAGCGCCGACGCTGAGCACGCCCCGATCGATGGTGAACACCCGATCAACCAGACGCGACGAATGTTGGAAATCTGATTCGGACATGATGACCGAGAGGCCTTCACCCTTCAATGTGGAAATGACTTCCACCAGGCGTTGGGCTAGAGCCGGGGCCACCCCCTCGAAAGGCTCATCAAGCAACAGCAACTTGGTGCCCACCATCATGGCGCGACCCAGTGCCACCAATTTTTGCTGACCGCCTGAGAGCTGCAAAGCTTTACGCTGGGCAAATACCACGAGCTCGGGTATATGCTGGTAAATTTTGGCCAACCGCACGGCCGAGTCAGCCGTACCTAGCGCCCAGGCCGGCAGCAGCAGATTTTCTTCCACCGTGAGCTCGGGAATCAAGCGCCGGTCTTCCGGCATATAGCCAATCCCTAAAGAGGTACGGCTGTGGGTCGGCATCGCCGTCAGCGGACGGCCTTCAAATTCAATCGCACCAGCAGCCGGTTCGAGCAAGCCCATGATCGAGCGCATCAAGGTGGTCTTGCCTGCGCCATTGCGTCCGATCAAGCCAGCCATGACGCCGCTGGGAACTTCCAGAGAAATAGCGCGCAGTACCTGTACCGTGCCGATGGCCACATCCAAATCGGAGACTTTAAGCATGACGTTGCCCCACCACATATTTCCGCACTTCGGCATCGGCCAGCGCCACATCGGGCGCAGCATCGGAAATAATGCGACCATCATAAAAAGCCAGCACCCGCTGAGCATAGCGCGCCACCACGTCCATGTCGTGCTCGACAAACAACACGGTTGCACCTTCGGCTTTCACCGCTTGCATGATCAAATCCATGATGCCAAATTTCTCTTCGGCTGCCACCCCGCTGGTAGGCTCATCGAGCAGCAAAATTTTGGGCTTAACCACCATCGCCAACGCAATGTCGAGCAACTTTCTCACGCCCCCGGGCAGCACCTGGGCCGCGTGGTTGCGGTAAGCCGACAGTCCAAAGCGCTCCAGCAATTGATCGGTGGCTGGCGCAGCAGCCAAGCCATGACCCGGGACAATCGTGTCAGCGCGCGAAAAATAACCACCGCTTCCGGCATTGCGCAACACAATGCCCAAACCCGCCATGATGTTGTCGTAAACCGTCAATGTGTTGTAGAGCTGAGGAATCTGAAACGAGCGACAAATCCCCAAACGGGTGATGTCGCGCGGCGCAAGCTGGGTGATGTCGCGCCCTTCGAACTCAATCACGCCTGAATCGGGTTTGAGATACCCCGTCACCATGTTCACGAACGTGGTCTTGCCCGCTCCGTTGGAGCCGATCATTCCCACCACCGAATCCTGCTCAATCGCGGCACTCACGTTGCTGGCCGCAGTCACCGCACCAAATGTCTTGTTCAGCCCCCGGGCGTTGAGAATTACCGCCATGTCAAACTTTCTTCATTCGAGTAAATACCGACCACAGTCCATTGGGCAGAAACACGATCACCAGCAACAGGGCCGAGCCCACCACCATTTGCCAAGTGTTGGGCGACAAGTCATAAGCTGCGCTGTAAATAGCCTGATAAATCAAGGCTCCTAGGAACGGTGCGGCCACAGATCCTGTTCCGGCCAGAATCGCTATGAAAACGAATTCACCGGAGGTCGTCCAATAAGCCATTTCCGGATCGATGTGACCCACGGTCACGCCCGCCAGAGCGCCCCCCACGCCCGCCAAGGCGGCGGCGATCACATACTTGACATGGATGGCATTGCGCACCGAGGTGCCCATGTACTCGACGCGGATTTCGTTGTCCCGTATCGGTTCACACAAACGCCCCAGCGGTGTCTTGAGGTAACGATGGACCAGCAGCGTCAGCACCACGCCCCAGCCACAAGCCACGGCCAACAGCAGGAAACGGGTCGCCTCCTGTGTCTGTGGCTTGTAGCCCCACAAGGAAGGCGCCAGCATATTGAAGCCGTCGCTTGAGCCCAACGATTGGCTTTTAACCAAGATTCCATACAGAATCATCGACAAAGCCATCGACAACAGTCCAAAGAAAATGCCGCGGTAACTCGCCAACAAAAATCCCAAAATAATGGCCAGCACCAGCGACGCTAAGCCGCCTGTAAACATCAGCACCACCACGTCGCTGACGGCCAAAAATTTGGACAAAGCACCGGCGCAGTAAGCGCCCAGACAGTAATACAAAGCCTGACCAAAAGACACCAGACCAGTACGCTGCAAGATCACCAGCCCCAGCACGACAAAAGCCTTGGCCATGGCAATCGTCAACAAAAACAAAATCCATTGCGGCAAGATCAAGGAAAATCCGACGACCAAGCCAAAAATGACGACCAACACCGCCGGGATTAAGTCGGCTTTCATCCAAGCAGTTTTCATATCTTGCGCGCCTCTGGGGCCATGAACAAACCGCGCGGGCGGAACGCCAGGACCAAGGCCATCACGAAGTAAATGGTGAACAGTTCGACTTCAGGCCAGAAGTGAACACTAATGGATCGGACCAGTCCCACAATCAGTGCGCCAATGGCCGCACCGGGCAAACTGCCCAGGCCGCCAATCACCACCACGGCGAAAGACAAGACAATGACTTCGACCCCCAGCCCCGGCACCACCGAAACTGTCGGCGCCGTGAAAGCCCCACCGATGGCCGCCAGCGTACTGCCAACAGAAAAAGTAATCAAATACATGCGGCTGACATTGATGCCCATAGCGGCACTGATCTCCCGATCGTGAATCACCGCTACCAGCAACTTGCCCTGACGCGTGTAATTCAGGACCCAGGTCAACAGTCCGCCGGCGGCTGCCGCAACCCCCACCAGCAGGAAGTTATAGATCGGGTAATTCAACTCGCCGTACTCGAAATTTCCAAGATAACTGTAGGGCTCGGCAATGAAATAAGGCGAGACGCCCCAGACCAGCTTGATGCTGTCCTCCAGAATGAGGAACAACGCATAAGTGATCAGCAGCAACACCACTTCGTCACGTGCGTACATGCGCGACAAAAACACGCGTTCAATCAAGGGGCCGATGACAAAACCGACAAACAGCGCCGAAGCCAATAAGGCCAGGTAAGACAGCGCCGGCGAGTAGCCCTTGGCCAACAGTGCCCCTACCACCGAGGCTGCCATGTAAGCACCCAGCGCATAGAAACTACCGTGGGTCAGGTTTACGATTTTCATGACGCCATAAATCAGCGTCAGACCAATCGCGGCGATGAACAACCACGACGAATAAATGATGCTGTCAATCAGGACAGCGAGAAAAGAAACCATCAGAATTCACCCGATATAAAACAGCGGCGACACCGTGTCGCCGCTGCCAAAGTCAAAAAACCAGGTTTACTTTTTCTTGAAGCCCGATGCAATCCACTCGGCACTTTTCACGCCTTCGGGTGGGTTGACTTGTTCAGCCGAATAGCGCTTCACATTGGTCACCGTCATCTGACCCTTCACCATCTTGGTTTGGCCATAAACAGTTTCCGTAATGGCCTGGTGTCCTTTACCCAAGCCCATTTTGATCAAGCCAGCCGGGCTGGCGAACGACAGGTTCTCGAAAGCCGCCGTCACCTGCTCCATGCTCGGGCGCTGTCCGCCGTTAGCAGCTTGGGCTTTTTCCCATGCGGCTTTGACGCCCAAAATCGCTTGCGTCATTTGGTAAGCCGCATAGTTCGGTGGCACGTTGTAGCGATCTTTGAACGTCGCGCTGTACCACTTGTTGAGTGCATTGTCAGGAGCAAAAACGCCGTAAGGACCGCGCGCACCAATCACCGTTCCGTCCGGGATTTGCGCCGCCAGCTTGTACATGGCGGTTTCACCGGTGGTCAGGATAACGGTTGACTTCTTGAATAGACCGCGCGGGCCCGCTTGCAAAATAAAAGCTTCCAAGTCGCCATCCCAGAAACTGGAATGAATCACATCTGCACCGCTGGAGAGCAGGGTGGAAATTTCAGTGTTGTATTGACCGGCAAACAATTTTGGCATTTGCGAGGTGGCTGTCTGGGTGGCAGGCTGCAGCTGTTTCATGGTCGCATCAAAATCAGCCCAGGAGTCCTGACCCCAAGCGTAATTCTGGTTGATACCCGCTATTTTCTTAATCCCAGGCTTGAGTGCTTTGGCATATAGCGCAGCACCCACACTGTCCATGGTGGAGTGAGAAGCTGTGCGGAACACATGCTTGTAGCTGGCATCTTCAAAAATACGCGGGGTACCGCAATCAAAGAAGACTGTCAGTTTTTTCAGCTCTTCGGCCACCGGAGCAACCGCCAGGCAATTGCCGCTGGAGATGTAGCCAATCACGATATCAACGTTTGAACGTTGCACCAGATTTCGAAATTCGGTCACCTGGGTCGTGGTGCTGCCCGCTTCGTCGATCAAGACCATTTGCAGCGGTGCACCGCCAAAACCCTTGGCGCTGTAAGGCTCGGGAATTTTGCCGCCGTTGAGCATTTCGAAAGTAATTTCAGCCGCGTTGCGCGCGGGCACACCAAAAGGCCCAGCAGCAGGACCCGACAAAAAAGTCACCACGCCGATCTTGAGTGGCGCTGGGTCTTGGGCCAAGACGGGGCTCACCAAGGCAGCTGCGGCCAAGGCGGTGAAAAGTTTTTTGAAACTGAACATCAAATTTCCTTTATCAATCTTTGTGGAGACTATCGCTAGCTGTCCGCAACGGGTGCAACCCGGTCTGAACAAACCTGCTGTTATCCTAACTGACGAACTCTAAATTTTTATTGAATTCAGCGGCCCCGTCCAAAGGGTTTACCCTTTATTCATCCTAAAATTTCCCGAATTAACCCCAACTCGCGCTTGCTCAGTCTGCCCCATTCGCTCAAAAAATGTACCCTATCGATTTATGAAAACAACTATTCCAACATCCGACAAATACCAGGAAATTCGCGATGCACTGCGTGATCTTTGCGCCCAATTTGATTCGAGCTATTGGCAAGGCGTTGATGAAGCCCGGGGCTACCCTGAGCAATTCGTCAACACCTTGACCCAGGCCGGTTGGCTGGCGGCCCTGATTCCGGCCGAATACGGTGGTTCCGGCCTGGGCTTGGCCGAGGCTTCGGTGATCATGGAAGAAATTAATTTCAGTGGCGGCAATGCGGGTTCCTGTCATGGCCAGATGTACAACATGGGCACCTTGCTGCGCCACGGTTCGCTCGAACAAAAAAAGCTTTACTTGCCCAAGATTGCAAGCGGTGAGCTGCGTTTGCAATCGATGGCCGTGACCGAACCCAGCACCGGGACCGACACCACCCAACTCAAGACCACGGCGCTTAGAAAAGGCGACCGTTATGTGGTGAGCGGGCAGAAAGTTTGGATTTCACGCATCCAGCATTCCGACCTGATGATTTTGCTAGCCCGCACCACGCCACTGGCCGAGGTCAAGAAAAAGTCTTTGGGCATGTCCATTTTCATCGTCGACCTGCAGCAAGCCATTGGTCAGGGCATGACGGTGAGGCCAATCCCGAACATGGTGAACCATGAAACCAACGAAGTGTTTTTTGACAACCTGGAAATCCCGGCCGAGAACCTGATTGGCGAGGAAGGCCAGGGCTTCAAATACATTCTTGACGGACTCAATGCCGAACGCACCTTGATTGCTGCCGAATGCATCGGTGATGCTTGGTGGTTTATCGACAAGGCCAGACGTTACGCCACCGAGCGGGTGGTGTTCAACCGCCCGATTGGTCAAAACCAAGGGGTTCAGTTCCCAATTGCAGACAGCTATATCGAAACTGAGGCCGCCAACTTGATGCGCTTTGCCGCCTGCGATCTGTTTGACGCCGGCCAGCCCTGTGGTGCCCAGGCCAATATGGCCAAATACTTGGCAGCCAAGGCTTCCTGGGAAGCCGCCAATGTCTGCTTGCAAACCCATGGCGGATTTGGTTTTGCCTGCGAATACGATGTGGAACGCAAATTCCGCGAGACCCGTCTGTATCAAGTGGCGCCGATTTCCACCAACTTAATTTATTCCTATGTGGCGGAGCATTTATTGGGCCTGCCGCGCTCGTTTTAATTTCAATCATCCCCATGACACGACCTCTGGACGGCATCACCGTCATCGCTCTTGAGCACGCTATTGCAGCACCGTTTTGCACTCGCCAACTGGCCGATTTAGGGGCCCGAGTCATTAAAGTCGAGCGCCCCGGTTCGGGTGATTTCGCCCGTGGCTACGACCAGCGCGTCAACGGCCTGGCTTCGCACTTTGTTTGGGTCAACCGCTCCAAAGAAAGTCTAACGCTAGACCTTAAACAGGAGTCCGCGCTCGCTGCGCTCAAGCAATTGCTGAGCACTGCCGATGTGTTGGTGCAAAACCTGGCACCCGGCGCTGCAGCACGCATGGGGCTGTCCGCTGAGGAACTGCATCAAACCAACCCTGGCCTGATTGTGTGCGACATCTCGGGTTACGGTGGTGATGGTCCTTACCGCGACAAAAAAGCTTACGACCTATTGATCCAGAGCGAAGCCGGATTTTTGTCAGTCACCGGAACCCCGGACGATCCATCCAAAGCGGGCTGCTCGATTGCTGACATTGCCGCCGGCATGTATGCCTACACCAACGTCATGGCAGCGCTGCTGCAACGACAAAAAACCGGCAAAGGAAGCCACATCGATGTCTCGATGCTCGAAGCACTGGGCGAATGGATGAGCTATCCGATGTATTACGCCTACCAAGGCGCCGAACCGCCACCGCGCAGCGGCGCCTCACACGCCACCATTTACCCTTACGGCCCATTCCAGACCGGCGACGGCAACACCATCATGCTGGGTTTGCAAAATGAACGGGAGTGGTTGGCTTTTTGTGAAACCGTGCTGCAGCAACCCGATCTCGCGACCAACCCGGACTACGCCAGCAATTTCAAGCGCAACGAGAATCGACAAGCGCTGGCCGATTTGATCCTGGCCTGCTTTCAGCCCTTGAGCGCTGCGAATGTGCTGCAGCGATTGGAGTTGGCACAAATCGCCAATGCCCAAGTCAACAGCATGCACCAAGTCTGGAACCATCCGCAACTTCAAGCGCGTGAACGCTGGACCACAGTGAACTCCCCGGCCGGCGAACTGCCGGCCTTGCTGCCGCCCGGGCGCAATAACAGTTTTGATTACCGGATGGAAGCCATTCCCGCTGTCGGCCAACATACCCAGGCCATTTTGGATGAACTGGGCTTCGACTCGGCGACTCAAACTCGTTTGCGCAACTCTGGCGCCATCTGAAACCATTTGAATTTTCATTTCAGCGGAGAAACCTCTACATGTCTGACCATCCCTCACTCGAACTCGCCACTTTTGCTGCCAACTTGCGTTACGTCGACATCCCGCAACCGGTGGTGCGCCGTACGGAAGATCTGCTGGTGGACTGGTTCGGCTCTACGGTTGCCGGCAAAGGTGCGAAAGCCGTTGAAATCATGAACAGCTTCGCCACCAGCATGGGGCCACAACACGGCCCCAGCGAACTCATTGCAGGGCGCAGCCGAACCAGCCCTTATTTCGCTGCCATGTGCAATGCCGCAGCTTCGCACATGGTCGAGCAGGACGACGTGCACAACAGCTCGGTCTTTCATCCGGCGACTGTGGTTTTATCAGCCGCCCTGGCCACCGCCCAGGCCATTGGCGCTAGCGGTCAACAGCTGCTGGCCGCTTCAGTCGCGGGTTACGAAGTGGGGATCCGGGTCGGGGAATTCCTGGGGCGCTCCCATTACAAGGTATTTCACACCACCGGCACTGCCGGCACCTTGGCCGCCGCCGCTGCGGTCGGCAATTTGCTGGGCTTGAGTCCATCACAAATGCTCAACGCTTTTGGCTCAGCGGGCACACAGTCCGCCGGTTTATGGGAATTCCTGCGCGACGCCGCCGATTCAAAACAGTTGCACACTGCCCACGCCAGTGCCGCTGGCCTGCAGTCGGCCTATTTGGCGCAGCAAGGCTTCACCGGGGCCCAACACATTCTCGAAGGCGCGCAGGGCATGGCCGCCGGAATGTCGAGCGACGCCGACCCGAAGCGACTGACTGATGGACTGGGAACGCGCTGGGCTACGGCCGAGACTTCTTTCAAATACCACGCTTCCTGCCGTCACACCCATCCGGCAGCCGACGCCTTGATCAAGGTGATGCAAGAACAGCAACTCCAGGCCGCGGACATCAGCAAAGTCGTCACCCATGTGCATCAAGGAGCGATTGACGTGCTCGGGCCGGTGGTCGATCCCAGTACGATTCACCAATCCAAATTTTCCATGGGGACTGTGCTGGCCCTGGCCGCCCGATTTGGTTTCGCCGGTTTGAGTGAATTTCAGCAAAGTTTTGCTGATTCGGAGACTCGCGATTTCTGTGATCGGGTCGAGATGGCGCTTGATACCGAAGTGGACGCCGCTTACCCGAAACGCTGGATCGGCAAAGTCACGGTGCAGACCCGCGATGGCCGAGTATTTCAAGGCCGAGTCGATGAGCCCAAAGGCGACCCCGGCAACACCCTGAGTCGCACCGAGATCACCGACAAGGCCATGCGCCTGGCCAGTTACAGCCAAGGCGCCAGCCCCGAAGAAATGCGATTGGCTATTGAAGCTCTGTGGCAAATCGCCCAAGCCAAGCAAGTCACTGCTTTGTTGACCGCAGCATGACGAACGCCAATATCCAACTGGCGCGCTCCTTTCTCTTTGTTCCTGGCAATCGGCCAGAGCGCTTCGTCAAGGCCTTGAACAGCGGCGCCGACATGGTGATTGTTGATCTGGAAGACGCCGTAGCCGCAAGCGACAAAGCGGCAGCACGTTCAGCCCTACAACAGGCTTGGCCCAGTTTCAGCGATGCTGACCGTTCACGGCTGCTGGTACGCATCAATGCCTGTGACAGCGCCTGGCATGCAGACGATTTGCAACTGATGCGCCTGCTGCAACCCGTTGCCATTTTGTTGCCCAAGGCTGAAACAGCGGCCCAGATTCTTGGGTTGTCCCAAGCCATGGGCCCTTCCTGCGCGCTGATTCCTCTGATTGAATCGGCCTTGGGGATTTTCAACCTGCACGCGATTGCTGCTGCACCGCAGGTGATCCGGTTGGCCCTGGGTCACATTGATTTGCAAGCTGATTTGGGAATGCAATGTGGTCCCGATGAGAGCGAACTGTTGCCGGTTCGCTTCACCATGGTGCTGGCCTCGCGCTTGGCCCAACTGGCACCCCCCCTTGATGGGGTCACGGTGCGAACCGACGATCCGGCCCAGATGCATAGCGACACCTTGCGCGGAAAACGCATGGGCTTTGGCGCCAGGCTGTGTATTCACCCCTCGCAAGTGGCTCCTGCCCATGCCGCTTTAGCGCCCAGCGCCGAGGAACTCGATTGGGCCCGACGGGTGGTGGCTGCCGATGCGGCCTCTCAGGGTGCCGCCATCAAGCTCGATGGCCGCATGATTGACAGACCGGTAGTACTGCTGGCGCAACGTACACTGCGCCTGGCTGAATAGACCGAAGTCGCTCAGGCATAAAAAAGCCCGCAAACTTGCGGGCTTTTTTAGTCTTGTTTCGGATCAACGATCTGACTTTGAGAAACGCTTTTGGCTATCCCGGGGAACAAACACCTTGCCGTTACTGGCAGGTTTGGCAAATGCCGGTTTTCCAAATGCGCCCTTGTTCAGGTTGGGCTTCCCCAGCGTCGAGTTGCGCGGTCCAGCGTCGGGACGCTGCGCGAAATCCTGGCGTGGCGCAAAGTCAGCGCGCGGTGCTCCGGCTCTGGGCGCATCTTGGCGCGGTGCAGCAAAACGGTCATTGAAGCCCCCTTTGCGCTCGTAACTGCGGCCAGCACCCGGGCCCGGGCCTGGTCCGAAATTGCGACCCCGTGAATTATTGTCGTTAGCGCCACGGCTGTTGCGACCGCCAAAATTGGCGTTTGGACGCGAGTCCGGAAAGCGCTGTTGTGGCTCCAGGCCAGGAATTGTTTCTGACTTGAATTGCTGGCGCGTGAACCCTTCAATATCAAAAATCTTGCGACGATCACGGATTTCGGCCATGGTCACAGCAATACCATCACGCCCGGCCCTACCGGTACGGCCGATGCGGTGGGTGTAATCCTCAGCTTTCATAGGCAAGCCAAAGTTGAACACGTGGCTGATGGTGGGCACATCGATACCGCGAGCGGCCACATCGGTTGCCACCAAAATTTGTACCTGACCTTGACGCAAAGCCATCAAGCGGCGATTGCGCAAACCCTGGCTCAAAGCACCATGCAAGGCCACGGCTGAGAAACCATCCTGCTGCAGGTCATTGGCCAAACCGTCACACTCAATTTGGGTGCTGGCAAAAACGATGGCTTGATTAATCGTGGTGTCGCGCAACCAGTGGTCCAGCAACTTGCGTTTGTGCTGGGCGTTGTCGGCCCAAAACAGAACTTCTTTGATGTTTTGGTGTTTTTCCTGCGGGCTGTCGATTTGCACGCGCTGGGGTTCACGCATAACGCGCTGGGCCAACTGCTGGATGCGTGGCGCAAAAGTAGCGCTGAACATCATGGTTTGCTTGCGGGCAATCGTCAATTGGTTGACTTCAGCGAGATCGTCGGCGAAGCCCAGATCCAACATGCGGTCAGCTTCGTCGACCACCAGGAACTGAACCTGGTCCAATTTAATCTGCATAGAACGCTGCAAATCGAGCAGACGGCCCGGTGTCGCCACCACCAGATTGGCGTTCTGGAGCTTGGCAATTTGCAACTGGTAAGGCATACCACCAACCACGTTAGCAATCCGAAGGCCACGGCAATGCTGGACTAAATCGATGGCGTCATGTGCCACTTGCTGGGCCAGTTCACGAGTCGGGCACAGGATCAAGGCACCGGGGGTAGCCGCCTTGAAATTGCGCGCATTGGTCGGGTCTTTGCGCTTGGGGCGCTTGGGCGCTACCTCACCCTTGGCAGCAGCTTCCGCTGTAGCACGCTCGAAATCAGCACGTTCCTGCGCTTCGGCTTGGGCTTGTTGCTGTAGCAAGGTGTGCAGCACGGGCAACAAGAAAGCTGCGGTCTTGCCGCTGCCGGTCTGGCTCGAGACCATCAGGTCCACAAAGCGTGCTGCTTGGGAGGCCGAAGCTTCCCCTTGCATGGCCAAAGGAATGGTTTTGTCTTGAACCGTGGTGGGTTGGGTGAAACCGAGGTCCTGTACAGCACGAATCAGCTCGGGCGCCAGACCTAATTTGATAAAGCCATTAGGCAGGACTTCGGCGGCTGGTGCCGTCTCAGCCATGATTTCATTGGGCTGAGCAAAAGTCTCAGTCGATTGGGCAGGCGCGAATTCGCCCGTCACCGCAAAAGTGTCAGTCATTTTTTTCTCACACGCGAGCGCCGCAGGTACTGCGACTGCTCCGTCAATGGTTAAAAAACATCAACCATCAAACGAAGCCTGCGCCGGTTTGACCGGTGCTGGGGACTCACTCATTTGGTGAGCCCACTGTGTGAAGGGAGATGTACAAATGCGCTACTATTTGCAGCACAGCCTGCGATTATGCCACGGATTCGGGTTTACACCTAGAATAATTTTGAACCGCCCCGAGCAGTCTCTGTCTCAACGGATCAGGAATCGCAGAACGCGGTCCATCAACGCGCCGTAAGGCGGGGCCAACAGGCCCAGACCCGACCAACGCGTTTGATGGAAAACTGGACGCAGTTTGGAAAAGGTTTGGAATCCTTCTAGCCCGTGGTAGTGGCCCATGCCCGACTCACCGACGCCGCCGAATGGCAAATCGTGTTGCCCTACGTGGAACAGGGCATCGTTGATCGTCACACCGCCCGACATAACACGCTCGACCAACAAGTTCAGGCTCTGCCGGTCATGGCTGAACGGATAAAGGGCTAACGGCCGGGGCCCGGCATTGATGGCTTCAATAACCTCGGGCAATTGGTCATAGGCAATGATGGGCAGGATGGGGCCGAAGATTTCGCGCTGCATCAAATCGCAGTCCATAGGTGCATTCAGGACGATGTGCGGTGCGATCTTGCGGCTGATGGGGTCGAAGCTCGGACCCGGCAGCAAAGGAATCACTTCGGCGCCCGCCGCGCGCGCCTGCTCCAAGGCCTGCAACAGGCGCGTAAAAGCGGGCTCATCGATGATGGAAGTGTAATCCGGTGAGGCCAGATGCGGATAACGCCGTGGAACGATACGCCGCGCGTGTTCTACAAACTCCCTGACATTTTGCCGTTGCAGCCAAACATGATCGACCGTGGTGCAGATCTGACCAGCATTCAAGTATTTGACGTACAAAATCCGCTCGGCTGCGCGCTCCAAGGGATAGTCCGCACAGACCACGGCGGGCGACTTGCCGCCCAACTCCAGGGTGACCGGGCACAGGTTGGCTGCTGCCGCGGCCATCACAGCACGACCGGTCTGGCCTGAGCCCGTGAACAGCAGGTGGTCCAAAGGGAGTTTTGAAAACACGATGCCGACGCCACCAGTCTCATCAAAAAACTGCAGCTTGGTGGGCGGGAAGTAAGCAGGCATGCGCTCGATCAACAGCCGTGCCAGATGGCGCGAGTTTTCGCTCAGTTTGACCAGTGCCCGGTTGCCCGCAGCAAATATGGCAGTCAGGGGTACAAAGCTCAGGTTGACTGGGAAATTCCAAGGAACGATCACACCGACCACGCCTAAAGGTTGCGGCACGACCCGGTTGCTGGCCAGGCCAAAGGTCAGGCGATCGACGCGACGCCGGCGCGGCTTTATCCAACTAGGCAAATGACGCAGCGCATCGTTGATGCCATCGACTGCCGGGAAAATCTCGGCCAACAGCGTCTCATGGCGTGATCGGTGGCCATAATCGGCGCTGATGGCGTTGCACAATGCGACTTGGTTTTCCAGCAGAAATCGGCGCAAGGTCAGCAAATCGGCCCGTCGCTCTTGCAGACTGGGAACCGGGTGGTCCAGGTAGGCATGGCGTTGCAGCGCCAGCGCATCGGCTAGCAAGGTGGGGGTCGGCTGGTTCATTCTGCCGCCGCACTACTGCGTTCGGTACTGGCCTCGTGCAGCACCAGGTTGCTTAGCCAGCGTGAGTACAGCCACAGGCCCAGGGCCAAACCAAGATGCAACAGGTCAGCGGCTGACAAGGAACCGAACGCGCGCTTGCTGGCAAAACCCAGTAATGCCACCAGCATGCTGGCGCCAGCAGCAACACCCCACCAATGCCTGCGCGCCAGGCTCCAGCCCAGCATCACCACCACGGCTGTCAGAGCGCTGACAGCGGGCCACAACTTGACTTCGGCCAGCACGGTCAGTAAGAGGCACAACACTGCAGCGGCGACGCCAAAGCACCAGGCGTAGCGGGCCTGCCGGGCGACGCCGGCATTAGACCAAACCATGGCCACGCCTAACAAGGGCAAACCGACCCCGGCGCTCAACATCGACATCGACTGGTGTAGCTCTGGCAGCACCAACAGGCCAGAAAAGCGCAGCGTGCCCAGGGCAGCAGCAGCAGCCAACAAGGCGGCTCCCAAGCGCACAGCCGGCATCTCACGTCCTGCACCCCAGGCCACCCATAACGCGACCAGGGCCAACACAGCGTCAAACAGGGCTTGCTGGTTCATGCGTGTACCCGTGCTGTTGCGACGGCCGAGTCAGGCTGTTCCGTTTCGGTTAGGCCACGTTGCTCGGCTCTCACCTTCAGCAGCATGAACAGCGAAACAAGCAAACCAAGAATTGCCAGGGCGCGTGCTGCACCAGAAATTGGCGTAAACCAGTAGTTGGCTGTGAGCGCTCCAAACACCAAAACAGCACGCAAGGCTTCCAACGGTATGCCCCAACGCCCCAGCGAGATCACGCTGCACAAACATAGTGCGGCGCTTACATTGACCAGCCCGTAGGCCAGCCGCCATGCCAAGCTTAGATCGGCTGCCACGCTCATCCAGTGCAAAGCCATCCCATACACAATGGCGCAGGCCAGTACGCCGTAAGCCCGCTGCCATGGCCCGCTAGGCGTATCGAACTTGAGCCGGTCCTGCGGATTGAATTCGGGATGGGCTAGCTGGCCTTGGGGGGTCCAACCCGGCGGTGCAAAAACGCTTGTTATCTTGGCGCGCCAGCCTGGCAACCTAATGATTTCGGCGCCTATGTGCAGGTAATGCTTGACATTAGCCCAGACCGGATTCCAGCTGTTGATCGGCACCAACGTGCCATAGACCACGGGTTCGTCGTCGCGCTCTTCCGTGTAAGTTCCGAATAAGCGGTCCCAAATGATCAAGGTTCCGCCATAGTTGCGATCCAGGCAGTATGCGTTTTTACCGTGGTGGCATCGATGGTTGGACGGGGTAGAGAAAACCCCCTCTATCCAACCCAACCTGCCAACCAATTGAGTGTGGACCCAAAATTGATAGACCGCACTGGCCAGCGCCGTGATGACGAAAACTTGGAGTGGAATCCCAAGCAAAGCCATTGGCAGGTAAAACACCCAGTAGAACATCTGGTTGGTTGATGACTGGCGCATGGCAGTCGACAGGTTGAACTCCTCGCTGCTATGGTGCACGACATGGGCACCCCATAACAGGCTGACCTCGTGGCCAGCACGGTGCGCCCAGTAATAGCCAAAGTCGTACAGAAAAAAAGCCAGGACCCAGACCGTAGGACTTTTCACATCCCAGCTAAAAGCGCCAAGTTTCTGCACCACCACCGCATAGACAACAACAGTCAGCAGCTTCACTGTCGAGCGCACGACTTCACTCATGATGCCGATGTTCATGCTGGTGACAGCGTCGTTCAACCGGTAAATGTCGCGCCGCAACCAGCGTGCCGCCAACACTTCGAGCAGGATCAAACCGACAAAAAAAGGAACTGCATAGACCAGCGCATTCATGATGAATTCTCTCCGCTTTAGTCAAGGGGGCTGAACTAAGGTACTATATATAGAACTATTCTAGCAAAAAAGTCTAATGCAAGTCACTGCCCATCCGCTATTTGCCGACAGCCCGGTTCCGCTCTACGCCCAACTGGCTGACTTGTTGCGCCAGCGGGTGTTGCGTGGCAGTTGGGTGGCGGACAGCAAAGTACCCTCGCTCCAAGCTCTGGTCGCAGAATTCCAGGTGGCACGGGTTACGGTGCGCCAAGCCATAGAAATCCTGACGCGTGAAGGCCTGCTGCTACCCCAGCGCGGTCGCGGCACCTTTGTAACCGACTTGGTGCAGCAGGAGCGATCGCTGACCCTGGAAACCTCGCTCAAAGGTTTGGCCGACGCGTACCGCAACGACAAACCACAACTGACTTTGATCGAAGAAGCCGGGGTACAACCCCGATTAACACCGGCTGACGGCCGGGCAGCACCGGCTTACCATTTTCTGCGTCGGGTTCATTCTCGCTCTGAAAACCCTTATTGCGTCGCTTCCATTTATATCGATCAACGGACATTCCGCTTGGCACCCAAGAGGTTTCGCAAGGAAACTGTCATCCCGGTGCTACTCGATCTGTCGGAAGTCCAAATTGCCTCGGCCCACCAAACTCTACGGATTTCAACCGCCGACGTCGAAATAGCCCGCTTGCTTGGCGTCGCTGCAGGATCACCGGTGGCCGAAGTACGCCGGGTTTGTTTGGCGCCAGACGGCACAGTGCTGTACCTGGGCTTGATTACCTACCGCGGCGATTTCATCCGCTTTGACATGGCGCTCACGCTTTGAGCGCACTGCATGACCACAGAAAACCAGAATCATGATCAATACTAAAAGATTACGCCCCAGTTTCGCACTCAGCATGCTTAAGCTAATGACCTTCGTGCTGGTCTCGCTGGCCTCGCTGGCCAGCGCACAAAGCTATCCAACCAAACCGATTCGCTTGGTCGTTCCCTGGCCGGCTGGAGGCTTGGTCGATGTTGCTGCCAGGCAATTTGCGAAACATTTGCAACCAGCGCTAGGCCAACCGGTGGTGGTTGATAACAAGCCCGGCGCCGCCGGCAGTCTAGGCGCTGACCAGGTCAGCAAAGCCAGCGCTGACGGCCACACCTTATTGTTCTCCACCAGCGCCTTGAACATGAACGCTGCGCTGCGTCCCAAGCTACCTTTTGACGCCACCCAGGATCTCGAGCGGGTCGCCTTGCTGGCCTACGCTCCCTCGGTGCTGGTGGTCAGCACCGACAGCCCGATCAAGTCGGTTCAGCAGTTGATTGAATCCTCTCGCAAACAACCCGGTCGCTTGAGCTATGGCTCGGCCGGGGTTGGTTCGCCCGCCCATCTCACCGGCGAACTATTCAAATCAAAACACCAGCTGTTCGTCGTCCACATCCCCTACAGCGGCGGGCCAGGGGCCATGACCGACCAACTAGCAGGACGGATTGACTACCATTTTCCCAACCTCACTGTTGCCTTGCCGCATCTGCGTTCGGGAAAACTGCGCGCGCTGGCGGTCACCAGTTCCCAAAGGGTGCCCAGCCTGCCGGAAGTTCCCACCATGAGTGAAACAGCTAACGAACGGTTTGAAGCTGATCAATGGCTTGGATTGCTCGCGCCCAAGGCAACACCGACTGCGGTAATCGATCTGTTGGTAGCGACCAGCAACAAAATTTTGTCACTTGAGGATTTCAACCAGGCTTTGAGCAGCGCCGGAATTAGCAGTGCCAAACCAGGTAGGGCCGAAAGTTTTGAAACTTTCTTCGTGCGTGATCTGGCGCAATGGAAAAGCCTGGTCAAGTCCGCCAATATCGTTGCCGAATGAACTCGTAACAGAACCGTTTGCAATGAAAACAAAGCAACCCAATATCTTGCTGTTGATGGCCGACCAGTTGGCCGTCTCCAGCCTGCCGTTCCATGGCCACCCCTTGGTGCAAGCACCCCACCTGAGTCGGCTGGCAAAACAAGGTGTGGTGTTTGACAGCGCTTATTGCAACTTCCCCATTTGTGCACCATCGCGCTTCTCTATGTTGTCGGGCCGCTTGCCGCATTCGATTGCGGCTTACGACAATGCCTCGGAATTTCCAGCTTCGATTCCGACTATGGCGCATTACTTGCGCCATTCGGGTTATCAAACGATTCTGTGCGGCAAAATGCATTTCATCGGCCCAGACCAGTTGCACGGTTTTGAAGAACGCTTGTGCACCGACATTTACCCGGCCGATTTCGCCTGGACGCCCGATTGGCTGCAAGGACCGGCACACCGCCCCACGGGTGTGAGTATGCGCCCGGTGCTGGAGGCCGGTCCCTGTGTGCGCAGCATGCAAATTGACTACGACGACGAGGTCGAGTACAAGGGCGCGCAGCGTTTGTACGACCTGGCACGCTCGGGCCAAGAGCAGCCATTTTTCCTCACCGTCTCCTATACCCATCCGCACCCACCTTTTGTCGCGCCGCAACGGCACTGGGATCTGTACCAGGACAAAGACATTGACCCGCCGCGGATTGCGCCGATTCCCTATGAAGCGCTGGACCCCCACAGCCAGTGGTTGTATGTGGCACACGCGCAGGATCTCTACAGCGTGTCGCCGCAACAGGTGCTGCGGGCCCGTCATGCCTACTACGGCATGGTCAGTTATGTCGATGAAAAAATAGGACGAATCTTGGACGTGCTGCAAGAAACCGGTTTGGACGACAACACCATCGTGGTGTTCTGCGGCGACCACGGCGAAATGCTGGGCGAACGTGGCATGTGGTTCAAGCAGTGTTT
Organism: Burkholderiaceae bacterium; assembly: GCA_049296795.1. Taxonomy (GTDB): domain Bacteria; phylum Pseudomonadota; class Gammaproteobacteria; order Burkholderiales; family Burkholderiaceae_C; genus CAXNKH01. The sequence goes on from JBAQTC010000054.1 coordinate 23,061, forward strand.
TTTTGAGTCCTCGGTACGGGTTCCGTTGATCGTTTCCATGCCCCAACGCTTTGCCCCAGCACGGGTGGCGGCGCACGTCTCCTTGGTCGATTTACTGCCCACGTTCATGGCGTTTGCGGGCAATGACCAGCCACCGGTGGGACCCTTGCACGGCAACAGCCTGTTGCCCTTGCTGACCGGTGCCGAGCAGGGACTGGATCGTTGCGTGGTCTCGGAATACAGCTCAGAAGGTGTTTGTGCGGCTTCTCGCATGGTACGCCTTGGCCCCTGGAAATATATATATACCCACGGCCTGGCGCCGCTGCTTTTCAACCTGGAGTTGGATCCAGACGAACTCATCAACCTGGCTGGTCAAGCGCAGCACGCACAGACCGAACAAAGTTTGCACGTCCGTCTGCTGCAAGGCTGGGATCCGGCCGAAATGCAGGCCCGCATACTGGCCAGCCAGCGCGAGCGTTTGTTTCTGGCAGCAGTCGCACAGCAATCAGCGCAATCACCGAACTGGGCTTACCAGCCCTTTGTTGATGAGCGTCAGCGTTTTATCCGGGGTTCTGGCACGGCTGGCCCAACCAGCGTCAAGGCGCGGGCCCGTTTTCCTTTTGTAGAGCCCGTTCAGCCCGACCAAGCAGCAGCAGGGGCGGAGCCGCGCAAATGAAATCCGATCGAATTTTGTTTGGGCTGGTACCGGCGACTGCGCAGTTTTGTTATCCAGAATGCACTCAAAGCTGACCAGTACTTCGATCCCAAGCTGTTCTTGGACACCGTCAAAGCCTGAAACCTGGTGTCCAGCCCGCCCGCCTGGAACTGACGAGCCACGCCAACTGGCTCGCCTCCCAAGCCCGCGTCAGCTTCGAACACGGTTGGAGGCGGCGTCCTCCAACACCATGGCCGCACCTTTTTCGCCAATCATGATGGCAGCGGCATTGGTGTTGGTTGAAACCATGGTCGGCATCACCGACGCATCGATCACGCGCAGTCCCTCGACTCCGCGCACCCGCAGCCGCTGATCGACCACAGCGTTGCTGTCGGCACCCATCCGGCAGGTCCCGACCGGGTGATAAACCGTGCCGCCCTTGGCCCGGGCAAAGGCTTCCAATGCCTGCGTGCTGGTGATGCTGGTGCCTGGGAAATGTTCTTCACCCGTGACCAGATCCCGAAAGGCGGGCTGGGCATAAATCTCACGCAACTGACGCAAACCAGCAACCAGCACCCGCGCATCCTGCGGCTCTTGCAAGTAATTGGCCACGATGCGCGGCAGCGCCAGTGGATCGCTGGAGCACAGCTGCACGCTACCGCGCGACAGCGGCCGGCATTGGCTGGCCGATGCCGAAAATCCAGAAAATCGATGCAGCGGATCACCAGGTTTATCCACCGATAAAGGCATCACATTAAACAGCACATCGGCGCGCCCCCCCTGGGCGTATTCGGTGCAGGCCAGCCCACCGACCTGACCTGCGCCCACGGTCAAAGGACCGCGTTGTTGAAACAGCCACTGGGCACCCATTTGGGCTAAGCGCAGGGGGTTTCGAATATCGTCGTTTAGTGAGCGGCGCTGGCGCAGCTTAACAATGACCCGAGCTTGGTAATGATCTTGCAGGTTCTGGCCAACTTCAGGTGCATTCACGGTCACAGCAATTCCATGCTGGCGAAGCAACTGTTGCGGACCAATGCCAGAGTGCTGAAGGAGCAGCGGCGACTGCAAGGCGCCCGCAGCCAAAATTACCTCGCTGTCCGCTTGCGCCGCTCTCATTGCGCCGCCTTGCAGCCATTGCACACCAACCGCCCGACCCTCGGCTTGGAGTACTCGACTAACCTGCGTCCCCGTGAGCACGGTTAAATTGCTACGGCTGCGGGCCGGCGTGAGAAAAGCTGTTGCTGCGTCACAGCGCCAATGGCCGCGCAGAGTCAGCTGGTAACGTCCCATGCCATCACTCTGGGTGCCGTTGAAATCCGGAGTACTAGGATGGCCAGCTTGACTCGCCGCTTCTAGCCAAGCTTGGCAGTACGGGTGGTCGTTGCGCAGATCGGAGACGCCCAGTTCACCAGTTTCTCCATGGAATTCACTGGCACCGCCTTCATAACGCTCGGAACGTTTGAAATAAGGCAATACTTCCGCGTAGCTCCAGCCGGAGCAGCCTAAGCCAGCCCAATTGTCATAATCGGCGTGCTGGCCGCGAATATAAAGCAGCCCATTGATCGCACTGGAGCCGCCCAGCACCTTGCCACGCGGCCAAACCATGGGGCGATGGGCAGTCTCGGCTTGCGGCTCGACCGGAAATTGCCAGGAAAACCGCTGGTCATTGATGGTGCGAAAGTAGCCCACAGGCAGGCGCAGCCAAAATCCCTGTGACGGCCCGCCGGCCTCAAGCAACAAAACACGGCAGCTCGGGTCAGCGCTCAAGCGGTTGGCCAGCACACAACCCGCCGATCCCGCCCCCACGATGATGTAGTCAAAACCCTGGGCCATGTTCGAGTTTTTCATATAGTTTGGGGCAAGCCGAGCTGGCACCAAGGACCTGGTTGCGGGCAACAAAACAGTGATTTGTCAGATAAAGGTATTATATGCCATACCTTTAGACTTTTAACCATGAAACTCGCTGATCTTCCCTCTCCGCACACTTCGACCGAGTCCTTGGCCTTGCGCCTGGTCAGCTTGCAAGCATTTGTCCTGCGCTGCCCGAGTCCGGTTCCGGTCCGGACCTCCTTTGGCGTCATGCACGACCGACCTGCAGTTTTTGTTCGCGCGCAATCCAGCGACGGCGCCATCGGCTGGGGCGAAATTTGGTGCAACTTTCCGGCCTGTGGCGCAGAGCACCGCGCCAACTTACTCACGACAGTGCTGGCGCCTTTGTTACTTCAACAAGATTTTTCCGATCCGGTCCAGGCTTTTTCCGAAGCCACCCACAAAACAGAAATCCTCGCGTTGCAATGCGGGGAAGCGGGACCGATAGCCCAGGTCATCGCCGGAATTGACTTGGCACTTTGGGACTTGTGCGCCCGCCGTGCAGGTTTACCTCTGTTTCGCTTGCTCGGTGGTCAGCAGCCTTTGGTTGCGGTCTATGCCAGCGGTATTAACCCCGACGCAGCGCTGGCACAGGTTCAACGCAAACACGCTGAAGGATACCGTGGCTTCAAACTCAAGATCGGTTTTGAGGCGCACCACGATCTGGCCAACTTGGAACGTCTGCGAAACTGGCTTGGCGCTGGAGCCAAGCTGATGGCCGACGTCAACCAGGGCTGGCAGCTCGAGCAAGCGCTGGCCATGCAACAACCGCTACAGCGCTACCAGCTCGACTGGTTGGAGGAACCGCTGCGCTGCGACAGCCCGCCTAGCGACTGGCACCAGTTAAGTGCCGTCAGTGAACTGCCACTGGCAGCAGGCGAAAACCTGATCGGAGCGAAACGTTTTCAACAAGCCTTGGATAGTCGTGTCTTTGCCGTGTTGCAACCCGACCTGGCCAAATGGGGTGGGATTTCAGGTGCTTGGCCGGTGATCCAAAAAATCCGCGAACAAGGAATCCGGTTCTGCCCGCATTACCTCGGCGCAGGAATTGGTTTAATGGCTTCGGCCCATGTGTTAGCAGCAGCCGGTGGCGACGGCCTGCTCGAAGTCGATAGCAACGACAATGCTTTGCGTAGCCTGCTCGCACCACCTTTGCAGCAGCTGGAAAATGGTTGTATCCGACTCGAGGAAAAACCTGGCATCGGCATCACGCCTGATCTCGCCATACTGGAACGCGCCTGCGAGAAACGGTAAACCTAAACTCAGCGCTGCGCCTGCCTGCTTGGGTTCCAGCTACGGGGTTGGCGGATCCAGTCAGACCCCCCATCCGTCTCAAAGCTTGAGAAAATGTTCCCGGTAGTGCGCCATTTCATCGATTGACTCGTGAACATCGGCCAGGGCGGTGTGACGCTGCTGCTTTTTAAATGCGCTGTAGACCTCAGGGCGCCAGCGTTTGGACAATTCCTTGAGTGTGCTGACGTCCAGATTGCGGTAATGGAAAAATGCCTCGAGCTTGGGCATGTACTTGACCAGAAAACGACGGTCCTGGCCGATGCTGTTGCCACACATGGGGGAGCCATTTTTGGGAACGTATTGACTCAAAAAAGCAAGCAACTGGTCTTGCGCCTGATCTTCTGTCAGGGTTGATGCCTTGACCTTGTCAATCAGTCCGCTCTTGCCATGGGTGCCCTTGTTCCATGCGTCCATCTTGTCAAGTAACTCGTTACTTTGATGGATCACCAGTACCGGGCCTTCGATCCGGGGTTCCAGATGCGGCCCCGTCACAACCACGGCTATTTCGATGATGCGCTCAGTGTCAGGCTCCAGTCCCGACATCTCGCAGTCGAGCCAGATCAAGTTTTGATCGGATTTGGTGAGTTGGGGTGTGATATCGGTCATAGCGTCGATTGTCGCCGATGGCCTAAACTCGACACCATGTTTTCGAATTTATCCCCCTCACTTAGCTTGAGTCTGGCCTTGGCTCTGGCGCTGCTCCTTGGTCTGCTCATTAAATTTTGGCTGGCCGCGCGTCAGATCCGCCATGTGGCGCAGCATAGGCAACTGGTCCCTGCGGCATTCGCCCACACCATCGAGCTGGCCGCCCATCAAAAGGCTGCTGACTACACCATCACCAAAGCGCGATTTGGGCTGCTAGAGCTTGCCCTGGGCGCGGCTTTACTGCTGGGTTGGACCCTGTTGGGTGGTCTGGACTGGCTCAATCAGACGCTGCTGGCTTGGATCGGCATGGGAATGACACAACAACTCGCTTTGCTGGTGGCCTTTACCCTGATCAGTGGGCTGTTGGAACTGCCTCTGGGGCTGTACCAGACTTTCGTGATTGAGGAGAAATTTGGTTTCAACAAAATGACGTTCAAACTGTGGCTGATCGATTTGCTCAAATCAAGCTTGATTGGGGTGTTGATCGGCCTGCCAATCGCAGCCGTGATACTTTGGCTAATGGCTTCAGCCGGTAGTTCCTGGTGGCTGTGGGCCTGGGCCGTATGGATGGGATTGAACTTGTTGTTGCTCCTGATTTATCCGAGCTTCATCGCGCCCTGGTTCAACAAATTTCAGCCGCTTGAAAACGAAATGCTCAAAGCCCGTGTGACGGCGTTGATGAATCGCTGCGGCTTCTCCGCCAAAGGACTTTTTGTCATGGATGGCAGCAAGCGCAGCGCTCATGGCAACGCCTATTTCACAGGTTTCGGCGCCTCCAAGCGAGTGGTGTTTTACGACACCTTGCTGGCTAAACTTTCACCCAATGAAGTCGATGCCGTGCTCGCCCATGAACTGGGACACTTCAAACACAAGCACATCATCAAACGTATCATTAGCCTGTTTAGCTTGAGCCTGGCGGGTTTTGCATTGTTGGGCTGGCTGAGCACCCAAGCCTGGTTTTATGTCGGCTTGGGCGTGCAACCCAATCTGGCGAGTACACCGCTTATGTCCGCGCCCAATGATGGCTTGGCGCTGCTGTTGTTTCTGTTGGTCTCTCCCGTTTTCAGTTTTTTCTTGACGCCCTTGATGGCCAGTTTTTCGCGTCGCCATGAATTTGAAGCCGATGCCTACGCCGTGGAAAAAACCAGTGGTGTGGACTTGGCCAGCGCCTTACTCAAGCTTTACGAAGACAATGCTTCAACCCTGACACCGGATCCGCTTTTTGCCAAGTTTTATTACTCTCACCCCCCGGCAGCGGAGCGTTTGGCTAGGCTCGGGGCCTGAAGTCCCTCCAACAATCACATTACAGCCCCATGTCAACACCCCTGAATCCAATCAAACGCTGTTTGACAGCGACTGAAATCGTCACCGCACTGGCCAAACTCCAGGGCTGGAAACTGGTGGGTGACGGCCAGGATTTAGCCATCGAAAAGACTTTTGAATTTGTCAATTACTACGAGGCTCTGGCTTTTGTCAATGCACAGGCCTTCATCGCACACCGACAAGACCACCACCCCGAACTGACACTGAGCTACAAGCACTGTGTGCTGCGGTTCAATACCCATGACGTGCAGGGTCTGTCGCTCCAGGATTTTGAAAGTGCGACGCAAGTTGATGCGCTGTTCATTTGAGGTTTGGGCGTGAACGCCCCGCCAATACTCAAGCCTGGGCTGGTCGTTGCCAGCCATGGTCGTCATGTGGTGGTGGAAACGCCCGAAGGCAAGCGCTTGATCTGTCACCCGCGTGGCAAGAAAAATCAGGCGGTGGTGGGTGACCAAGTACTTTGGCAGGCCACGCAAGACGAAGGGACTATCGAGAAAATCGAGACCCGGCGCAATTTGTTTTACCGCCAGGATGAAATTCGAACTAAGTCATTTGCAGCCAATCTCGATCAAGTTCTGATTCTGATTGCAGCTGAGCCCGAGTTTTCCGAAAGCCAGCTGTCACGCGCCTTGATCGCTGCTGAAGCCCAAGGCATCAGACCCGTGATTGCCCTCAACAAAAGTGATCTGCAGGATCTTTTTGCCCGGGCTTGGGCTCGACTCGAGCCCTATAGACGCATGGGTTATCTGGTCATGCCGCTAGCGCTCAAACCCAAAATCAATCCAGTTCCGCCAGACGACTCCAGCGAGCGCCTGCTGCGCCAGGTGGCCGGGAAAATCACCCTGGTTCTGGGGCCCTCGGGTGCGGGCAAAAGTTCGTTGATCAACCTGCTGGTACCCCAAGCACTGGCTTTGACCAAGGAAATTTCCACCGCCTTGAATTCTGGAAAACACACCACCACCAGCACCAGCTGGTATTGGGTTGGGCCAGAGCGCCATACCGCTTTGATTGACTCACCTGGTTTTCAAGAGTTTGGCTTGCACCACATCGACCCCATGCATCTGGCGAGCTTGATGCCCGACCTCAAGCCCCTCACGCTGGACTGCAAGTTTTACAATTGCAGCCACTTGCATGAACCCGGTTGCGGCTTGTTGGCTGCGCTCAAAGCCGAGGCAGATCCACCAGCGATCAGCCCAACACGCTACCGGATCTACAGCGACTTGTTCGCCGAACTGTCTCGCCCCAAGTTCTGATTTTTACCGCTAATCGCTTAGCCCATCAGTCGGGCCAGCGTGAGCAGGGCGAGCAAGAGCATCCACAACACCACCGAACGCCAGACCAAGCCGACGATGCTGCGCAGATGGGAGACCAGTGGCTCTTGGGAAGGAACAGCCGTCAGGGTTGATGGCGCTTCTGGGTCTTCTTCAGGCTCGACTGTCGCACTGCTCAAACGCACGTTGATAGCACCTGAGGTCGCAGCAAGTATGACGCCGTCATTGTTGCTCTCTGTGTTCTGACCGTACTGACGCCAGCTGTCAATGGCCTCTTCAAAACTACCAACCACTGCAAAACCGAGTGCGGTGATGCGGGCAGGCAACCAGTCAATCAACTGCCAGGCCGTGACTGCCGCGTCATGCGCCAACTCACTGACTCCGGCGTCTTTGTCCAACTGGCGCCAATAACGCGCCACGAATTCACTGAGTCGATAAGCAACGGCGCCGGTTGGCCCCAGACCCAGAGCTGCCAGCAAGGTATAGCCGGCCAGCACACCAAACACATGGCGGTGCGCCGCCAGCACCGAATACTCGATCACGTGCCGAACAATTTCACTGGGCGGCAACTCTGCTGCATCGATTTGCTGCCAAGCAGCCAATAGGTCACGGGCCCGGGCTTCGTCCCCGGCATCGAGCGCATCGCGAATATCGGTGAAGTGGTGACTGAACTGCCGAAAACCCAGCGTGATGTAGAGCACCACCACGCTCCATGCCATGGCCAAAATCCAGCTTGACGTCATCACCAAGAATCCGTGGACTGCCAACACCACCAGCGACGGAACGGCCACCGTGATACTCCAGGCCAGCCAGCCATGCTGCTGCTTTCCGGCGTCGAAATTCTTGGCCACCATCTGCACCCAGCTGCGAACGCTGGTGTGAACCCAGTTGACGGGATTCAATGGGCGTGCCTGCTCCAGCAACAAGGCAAACAAAATGGCAAAGAAACTCATTCCTCCATCATAGCCTCAGCCTTGGATGGAGCCCTGCAAACCCGGTCTCAGGCGGAGAGGAAACGATAAAAATTACGCAACATGCCGGCGGTCGCACCCCAAATGAAGCGTTCGACCTCGGCGTCCTGATACGGCATGGAAAACCACTCACGGTGTGCGCCTTCGGCCTCGATCGAATGACGCTGATGGTTCAGCGGATTCATTAAAAAATCCAAAGGAACTTCAAAAATGTCAGCAACTTCGTTGGCATTAGGAGTCAAAATGAATCCAGGTTGGACTAAGGCTACCACCGGGGTTACGACGAAAGAAGTACCGGTGGTGTAGGTCGGTAAAGCGCCCAAAACCTGAACAAAATCGGTCGACAATCCAATCTCTTCCTCGGCCTCACGCAACGCAGTCGCGAACGCATCGGCGTCGGTTTCATCTGCTTTTCCCCCTGGAAAAGCGATCTGACCTGAATGGGTTGACAGGTGTGAGGTGCGTTGTGTCAACAAAAGTGTTGGGCGCTCGCGCATCACCAGGGCCAGCAAGACGGAAGCGTGCTTGGGCGCCCGGTTGGAAAATCGTCTTTCGGCCATCACCTCGGGCACCCAGTCTGGCGGGTTGGCAAAACGGGCACGCAAAGCATCCGCCTGCAAGCGCTCAAAGGCAACCGCTGGCAGATGCGCATCTACCCCCAGTATTGGGTTCATGCGGGGATCAAAATTGGGGAGCTTAGAAAGCGGCGTGAGGGGAATGAATTCAGACAAAAAGTGCTCCTGAAAGGAAAAAAGCCGCCGCAAGCCAGGGGCTAGCGGCGGCTGATCGTAAACTGACTTGGCTTACACAGCTGCTGCAGTTTTGCGGGCCGGCAGTTTTTCCTTGATACGGGCAGAACGTCCGCTGCGATCACGCAGATAGTACAGTTTGGCACGACGCACATCGCCGCGACGCTTGACTTCGATGCTGGCGATCAGTGGGCTGTAGGTCTGGAAAGTACGCTCAACGCCCTCACCGCTGGAGATCTTGCGAACGATGAAACCGCTGTTCAGACCGCGGTTGCGCTTGGCAATCACCACGCCTTCGTAGGCCTGCACGCGCTTGCGCGTACCTTCAACCACGTTGACATTCACGATGACCGTGTCGCCGGGAGAAAATTCTGGGACTTTTTTACCCAGTCGAGCAATTTCTTCTTGCTCAAGAGTTTGGATCAGGTTCATATTTTCCTCATAGGATCTTGGACGCGCCAGTGTCGGGATGACACAAAGGGCTTCAGCGCAATCTGCATTAAAGCGGCCGGCCAGAGGATCGAAAAGCCTTTGATTATAACCAGTTTGTTTGATCCGTGGCCCACGGCCTCAAGCCAGTCCCGATAAGAAGTCCTCATCCTGGCGACTCAAGCTGGCCGCTGCACGGGCTTGAACAATCAGGTCTGGACGAAATTTCTGCGTAATCCGCAGACGTTGGTCGCGTCGCCAACGCTCAATCTGCGCGTGATGCCCCGACAGCAATACCTCGGGAACGGCCTGGCCCGCCCAGACTTCGGGTCGGGTGTAGTGTGGGCAGTCAAGCAAGCCATCCAGCGCCTGGTTGAAGCTGTCAAATTGGTGGCTTTGCTGGTCATTAAGGACACCGGGCTGTAACCGTGCAACCGCATCGAGCAAAGCCATGGCAGCGATTTCTCCGCCCGAAAGCACAAAATCACCCAAGCTAATTTGCTCATCGACATGGGCATCGATGAAGCGCTGGTCCAGCCCTTCATAACGCCCACAAATCAGCGTCGCTCCGGCGCTGGCCGACCAGCGCGCTACGTCGGCATGGTTGAGTGTTTTCCCGATGGGCGAGAACAGGACAACGGGGGCCTTGTCAGCGCGCTCGGCCTGAATACTTTGTAGACACTGGTGCAGTGGCTCGGCCATCATCACCATACCCGGCCCACCCCCAAATGGCCGGTCATCGACTCGACGGTAACTGCCAACGGCAAAGTCACGCGGATCAAAAAAACGGACATCGACCCACGCGCTCTCAAACGCGCGGCGCGTCACCCCTTGACTAAGCAGCGGGGCAAATAAATCAGGAAAAAGCGTGACGATGTCGAACCGCATGGCATCGAACTCAGTAATCGGGTTGCCAATCGACGTGGATCCGGCGGCCGGGCAAATCCACCTCATCCACAAAGGCCGCCACGAAGGGAATCATCCGCTCTTGAACTTGACCGTCGTTCGGATACTCGATCACCAGCACGGTTTGCGCGCCGGTGGATAACAGCTCTTTGACCTGGCCTAGGGCCAAGCCTTCGCGGTTGAGCACATCCAACCCTATCAAGTCAACCCAGTAATACTCGTCCGTGCCGGCTGTTGGGAAACTCGATCGCGAAATAAAAATACGGCTTCCGCGCAAAGCTTCGGCGGCATTTCTATCATCCACGCCTTGCGCGCAGGCCACTACCGTGTCCGAATGTTCCTTGGATTCCCTGATGGCGAGCTTGACTACGCCGGAAAAGGTTTTCGGGCCTTTTTCAGTTGGAAGCAGATACCAACGCTTGGAAGAAAATAGTGCCTCAGGGCTTGCACTGTAAGGCAGAACCTTAAACCAGCCCTTGATGCCCCAGGCATCAGCAATTCGGCCCACCTCAATGGCATCCGCAGGCAGTTCAGCGGCGTCGAGACTGGGCATCATAAAAAACAAAGGGGCGCCCATCGCTGATGGCGATAGCCCTCCCCTGTTAGCACCGGATTAAGCCGCCTTTTTGGCAGCTTGCTGAATCAGACGATCCACCGTGGGGGAAGCCTGGGCACCAACACCTTGCCAATAGCTCAGGCGATCTTGCGCAATGCGAATGCTCTCTTCATTGGCGGTCGCAATCGGGTTGTAAAAACCAATGCGCTCGATGAAGCGGCCGTCGCGGCGTGTACGCTTGTCAGCAACGACAATATTGAAGAAAGGGCGTGCTTTTGCACCGCCACGAGAAAGTCGGATGACGACCATGATTTATCCTTTGGGTGACGGAAATTACTTCCCGTCATTTAATTCAGCACTTAATCCAGTGTTGAGACACGCGACATGGCCACCCGGCCAGCGACACACTGAATAGCCTGCCATTATAACGTTTTCACATTTATGACCACCATTCGCCCCTGCTTGAGCCCAGACATCCCGGCGCTAACAGCCATCTACGCCCACCACGTGAAGCACGGTACGGGCACTTTCGAGATCGATCCGCCCAATGAAAATGAGATGTTGGTACGCCAAACGGAAGTTTTATCCAGGGGACTACCCTACCTCGTTCTTGAGGTCCAGGGTCAGGTTCTGGGCTTTGCCTATTGCAACTGGTTCAAGCCACGTCCAGCCTACCGATTCTCAGCCGAAGACTCCATTTATTTGCATCCAGCCCACCATGGCCAAGGCTACGGTCGCTTGTTGCTGGCCGAACTCGCCAGCCAAGCCCAAGCCGTGGGCGTCAGAAAATTGATTGCTGTGATTGGCGATTCGGCCAATGCCGGCTCGATCGGCGTACACCGTGCCCTGGGGTTCACCCACGTCGGCGTGCTGCAGGCTTGCGGCTGGAAATTTGACCGCTGGCTCGATGTAGTCCTGATGGAAAAAAATCTCGGACCCGCCAACCGGACCAAGCCCCAAGCCTAAAACCACCATGAAAAACAAAACCATCGCCACGTGGCTGACTTTCCTAGGCGGGCCGCTTGGCTTGCATCGTTTCTATTTATACGGCCTGACCGATGGCATCGGCTGGGCCATTCCGATTCCTACGGCCCTGGGGCTGTACGGCATCGGGCGGATCGGACAATTCGGCGTCGATGATCCTTGGAGTTGGGTACTGGTACCGTTGCTTGGATTTGCCGTTGCCGGTTGCGCGCTCAATGCGATTGTCTATGGACTGATGACAAGCGCGCATTGGAATAAGCGCTTCAACCCGTCAGAGAATCCAGAGGCAGCTGCCGGCCACAGCAACTGGTTAACGATAGGCGCCATAGTGTGCGCTTTGCTGATTGGTGCGACCGCTCTGATGTCAAGTATCGTTTTTAGCTTTCAACACTACTTCGAGTACCAAATCGAAGCAGCACAAAAAATCAGCCAGTAAGCTGGCACTACAGTCCAGAGGCTAGAACAGCGTCAGACTCAGCCAGTAAGCAACGATCGCCATGAAAGCACTGGCGGGGATGGTAAATATCCAGGCCCAGACAATATTTCCAGCTACGCCCCAACGCACCGCACTGGCACGTCGTGCAGAACCAACGCCGACGATGGCGCCCGTAATGGTATGGGTGGTTGAGACCGGAATGCCCAATGAAGTTGCCAAAAAGAGTGTGATGGCGCCCCCGGTTTCGGCGCAAAAACCACCCACCGGTTTGAGCTTGGTAATTTTCTGCCCCATGGTTTTTACAATCCGCCAACCACCAAACATGGTCCCCGCAGCTATCGCGACATAACAGCTCACAATGGCCCACGTTGGCGGCGTCTTGTCTGTCGCAGCCACATAACCGGTGGCGATCAACAGCATCCAGAGGATGCCAATGGTTTTTTGCGCGTCATTGCCACCATGCCCCAGGCTGTAAGCGCCAGCCGATACCAGTTGCAGACGTCGAAACCAACGGTCCACTTTAGAAGGCGTCATGCGCCGGCAGACCCAGGCCACCAGCAACATCATCAATGAGCCCAACAAAAATCCGAACAAAGGCGAAATAAAAATAAACACCACGGTCTTCAAAATACCCGCTGACAACAGCGCGTCGGTCCCCGACTTGGCAATCACAGCGCCCACGATGCCCCCGATCAGCGCATGCGAAGAACTACTGGGAATCCCGTAGTACCAGGTAATGAAGTTCCAGCTGATGGCCCCTATCAACGCGCCGAACACCACGTTGGTGTCCACAATACCCGGCTGGACGATGCCCTTTCCCACTGTGGCTGCCACGCTCAAATGGAAAATAAAAATAGCCACAAAATTGAAAAAAGCGGCAAACAAAACCGCTTGCCCGGGCTTGAGTACGCCAGTGGAAACCACCGTGGCAATGGAGTTAGCAGCATCATGAAAACCATTCATGAAATCAAAAGCCAAAGCCAGAAACACCAGCAATATCACCACCCAAAGAGCAGTCTGAACGCCTTGCATTACGCGACCCGATCTATCAGGAGCTTTCGAGGACAATGCCCTCGATCACATTGGCCACGTCTTCGCACTTGTCAGTGACTGTCTCCAGCAATTCATAAATCGCTTTGAGCTTGATCACTTCACGCACATCGGCCTCTTCACGAAACAGCTTACTCATCGCCGCGCGCATCACCCGATCCGCATCCGACTCCAGGCGATCGATTTCCTCGCAGGTTTTAAGCGCCGCTTCAGCGACTTTGGGGTCGGCAATGGTCTCCAGCAAATAAACCACATCTTTAACCCGGTCACAACACCGCACGCAGAGGTCGGTCAAACGAAAGATCTCCTCCGTCATGTGTCGAACGTCATACAGTGCCATGGTTTCAGCAGCATCCTGCAACAGGTCTGCCACATCGTCCATCGTGTTGATCAGCGAATGAATCTGTTCACGATCAATCGGTGTAATGAAGGTTTTATGCAGCGCTTTGTTGACTTCATGGGTGATGCGATCTGCCGCCTGCTCAGCGCTATCAACATCACGGTTGAACTGCTCTCGCAAATGAGGATCGTTGTAATGGTTCACCAACTGGGAGAAAGCCCTAACCGCCTCAACAATTCGGTCGGCGTGTTGGTTGAACATCTCGAAAAAATTGCCGTCGCGTGGCATCAACTTACCAAATAACATGAACGCATCCTTAAAAATGAGCTACCGAGGCCAGGCCCTTGCGTATACAGCGGCTAGTGTACCCCTGCCAAGCCAGGACACGCCGCAAGCCCAACCAAAAAGACGTGGCATGAGCCGTCCGTTACACCTTAGATCGGCTTGTCGCCTAGCAAGGTAATTCGCTGCATCACCCGTCGAAAACCGTGGTAATCGTTCACTGGGTTGTGTTGGGTACAACGGTTGTCCCAAAACGCAATGCAATGGGGTTGCCAGGAAAACCGACAAGTGAACTCAGGCTTGACCTGGTGCTCAAACAGAAAGCGTAGCAGCGGCGCGCTCTCGGCTTGGCTCATTCCCTGCAAGCCACTGGTGTGCGCCACGTTCACATACAGGGCTTTACGCCCGGTTTCGGGGTGGGTTCTTACTACAGGGTGTTCGGTTTGATACGACCTGGGGGCCGCATCGCCCCCGTCCGATTTAAGTCGATCTTCCCGTGTTTTGGAAACATCGGCCTGGGCCGAACTGCTGATGCCGATCAGGTTCGCGATCATATCCTTGAACTTATCCGACAGCGCCTCATACGCCAGGTACTGATTGGCAAATAAGGTATCGCCACCGTAAGGAGGAACTTCTTTCGACAAGAGCATGGAGCCCATCGGGGGCAATTCAAGGTAGGTGGTGTCTGAATGCCAGATTCCGCCAAAATTGACTTTTTCGTGCTCCAGCTTTTTGACCTCGATGACCTGAGGAAAGTCTGGCAAACCCTTGACAAAGGGATAGTCGACTGGCTCGCCCATGGCCTGGGCGAAACTCAAGAACTGCCGAGGATTGAGGTTCTGACCCCGAAAAAAAATCACCAGGTGTTCCAGCCAGGCCTGACGAATTTCAGCAGCCAGCGCACCTGACACAGGCTGGGACAAATCGAGTCCCGAGATTTCCGCCCCCAGGGCGCCGGCGATTTTTTCAACCCTCAGCATCATTCACATCAATGGCTGGTCGCGTCTTCCTTGACGCTTTTTGCCGCTTCAGTGAAGTCGTCAATTTTGTCAAAGTTCAGGTATTGGTAAATTTTTCCGCTGTTGGCCGTCAAAACGCCCATATCGGCCATGTACTCTTCTTTGGTCGGAATACGGCCAAGCTTGGAGCAGATCGCAGCCAATTCGGCCGAACCCAGGTACACATTGCTGTTCTTGCCCAGCCGATTGGGGAAGTTGCGGGTACTGGTAGAAAACACAGTCGCGCCTTCCTTGACCTGGGCCTGATTGCCCATGCACAAGCTGCAACCTGGCATTTCCATCCGGGCGCCGGCAGCACCGAGCACGCCGTAATGACCTTCATCGCTGAGTTGTTTGGCATCCATCTTGGTTGGCGGTGCCATCCAGAGCTTGACTGGAATGTCACGCTTGGACTCCAGCAACTTGGAGGCAGCCCGGAAATGACCGATATTGGTCATGCAAGAGCCAATGAAGACTTCGTCAATCTTGGAACCAGCCACCTCGGACAGCGTTTTTACGTCGTCCGGGTCGTTCGGGCAGGCCACGATCGGCTCATGAATCTCGGCCAGATCAATTTCGATCACAGCGGCGTACTCGGCATCGGCATCGCCCTTAAGCAGCTGTGGATTGGCCAGCCAGTCCTGCATTGCCTTGATCCGGCGCTTGATACTTCGCACATCGCCGTACCCCGTGGCGATCATCCACTGGAGCATGGTGATGTTGCTGTTGATATATTCGATGATTGGCGCTTTATCCAGGTGCACAGTGCAACCTGCAGCGCTGCGCTCGGCTGATGCATCACTCAATTCAAACGCTTGCTCTACTTTCAAGTCGGGCAAGCCTTCGATTTCAACGATACGGCCGGAAAAAATGTTGATCTTGGCCTTTTTATCCACCGTCAGCAGGCCGTCCTTGATGGCCTGCAGCGGAATGGCGCTAACCAGGTCACGCAGGGTCACGCCGGGCTGCATCTTGCCCTTAAAACGAACCAGTACGCTCTCGGGCATGTCCAAGGGCATGACACCCGTTGCCGCTGCAAAAGCGACCAAACCGGAACCTGCGGGGAAGCTGATGCCGATCGGGAAACGGGTGTGGCTGTCACCGCCGGTGCCCACGGTATCGGGCAACAGCATGCGGTTGAGCCAGCTGTGGATGATGCCGTCGCCAGGACGCAAGCTAATCCCGCCACGATTGCGCATGAATTCAGGCAACTCATGGTGCATCTTGACGTCCACCGGCTTGGGGTAAGCCGCGGTGTGACAGAACGACTGCATCACCAGGTCCGAACTAAAGCCCAGGCAGGCCAAGTCTTTGAGCTCGTCGCGGGTCATGGTACCGGTGGTGTCTTGGCTACCCACACTGGTCATTTTGGGTTCGCAATAGGTGCCGGGGCGAACGCCTTTACCTTCGGGCAGTCCGCAGGCGCGACCGACCATTTTTTGCGCCAGGCTGTAGCCCTTGCCGCTGTCCACCGGGTTGTGCGGCAAGCGAAACAAAGTAGAAATCGGCAGACCCAGGGCTTCGCGCGCCTTGGTAGTCAGGCCGCGGCCGATGATCAGAGGAATCCGCCCGCCAGCCCGAACCTCATCCAACAAAACTTCGCTACGCAATTCAAACTCGGCAATCACCTGGCCATTTTTGAGCGCTTTTCCCTCGTAAGGACGCAACTCGATCTCGTCGCCCATGTTCATTTGGCTAACGTCCAGCTCAATGGGCAAAGCACCTGCATCTTCCATGGTGTTGTAGAAAATCGGGGCAATCTTGGCGCCCAAGCAAACTCCTCCAAAACGCTTGTTGGGAACGAAAGGAATGTCTTCACCCGTCCACCACAGCACCGAGTTGGTTGCCGATTTGCGACTCGAACCAGTGCCGACCACGTCGCCCACATAGGCCACCAGGTTGCCCTTGGCACGCAAGTCTTCAATGAATTTGATCGGGCCGCGCTTGCCATCATCTTCGGGGCTAATGCCATCGCGTTTGTTCTTGAGCAATGCCAACGCATGCAAGGGAATATCGGGCCGACTCCAGGCATCAGGCGCCGGTGACAAATCATCGGTATTGGTTTCACCCGTCACTTTGAACACGCTGAGCATGATGGACTGCGGAACTTCAGGCCGACAAGTAAACCACTCCGCATCGGCCCAGCTTTGCAGCACGGCCTTGGCGTGGCCATTGCCTTGATCGGCCTTTTCCTTGACATCATGGAACTGGTCGAACATCAGCAGTGTTTTCTTCAGCGCTTGAGCCGCAGTGGCAGCAACCGTCGAATCATCCAACAAAGCTATCAACGGGCTGATGTTGTAACCCCCGAGCATGGTGCCCAACAGTTCAGTCGCTTTTTCGCGGGAAATCAGGGAACAGGTTTCCGTTCCATGGGCCACGGCAGCGAGGTAGCTGGCCTTAACCTTGGCAGCATCGTCCACTCCGGCAGGAATACGGTGGATGATCAAGTCCAACAGGGTCGCTTCTTCCCCAGCCGGTGGCTTTTTCAGCAGTTCGATCAATTCAGCAGTTTGCTGGGCCGTCAAAGGCAGGGCTGGGATACCCAGAGCGGCGCGTTCAGACAAATGGGTTTGGTAATCTTGCAACATGACTTTCTCCTGATCGATGAATGAATTTGAATGGGACCCGCTTCAAGCGGGAAATCTGGAATAAGGTGGCGTCAGTTATTTGGCACTGCTTAACTTGGGTGAAGATTCTTGCACCGGCGTAGGAGCAGCAAACAAGCCGGGCTGCGGGTTTGTGGACTGATGTTGTGCAAAAAGGCGCTGCGCGGGACTCTGACATACATCGGCAACACGCTTGCCGAGTTTCTGGTTGAGCAACATCGATTTGTCGGCCAGTTGCAACCAGACCATCCCGGCTTGCGGATCCTCCAGCCTGAGACTGCCGGTGCTGGTGAGCACGGGGTACATGCGGTACTTCTGCTTGGGGCCCAATTGCAGCTGGAAATAACCCGTAGTTCTGGAGTCGGTTGAAAGCACGACCTTGACGCCCAGTTCGCACGGCAAAACACCCAGGTGAACCTGGCGTGCCACGGCCAGCTGCGCGCTGCTGAGAACCAGATCGGGTTTGCTTGGCTGCCCCCACACCAGAGGCGAAATCAAGCCCATCAAAGCAACAACAATGAATTTGTGATTCATTCTTGGGAACTCCCTGCTTGGCTTAGATTTTTCTTTAAAGAAGCATCAAATCAAGTGTGCCACACCAGCTTGCTCGTCTTGCAGCTCTTTAAGGGTTTTGTTGATGCATTCCTGACTGAAGGCATCAATCGTCAAGCCTTCGACCAAACGGTATTCGCCGCCTTCACAGGTCACCGGAAAGCCGAACATGACATCTTTGGGAATTCCGTACTGACCGTCGGATGCGATGCCCATGGTGACCCACTTACCGTTGCTGCCCAAGGCCCAGTCACGCATATGGTCGATCGCCGCATTGGCCGCGGAGGCCGCTGAAGACAGGCCGCGTGCGTCAATGATGGCTGCGCCGCGTTTGCCCACAGTGGGCAGGAACACATTGGCGTTCCATTCCTGATCGTTGATCATCGCGGCCACACTCTGGCCACCGATGGTGGCAAAACGGTAATCGGCGTACATGGTCGGTGAATGGTTGCCCCACACCGTCAATTTTTCGATATCCGCCACGGCCTTGCCGGTTTTGGCCGCGATTTGCGAAGCGGCACGGTTGTGATCGAGGCGCAACATCGCGGTGAAATTCTTGCGCGGCAGATCGGGCGCGCTCTTCATCGCAATATAGGCATTGGTATTGGCCGGGTTACCGACCACCAGTACTTTGACATTGCGGCTTGCAACAGCGTTCAAGGCCTTGCCTTGGGCTGTGAAAATTTGGCCGTTGATCGCCAGCAACTCAGCGCGCTCCATGCCGGCTTTGCGCGGCATGGAACCCACCAGCAAGGCATAGTCCGTGTCCTTGAACGCTGTCATGGGATCACTGTGGGCTTCCATCCCCACCAGCAGCGGGAAAGCGCAATCCTGCAACTCCATCATCACGCCCTTGAGTGCTTTTTGTGGGCCTTCGAACGGCACTTCCAGCAATTGCAGAATGACAGGCTGATCTTTACCCAGCATTTCGCCCGAAGCGATACGAAACAACAAAGCGTAGCCAATTTGACCGGCGGCACCAGTAACGGCAACGCGAACAGGTTTTTTGCTCATGACTTAAAAACTCCAGATGGGTAGGTGGTGGGTTTGACCTTGGCCCCAACGGAAACGTCAGGACTGACCGAAAGTGGGGCAAGTTTACCCCCTAAAATCCCCGAAAGGCAATTTATCTTCTGTCTTATATAAGATATGATTGCAAAATTCTGGTCAGTTGCGCCAGCGCCCTACTTTCCACCCCAAATGCCACCCCTCCACGCTGACAGCCATGCCGCTCTCACTCCGGCTGTGACCGGGGCGACGCCTTCCTTCAGCCCGCTGTACCAGCAAATCAAGGGCCTGATCCTGCAAAGTCTGCAGGCGCTGGAATGGAAGCCGGGTGAAGCCATACCCAGTGAGATCGAACTGGCCGCACGCTTTCAGGTGAGTCAGGGAACCGTGCGCAAAGCCATCGACGAGCTGGCTGCGGAAAATCTGGTGCTGCGACGCCAGGGCAAGGGTACTTTTGTCGCCACCCACGCCGAACGACAGGTTCAATACCGCTTCCTGAAACTCGCACCTGACGCCGGCGAAGCTGGTTATGAAGGGCCAGCCCAGCGCATCATCATTGACTGCAAGCGATTACGCGCTAGCGCCGATATCGCCCGCGCCCTGGCGCTAAAACCCGGCGACGCGGTACTGCAGGTCCGCCGCGTGCTGTCTTTCTCGGGCAGCCCCACCATTTTGGAAGATCTTTGGCTACCAGGCAATCAGTTCAAGGGGCTGACGGCCGAACGGCTTAGGGGCTATGAAGGCCCAATGTACGCCTTATTTGAAACCGAATTTGGAGTCCGGATGGTTCGCGCCGAAGAGAAAATTCGGGCTGTGCTGGCCGACGAGGAGCAAGCAGCCTTGCTCAAAATCTCAAATTCGACACCCCTGCTCAGCGTCGAACGTATCGCTTTCACCTACAGCGACATCCCAATGGAACTGCGCCGTGGCCTGTACCTGACAGAGACCCATCACTACCGCAATGAGCTCAACTGAACAGCCCATCGACGTTTGCAAGTTCCTTGGCATAAACTGCCGAGCCAGCTGCATTCGACCCTGCCTTGCAATAGAATTTTGGGTTGGCGCAATTTCCAACCCTTCGTTAGCCCCCAAGAAAGCCCTTCCATGACCGAATCCGTCAGCTCGGCACGACCGCCACGGCCAGAATTTCGAAACATCAATGCTTTCACTGATCTGCCCAGCTACCGGCTACCGGCCGCGGGCTGGGTGTCGATTCTGCACCGCGTCAGTGGCGCCATCATGTTTTTGCTGCTGCCCTTCATCATCTGGCTGTTTGACGTCTCGGTTTCCTCCGAAATCTCTTTTGCCAAGTTTGTCAGCGCCTTCAACCACGGCTTGGGGCTGGTGCCGGGCTGGTTCATCAAACTGATCGCTCTGGCACTGATCTGGTCTTATTTGCACCATTTCATTGCCGGTCTGCGTCATTTGTGGATGGATGTGAGCCACGCCGCGGTCAGCAAGGGCTTTGGTACTCGCTCGGCCCAAATCACCTTGATCAGTAGCCTGAGTCTGGCCGCCGTGCTGGGCGCCAAACTGTTTGGTCTTTATTAAGTTGGGGGCAGAGCACATCGCTGGACGAGTGGACTGACCCACAAGGTTTCATAAATTTCAAATTACCGAACAGGAACTGCGTTCCGTTCTCCACCGAAGAGGAAGACTATGTCAAGCAACTATGGAACCCGGCGCAGCGTCGTAGGCGCGCACTACGGCTTGCGCGACTGGCTAGCGCAACGCGCCACTGCCGCTGTCTTGGCGCTATTCACCCTGCTGGTGCTGGCTCAGGTTCTGATGAGCCGTGGCCCTATAGGTTACGACGTATGGGCCGGTATTTTTTCACCGCAATGGATGAAGGCCCTGACTTTCGCCGTCATCGTCGCTTTGATCATGCATGTCTGGGTTGGCATGCGTGACATCTGGATGGACTACATCAAAGCCACTTGGCTGCGACTGTCCTTGCAAGTATTCACCCTGGTCTGGCTGGTGGCATGCGCTGGTTGGGCAATTCAAGTCCTGTGGAGACTCTAAGAGATGGCTTATTCTGTTACCAAACGTAAATTTGACGTCGTCATCATTGGCGCCGGCGGCTCCGGCATGCGTGCTTCGCTGCAACTGGCCCGCGCTGGCTTGAATGTCGCGGTGTTGTCCAAAGTCTTCCCGACCCGCTCCCACACTGTGGCTGCTCAAGGCGGCATCGGTGCCTCACTGGGCAATATGAATGACGACAACTGGCACTACCACTTTTATGACACGGTCAAAGGCTCGGACTGGCTGGGTGACCAGGATGCAATTGAATTCATGTGCCGTGAAGCGCCCAAGGTCGTCTATGACCTGGAACACATGGGCATGCCGTTTGACCGCAATCCCGACGGAACCATTTACCAGCGCCCGTTCGGCGGCCACACCGCCAACTATGGTGAAAAAGCCGTGGAGCGCGCCTGCGCAGCAGCCGACCGCACCGGACACGCCATGTTGCACACGCTGTACCAGCAGAACGTGCAAGCGAAAACCAGCTTTTTCGTTGAGTGGATGGCGCTCGATTTGATTCGCGATGCCGAGGGCGATGTGGTCGGTGTCACCGCACTGGAAATGGAGACTGGTGACATTCACATCCTGCAAGCCAAGACCACGCTGTTGGCCACCGGCGGGGCGGGACGTATTTTTGCCGCCTCAACCAATGCTTTCATCAACACCGGCGATGGCTTGGGAATGGCGGCGCGCGCTGGCATTCCCCTGGAAGACATGGAGTTTTGGCAGTTCCACCCGACCGGCGTAGCCGGCGCTGGAGTGCTGCTGACCGAAGGTTGCCGCGGCGAAGGCGCAATTTTGCTCAACAGCAATGGCGAGCGCTTCATGGAGCGCTACGCCCCCACCCTGAAAGACCTGGCACCGCGCGACTTTGTTTCGCGCTCAATGGACCAGGAGATCAAAGAAGGCCGAGGCTGCGGACCGAACAAGGACTATGTGCTGCTCAAGCTCGACCATTTGGGCGCCGAGACTATCATGAAGCGGCTTCCTTCGGTCTACGAGATTGGTCACAATTTCGCCAATGTCGACATCACCCGCGAACCGATTCCCGTGGTGCCGACCATCCACTACCAAATGGGCGGCATTCCGACCAACGTCAACGGCCAAGTGGTGGTGCAGGCCAATGGTATTGACAACGCGGTAGTCAACGGCTTGTATGCCGTCGGCGAATGCTCCTGCGTCAGCGTGCATGGTGCTAACCGGCTGGGCACCAACTCGCTGTTGGACCTGCTGGTGTTCGGTCGAGCAGCCGGCAACCACATCGTCGAATTCAACAATAAGCAGAAGAACCACAAGCCCCTGCCTTCGGATGCTGCCGACAAAACCCTGGCCCGACTCTCGCGCCTGGACAACGCCAGCAGCGGCGAATATGCACAAGTTGTGGCCAACGATTTGCGCAACACCATGCAGCAGCACGCTGGCGTGTTCCGCACCCAAGTCAGCATGGACCAAGGCGTTGAGAAAATGAAGATCTTGCGCGAACGCGTCAATGCGATCGGTCTGCAAGACAAATCCAAGGTATTCAACACTGCACGGATTGAGGCACTGGAAGTTGAAAACCTGATCGAAGCGGCAGAGGCCACCATCGTCTCAGCGGCGGCACGCCACGAAAGTCGCGGGGCCCACACGGTGGACGACTACAGTGACTCCCCAGAACACCCCAATGGTCGCAATGATGCAGAGTGGCACAAGCACACCCTGTGGTACAGCGAAGGTAACCGCTTGAGCTACAAACCCGTACAGATGAAACCGTTGACGGTAGAGTCAGTGCCACTGAAAGTACGCACTTTTTGAAATTTTGAACCCTTGCGGGTCAGACCACTCGCTTTAGCGATCTGCTCTGACCCCAACTAGACTGAACCCTTGCGGGTCAGACCACTCGCTTAGCGATGTGCTCTGACCCCAACTGATTAGAAAGGCAATCATGCTAAAGCGAATTTTTCACATTTACCGCTACGACCCGGACACCGACGCCAAGCCCTATATGCAAACCATCGAGGTCGAACTCGATGGTAGCGAACGCATGCTGCTCGATGTTTTGATGAAGCTCAAAGAAGTCGATCCTGCTATTTCCTTTCGCCGTTCCTGCCGCGAAGGCGTGTGCGGCTCCGACGCAATGAACATCAACGGCAAAAATGGTTTAGCCTGCCTGACCAATATGCTCACGCTCAAAGGTCCGATCACGCTTAAACCACTGCCCGGTTTACCTGTGATTCGTGACTTGATCGTCGACATGACGCAGTTCTTCAAGCAGTACAACTCGATCAAGCCTTATTTGATCAACGATACCGTGCCGCCCGAGAAAGAGCGTCTGCAAAGCCCGCAAGAGCGGGACGAACTCAATGGCCTGTACGAGTGCATTTTGTGCGCCAGCTGCTCCACCAGTTGCCCGAGCTTTTGGTGGAATCCTGACAAATTTGTCGGCCCAGCCGGCTTGCTGCAGGCCTACCGCTTTATTGCTGACAGTCGCGACCAAGCCACAGCCGAGCGGCTCGACAACCTAGAAGATCCCTACCGCTTGTTCCGCTGCCACACCATCATGAACTGTGTCGATGTTTGCCCCAAGGGACTGAACCCGACCCAAGCCATAGGCAAGATCAAGGAAATGATGGTTCTGCGCACCGTTTAAGCGGGATGGAAAAACAGTCGAATGACCGAACCACTGATTGATGAAAGAGCATTGAGTAAACTGAAATGGCGCTGTCGCCGTGGTTTGCTGGAAAATGATATCTTCATCGAACGCTTTTTCAGCAAGTACCAAGCTTGCTTGACTCAGCGACAAGCGCAGGCCTTGTCTGTTTTAATGGATTTGAGTGACAACGATTTGCTGGATCTGAACCTGGGTCGTCAAACCCTGGCCCAAATCGACCCCAATCTCGATCGAGACGATGTATCCGAAGTTCTGTGTATGTTGAGACAAAACGCCAAAAGGTAATGAAATGAAACTAGCTGACCATAAAGCCACCCTGTCGTTCAGCAACGGCAGCCCGAGTATTGATTTTCCCGTTTACCACGGCAATATTGGACCGGACGTGATTGACATCCGCAAGCTCTATGGGCAAACCGGAATGTTCACCTACGACCCAGGCTTTCTAGCCACGGCATCGTGCCAATCGGCCATCACCTACATCGATGGCGACAAGGGCGAACTGCTGTACCGCGGTTACCCGATCGAACAGTTGGCAACCCAATGCGACTTCATGGAAACCTGCCACCTGCTGCTGTACGGCGAATTGCCCGATGCCAGCAGCAAGGCTGACTTTACCAAGCGCGTGACCAACCACACCATGGTCAACGAGCAAATGCAATTTTTCCTGCGTGGCTTTCGCCGTGATGCCCATCCGATGGCCATCATGACTGGCCTGGTCGGCGCCTTGTCGGCCTTCTACCATGACAGTACGGACATCACCAACCCCGAGCACCGCGAAATCTCGGCGATCCGTCTGATCGCCAAAATGCCGACCCTGGTGGCCATGGCTTACAAGTACACCATGGGTCAGCCTTATATGTACCCGAAGAACGACTTGAGCTACGCTGGAAATTTCTTGCACATGATGTTCGCCACACCGTGCGAAGACTACCAAGTCAACCCGGTGCTCGAACGCGCGCTGGACCGCATTTTCATTCTGCACGCCGACCACGAACAAAACGCATCCACCTCGACCGTGCGGCTGTGCGGATCCTCTGGCACCAACCCGTTTGCCGCCATTGCAGCGGGTGTAGCCTGCCTGTGGGGGCCGGCCCACGGCGGGGCCAACGAAGCCGCATTGAACATGCTGGGCGAGATTCAACAAGCCGGCGGCGTGGAAAAAATTGGTGAATTCATCAAACAGGTGAAAGATAAAAACTCTGGCGTCAAGCTCATGGGTTTTGGTCACCGTGTTTATAAAAACTACGATCCGCGCGCCAAGTTGATGCAGGAAACCTGCAAAGAAGTGCTGCAGGAAATGGGGCTGGAAAAAGACCCCCTGTTCAAATTAGCCATGGCACTGGAAAAAATCGCGTTGGAAGACGATTACTTCGTCTCCCGCAAGCTCTACCCCAATGTCGATTTCTATTCCGGCATCGTGCAGCGCGCCATCGGCATTCCGGTTCCTTTGTTCACCGCCATTTTCTCGCTGGCACGTACCGTTGGCTGGATCGCTCAGCTCAACGAAATGATTGGCGACCCCGAGTACAAAATTGGCCGTCCGCGCCAGTTGTTCACCGGTTCGGTAGCACGTGATGTCCAACCGATCGGAGCCCGCTGATTGCGCATCTGATTGACCACCAAGCCCGACCGGATTAATGCCGGGACGGGCTTTTTTCTTGCACGATCCAAACTCCATTGAAGTACATTCAGACCGCAGCCGAGTTGCGCTTGGCTATCGATAACAAGGAATCAGCACGGTCCTGCCAGTGCGCCCTGGGCGCTTGTGCCGGCTGGGAGAGTCTGGCCGAATTCCGTTGGCCAAGAGATCAGATGCAGCTCGTTGCCACTTTGCGTGATGTTGAGGAGTACGAGCCTCGCTTCGACGAATTCCATCCCCAAGGCACCCGCTACGACTCAGCCGAGGCGCCGATTGCCCTGGGTTTTTTCCCCTACAACCGCTGTGAAGTCTGGCGCTGCGCCCCATGTGGTCGGCATGTGCTGCGCTACACCGAGTTTGGCGGTTACAACGTTGATCACCGGGTCCGTGAGCTCGATCCGGCCAAAATCGTCGATTAAAAACAGGGTGATTTCACCCACGCATAAAATTAAGCCACCAGCGAAGGAAAACCATGGAACGCACCCTTTACGACAAAATTTGGGATGAACACGTTGTTCACACTGAAGAAGATGGCACGACCATCCTCTATATTGACCGTCATCTGGTCCATGAAGTGACCAGCCCGCAGGCTTTCGAAGGCCTGCGCCAGGCCCACCGCAAAGTCTGGCGCATCAGCTCGATTGTGGCCACTGCCGACCACAACACGCCCACGACCAATTGGGAGCTCGGTTACGACGGAATCAACGACCCCATTAGCAAAGAGCAAGTCACCACCCTGGACAAGAACATCAAGGAATTTGGCGCTGCCGCTTACTTTCCGTTTCTCTCTCGGCGCCAAGGCATCGTCCATGTGATTGGGCCTGAAAATGGCGCCACCCTGCCCGGCATGACGGTGGTCTGCGGCGACTCCCACACCTCAACCCATGGCGCTTTTGGCGCCCTGGCGCATGGCATCGGCACCAGTGAAGTCGAGCATGTGATGGCGACCCAGACTCTGCTGGCCAAAAAGGCTAAAAACATGCTGGTCAAGGTCGAGGGCGTATTGCCGCGCGGCTGCAGTGGCAAAGACATTGTGCTGGCCATCATTGGCAAGATAGGCACGGCCGGTGGCACCGGCCACACCATCGAATTCGCAGGTTCGGCAATTCGCAACTTGAGTATGGAAGGGCGCATGACCGTCTGCAATATGGCGATCGAGGCTGGCGCCCGTGCCGGCTTGGTCGCTGTCGACGAGAAGACCATCGACTACCTCAAAGGCCGCTTGCTGTCGCCGACCGGAGTAGAGTGGGATCAAGCCTCGACTTATTGGAAAACACTGCATTCCGATGTGGGCGCCAAATTCGATTCCGTGGTTGAGCTCGATGCCTCGAAAATCATCCCGCAAGTGACCTGGGGTACTTCGCCCGAAATGGTGTTGGGAATCGACGCCAGAGTGCCCGACCCCGACAAAGAAAAAGACGCCAACAAGCGCGATGCGATTGAGCGCGCCTTGACTTACATGGGTTTGCAACCAGGCAAAGCGCTCAATGATGTTTACGTCGACAAAGTATTCATCGGCTCTTGCACCAACAGCCGGATCGAGGACATGCGAGAGGCTGCTGCCATTGTCAAAAAAATGGGGCAAAAAGTTGCTAAAAATGTCAAGCTGGCGCTGGTGGTTCCCGGCTCAGGCTTGGTCAAAGAACAGGCCGAGCGCGAAGGCTTGCACGAGATTTTCAAGGCCGCTGGCTTTGAGTGGCGCGAACCCGGTTGCTCCATGTGCTTGGCCATGAATGCCGACCGCCTCGAGCCCGGTGAACGCTGCGCCTCCACCAGCAACCGTAACTTTGAAGGGCGTCAAGGCGCGGGTGGCCGCACCCACTTGGTCAGCCCGGCCATGGCCGCCGCTGCGGCCGTGCAAGGTCACTTCGTTGACATACGTCAATTTGCTTAATTTTCCTGAAAGTTTGTGATGAAAAAATCTGTACTGTTGCTCCTAGCCTTGGGTTTTGTTCTGACCGCTTGCAATACGGTCAAAGGAATCGGACAAGATGTTCAAAAAGCCGGGTCGGCGATTGAAAATGCGGTGAAAAAATAATGCAAAAATTCAACGTGCACAAGGGCCTAGTCGCCCCGATGGACCGAGAAAATGTGGATACCGACGCGATCATCCCCAAACAATTTCTCAAGTCCATCCACAAAACCGGTTTCGGCCCCAACCTGTTTGACGAATGGCGCTACCTGGACCCCGGGTTTCCGGGTCAGGATCCAGCCAGTCGCCGACCCAACCCAGATTTCGTTCTGAACCTGCCACGCTACAGCGGAGCTTCGATTCTGCTGGCACGGAAAAATTTTGGTTGCGGCTCATCACGCGAACATGCACCCTGGGCTCTCGATCAGTACGGTTTCAGAGCCATCATTGCGCCCAGTTATGCTGATATTTTCTTCAACAACAGCTTCAAAAATGGGCTGTTACCGATTGTCTTGACCGAGGCCCAAATCTGTCAGTTGTTTGACGAGGTCCATGCCTTCCCGGGCTATTCGCTGACGATTGACTTGGAGCGGCAAGTGATTGTCAAAGCCCAAGGCGAAGAGCTGCCTTTCGAAGTCCAGGCCTTCCGCAAATTCTGCTTGCTGGGCGGGTTTGACGACATTGGACTGACGCTGCGGCAGTCCGACAAAATCAAGGCCTATGAAGCCGAGCGTCTGGCTCAAAAACCCTGGCTGGCACATACCGCAACTTAAGCCTTGTGGCCCGACACCCCGTCGACGAACATCCTTGCGGGCCAGTCCTTGAATACTGACCCCAACTGATTAGGAATAAAAATGAAAATTGCAGTTCTTCCCGGTGACGGCATCGGCACTGAGATCGTCGCCGAAGCCGTTAAGGTAATGAAGGTTTTGGGCTTGTCGTTCGAGCTCGAAACCGCCCTGGTCGGAGGCGCTGCATTCGAGGCCTATGGCCATCCCTTGCCCGAATCCACACTGAAACTGGCTCGGCAATCCGATGCGGTTCTGTTCGGTGCGGTTGGCGATTGGAAATACGACAAACTGGAGCGTTCGTTACGCCCAGAACAAGCCATCCTGGGCTTGCGCAAGCACATGGGCTTGTTTGCCAACTTCAGGCCTGCCATCTGCTACAGCCAGTTGGTCGATGCCTCCAGCCTCAAACCTGAGCTGGTCTCTGGGCTGGACATTCTGATCATCCGCGAATTGACCGGCGACATTTATTTCGGCCAGCCGCGCGGACGGCGCATCGCGGCCGATGGGCATTTTCCTGGCAGCGACGAAGCGTTTGACACCATGCGCTATTCACGCCCTGAAATTGAACGAATTGCCCATGTGGCGTTTCAAGCGGCACGCAAGCGCAGCAAACGCGTCACCAGCGTGGATAAAGCCAATGTGCTGGAAACCTTCCAGTTCTGGAAAGACATCGTCAGCGAGGTTGGCCAGCAGTACCCCGATGTAGCTCTCGACCATATGTATGTGGACAACGCAGCAATGCAACTGGTCAAAGCACCTAAGAAATTCGACGTTATCGTCACCGGCAATATGTTTGGCGATATCCTGTCCGACGCCGCTGCCATGCTGACCGGCTCCATCGGCATGTTGCCTTCGGCCAGCCTGAACGCCAAAAACCAGGGGCTGTATGAACCCAGTCACGGCAGCGCACCTGACATTGCCGGCCAGGGTGTCGCCAATCCGCTGGCTACCATTTTGAGTGCGGCCATGATGCTGCGCTTTAGTCTGAACCAGCCGCAAGCGGCTGAGCGCATCGAAAAAGCTGTTGATCAGGTGCTCAGTCAGGGTCTGCGCACGCCCGATATTTACAGCGCTGGAACTACCCGTGTCAGCACCGTTCAAATGGGCGACGCCGTGGTCAAAGCTCTGGGCTGAGGCCTTCGCTACAATACAGATCATGCAAAACCATTCGGCATTCAACCCCCAGTTCGTACTTTGCTGCACGGGCAAGCACCGGGCATGGGTTGCCCAATGCGCAAAGACGACAGGTATTAAAGGCTGATTCAGCCCAGTTCGTCGTGCCCGTCGGCTCGATGAGCCGGGTCAAAAAAGTAAATTTTTGAAGGGCAAGGTCATGAAATTAACAGGGAATTTGGTAGGGCTGGTGGGCTGGCGCGGCATGGTCGGCTCGGTGTTGCTCGACCGCATGCAAGCCGAAGGCGATTTCGACTTGATCGAGCCGGTATTTTTCTCTACCTCCAACGCGGGTGGCGTGGCACCCGCCCAGGCCAAAAATGAAACCCGCCTGAAAAATGCCTTTGACATTGAGGCGCTGAAGAAGTGCCAAGTGATCATCACCACCCAGGGCGGCGACTACACCAGTGAAGTTTTCCCCAAGCTGCGCGCAGCGGGTTGGGATGGGCACTGGATTGATGCTGCCTCGACCCTACGAATGAACGACGACGCCGTCATCGTGCTGGACCCGGTCAATCTGAACGTGATTCAAAAAGCCATGACTCAAGGCGGTAACAACTGGATTGGTGGCAACTGCACCGTCAGTTGCATGCTGATGGGAGTCGGTGCGCTGTACAAAGCGGGTCTGGTTGAGTGGATGAGTTCCATGACTTACCAAGCCGCCTCGGGTGGTGGGGCCCAGCACATGCGAGAACTACTGACGCAATTTGGCAGTCTCAATCAGTCGGTTCATTCACTGCTGGACGACCCTAAATCCGCCATCCTGGAAATCGACCGCCAGGTCCTGGCCCAACAAAAATCTTTGAACCCCCTTGAAACCGCCAACTTCGGTGTGCCGCTCGGTGGCAGCCTGATTCCCTGGATTGACAAGGATTTGGGCCTTGGCAAACAGTCCGATGAGGCCTTTTGGGGTACCAGCAAAGAAGAGTGGAAAGCCGGCGTTGAAACCAACAAAATTCTAGGTCAAGGACCAGCTTTCGGCACCGCAGAAACACCCGTCGATGGTTTTTGTGTTCGGGTTGGCGCAATGCGCTGCCACAGCCAAGCTTTGACCTTCAAGCTGAAAAAGAATGTGGCGGTCGCTGACATCGAGGCCTTGATCGCGAACGACAATGTTTGGGCCAGCGTTGTTCCCAACACCCGCGAAGCAACCATTCAAAAGCTAACACCGGTTGCCGTGACCGGTACCTTGAATATTCCCGTGGGACGTATTCGCAAGCTGGCCATGGGGCCGGAATATGTGGGGGCTTTTACCATCGGCGACCAGTTGCTGTGGGGAGCAGCCGAACCTTTGCGTCGAATGCTACGAATTTTGCTGGAAGCCTGAGAACTTAGGGTCTAAACTGAGAGCAATTTTCAGGGGTTCCAATTGACCACACCGTCACATTCACACTTCAAGACCGCGCTGGCACTGGCTGTTGCGGCGCTATTGGGCATGTCGGTGAGCGCTGCAAACGCGCTCTCTCTGGGCCGCATCACCGTTCAATCGGCCCTAGGGGAGCCACTGCTAGCGGAGCTTGAAATTCCAGGCATCAATGCCGAAGAAGCCTCTTCGCTTAAATCCTCCATCGCAGCCAGCGAAGCTTTTCGCTCAGCTGGCCTGGAATACAACCCGAGCTTGGCATCGGTCCAAATTTCGCTGCAACGCCGGCCCGACGGCCGGGTTTTCCTGAGAATCAGCAGCGAAAAAACCATCACCGATCCTTTTGTTGATCTGCTGTTGGAAGTCAAGTGGTCTTCAGGGCGTATTGTGCGTGACTACACCCTGTTGTTTGACCCCCCCAAACTGCGACCCGTTCCCAGCCTGCCGGCCAGTGCCGTGCAGATCAGCCCGCCCCCCGCAATCAGTACGGCCGCCGCCAGTCCCGTTGCACCCCGCAGCGCCGCTGTTGCCATGACAACTCCTCTCGCAGCACCGACCCAAGTTACGCCAAAAGCATCGAGTGCTACGCAACACACGGTCCAAAAAGGCGAGAGCGCCAGCAAAATTGCATTGAAGGTGAAAGCTGACAAAGTCTCACTGGATCAAATGCTGCTGGCTTTGTTGCAAGTCAATCCAGATGCGTTCGTCAAAGCCAACATCCATCGACTCAAAGCAGGCGCAGTGCTCAACCTGCCCAGCACCGAACAGGCGCTGGCCACCCCTGTGCCCCAGGCCAGTGAGATGATTCGGGCGCAAAGCGCAGACTTCAACCAGTACCGCAGCAAGCTCGCCGCTGAAGTACCCGGCAAAATGGGAGACGCAGATGCCCGCCAGGGCACAGGCAAAGTGCAAGCCCAGGTTGTTGAAACCACCCCAGCCAGTGCCGCAGCTGACAAGCTCACTTTATCCAAGGGCGACAGCGCGGGCCAGCCCAGCGAAGAGCAGATTGCCCAAAGCCGAGAGGCCAAGGAAGTGGCCCAACGCGCTGCTGAATTAAGCAAGAATGTCAGCGACCTCAGCAAACTCGAACCCGCATCGCAAGCGCTCAAGCCCGCCCCCGACATCGCACCGAGTCAGCCCTCGGGAATGCTGCGTGGCTGGCTGGATCAACCCTTGCTGCCCGCGGTAGCGGCTGGACTGATCGCTCTGCTGGCTGGCTTGGGTTTTTACCGAATTCGTCAGCGCAACAAAAGCACCCCCCTCGACAGCCCCTTTCTATCGCCGGTGCAGTCCAAACCGGAACGCGATCAAGCTGGATCGCCTTCGCCCGGTCCTCAGGCCATCAGCACGCAGGATGCGACCGATGATGTTGATGCCCTGACTGAAGCCGATGTCTATCTGGCTTACGGGCGCGATCGGCAGGCCGAAGAAATCTTGCAAGAAGCACTGCAAAGTCAACCCGATCGCGTGGCCCTGCACCAAAAACTGCTGGAGATTTACGCTAAACGACGCGACCAAGTGCAGTTCGATAACCTCGCTGCAACGGCTTGTATCTTGACTGAGGGGACTGGCCCGATTTGGGAAAGTATTTGCAAACTCGGACTCGAACTCGACCCCCAGCACAGCCTTTACCGCTCTGGTGCCCCAGAGCGCGCCCCGCTGGCAGCCAAGACCGCATCGAACGACGAACATGTCCTGAAATTTGACCTGAACTCGATCTCTCTGGATCTCGAACTCCCGCAACCATCCGATTCCGAATCTGATGCTGATACAGCTTTGGCCAACCAGCTCGAATTGGCAGAAACTTTCAGTGCTTTGGGGGATCACGATGGGGCCCGCGCCTTAATCGAAGAAGTGTTGTCCAAGGCCACGGCTGAGTTGAAGATCAAGGCGCAAAAAGCGCTCGATCAACTGCCCTGAAACCAGCGCATGCAGCGTATCGACTTGAACTTGCTGTGCGTTTAGCGCTAGGGATCAGCTACAACGGCCAGCACTACGAGGGCTGGCAAAGCCAGCTCTCGCGCCGCACGGTGCAAGATCAACTGGAGCTGGCTCTGGGTAAATTTAGCGTCAGCAAAATTTCAACCCTGTGCGCAGGTCGAACCGATGCCGGCGTCCACGGCTTGATGCAGGTGGTTCATTTCGACACCGAAATCGATCGCGATACCCAATCGTGGATCCGCGGCACCAATTCTTTTCTACCGCACAACATCGCTGTGCAATGGGCCCAAGTCGTTCCGTCTTCTTTTCATTGCCGCTCCAGCGCCTTGTCCAGACGTTACATCTATACCCTGCTGGAATCCCAGGTCCGACCAAGCTTGGACTTCGGCCGGGTCGGCTGGGTCTATCGCCCGCTGGACTTGCAAGCCATGCAGAGCGCCGCCAGCTTTCTGTTGGGCGAGCATGATTTCAGTTCATTTCGTGCAGCCGCTTGTCAGGCCCGCTCCCCAACTAAAACCTTGCTGCGTTTGGAGATCAAGCGACGGGGTGCTTACTGGCATTTTGAGTTTGAAGCCAACGCCTTTCTCCACCATATGATTCGCAACATCATGGGCTGTTTGATCACCATCGGTCAGGGTCATCAAGCCCCGCAATGGATGGCCGAGGTGCTGCAGGCCAAAAGCCGTCAAGTCGCTGCGCCGACTTTTTCTGCCGCCGGCCTTTATTTTCTAGGTCCACGGTATGAATCCCACTGGGGATTGCCCGATCGCTCGCCTTTGTATGATGGCTTGCCATGAAATTAGCCAATTCCCGTACCCGGATCAAAATTTGCGGCCTGACACGTGAACAAGACGTGGCCGCTGCCGTGGCCGCGGGAGCCGATGCCGTCGGTTTTGTTTTATACCGCGAAAGCCCGCGCTATGTGTCAGCCCAACGGGCTGCCGAGCTGGCGCGCCTGCTGCCACCCTTCATGACACCTGTTCTGTTGTTCGTCAACGAAACCCTGGCTGCCATCCAAGCGGCCTGCGAGTTACTGCCCGGCGCAACACTGCAGTTTCATGGCGATGAAACACCGGCCCAGTGTCGGGACGCAACGGGTCAGGGACAGCGACCTTTTCTGCGTGCCGCCAGAATTCCTCTGGGTGAAGCGGGGCGGAACTTTGACCTCGTAAAATACGCCCAAGATTACTCAAGCGCCCAAGCCATCCTGCTCGATGCCGAAGTCGATGGATATGGCGGGGCTGGCAAGGCATTCAATTGGTCACTGCTTCCACCCAACGTCAACGCTCACCTCGTCTTAAGTGGTGGACTCAACGCCAACAACGTGACGCAAGGCATTTTGCAGCTGCGGCCACGCTGTCATAGCCTGGCTGTCGATGTGAGCTCTGGGGTCGAGGTTTCCAAGGGAATCAAAGACGCCAACAAGATCAATCAATTTGTCGCTGCTGTACGCGCGGCCGACCAACAAGCATGAACTATCAACAACCTGACACGACTGGACATTTTGGAATCTATGGCGGCAGTTTCGTCAGCGAAACCCTGACCCACGCCATCAATGAACTGCGTGCTGCCTATTCCAAATACCAGAACGACCCCGATTTTCTGGCCGAATTTCAATACGAGCTGGCCCATTTCGTAGGTCGCCCTTCTCCGGTTTACCACGCTGATCGCATCAGTCGCGAATTGGGTGGCGCACAAATATTTCTCAAGCGCGAAGACCTCAACCACACTGGCGCGCACAAGATCAACAACACCATCGGTCAAGCCATGCTGGCCCGTCGCATGGGCAAGCCGCGCATCATTGCCGAGACCGGTGCTGGTCAACATGGCGTGGCCACCGCCACCATCTGCGCCCGCTATGGGCTGCAATGCGTGGTTTACATGGGCAGCGAAGACGTCAAGCGCCAAAGCCCCAACGTCTATCGGATGAAGTTGCTGGGTGCCACCGTGGTGCCGGTCGAAAGTGGCAGCAAGACACTGAAAGACGCGCTCAATGAAGCCATGCGCGACTGGGTCGCCAATGTGGACAACACGTTCTACATCATCGGCACGGTGGCGGGACCCCACCCCTACCCCATGATGGTGCGTGATTTCCAGAGTGTCATCGGCAAAGAGTGCTTACTGCAAATGCCCGAGCTACTCAAACGTCAGGGCTGCCACAGCGATCAACCCGATGCGGTACTGGCCAGTGTCGGTGGCGGCAGCAACGCCATGGGTATTTTCCATCCCTATATCAACCACGAAAACACCCGCCTGATCGGCGTCGAAGCTGCCGGTGAAGGCATGGATTCGGGACGCCACTCTGCCTCGCTGCAGCGCGGCAGCCCGGGCGTGTTGCACGGTAACCGCACCTATGTTCTGCAAAATGACGATGGCCAAGTCACCGAGACCCACAGCATCAGTGCTGGGCTGGACTACCCTGGTGTTGGACCGGAACATGCTTACTTGAAAGATATCGGACGTGCTGAATACGTTGGCATCACGGACCAAGAGGCTTTGGCGGCCTTTCACCACCTGTGTCTGACCGAAGGCATTATTCCGGCGCTGGAATCGAGTCACGCCGTGGCTTACGCTATGAAACTGGCCAAGACCATGCGCGTTGATCAGGCTATCCTGGTCAACCTGAGCGGCCGAGGCGACAAAGACATCGGTACCGTAGCCGACCTCAGCCACGGCGAATTTTTCTGCCGCCCCAGCTGCCAAGGACAAACCGTCAAAGGTGGCGAACAAGTGATGACTGGCCCAGTGGTCCACCAGCCAGGAGCAGCCCAATGAGCCGCATTGCAGCCACTTTCGCCGCGCTGAAAGTGCAACAACGAACGGCCCTGATCCCCTTCGTCACAGCGGGTTTCCCTATTGCCGACATCACGCCTGCGTTGATGCACGGCCTGGTGGCGGGCGGCGCTGACGTGATCGAACTGGGTGTTCCCTTCTCCGACCCCAGCGCTGACGGCCCCGTCATTCAGCGCGCCGGCGACAAAGCCCTGGCACAGGGAGTCGGCATGGTCCAGATTCTGGACATGGTGCGCGCTTTCAGAACCCAGAACAACAGCACCCCGGTGGTGCTGATGGGTTATGCGAATCCAATCGAGCGTTACAACCAGGTTCATGCAGCGGCAACGGGGACCAGCGCTTTTGTCCGGGACGCAGCCAGCGCCGGGGTCGATGGCATGTTGGTGGTGGACTACCCGCCCGAAGAATGCGGGGCTTTCGCTGCGGAGCTTCGGGCCCATCAACTTGATCTGATTTTTCTACTGGCACCCACCAGTACCGAAGAAAGAATGGCTCAAATTGAGCAAGTCGCCAGTGGCTATGTTTATTACGTTTCGCTTAAGGGCGTGACTGGCGCCGGTACGCTTCAGACCGACGCCGTTGCAGCCATGCTGCCCCGCATCCGCCGGCATGTCAGCGTCCCCGTCGGTGTCGGGTTTGGTATTCGAGACGCGGCGACGGCGCGCGCCATTGCCAAGGTGGCCGACGCCGTGGTGATCGGCAGCAAACTCATCGAATTGATCGAAAATCAGGAGCGCGACCAAGTGGTCAGCGTAGCCTCCGACTTTCTGCAAGAGATCCGAGGGGCACTGGACGCCTGAGTCCTTTGCATAGATTTAAAGGAATTGCATGAGCTGGCTTGAAAAACTTCTTCCCCCCAAAATACTGCGAACAGATCCGGCCGATCGGCGCAGTGTGCCCGAGGGACTCTGGGTCAAATGTCCGAGTTGTGAAACGGCGCTGTACCGGACCGATCTGGAGCAAAACCAAAATGTTTGTCCGAGCTGCAGCCACCACCACCGGATTGATGCGCGCGCTCGTCTCAACAATTTTTTGGATCCTGAAGGAAGGTATGAGATCGGACAGGAAGTGCTGCCGGTCGATTCACTGAAGTTCAAAGACAGTCGCAAATACCCCGAACGCCTGAAGGAAGCGATGGACAACACCGGCGAAACCGATGCCTTGGTGGTGATGGGCGGCGCTGTTCACAGCATCAGCTTGGTCGCGGCTTGTTTTGAATTTGGCTTTATGGGTGGCAGCATGGGCTCGGTGGTGGGTGAGCGGTTTGTGCGCGGCGTTGAAACTGCGATTGAACAAAAAGTTCCGTTCATTTGCTTCACAGCAACCGGCGGCGCTCGTATGCAAGAAGGTTTGTTGTCTTTGATGCAGATGGCCAAGACCAATGCCGCACTGACCCGCCTAGCCAAGAAAGGACTGCCCTACATCAGCGTTCTGACTGACCCGACGATGGGCGGGGTCAGTGCCGGCTTTGCTTTTTTAGGCGACGTGGTGATTGCCGAGCCCAAGGCCTTGATCGGTTTTGCCGGTCCGCGGGTGATCGAATCCACCGTTCGCGTTACTTTGCCTGAGGGTTTTCAACGTGCCGAGTTTCTTCAAGAAAAAGGCGCGGTTGACTTCATTTGTGACCGACGTGAACTGCGAAAAACCATCGCCAGTAGCTTGGCCATGCTGCAAGGTCTGCCGGCCGACGCGGTCTCTTGAGGCCTTGCGCGACGGTTCAAAGAATGCTTTGTTGCACCGAGGCCAGGACGATCGCTAGCACTTGCAGCATAAGCAACAGCAGCAAAGGCGACAGATCGATCCCGCCCACCAGCGGCAAGTAGCGGCGGATCACGCTCAAAGGCGGGCCACACAAACGCCCCACCAGCGCTGACAGTTCGGAGTGGCTGGGAACCCATGACAACACCGCATAAACAATCACCAGCCCCGTCAAGCAAGAAATAACCAAACGGGCCAGCCCAAAAACAGCCAAGATGGGCAGCGTCATGAAACTGCTCTGAGCTCCAGAGAGCAACCACAGCACGAGATATTGAGAGAATTCCAGCAACAAAGCAGCCGTCAAACTGGCCATGTCCCAGCGCCCCAAGGAAGGGATGACCCGACGCAAAGGCAAAACCAACCAATCCGTCACAGCAAAAATAAAACGCCCCAGCGGATTGCCAGAACGTTGCGACATACCGATCCGCTGATGCTGCAAGTAAAGGCGCAGTAATGCGGTCGCCGCCAGCACGCCCACTAGAACGTCAAGCAGCAAGGAGATGATTTGGTAGAGCATGTTGGTTGCGCTTTATTTCGGTCCATCATAGCGTGCGCAATGCCACTGCCGGCCCTGCTCCAGTGCACCTTCTTACAAAAACTTAAAATCACCGGTTTAGACCGTCACTTCAACTCGCCCCATGTCCGACAACACCAACCCCGTCACCACGCCCCAGGATGAAAACCAGCTGATTGCCGAGCGGCGCGAAAAGCTCAAGGCCATTCGGCTGCAGCAAACCGCAGGCCAGGGCGTGGCTTTCCCCAATGACTTCAAACCCGCCGATCGCGCTGCCGCCTTGTTTGCGGCGCACGCCGGGCAAACACCCGAAGGCCTGGTAGCGCAAGGCAGCACGGCCAAGGTGGCGGGTCGAATGATGCTCAAGCGCGTGATGGGCAAGGCCAGCTTCTGCACGCTACAAGACAGCAGCGGGCGCATCCAGGTTTACGTCAAAGGGGAAGAAGTCGGCGAGGACATTTACGAGCAATTCAAGCACTGGGACCTGGGTGATATCGTGGCTGCCGAAGGACGGATTTTCAAAACCAAGACCGGCGAACTCTCGATCCATGCCACCCGCGTACGTCTGCTGACCAAGAGTCTGCGTCCCATGCCCGACAAGTTCCACGGCATGAACGACCAGGAAACGAAGTACCGCCAGCGCTATGTCGATTTAATGACCGACGAGACCACGCGGTCCCGTTTCGTGGCCCGCAGCAAGGCCATCTCATCGATCCGAGACTTCATGGTGTCGCACGATTTTCTCGAAGTCGAAACTCCAATGCTGCATCCAATTCCAGGTGGTGCCAACGCCAAGCCGTTTGCCACGCACCACAACGCGCTGGACCAGCAAATGTTTCTGCGGATTGCGCCCGAGCTCTACCTCAAACGTCTGCTGGTCGGTGGCTTTGAGCGCGTGTTCGAGATCAATCGCAATTTTCGCAATGAAGGCATCTCGGTGCGACACAACCCCGAGTTCACCATGATGGAGTTCTACGCCGCCTACTGGGACTACCAGGACTTGATGACGTTCACCGAAGGCCTGATCCGTCATGCTGCGCTACAAACCGCTGGCACCACCGCTTTAAGCTACGGCGGCAAGCCGGTTGATTTGGACCAACCGTTTGAACGCCTAACGATTCGCGAAGCCATCCTCAAGCACACCGAGGCCGGCTCTCACGTGGACGACAAAGAATGGCTGGTTCATGCCTTGAAGAAACTGGGTATGAGTGAAGCCAAACACCGACTTTCAAGCTCCAGCTTGGCCAAGCTGCAGGTGATGTATTTTGAAGAAACCGTCGAAGAGAAGCTTTGGCAGCCGACCTTCATTTGTGAGCACCCGGTTGAAATCTCACCGCTGGCACGCGCCAGCGACAGCCACCCCGAGGTAACTGAACGCTTCGAGCTTTACATCACCGGGCGCGAATTCGGTAATGGCTTTTCCGAACTCAACGATGCCGAAGAACAAGCGGCTCGCTTTGCCTCGCAGGTGTCGGCCAAAGACAGTGGTGACGATGAGGCCATGTTTTTCGACCACGATTTTGTCCGCGCACTGGAATACGGCATGCCTCCGGCGGGTGGTTGCGGCATAGGCATCGACCGGTTGATGATGCTTCTGACTGACAGCCCCAGCATCCGCGATGTGATCCTGTTCCCCGCACTGCGTCGGGAGACCCCGGGCCAGTGAAGTACCTGGCCCACTACCCCAAAAACCTTCAAGATCAGGTAGGGCAACTGATCGCTGAGGACCGACTTGGGACTATGCTGCTGAGCAAGTACCCAACCAGCCATGCGGTGCGAACCGACAAAGCCCTGTACACCTTTGTGCTGGACCTGAAGAACGAACATCTGGGTAAAACCGAGCCCTTGAGCAAAATCTGTTTTGACAGCAAGCTTGAGGTGATCCAGCATGCCCTGGGAACCCACACCACGGTGTCAAGAGTGCAGGGGTCGAAGCTGAAAAGCAAACGCGAAATCCGTGTCGCTTCGCTGTTCAAGGTGGTGCCGCTCGAGTTTTTGAAAATGATCGCCGTTCATGAGCTAGCGCACATCAAGGAAAAGGACCATAACAAGGCCTTCTACCAGTTGTGCACGCATATGGAACCCAATTACCATCAATTTGAATTTGATTTGCGGCTGTACCTGACCCACCTGGACCAAGTGGGTCAGCTGTCCTGGCCACAGCCATCAACCCAATTCAGGGGCTAAGCACCGATATCCGGATCGACTCATACCAAGCCGCCAGATCTTTGATTTCTTGGTCGCTCAAAGATTTGGCGATCACGCTCATCATCTCGTTTTGACGTTTCCCCCCACGGTAATTCTTGAGCTGTTCAACCGTGTAAATAGCCGGTTGTCCTGCCAGATGGGGCGCTGTTGGAAACTGGCTCAAGCCAACAGCCCCATGGCAGGTCACACACATAGCGGCAAGGGCCTTGCCTGCTACTGGATCGCCCGCCTGGGCCGCACCCAACCACACACCGCTCAGCAGTAGCGCCAGGCAAGCTTGAGTTTGAAAACTAGACATGAGAATTCCAAATAAAAGCGGACCTGAAAACTGGTTCAGGTCCGCTGAGAGTTACCGGCATTTCATCCGGGATGCGTCACCCCGGCTGAAAGGATTCAGGCTTACATCCCTGTGTAGCTGATGCGGTAGATCGCTCCGGCAAAGTCGTCCGACACCAGAATCGAACCATCGGGCAGGTTGGCTACGTCAACCGGACGACCCCGGTACTGACGGGTTTCTGGGTCGAGCCAGCCATCGGCAAATACCTCCGTCTTGTCAGCCGAGCCGTCCGCCTTCAAACTGGTAAACATGATGCGCGCACCGATCGGGTCGGTACGGTTCCATGAACCATGCTGGGCCGAGAAAATGCCGCCTTGGTACTTGGCTGGGAATTTTTTGCCGGTGTAGAAAGTCAAACCGAGGTCAGCTGCATGGGCATCCATATAGACCTCAGGGTTGGTCACATTGCTGGGCAAGGGATCCTTGTCGTAACCATGCTCCGTGATACGGGTCTTGCCCTGGATCCAGGGATAACCGAAGAACTGACCCGCCTTGGTGGCACGGTTGATCTCACCAGCAGGAATCAGGTCACCCATACCGTCGGTTTGGTTGTCAGTGAACCACAATTCATTGTTCTTTGGGTTGAACTCCAGGCCCACGGAATTGCGAATGCCGGTTGCATAGACTTCGCGCTTGCTGCCGTCAAACGGATTCATGCGAACGATACCGCCGATACCAGTTTGATCGTACAGTTTGAGCTTGTCGCGCGGTTGCACATTGTGCGGCTGGCCCAAGGTGATGTAGAGCATGCCGTCCTTGCCAATACGGCAGGTCCGTGCGCCGTGGTTGTAGCTCTCTTCCTCGACCGGGATCAACTTGCCTTGCGAGGCCACTTCGATCACCGCCACATCAGGGCCTTCGTAGAAGAATTCAGCGGCTGGGAAATTCAGCACCCGGTTGTGTTCAGCCACAATCAGGAAACCGTCTTTGGTCCAGCAAACTCCGTTGGGTACGCTGAACTTGAGCGAAGGTGCGAACGACTTGACTTCGGTGGCGGCCTCGCCACTGTTGCGGTTGGTCACAGCCCAAACCGTTGACTTGCGGGTTCCCACAAACAGCATATTGGTCGAAGGAGCGACTGCCATGTGACGGGCATCAGGCACGATGGCGTACAGCGCAATCTTGAAACCTGGCGGCATTTTGACGCGCTTGAGGTTTTCCTTGATGGCATCGGCATTGGCGCCTGTTTGCGGCACAAGCGGAATATTCAGATCGGTCGTTGCTACCCGCATCTGTTTGAGTTTTTCAATATTGGCCTGACCCATAGCCAGGCTAGCAACACTCAAGCCTGCAATCGCAAGCAACAGTTTTTTTACACTCATGAGCATCTCCTTCATGTGATTGGAACAAAAATGTTGCGCCTCAAAATATTGCGCAAATTAATAACCAAGAACATCCTAGATCGATTTCTTTGGGGGACGATACCGGGTAAACCCCTGTTTATTTGAAAATGCTCAATTTGAGTCGCATCGGAGACTTCGGCTCAAGCCAGGCTAGCCAATAAAACACCGGCTTGATCTTTGGCGGAGAGTTGGGGCGCTAAACCGGCCAACGGCCAGCTGATGGCCAGATCTGGGTCGTTCCAGGCGATGCAGCGCTCGAACTCTGGGGCGTAGTAATCGGTGGTCTTGTACAAAAAATCGGCCGTTTCGCTGGTCACTAGAAAACCATGGGCCAGGCCCGGCGGCACCCACAGCTGGCGCTGATTACGCTCGCTCAACTCCATGCCGACCCAGCGCCCAAAGCTGGGCGAGTTCTTGCGAATATCCACCGCGACATCAAACACCGAACCCCGCACGACCCGCACCAGCTTGCCCTGCGCTTGTTGCGTTTGGTAATGCAGTCCGCGCAACACACCTTGGGCCGAGCGACTGTGGTTGTCTTGAACAAATGCAAGCGACAGACCCGTGGCCTGATTAAAAGCGCGCTGGTTAAAACTCTCAAAAAAGAAACCCCGAGCATCACCAAACACCTTGGGTTCGATCAGCAGCACATCGGCAATTGCAGTGGCAGTAACTTTCATGGCAAGCACACTTCAAGCCGCATTGGGCTCAGACAACAAACGCAGCAAATACTGGCCATAACCATTTTTACGCATGGGTTGCGCCAATTTTTCCAGCTGCTCGCTGGTGATGAATCCGTTACGCCAAGCGATTTCTTCGACACAAGCGATTTTCAAACCTTGACGCCGCTCCAGTGTCGCAATGAACTGACCGGCTTCAAGCAAACTGTCGTGGGTTCCGGTATCGAGCCAGGCGTAGCCTCGCTTCATGATTTGCACCTGGAGATTGCCTTGCTCCAGATAAGCCTGATTCACAGCGGTGATTTCCAACTCACCCCGGGCACTGGGTTTGACGGCTTTGGCAATGTCGACCACCTTCGTGTCATAAAAATACAAGCCCGTCACGGCATAGTTGCTCTGGGGTTTGAGCGGTTTTTCATCGATGCTGACGGCCTGACCCGCTTTGTCAAAAGCCACCACGCCATAGCGTTCTGGATCCTGCACATGGTAGGCAAAGACGGTTGCACCACTGGCTTGCGCATCGGCTTGCTCCAGCAAGGGACCCAGATCGTGGCCATAAAAAATATTGTCACCCAGCACCAGGGCGCTGGTTTGATTGCCGATAAATTTTTCACCAATGATGAAGGCCTGGGCCAAACCGTCGGGGCTGGGCTGTACCGCGTACTGCAGGTTCAAACCCCATTGCGCGCCATCGCCCAACAGCTGCTGAAAGCGTGGAATATCTTGCGGCGTACTGATGACCAGAATGTCGCGCATGCCCGAGAGCATCAAAGTGCTCAGCGGGTAGTAAATCATGGGT
Source organism: Burkholderiaceae bacterium (assembly GCA_049296795.1). Classification (GTDB taxonomy): domain Bacteria; phylum Pseudomonadota; class Gammaproteobacteria; order Burkholderiales; family Burkholderiaceae_C; genus CAXNKH01. The sequence continues at coordinate 65,892 of JBAQTC010000054.1, forward strand.
TTGTCGTACACCGGAAGCAGCTGTTTGCTCATGGCCAAGGTGGCTGGGTGCAGTCGGGTGCCAGAGCCACCCGCGAGAATGATGCCTTTGCGCTGGGTCATAGTGTTTCTTTCAGCATCCTTGCCAGCCCTTGCTGCCAGGGCGGCAGAAAAAGGTCAAATGCAGTGCGTAATTTATCGGTATTCAGACGTGAATTATGGGGTCGAGGGGCCGGCGTTGGAAAACTGCTGCTGGCTATGGGCCTGAGTTCTGCCGGGCCCAGCTTGAGCTGGACACCAGCTTGTTGCGCGCTGGCCAGCACCAGTTTGGCGTAGCCATACCAGCTGGTTTCGCCACTCGCCGCCAGGTGGTAGAGGCCGCTGAGCCCTCGGTTCGGTGTTGGCCCCACCACGCCGCGCAAGGCGTGGGCACTGACATCGGCCAGCAAGTCAGCACCGGTGGGTGCGCCGAACTGGTCATCAATCACATTGAGGGTGTCGCGCTCCTGCGCTAGTCTGAGCATGGTTTTGGCGAAATTGCCACCGCGCGCGGCATAGACCCAACTGGTTCTAAAAATCAGATGAGCGCAGCCACTCTCAGCAATCAACTGCTCGCCCTCGAGTTTGGTCTGGCCGTAAACGTTGAGGGGGGCCGTTGCATCGCCCTCCAGCCAAGGCTGGTCGCCGCTGCCATCAAACACATATTCGGTCGAGTAGTGCAGCAACCAAGCACCCAGACTGTGGGCTTCGCGTGCCAGCACACCGGGGGCTAAGGCATTGATGGTTCGTGCCAACTCCGGCTCGCTCTGGGCTTTGTCAACGGCGGTGTAGGCAGCAGCATTGACAATGACCTCCGGGCGCAGCGTGCGTACGGTTTGTTCCAGTGCTGACAGATCGGTGAAATTGCCGCCCAGGTTGTCTGAACCCAGGGCAATCACTTCGCCCAAGGGAGCCAAGCTGCGCTGCAACTCCCAGCCGACTTGCCCGTTCTTTCCCAGCAGCAGGATTCTCATGCAGTTGCGTTGTAGTGGGTATCGACCCAAGCCCGGTAAGCGCCCGACTGCACATGACTGACCCAATCCGGATGATCCAGATACCAGGCCACAGTTTTGCGAATGCCGGAGTCGAAAGTCTCGGCCGGCTTCCAACCCAGTTCGCGCTCGATCTTGCTGGCATCAATGGCGTAACGCCGGTCATGGCCGGGCCGGTCTTTCACATAGCTGACTTGATCCAGGTAACTGGTGCCATCACGCTTAGGACGCAGCTCGTCGAGCAGTTGACACACGGTTTTGACGATTTCGATATTGGGCATTTCATTCCAGCCCCCGACGTTATAGACCTCGCCCGGTGCTCCTGCCGCCAGCACACGCCGAATCGCGCTGCAATGGTCTTTGACGTAAAGCCAATCGCGCACCTGCATGCCATCCCCATACACGGGCAAGGCCTTGCCGGCCAGCGCATTAACGATCATCAAAGGAATGAGTTTTTCCGGGAAATGATACGGCCCGTAATTGTTCGAACAATTGGTGGTGAGAACCGGAAGGCCGTAGGTGTGGTGGTAAGCGCGCACCAAGTGATCGCTTGCAGCCTTGCTGGCTGAATAGGGGCTGTTGGGCTGGTAGCGGTGGCTTTCGGTAAATGCCGCTTCTTGCTGATTCAAAGATCCATAAACCTCGTCGGTCGAGACATGCAGAAAGCGAAAAGCCTCTTTGTCTGCCAGTCCACTCCAATAGGAACGCACGGATTCCAACAGCTGAAACGTTCCGACGATGTTGGTCTGGATAAAGTCTTCGGGACCGTGAATCGACCGATCAACATGCGATTCAGCAGCAAAATTGAGAATGGCACGCGGCCGATACTGTGCCAGTAAACCATCGAGCAAGTCCCGATCACCGATGTCGCCTTGAATAAAAACATGGCGAGTATCAGCTTGCAGCGAAGCCAGGTTTTCCAGGTTGCCGGCATAGCTCAGCAGATCCAAGTTAAGTACCGACTCGTCCGAAGCGGCCAGCCAATCCAGAACAAAATTCGAGCCAATAAAGCCGGCGCCACCAGTCACAAGAATCATGCAATCGCTCTCAAAAAATGGTTTTTTAGTTCTGACTCTGTAGTTCAGTGTAACCCGTCAGGCCACCACTCCGCGCTGGCGCAATTCTTGAATTTGAACCTCGGTCAGACCCACTTCGCGCAGTACGGCATCGGTGTCCTGGCCCAGGGTCGGCGCGTTGCGTCGATGAGCGCCGGGTGTCAGTGACAACTTGGGAACGAAGCCCGGCACCGACACCGTGCTGCCGTCATCGAGCACCACCTGCTCCAGCATGGCGCGCGCAGCGTAATGTGCGTCAGCAGCAATGTCGGCGATGGTGTAAATTTTTCCTGCCGGAACGCCCGCCTTAGCCAATTGCTCCAACACTTTATCCACCGTCAGGGTTTGGGCCCAGTTGCCGATGGCGGCATCAATTTCATCGACCCGCTTAACCCGCCCGGCGTTGTCGCCCAGCGCCGGGTCAAGACCTAGATCTGACCGTCCGATGCAGGCCATCAAGCGCTTGAAAATACTGTCGCCATTGCCCGCGATGATGGCGTATGCGCCATCAGCGCAGAGGTAGGCATTGGTCGGAGCAATCCCGGGCAAAGCACTGCCCGAGGGCTGACGCACTGCGCCAAATACGCTGTATTCGGGCAATAGACTTTCCATGCAATTGAAAACGGCCTCGTACAGCGCGACGTCGATCACCTGTCCGCGGCCCTGCGGGGCTTGCGCGCACACGCTCATGCGTCTATGGTGCAAGGCCATCAGAATCCCGATCACCCCATGCAGCGACGCCAGCGTATCGCCAATACTGACGCCAACCCGCACCGGCGCGCGGCCCGGTTCGCCCGTGAGATGGCGCAGTCCCCCCATGGCCTCGGCCACCACGCCAAAACCCGGTCGATCACGGTAGGGGCCGGTCTGGCCATAACCGCTGATCCTCAGCATGATGAGTTTGGGGTTGAGTGCTTGCAACACATCGGGTCCCAGGCCCCAAGCCTCCATTGCACCTGGGCGAAAGTTTTCAATCAGCACATCGGCCTGCAATGCCAAGCTGCGAACGATTTCTTGCGCCTGTGCCTGCTTCAAATCAAGTACCACCGAACGCTTGTTGCGCGACTGCACCTGCCACCATACCGAAGTTCCATCTTTGAGCAAGCGCCACTGGCGCAACGGGTCACCGCCATTGGATTCGGGCCGATTCGAATCGGCGGGGGGCTCAATCTTGATGACATCGGCACCAAAATCAGCCAGCGTCTTGGCAGCGAACGGCCCTGCAATCAGTTGGCCTAACTCGATAACTTTAAGCCCAACCAAAGGGCCAGTGCTGGTGGACTTGCCGCTCACGGCACAAGTCCTTGTAGCAAAATGTCAGACAATTATTTCTCCCTGCAAGTCAAAATTACTCCCGCATCATAAAACCACGGGCCAATTTGACCCACTAACAGCCTCATCCATTGAGGAAATCGTTTTGATTTACAAATTCAAATCCAAAGCTTGCGGCGACCTCATCATGCTGCAAGCCAATGGCCAAAGGATTTTGGCCCTGATCGGCAAAGATGAACAGGCCGCAAGTGGCATTGTCTTGCCATCGCAAATGGCTGAGGCCATAGCGGCGCTGGAGGCCGCGGTTAGCCAAGAAGAACAGTCGCATCAAAAATTACGGCAACAAGCGGAGTCCCAAGGCCAAGCCGCGCCGCGTTTCGAGCCCATTTCACTGCGCCAACGCAGCCTGCCATTTTTGGACATGCTCCGACGCAGTCTGCGCGAAAACCAGGAAATTGTCTGGGGTGTTTAATTATTGGTAGCTACGCGCATCTTCAATCACACGTCCATCGTTGGGCAAACTCCCGACACCCAACAACTCCACTTCACCTCGCAATTTGGTGACTTCACGGATGGCCGTTTCGATGCGCTGCACCAAGCCCTCAGGTCTGGCAGCCACTTCTAGCTTCAAGGTCATGGCGTCTTGGGCCATTTGCCCCGTGATCACCAGCCGGGCTCGCGCCACTTCGGGGAAACGCCGCGCAATGTCAGCCACCTGAGAGGCGTGGACGAACATGCCTCGCACTTTGGTGGTCTGGTCTGCCCGGCCCAACCAGCCCCGGATCCGGGTGTTACTGCGTCCGGTCGGGCAAGCTCCGGGCAACACCGCCGTCAGGTCCCCGGTACCAAAACGAATCAGAGGATAGTCCGGGTTCAGCGTGGTAACGACCATTTCACCTACCTCGGGCGCTTGACCTGGCAGCGGCTCGGGTACCGGTTCGTTGGTTCCGGGACGAACGATTTCCAGCAGCACGCCTTCGTCCAATACCAAGCCCTCACGCGCCTCGGTCTCATAAGCGATCAGTCCCAAATCGGCCGTGGCAAAACATTGGTAGGCCTGGATGCCGCGTTCGCTAAACCAGTCGCGCAAGCTCGGCGGAAAAGCCTCGCCACCGAGCATGGCCTTCTTAACGCTGGGCAAGGCCACACCCATTTCGGCAGCTTTTTCGACAATGATGCGCAGGAAACTCGGTGTGCCGATATAGCCCGCCGGTCGCAACTCGGCCATGGCCTGAACCTGCTGCTCGGTTTGGCCCGTGCCGCCTGCAAATACCGTGCAGCCCAGTGCATGGGCGCCCGTTTCCATCATCGAACCAGCCGGTACAAAGTGGTAACTGAAGCAGTTATGGATCAACTCACCCGATCTAAAACCGGCGGCGAACAAGGCCCGCGCCATCCGCCAGTAATCACGCCGGCTCCCTTCGGGTTCATAAATCGTTCCGGGACTGGCGAAAACCCGTGGCATCGATGCTCCGTAGCCCAGGGTGCTGAAGCCACCAAATACATCGTGCGCGCGTTGCTTGATTTGCAAATCCAACAATGCCGATTTGCGTGTCACCGGCAGTTGTGCCAGTGCTGCGCGGCTCGTGATGGTGTTGGCCGCTACGCCTTGCAAAATCTCTGCAAAGGCCGGGCTGCGGCTTTGAGCTTGGGCGATCTGCTGCGGCAAGGCCAGCAACAAATCGGCTTCCCGCTCAGTCGGGCTGCGAATCTCTAGCGCGTCGTAGTTCATGCTGATTGTGCCGATCAGGCCAGCCAGCGCTTTCTGCGCTTGTAACTTTTCACGTCCTTGAAGCTCTTGCGCTCACCGCCACCGACACCGAGGTAAAACTCCTTGACGTCTTCGTTGCTGGCCAGCTCAGCGGCCAGACCATCCATCACGATCCGCCCGCTCTCCATGATGTAACCGTAATCGGCGTATTTGAGCGCCATATGGGTGTTTTGTTCGGCCAGTAAAAACGTGACTTTCTCTTTTTGATTGAGGTCTTTCACGATTTCGAACACTTCTTGCACAATTTGCGGCGCCAGCCCCATCGAGGGCTCGTCCAGCAAAACCATGCGGGGGTTGGCCATCAGGGCCCGGCCAATCGCGCACATTTGCTGCTCGCCACCCGAGGTGTATGCCGCTTGCGAAGTACGTCTAGTTTTCAGGCGCGGAAAATAGTTATAGACCTTCTCCAAATTAGCCGCCACCTCCGTTTTGTCCTTGCGGGTGTAGGCCCCCGTCATCAAGTTTTCTTCAATCGTCAGATGCGCAAAACAGTGCCGCCCTTCCATCACCTGCACCACCCCACGCTGCACCAGATCGGCAGGCGAGAGGTTCTCGATCCGCTCGCCGCGCAACTCGATCGAACCCTTGGTCACCGCCCCGCGCTCACCCTTGAGCAGATTGGAAATAGCGCGCAGGGTGGTGGTTTTCCCTGCGCCGTTACCACCAAGCAGGGCAACTATTTTTCCCTCCGGCACCTGCAAGGACACCCCCTTGAGCACCAAGATCACATGGTTGTAGATGACCTCGATGCCGTTGAGGTTGAGAACGATGTTGGATGTGCTCATAAATATCTCGATTTGGCCAATGGAAAGACGCGCCCAGCGGTCTTTCCATTGGCGGCTCAGAAGAGCCGCCCGCCCCGCCGAGGCAGGGGCGCGGGGGAAAGTTCGTCAATCCGCCATCAGGATTGGCAATCTGCTCCGCTGCGCCTCGTCAGCTTCTTCTCTGCCGCATATTTATCGGCAGCAGCTTTCACCATGGGTTTGATGATTTGTTCATCGGCCTGCATCCAGTCCGAAGTCCACTCGAATTTGCTGCCATCCCACGTGTGAACCCGGGCCCATGATGCGCCCATATGGTCGTTGCAGCTGGTGGAGACCGGGCGCATGAAACCTTTGAAGCCAAGGGCATCCAACTTGGCTTGTGTCAGATTCAGGTTTTCATAACCCCAGCGCGCTTGTTCACCGGTGATGACCTTGCCTTTGCCAAAGCGCTCCTGCGCTGCACGAACGCCTTCAACGGCCATCATGCCGGCGATCAAGCCCCGCATGTAGAGCACCTGACCGACTTCTTCCTTCGGACCTGTGCCCTGACCTTTGGCGTGGACTTTTTCCAGCACTTCTTTGGTCACTGCTGCATTGGGTTCGGCACCATGCATCATCATGATGGCGTTGTAGCCCTTGGCACCCTGACCCACGTCCTTGACATCAGGCTCAGCACCAGCCCACCAGACGCCGTACATTTTTTCACGCGGATAACCGGTGGCTTGGGCCTCTTTCAGTGCGGTGGAATTCATCACACCCCAACCCCAGTTGAGAACGTAGTCCGGACGGTTTTGGCGAATTTGCAGCCAGGTGGCTTTTTGTTCGACCCCAGGATGCGTCACCGGCAACAATTGCAATGTGTACCCATGCATGGCAGCTCGTTCTTGCAACAATGGAATCGGCTCTTTTCCATAGGGGCTGTCGTGATAGACCAAGGCGATTTTCTTGCCTTTGAGCTTGTCGTAACCGCCTTCTTTTTTGGCAATGTGCTGAATCAAGGTATCTGCCGCCACCCAGTAAGTGCCAGTCAATGGGAAGTTCCATTTAAAGACGCCGCCATCGGCCGATTCGCTGCGACCATAGCCCATGGTGATCAAGGGGATCTTGTCGGCCGGGGCTTTTTCGGTCAGTGCAAACGTGATGCCGGTGGACAGTGGCTGGAACACCGTGGCGCCACCATTTTTGCCCTTGAGCCGCTCGTAACATTCCACACCACGGTCAGTGGCGTAACCAGTTTCGCACTCCTCGTACGACAGCTTGACGCCGTTGATACCACCGCGCGCATTGGTAAGTTTGAGGTAGTCCAAAATGCCGTTGGCAAACGGCACGCCATTGGGTGCGTAAGCCCCCGTGCGATAGACCAGCAGCGGGAAAAACTGAGTTCCCGTCGCCGCTGGCGTCGCCTGCGCCTTGGGCGCTTGCGCCTGCGCACTGCCGAGCACCATAACGCAACTTGCCACTGTCAGCGCTGTGACCAGCGCATTTTTAAAAAGCCTCATAGGAATCTCCTGTAAAAAGTTGAAGCACCGACGATCACACCCGAAAACATTGTCAATGAGGAAAGGGCCACAAACGAAGTTTCTGCTTGGCCACACTCCAGAGCCGCGCCAAGCCATGCGGCTCAACAATCAAAAACCACACAATCAGAGCACCGAAAATCATCAACTCGGTATGGCTCACGGCTGCGGTTGAAATTTCAATCCCGATCAGGCGGCCCAGAAGTGGCAGCGCTTGGTTCAGAAAAATGGGCAAGATCACGATGAAAGCTGCGCCGAAGAAACTCCCCATGATGGAACCCATGCCCCCGATGATGACCATGAATAACAACTGAAACGAGCGGTCAATCGAAAAGGCTGCGGGCTCCCAGCTTCCCAAATGAACAAAACCCCACAGCGCACCGGCGACGCCCACGATGAAGGAGCTCACGGCAAAAGCGCTGAGCTTGGCATACATCGGACGAATCCCGATCACCGCAGCGGCTACATCCATGTCGCGAATGGCCATCCATTCGCGACCAATGGCCGATCGCACCAAGTTCTTGGCCAACACCGCAAATAACAGCAATACACCCAAGCAAAACAAGTACTTCTGCATCGGGGACTCGATCTGCCAGCCCATGATTTCCAAGTTGGAGACCGAGACCGAGCCTGACGCCGAGTTGTTGGTAAACCATGAAACGCGCAAAAAAGCCCAGTCGCAAAAAAACTGGGCGGCCAACGTGGTCACCCCCAGGTACAAGCCCTTGACCCGCAAGCTCGGAATACCAAAAAACAGGCCCACCAGGGTAGCGAAAAAACCACCAGCCAACAGGGCCACGATCAAGGGCATGCCCTCAATTCGGACATAGGTGTTGTACGCCGCATAAGCGCCTACGGCCATGAAAGCACCCGAACCCAGGGAGATCTGACCGCAATAGCCCACCAAAATATTCACGCCCAGCGCAGCGAGTGCCAGGATCAGAAATGGAATCAGAATCGCGCGCAGCATGTACTCGTCAACCAGGAACGGGACCCCAGCACAAGCAAATACCAGCAAGCCCAACATGAACCAACGATCCTGCGCAATCGGAAACATCTGCTGATCCGCTGCGTAAGTCGTTTTGAACTGACCGTTTTCTCTGTAAAACATGGTTTCCTCAATATGGCTAGCTAAATAATTGGGGTCAGATTCCAATTAATTATTGTTCCCGAATTCCAGCATCGAGGCGCATGGAGTAGGCAGCTCCGCGGCTGTCCCCCGCCCGTTGGGCTCCTCCTTGATGCCGCTGCGCCCCCTACCCCAAGCGCCTTTCCTCCCCACCAAGGCAAAGCCAAGATGAACGAAAAATGATTGATCTCGTACTTCATACGCGATCAATAATTTTTTCGCCAAACAGGCCTTGGGGGCGGAACAGCAAAAACACCAAAGCCAACATGTAGGCAAACCAAATCTCGATGCCACCACCCACCATCGGACCCAGATAAACCTCGGACAGTTTTTCACCAACGCCGATGATCAGGCCGCCGATGATGGCCCCGGGGACTGAGGTGAGACCGCCCAAAATCACCACGGGCAAAGCCCGCAGCGCCACCGTGGACAAGGAAAACTGCACGCCGAGTTTGGAGCCCCAAATCATCCCGGCCACCAAGGCCACCACACCCGCAACACACCACACAATCACCCAAATGCGGTTCAGAGGAATGCCGATCGATTGCGCCGCCTGATGGTCGTCGGCCACGGCCCGCAACGCGCGTCCCGTGGATGTTTTTTGGAAAAAAACACTGAGCATGGCTACCAGCGCTGCCGCAATCACTGCAGCAATCACATCTTCCTGATTGACCATGACGCCGCCGGCAAACACCGAGTCCAGCACAAATACCGGCTCCTTGGGCATACCAATATCAATTTTGTAGATATCGCTGCCGAAGATGGTCTGGCCCAAGCCTTCCATGAAATAGGTAATGCCCAGAGTCGCCATCAACAAAGTGGCCCCCTCCTGGTTGACCAAATGACGCAAAACCAGTCGCTCAATCAGTGCGGCCACGGCAAACATCACCGCACCGGCCAGCAAAAATGCCATCAGATTGGCGGCCAAGGGACTGCTGATGCCGGTCCATTGGGGCAACCATTCGGCAAAACGGGCCATCGCCAACGCGGCAAACAAGACCATCGCGCCCTGGGCGAAATTGAACACGCCTGAGGCCTTGAAAATCAAAACAAAGCCTAACGCCACCAACGAATACAACATGCCAGCCATCAGGCCGCCGATGAGGGTTTCAAGAAAAAAAGCCATGAACTCCTTTAATCCGTTGGGGATAGCGCTGGCTCGCTTCGGGCAAGCGATTTATTCCACGCGGTTTTAATGATTTGCCCCTAAATACGCACTGATCACATCTTCATTGTTACGTACTTCGTCGGGCGTTCCATCGCCAATTTTTTTGCCGTAATCGAGCACCACCACACGATCCGAAATATCCATCACCACGCCCATGTCATGCTCGATCAAGACCACCGTGGTGCCAAATTCGTCGTTGATGTCGAGAACAAAACGACACATATCCTGTTTTTCTTCCAGGTTCATGCCGGCCATCGGCTCATCAAGCAGCAAGACTTGCGGCTCCATCGACAAAGCTCGGCCCAGATCAACGCGCTTTTGCAAGCCATAGGGCAACTGCCCGACCGGGGTTTTTCGATAGGCCTGAATTTCAAGAAAATCAATGATGTGCTCGACAAATTCGCGGTGCGCCATCTCCTCTCGGGCGGCGGGTCCGAGGTGCAAGGCTTGCAGAAAAATATTGCTTTTCATCCGCAAATTACGTCCCGACATCAGATTGTCGATCACGTTCATTCCCTTGAACAAGGCCAGATTCTGGAAGGTCCGGGCAATACCCATTTGCGCCACCTGATGGCTGTCCATGTGGTCAAAAGTCTGGCCACGAAAGCTGATCGTTCCGTGCTGCGGGGTATAGACGCCATTGATGCAGTTGAGCATCGAGGTCTTACCCGCGCCATTGGGGCCGATGATGGCTCGTACTTCATGTTCGCGCACATCAAACGAGATGTCGCTCAAGGCCTTGACGCCACCAAAAGCCAGGCTGATATTTTTGACATCAAGGATGATTTCGCCAATTTTTTTATGCTTCATGCTGCTGCCTTGACTGGCGCGAAGGTCTGCGCATTTTCGATTTTGAGCGTTGCGCTGACGCTACCACTTCGCCCATCTTCAAACTTGACCACGGTTTCAATAAATTGCTCGGTCTTGCCTGCGTACAAGGCATCGACCAGAGGCTGGTATTTCTCGGCAATGAAACCGCGTCGCACTTTGTTGGTCCGGGTCAGCTCGCCATCATCAGCGTCCAGCTCTTTGTGCAAAATCAGAAAGCGGTTGATCTGGCTGCCGGCCAGCAAAGCGTCCTGGCTCAAGTCGGCGTTGACTTTTTCCACACACTCTTTGACCAGCTGATAGACCTCGGTCTTTTGAACCAGATCGGCATAACCCGCATAAGGCAGGTTGCGCCGTTCAGCCCAGTTGCCCACTGCGTCGAAATCCACGTTGACCAAGATGCATACCTTTTCCCGTCCATCTCCGTAGCCCACAACTTCTTTGATGAAAGGGAAGAATTTGAGTTTGTTCTCGACATACTTTGGCGCGAACATCGCACCATCAAACGCCCCGCCCTTGATCCGGCCTACATCTTTAACCCGGTCGATGATCTTGAGGTGGCCCTGGGCATCAATAAATCCAGCGTCGCTGGTATGGAACCAGCCATCGGTGGTCAGCACTTCGGCGGTAGCCACGGGGTTTTTGTAGTATTCCTTGAGCAGTCCGCGCGAACGAACCAAGATTTCGCCGTTGTCAGCCACCTTGATTTCGACGCCATCAATCGGGATGCCCACCGTATCGGCCTTGGCCTGGTTATCGGGTTGCAAACAAACAAACACGGCGGTCTCGGTCGAGCCATAAAGTTGTTTGAGGTTAATGCCTATCGATCGGTAAAAGCGAAACAGATCCGGCCCGATGGCTTCGCCTGCGGTGTAGGCCACACGCACCCGGCTCAGGCCCAGGTTGTTGCGCAATGGGCCGTAAATCAGTCCGTTGCCCAAGGCATAAAGAAATTTATCAAACCAAGCGACCGACTTGCCGTCCATGGTCGCGGGACCAACGCGTTGCGCCACCTTCATGAAGAAATGGAACAGACCGCGCATGATGGCGCCAGCGTCTTCCATCCGGATCATCACACTGGTCAACAGGCCTTCGAAAACGCGTGGCGGCGCGAAATAATAGGTTGGCCCGACTTCCTTGAGATCGATCGCGACGGTCGCGGCCGACTCCGGGCAATTCACGACATAGCCGCAGACCAGCCACTGGGCGTAACTGAAAACATTCTGACCAATCCAAGCCGGTGGCAGATACGCCAAAACTTCTTCATGATCAGTCAAACGGTCGAACACGGCACCCGACTTGGCTGCATCGAGCAAGCTGTTATGGGTATGAACCACGCCTTTGGGGTTGCCGGTGGTGCCTGAGGTGAAGAACAGCGCCGCGACATCGCCACTTTGCCCAAGCTCGACCTCGGAGTGGAAAAATCCGGGCTGCTGTTGCGCAAAAATTTGACCTGAGGCGATCAGCTCATCCATGCTGCTCAAGCCCGGCTGCTGGTAATTTCGCAGGCCACGCGGATCATCAAAAAAGATGTGGTTGAGCTGAGGGCATTGGCTACGAATCTCAAGCAGCTTGTCCGCCTGCTCCTGGTCTTCCGCAAAAACGAAACGCACTTCAGCGTTGTTGATCGGAAACACACACTCCGCAGCCGCTGCATCCTGGTACAAGGGAACTGGAATCGCCCCGAGCGATTGCGCTGCCAACATGGCAGCGTAGAGCCGCGGTCGATTGGCACCCAGAACCACCATATGGTCGCCACGACGCAAACCGGACTGATGCAAGCCACAGGCCAAGGACTCAACCAGCTTGGCCAGCTGAGCCCAACTCAATGCCTGCCAAATGCCATATTCTTTTTCCCGCATAGCGGGAGCTAGCGCTCTTTGCGCTGCGTGTTTTAACAGTAGTCGTGGAAACGTCGTCTGCATCCCAAGTCCTTGTCGGCGGCCTGTTCTCTGACCGCCCTGCTGCAGCCCGATAACCGAGACCTGCATGCTAGGTTATTTTTATGATTTTTTGACCTCGCAAGCATCCAAATCAGGGTAGACCCTAGTAAGGAGTTTCCCTTGGGACCTCGATCAATGAAATGCAAATGGAATTAGACTGGCCGCTCACTACCTGGAGCCTTCCTGTGAACCTGGTCGACAGCTTCGCCGATATATCGCGTTTCGTGCGCGTTCGGCGCGATATCCATTCGCACCCCGAACTCGGTTTCGAGGAGCACCGAACCTCAAAAATCGTCGCTGATCTGTTGCGCGAGTGGGGCATCGAGGTCCATACCGGCGTTGCGGGCACGGGTGTGGTCGGCGTTCTGCGCTGCGGCGACGGTAAACGCAGCATCGGTCTGCGTGCCGACCTCGATGCCTTGCCCCTGCAAGAAGAGAACCATTTTCCGCACCGCTCGCAGCACGATGGCCGTATGCATGCCTGCGGTCATGACGGCCACACCACGATGCTACTGGCTGCAGCCTGGCATCTTGCGCAAGCACGTGACTTCAGCGGAACGGTGAACTTCATCTTCCAGCCGGCCGAGGAGATGGGCAAGGCTGGTGCGCTGAAGATGATCCAGGACGGCCTGTTCGAGCGTTTTCCTTGCGATGCGGTGTTTGCGCTGCACAACTTTTCGATCGGCGCCGTGGGCAATTTCGCGTTGAACCATGGTGCGCTGATGGCCTCAAGCAATACCTGGCGAGTCGTCATTACCGGGCGCGGCACCCATGCTTCCATGCCGCACACGGGCATCGACCCGGTCGGCGCGACGATTGACCTCGCCCAACAATTGCAGACGCTGGTTCCGCGTGTCGTCAATTCGACCGAGCGCGCCCTGCTGGCCGTGACGCAGTTACAAGGGTCGGATGCGCCAAATGTGATTCCGGACAAGGCATCGGTCGGCGGCACGGTGCGCACCTTCACCGTAGAAGCGCTTGATGCCATCGAAGCGGGATTGAACCGCCTGGCGACTGGAGTGGCCCAGGCGCACGGCTGCAGCGCAGCAATCACTTTCCGCCGTGCGTCGCCGCCGGTGGTGAACCACGAAGCGCAGGCACGCTTCGCCGCTCAGGTCATGCGCGAGGTCGTCGGCGCAGACCGGGTCGATGAGAACTTTCCGGCCGTGATGGGGGCGGAAGACTTCGCCCACATGCTGCGCGTGAAACCGGGCTGCTATGCATTCATTGGCAATGGTGATGGTGGCCATCGGATGCCCGACCACGGGTCGGGTCCCTGCATCATCCACAACACATCGTTCGATTTCAACGACGAGATCATCCCCGTCGGAGCCAGTTATTTCGTCCGTCTTGCCCAGCGCTGGCTGGCACAACCCTGAGGAGTATCCATGCCGTTCAAATTGTTTCGCAACGCCGCTTTCGCTCTTGTCATTGGCCTACTGGCGGGCCAGCAAGCGTTGGCTCAGCGCGTCATTCGGATCGTCGTGCCATTCGGGCCTGGCGCAGTGCAGGACACCATTGCTCGCATTTTCAACAACGAACTGGGGCAGGCGCTGGGTGCTTCGGTCATTGTGGAAAACCGTGCCGGCGCCGGCGGAACCATAGGCACTGCACTGGTCGCCAAAGCCGCGCCCGATGGCAACACCCTGGTCGTCGCGGCGGCCAGCCACACCCTGGCCGGCCACCTTTACGCCAAGCTGCCGTACGACCCAATCAAGGATTTTGTCGGCATCACCTACCTTGGCAACTCGGGCTATGTGATCGCCGTGCCGGGCAACATGGGCGTGAACAACATGGCTGACTATCTCAAGGCCATTCGCGCCAAGGGCGGCGCACCGATGAACTACGCCTCAGCGGGCAATGGGAGCGCCACGCACCTCGGCATGGCCTTCTTCCTGGCCAAGGCCGACGTGGCGATGCAGCACATCCCAATGAAATCGACCGGTGATGCGGTGAACGAAGTACTGGCCGGACGGGTGCAGGGCGTGACTTCATCGCTCGTCGGCGTCGTGCCGTTCAAGCAGGATGCACGCATCAAACTGCTGGCCTACACCGGAACGCAACGTTCGCGATTCCTGCCGGAGCTGCCTACAGTTGCAGAGTCCGGAGTGGCCGGCTACAAGTTCGATTCCTGGATCGGCCTGTTGGCGCCCGCCGGTACGCCCAAAACAGAGGTGGAGAGAATCAATGCCGCGATGCAGAAGGTGCTGACTGATCCAGTGGTGCAGGACCGCTTCACGCGGCTGGGCGTTGAGACCGCGCCTATGAGCGCCGACGACTTCCAGAAATTGTTGCGCGCCGATTGGGACTCCGCCGGTGCGATCGTGAAAGCCTCGGGAGCGCGTATCGAGTGACTGGCAGGGCAACCGGGCCCGAGTTACAACGCTGACCTGTGAACCCGATCAACACCCCGCTGGCCTCTCGCGATCAAGGTTGATAGAGCTGCACTTTCAGCGTTGAAAGGCCAACGAAAAACCCGGTATGTAGGTTGTTAACAATAGAACAATCAACATCGCAATCACCATAGGCCAAATGGCTCGGGCAACGCGCGCCAAGGAAAGTCCGCTGATCGCCATGCCGACAAATAAACAGTATCCAATCGGTGGAGCGGCCATGCCAATAGAGACATTGGTCACGATGATGGCTCCGAAATGGATGGGGTCTACGCCGAAACGATTGCCAATGGCAATCAGCATCGGGCCGAGTATGACCATGATGGCGATTTCATCCATTACAGCCGCCAGCAAAAAGAACGCCACATTCAGCAGCAGCAACATCACCCACTTCTGCTGGATATTCTCACCCAGAAAAGTTGCCAGCTTCATTGCCAATTGCTCTTGCGCCACCAGGATTCCAAAGCCAGCGGAGACTGCAATGATGGCCATCACAATCGAACTGATTTTCATGGCGGAAAGCACGATGCGTGGCAAGTCTTTCAGCGCTATACGTTGCTCGACGCAGATACCCACCGCCAAGCTGTAGATGCA
This sequence comes from Burkholderiaceae bacterium, assembly GCA_049296795.1. Taxonomy (GTDB): domain Bacteria; phylum Pseudomonadota; class Gammaproteobacteria; order Burkholderiales; family Burkholderiaceae_C; genus CAXNKH01. The sequence continues at coordinate 81,335 of JBAQTC010000054.1, forward strand.
GGCCACAGCAGCCGACTCGGTCGGGGTAAAGATTCCCGCGTAAATACCACCGAGCACGATGATCGGTGCCATCAATGCCCACTTGCCCTCCCAAACTGCCTTAAGGACTTCATTTGAAGTTGCCCGTGCAATCCGGGGCAGCTTATCGCTTTGGGCTCGCAAGGCCACCACAATCATCAAGGCAAGTGCCATGACCAAACCCGGCACCACACCGGAGAGGAAGAGCTTGGAAATCGATTGCTCCGCAATCACGCCCCAGATCACAAAAGCAATCGACGGTGGTATCAGTGGGGCAAGAACGCCCGCCGATACTGAAAGTGCTGTCGCATAAGCGCCGTCATAACCCCTTTCGATCATGGCCGGAATCATGATGGCACCGATTGCTGCGGTAGTTGCTGGTGCCGACCCTGAGATGGCCGCAAAAATAATTGCGGCCAGAATAGTGACGTGGCCCATGCCACCGGGTAAATGGCGAACAAAAACATCGGCCACCGCCACCAAACGACGCGATAAACCACCGGCTGTCATCAGTTCCCCAGCCAGCATGAAAAATGGAATCGCCAGCAGACTGAAAGACTGGGTTCCGGCAATCAGCGTTTGCGGCAGAAGTATCGATGGGATGTCCATGCTGATCAACACGGCAACCACACTCAAACCAATGGCGAAAACAAAAGGTACGCCGATGGCCATCATCAGCGCAAAACCCGCCGTCAAAATCCAAACCGTCAGGTTCATTGCGTCGACTTTCTATCCGACTGAATTGCTTTGTTGCTGGAAATATTCCAAAAAAACTGTTCCAGGGCAAAGAAAAACACCAGCGCCCCACACACTGGCGCTGCGAAATTTAGAACGTAAATTGGGTAAGCGATGGCGGCCGAGACAGTACTTGCCGTTTCCAGAAGGTAAGTGGTACCTCCCATGCACAGGAAAGCCCCGAACCCGGCAGTCATCAACAAGACCAGGCAATTCAGAGTCTCCGACCAGCTGCGTGAAAGTTGATTGGCCAATAGGTCAATCCGAGCATGAAAAGCTTGCCGAACACCCAGCGCCAGCATGAGCAAGCTGACCCAGGTGAAACACAACAATGCGAGTTCCTCAGTCCACGAAGGTGGCCGATTGAAGACATAACGCATGAAGATCTGCCACCCAATCGAGGTCAGCATGACCAGAGTCAGGCTGACTACGACTGCAGTGACTATTCGAACAAGGAAATCGGATACTTTGCCCAGCCAGCCGATCCAGGGCATCACTTGACTAGTTCGAGGGTCGATGCCAATAGATCGGCACCGATACTGGTACGAAACTTTTCATACATCGGGGCAACCGATTTGCGGAAAGCTGCTGCATCAGAAATGTTATTCACCTTCATTCCCTTGGATTGAAGGGCGGTCAACAAATGTTTTGCATTGTCGGCGGCCGTCTTGCGCTGTTCACTGACTGCCAGTTTGGCCGTTTCAAATACCGCTTTACGTTGATCAGGCGTCAGCTTGTCCAGGGTCCGCTTGCTCATGAGCAAAGGAATCGCTGAGTAAGTGTGGTTGGTCAAGGACAAGAACTTGGTTACTTCGTAGTATTTACTGGCATCGATCACCGCCAGCGGTATTTCCAAGCCATCAATAGTTCCTTGTTGTACCGCTGTAAAAGTCTCACCCCAAGCCATTGGAACGGCCGATCCGCCAAGCGAGTTAAACATATCAATGAAAACTGGATTTTGCATGACGCGATACTTCACACCGGTCACATCAGAAGGTTGTTGAACGGGTTTTTTATTGTTGATCATGTTTCTGAACCCGCCCTCCATGTACCCCAATAAAACGATTCCTTTTGAATCTAGTTTTTTGGCCAGTTCAGCTCCTATTTTTCCATCAAGGACCTTGTGAGCTTGTGCTTCATTCGAATACAAAAAAGGCAGGTCGTTGAGCTGGAAAGCTGTTTCAATCTGGGCAACCACCGCATTGGTGATGATGGCTGCATCAACTGTCCCGAATCGGAGTCCTTCGAGCATCGGTTTTTCATCACCCAGTTGCCGGTTCGGGTAAAGCTGGACTTCAATGCTGCCTTTGCTTGCCGCCTCCAGCGCCGCCTTATAAGCGCGGGCACCGATGGCATAGGGATCCTGGGCCCCATCGGAGGAGGTCCAACCTAATTTAATAACTGTCTTGGTCTGCGCGATGGTCACAGGCGCGAACAGCAGCATGGCCAAACAAGCGCTCAAGCCAGTAATAACAAGTCTTTTTTTCATGAAGTTGTCTCCTTTAATTTATCAACTTAAACAATTTGGGCATCAGCTCGCTATTGAATCTCGCCAATAAAGCTGTTTTGGATTGTGAACCAAAACCTGTTCACGTAACGAGGCCTCAGGAAGCCATTCGAAAACCAACTCAACCAGTCGCCCGTCGGTGGGAACCGGATAATGGGGCGAAGGATGAGGCCAGTCGGTCCCCCAGACCAGCTGTTTACAGTTCGCTTCCAACAATTGATCAACCACAGGTCGAACATCCAGATAAGCTGGGGAAGCTGCGGAAATTCTGTAAGGCCCAGACAACTTGACCCAGGCGCGCCCCTCTTTGAGCAAACTCAGCACATTCGAAAAACCAGGTGCAGCGGTCAATTCCTGGGCCTCATGGTGTCCCATGTGATCAATGACCACTTCCACACCCATCTCGCAGACCTTCTGAGCAAGCTCAGGATCCTTCTCAATATCAATCAGCAATTGCAAATGCCAGCCAAATGGTTTTATTTTTTCTACGATTTGTCGGATGCCAGCAATTCCTGGCCCCCCTTTAAATAAGGCATTGACTCTGGCCCCTCGGGCCCCTAGAGCGTGCCAACGCGCAATGTCATTTTCAGAGGTGTCCGGATAAACCACAGCCACCCCGCGCAGCCAGTCTTGATTTTCACGCAATGCATCTTCGAAGCTTTGATGATCTGCACCATAAACACTGGGATGAACCAGCACCGCGCAATCAATCCCGTACGCCTTACGCAGGTTGTTGTAGTCCAGCAGCAATGCATCCGTTGGGGTGTAACTTCGACTCGGCGCAAAAGAATAACGCGATTGATCAAAGAAATGGAAATGTGTGTCGCAGGAACCAGGTGGCAAAACAAGCATCATTGGTCTCAGTGATATTTTTAAAATTTCAGATCGTGATCGAACAAATGGCCCAAGCCAGATTGATGCTGGCTGATTCCATTCTTGCGCAAAGCATACCAAACCATGACCTGATTGCTGGTGATCACCGGGCGCTTCAAAAGGGCTTCAATTTTCTCAATGGATTCGATTGACTTGACCGCAGTACAACTAATGAAATAAGCATCGGCCAGTGGATGTTGGTGTTCGATGGCCAAGTCTAGCCAGATCTGCTCGGGTAACCGTGCCATGTCCTTGTTGCTATTGATGCCTAAACCAACTTGTTTCAAAACCTTGAATCCATGGTGCTCCAGAAAAGCGCATTCCCTGGCATTGACCTCCGGTAGATAGGGCGTCAGAAGAACAATGTTCTTCGTATTCAGGGACTTCAATCCTGCCACGATAGCCTCTGAAGTGGAGAAAGTCGGTTTGCCACTGGCTTGAGCAATCCGACGCTGAATGTCATTGCCCATGTCCGGACTGAAGGTGCTTACTGCGGTGCAATGAAAAATAATTTCATCGACATCTGCATCGGCCAACAAACCAGCGCCAGCTTCCACCTGACGTGACATTTCCAGCAACTCATATTCTGAACTGCCGCGCAATTCCAAACGGGTAATCAAGGCAACAACCCCTCTAGGCAGCATCGCATGTATTTGGGGCTCAGCTATCACGTTTCCGGATGGAATCAGGATGCCTAGCCGCAGTCGACTTCCGTAATCGATTGAAGTCTCCATCAGTGTCGCCCCAGGTCTCGGCCAGCCTGATCTATCCAGCGGGAATTGATGTAATCCTGACCTGGTTTGTCAGCGCGTGACGGCAATGAACGTATCAACGCACTGGTATCTATCAAGGCCTGTACGGCCAAGGGATTGGCGGCTCCATCGCGAGGAAAAATCTCTGCCTGGGTGTACTCGACCCAGGCACGATCAGCGTAATCGGACGCTATCCCGGTTTCCCTCATCGCAATGTTTCGAACCCCCTCTTGGTTTTGATAAAACCATTCATGGGCGACCAGGAAAGCTCTCAGGAACGCAATGAGGTCTTCTGAATTGTTCTGCGCCCAGCGGTTGGACACATTTAACGAGGTGAACTGAAACCATGGAAATTGATCTCGAGGCTCACAAAGAGAATTGAACCCTTGGTCAACTGCCATATAGTTCAGCGGCGCTCCTTGGAGTCCTGCATCAATTTCTCCAGTTTGAAGCCCTTCCCAGCGCGCCAAAATGGGGCCTACTGCTTTCAGCTGGTAATCATTCGGGTAATGAAGGCCATGCGATGCCATGATTTTCATGACCAGGGATGAGCTGCCAGACTCGATAGAGGAGACGCCAATCGTTTTTCCACGCAAATTCTCAAAGGACCTGATGTGCTTGCCGGAGATAAATGAAAACGGGAGCCGATTGACATTACCGGCAACAATTTCCAAATCCCCCCCATTTTCCTGGTCAAGAATGATTTGTTCAGTCACGCCCAAGGCCAAGTCAAGTTGACCTTCTTTTAGTCCTCGCCAAACCGCATCGATCGGCTCGAAGAGTTCTACTGAAACATCCAGATTTTCCTTTCGAAATAGGTTCTGGCTTAGTCCAATCCAAAGAGGAAGATTGAAGTAATTCCTTGATACTGCCCCAACTCTAAGTTTTCTCAATGCAACTCTCCACGAAATTGAACCCATTACAAAGGAACGATCAGTCTCAGACCCAGCGTCCAGTTGCGACCCGGGGCCGGTTCGTAAAACTGGGAGGCCGACTGGTTGACGATGACGGAACCCACGTAACGCTTATCGCTCACGTTGTCGATCCGGCCATAAGCCGTCAAGCTGCCCTTGCCCACCGCCCAACCGTGGCTGGCTTTGAGGTTCAGCACGGTATAACCATCGACCGAAGCCGTGTTGACATCGTTGGCATAGAGCCGTCCGGCAGCCACCAGTTCGGCACCGGCCTGACTGCCCAACTTAGGCTTTTTCAGGCCACCTTCTTGGGTCTGGCTGGTCCATAGCAATTCACCGAACAGGAAGTGCTGCGGGATGGCGGGCAGCTTGTTGCCCGAGGCCACGGTATTGAAACCCTGGCTAAAGCGTGCATCGATGGCAGACGCCGACAAAGTCCCGCTCCAGTTCGGGCTCAACAGGCTACGGCTTGCCATTTCCACACCTGTACGTTTGGTGCCCGGCGCATTTTTATAGACTGTCTGACCGCCGCTACCTAGAGACACCACGACCTCGTCCGACGAATTGATTTGGAACAGAGTGAGGTCCAACCTGGAACCTAGACTGGGCAACCATTTGGCACCGACCTCGTAGTGATGGCTGATGGCCGCGTTAAGTGCCGGATTGAATTCGGCCTTCACCGCGCCGGCAACCTCCTTATAAGCCACTTCCGCCAGCGTTGGCGTCTCAAATCCTTTGCCGTAATTGGCGTACAGATTCAGCGTTTCTCCAGCGTGATAGGTCAGTCCAAGAACGGGGTTGGTCGACTGGTATTTCACGGAACCCGAACCATCAGGATTTCTGTCCGTGATGTAGTAATCGTTGCTGACAAAACGAACCGAACTATGCCTGACACCCCCGGTCATCGAGACGCGATCGGACACCAGGACCGTCGCTTGGGCGAACAGATCGCTGTTCTCGGCCTGGTTGTCTTCGTTGCGTGTGGGGGCCCCGGATTTCTCTCCCCCACTTACCGCACCGGATTGACGCCTCTCCTTGGAAAAATCGTAGTCATAACCGGCCATCCAGGTCACGGGCCGCCCGTTCCATTGGGCTTTCGCGTTGTATTGCAGACCGGCACCGTAGTAATCACGTTCCAGGCCGACCCAGTTGCCAGTCAGGTACTGCAGGTTCTCCCGATTGCCAAAGTAAGCCCGCGCCGTCAGCGCGCTGTTCGCATCCAGTGCGTGAAGCAGTGAAGCGCCGGCCTGGCTTTGGCTGGTGATTTTGCGCACGCGAGCGCTGATCGCACTGTTGCCGGCCAGTCGCGGATCAGTCGCCAGTTGATCAATCGTCAACCCCAGCGGGTCCTGCGCCAACGGCATGTCAAACTGGTTGAACACCAGATTTACCTTGGTTTTTTCATTCGAGTTGAAACTCAACTTGCCATTGAACTGTTTGCGCTCGGCCGCGCTGTTGTCGCGAAAACCCTGGGTCTCAAACGTGCTGTAGTCCGCCACCAAGCCATAGTCGCCGACCCGCCCGGCGTATTGCCAGTCGGTGCGCGACAGGCCGAAAGAGCCGGTGTAGGCCTGGGCGCTGAACTCGGCTTGCTCGGGTGCGTCGCGCGTGAAAGCCTGAATCACGCCGCCCGACGAGTTGCCGTACATCAGGGCCAAGGGCCCGCGCAAGACTTCGATTCGCTCGGTTGAAGGCAGGCTGATCGACGAGCCCTGGCCCTGACCGTCGGGTGTGGTGGCCGGAATGCCGTCGATCAACAAGCGGATGCCACGGATGCCGAAAGCCGAGCGAGCGCCGAAGCCGCGAATGGACAGCTGCAAATCTTGGGCATAGTTTTGCCGGTTCAAAATTGTCAAACCCGGCACCCGGTTCAGCGACTCCGACAAATTGACTTGCGGCCCGGCGTTTTGAATCGTGTCGCGATCGATCGCCTCAATGGCTGCTGGCGCGTCAAAGCTGCGTTGCTCGGCACGCGATGCCGAAACCACCACATGCTCCAGCGTTTGTGCTTGCAACGTCGCCTGCGCCAGACACGCGATGGCCAGTGCCACAGCCCCTCTTATTCCAAACTTTTTGAATTTCATCCGGCCATGCTATCAGCGCAACTGCGCGATCACGGAGCCAGCTTCTCAGTGAAAACCCTGAGTCGATCGCCATCGAATCGGAGGTAGCATGCCCAGCTCACTTCTGATCATTCACGGAGACTATTAAATGAAGAAAATTGCTTTGATCGCTGCGCTCTTGGCCACAGGCCTTGCCGCCGCCCAAACTCCAGCCGCCCCACCGCCGGCTTGGCAGCAAGGTCGTCAAGCCGACATGGCCGACTCCAAACTGGCGCCGCTGGCAGGCCGTTTGACCGCCACGCCAGCTGCCGAGATCCCAGTCGATAAGCTCAAAGTACCGGCCGGCTTCAAAGTTGAACTCTGGTCCAGCGGCACCCCTGGCGTACGCGCCATGACCCGTGGCGACAGCGGAAAAGTTTATGCTGGAACCCGAGGTCTGGGTCGCGTTTACGAGATCAGCGATAACGGCAAAGAGCGCACCAGCCGCGTGTTGGTGGACAAGCTGAATCAGCCCGCCGTCGTGATCAACAAGGGTTCGCTCTATGTGATGGCGATCGACAAAGTGCTGCGTTATGACGGCATCGAAACCAACCCCAATGCGGTGCCGGTAGACATGACCGCCTTGTTTAAATTGCCCAAAGAACAGCACCACAACTGGAAGTACATCCGCTTTGGCCCGGATGGAAAACTCTATGTGCCGTTTGGCGCACCTTGCAATATATGCATCCCGCCATCTGACGAGTACGCGCAAATCCGCCGTTACAACGCCGACGGCTCGGGCATGGAAGTGATCGCCACCGGTGTGCGCAATTCGGTGGGCTTTGACTGGCATCCGGTCACCAAAGAACTCTGGTTCACCAACCATGGCCGTGACTGGATGGGTGACGACAGCCCAGAAGACTCACTGAATCGCTTGAGCAAGGTCGGCCAGAACTTTGGCTTCCCCTACTGCCACGCCAATTTCGTACCCGATCGTGACATCAAGAAAGCCAATCCTTGCGAAGGTGTGACACCAACAGCCGTCTCCATGGGTGGCCACGTTGCGACCATGGGTCTGCAGTTCTACACCGGAAACATGTTCCCGGCCGAGTACAAGAACACCATGTTCATGGCGCGCAAAGGTTCCTGGAACCGTAACGTGAAAAGTGGTTTTGACGTGGTGAACGTTCGCGCCGATGCCGATGGCAAAAATGGCAAGATCACCCCGTTCCTGACCGGCTTCCTGGATTCAGCCACGCAAACCTTCTCGGGCCGTCCGGCTTACATCCTGCAAATGCCTGACGGCGCTTTGCTGGTGTCGGACGAGCAGTTGGGTGCGATTTACCGCATTTCTTACAGCAAGTAATTTCCCGTCTGAGATCCAAAGCAGGGCGCTGGCAACAGCAGCCCTGCTTTTTTTATGGGCTTTCCAGCAATCGCCCACAATTTATAATGGCAAGCTTCTTTTCCATGCGGCCTCACTACGACATGCACATCCCGAGAATCGGCTTCAGTCTGACTGCACTGGTCCTGTTTTTTTTCATCGCTTCAGTTCAAGCGCAACAACCCAATCCGGGGAAATTGGCACAGTGCATGGCTTGTCATGGTCCGCAAGGCAATTCGGTCATTCCGCAGTTCCCCTCCTTAGCCGGTCAGCCCAAGCTTTTTATCGAAAACCAACTGGTTCTGATTCGGGAAGGCTTGCGTGATATCGCAGCAATGAAAGGCCAGCTCGACGGCATGAACGATGCTGAGCTGGTGGCCATGGCCAATTATTTTTCAAGCCAGAAGCTCACGCCCGTCAGTGCCGGACCCATCAACACAGCACGTTTCGAGAGCGGAAAGCTGATGGCGCGTCAGGCTTTGTGCGGCACTTGCCACTTGCCCGATTACAGCGGACGCCAGCAAATTCCCCGCTTGGCGGGTCAACACGAAGCCTTTCTGCTCGACAGCATGAAACAATTCCGCGATCACGCCGGACTCGGGCGCGACACGGTGATGTCGGCCGCCCTGCATGGCTTCAAAGACAATGAGTTGGCTGATCTGGCGCATTTTCTGGCCAACACCAAATAAGCGTGAGCGACTCGACAGCACCCCGCCCACAGTTTCGCCGCGCCGCCAAACCCGAGGGTGCGCGGCCACGGACAGCTGCCCCATCCACGACCGAAGCCGGAATCACCATGCGACTGAACAAGCGCATGGCCGAGTTGCGCTTGGCTTCGCGCCGAGAGTCCGACGAGTGGATTGCCAAAGGCTGGGTCAAGGTCGATGGGGTGGTCGCCAGCATGGGAATGCAAGTCGGACCCGATGCGAAAATAGAAGTTAACAAACAGGCGCAAGGCCAGCAGGCCAATCAAGTCACGATTCTGCTCAATAAACCGATCGGCATCGTCAGCGGCCAAGCCGAAGACGGCCACCAGCCCGCCATCACCCTGGTCCAGCCGGGCAACCGCTGGATCGATGACAACGCCCGGTTTTTCTTTCACCCCAAACAACTCCAAAGCCTGGTTCCCGCAGGTCGACTCGACATCGATTCGACCGGATTGCTGGTTTTGACCCAAGACGGCCGGGTGGCGCGTCAGTTGATTGGCGAAGATTCGGTGATGGAGAAAGAATATCTGGTGCGCGTGATGTACACCGGCCTGAACACGGTGGACGCGCAACCGAGTCAGTTGGTGCGACTCGACGATGACGACCCGGTGACCAGCAACGTCCAGGCCGTGTTCCCGCCCGCCCTGCTGACCCAGTTGCGCCACGGCCTGAGCCTGGATGGTCAAGCACTGAAGCCGGCCAAAGTCATCTGGCAAAATCCCGAGCAACTGCGTTTTGTGCTGACCGAAGGCAAGAAACGCCAAATTCGCCGCATGTGCGAATTGGTCGGCCTGAAAGTCGTCGGACTGAAACGAGTCCGAATCGGCCAAGTCATGCTGGGGAATTTACCGGTGGGTCAGTGGCGTTATTTGCAGCCGCATGAGCGGTTTTAATTCCCAAGCCCTGGTTCCAGGGCTTGAAACTCTGAAAACAGTCACTATCTAGTTTTTCGTCGTGGCAGTCCTGCCGTTCTTTTCCAACCACTTTGATTCACAATGAGCAAGCAAACCCTTTCCTTCCAGGCCGAAGTCGCGCAACTGCTGCACCTGGTCACCCATTCGCTGTACTCCAACAAAGAGATTTTTCTGCGTGAACTGATCTCCAACGCCTCCGACGCTTGCGACAAGTTGCGCTTTGAGGCGCTGAACCAGTCCGATCTTTACGAAGACGCACCCAATCTGGAAGTGCGCGTTTCTTTTGACAACCAAGCCAAGACCCTGACCATCAGCGACAACGGTATTGGCATGAGCCAACAAGAAGCGATCGACCACCTGGGCACCATTGCCAAAAGCGGAACCAAAGACTTTGTCTCCAAACTCTCTGGCGACCAGAAAGCTGACTCGCAGCTGATTGGCCAATTTGGCGTGGGTTTTTATTCGGGTTTTATCGTCGCCGACAAAATCACCGTCGAGTCGCGTCGCGCTGGCCTCAAGGCTGAAGAAGGCGTGCGCTGGATCAGCGGTGGCGCGGGTGATTTTGAGGTCGAGACCATTGAGCGCGCAGCGCGCGGTACCAGCGTCATCCTGCACCTGCGAGAAGACGCGCTGGACTACGCCAACGCCTGGAAAGTCAAGGGCATCATCGCCAAGTACTCTGATCACATCAGCTTGCCAATCCTGATGGAAAAAGAAGAGTGGAAAGACGGCGAGCTAATCAACCCCAGTGATGAGCAGGGTGGCCGCCAGCCCGGCGCCATGGTGAAGACGGGTGAGTGGGACAGCGTGAACCAGGGCAGTGCAATCTGGGCCAGGGCCAAGAAAGACATCAGCGCCGAACAATACGACGAGTTCTACAAACAGATCAGCCACGACCAGGAAGCTCCGCTGGCCCACACCCACAACCGGGTCGAGGGCAGCACTGAATACACCCAACTGCTCTACTTGCCGTCGCAAGCGCCGATGGACTTGTGGAACCGCGAACGCAAAAGCGGGCTCAAGCTCTATGTGAAGCGGGTCTTCATCATGGACGACGCCGAAGCGCTGTTGCCGAGTTACTTGCGCTTTGTCAAAGGCGTGATCGATTCAGCCGATTTGCCGCTCAACGTGAGCCGTGAGCTGCTGCAAGAAAGCCGCGATGTCAAAGCCATCCGTGAAGGCTGCAGCAAGCGGGTGCTGGGCATGCTGGAAGACCTGGCCAAGCATGACAAATTGCCAGAGACTACCGAAGGTGTTAGCGACATTCTGAGTGAAGAAGAAAAAGCCCAAGCAGCACAAGCACTTGGCAAGTACAGCAAGTTTTATGCTGAATTTGGCGCGGTACTCAAGGAAGGCTTGGGCGAAGATTTTGCCAACAAAGAGCGCCTGGCCAAGCTGCTGCGTTTTGCCAGTTCCAACAGCGACACGGTGAGCGTGAGCTTTGCCGACTACAAGTCCCGCATGAAGGAAGGCCAGGATGCGATTTACTACATCACGGCCGATACCCTTGCCGCAGCCAAGAACAGCCCGCAACTTGAAGTGTTCAAGAAAAAAGGTATCGAAGTTCTGCTCATGACCGATCGGGTCGACGAATGGGCGCTGAACTACTTGCAGGACTTTGATGGCACACCACTGCAATCGGTGGCCAAGGGTGCGGTCGATCTGGGCAAGCTGCAAGACGAGGCTGAGAAAAAAGCTGCCGAAGAAGCGGCCGAGAACTTCAAACCCCTGCTGGCCAAGCTCAAGGAAGCGCTCAAGGACAAGGCCGAAGACGTACGCGTGACGACTCGTCTGGTCGATTCAGCCGCTTGTCTGGTGGTGCAGGACCACGGCATGAGCACCCAGCTGGCGCGTATGCTCAAGCAAGCCGGTCAGGCCGCGCCTGATGTCAAACCGGTACTGGAAGTCAATGCCGAGCACCCACTGGTGAAGAAACTTGGAATTGACGGTACGGGCTCGGTGCACTTCAACGATCTGGCCCATATCCTGTTCGACCAAGCCCTGCTGTCCGAAGGCGGCCTGCCGGCCGACCCAGCGGCTTATGTCAGAAGAGTCAATGCGTTGTTGGTCTGAAGCTAGCCCCCTCCTAAAAACCCGGCAGCGCCCCCGTTGCCGGGTTTTTTGCTTCAGGCCGAGCGCTACACTCAAGCACACTCACTCCCTGCCACCATGAAAATAGACCAACACCTCATCACCCTGACCATCGCACTCGCCACACTGTGCACTTGGCCTGCGGCTCAAGCCGCAGATGCCACGCTTGCCGCTGCTGCCAAAGAGCACGGTGCCGTCGTCACGGCCAGCGGTCTGGTCTACCTATCGCTTAAAGACGGCAATGGTGCCAGCCCGTCAGCCAGCGACACGGTCAAAGTGCACTACCGTGGCACTTTCCCCGATGGCCGTGAATTTGACAGCTCCTACAAACGCAATGCGGCCATCGAGTTCCCCCTGAACCGCGTCATTCCCTGTTGGACCGAGGGCGTGCAGCGCATGAAAGTGGGTGCTAAAGCCAAGTTGACCTGCCCGTCAGCGATCGCCTACGGGGAACGTGGTGCCGGCGGTGTGATTCCGCCCCATGCAACGCTGCTGTTTGAAGTAGAGTTGCTGGGGATTAATGGCCGCTAAGCCGACCGTATCGCTACCCATCAAAACTTGCGCAAGCTTCCTGAATTTTTGCCTTGATCAGGTTCAGATCGAACGGATCTGCACCTTGCGCCATTTGATCGCGCCGCCTGGCGCGTTGTTGGGACCATTGCCGAACTGGAGCGCAAACGGGCCGCTGGCGAACTTGCTGTTCTGAATGTTGACGGTCTGCACGCCGTTGAATTCCACCGTTAACTGGCTTCCCTTGGCGGTGATCAGAAATGTATTCCATTGACCGCCGGCCCTGGGCATGGGCGAGACCTTGGCGAAATCGACGATAGCAGCTGTGCCGTAGCTCGGATCGGGGCGTTGGTCGTAGATGTTGACCTCATACGAGCTGTCGGCGCCGATTTTCTTGGGATCGGCGGCCCGGATGAAGATGCCGCTGTTGGTGCTGTGATCAGCCCAGAATTCGGCTCGAATCTGAAAATCCTGGTACGACTTTTTAGAGACCAGGTAGCTGGTGACCTTGGCCTTGTCAGCCACGATGGCCCCATCCTCGGAGCGCCAATTGGCGTCGCCGATGCGATCCCAGTTGTCCAGACCGCTGGCGCCGTCGACCAGGGTGGTCCAGCCCGTAATCCGATCCGACATGGCTGTCATGTTGGCGCAGCCGACCAAGGCGGAGACGGCAAGGACCATGGCGCTGGCGATGGTTGAAAAACGAGTGATCTTGGCTAACATCTTGACCTTTCTGAAGTGGATTGGCGCCCGCTGGCGCCGCTGAGCATTCTGAATCGGCAGAGGGCTCGCGTCAATACTGACTTACTCACCTATCAAGTGCCCCTGTACCATGAAAACGCAGAGCTTGGCGCCTTACTCGAACCCACCCGAGCGCCTAATTTCTGCAGCCTGCGGGCTGGCCAGCAGTTCAACCAACATCCTGGCCGCTTGCGGTTGTTCGGTCTGGCTACATACCGCCGCGGTATAGACCGTGGCCAGCTCAAACTGCTGCGGCAAACGGGCCACCAGCTCAACGCCGGGGGCGAAAATAATTTCAGTCACCTGGGTACAACCGATCAGGCCTGACTCGGGCGACGAGGCCATCTCAAGCATGGCGGTCGCTCCATTGGGGAATGGCCGCAAGCGAGGGGTCAAAGCTTCATCGATGCCCAACTCCACCAGCACCTTCATAAAATGGATTCCAGCCGTGGCTTTGGCGGGATCAGGGAAATAAATACCCCGGGCAGCCAGCAAAGCCGATCTCAAAGCATCAGGCGTATCGACAGTCGGTGCGACTTCCCCCGTTTTTACGGCAATGCCGGTCTTGACCCGGCCCAAAGGACTAGCGCTGCCAGCGCTGACCTGGCCCGTGGCCGTGAGCTGATCGATCAAGGCCTGGGTCAGGATCAGCACATCACAGGGTGCACCGGAGAGCAGTTTGTCCCGCATCATCCCCACCGCACCGTATGTCCCCGCAATCGCGCGACCTGATTCTGCAAAAAACCGGCCCTGCAATTCAGAGACCAGGCCCTGGGCAGCACCACCACTCAACACATTCAATGTACTCATTTCAATCGGCCTTAATGCCGGCGGCCTTGATCACCCCGGCCCATTTGGCAATGTCGTCCCGGGTGTATTTCTCGAAAACTTCAGGCGTCATCACCATCGCGACAGCCCCTTGCTTGGCCCAAAGCTGACGCACCTCGCTTTGCCCCACGATTTTCGACACCGCTTCGTTGAGCCGCTCAACCACCGCTTTGGACGTACCTCTGGGGGCCATCAGCCCGAGCCAAATGGTGGCCTCATATCCAGCCACCCCAGATTCGCTCAGTGTTGGTACATCAGGCAACACATCAGACCGAACTTTGCCCGTGGTGGCAATCGCTTTGACCTTGCCGGCCTTCACCTGCTCAGCCATGGTGGTGACCGCATCGAACATCATGTCAACCTGGCCACCGATGACGTCGGTACGCGCACCCGAACTGCCTTTGTAGGGAATGTGAACTAAAAAAGTCCCCGACATGCTCTTGAACAATTCGCCCGCCATGTGATAAGGCGTTCCCTGCCCAGAGGATGCATAGTTGAGTTTGCCGGGCTTGGCCAAGGCCAACTTGATCACATCGCCTGTCGTTGCCGCGGCCAGGGCTGGGTGAGCCACCAGCACCAGGTCGGAGTAATTGATGGGTGCCACCGGAATAAAGTCGCGCAGCAAGGCAAACGGCTTATTCGCAATCAGCGACTCATTGACCGTGTGGGTGTTGGACATCATCAGCAAGGTGTAACCATCGGCTGGTGCTTTGGCCGCCACGTCGGTGCCGATGATGGAGCCAGCACCGGGCCGGTTCTCCACCACAAAGGTTTGACCCAGGCTGTCTTGCAGACGCAAGGCGATGAATCGAGCGTAGTTATCAGCCGGTCCCCCCGCCGCAAAAGGAACCACGATTTTCACGGTACGGGACGGGTAATTTTGAGCCGCAGCCGGGGGCAGACCCAGCACAGCCGTCAAACCCAAACTCAGGCACAGGGTATTGAAAATTCGCATTCCGTTTCTCCTTTTCAGCATTCCATTATTCACAACACAGTCTAGGTTCGCGTCTGCTTTTGGTTGCTGATGCGACCGGGGCAAATGGCTGCGTGAATGTCCGCCGCCCTTTGGGCTCCCCCTTTATTTCACTGCGCCATCCACCCCAATCACATCAGCAGGCAGAATTTCTGACTTGCCGACTTGAATAAAAGAGCGGCTAATGGGATTAGTTTAATTTTCCAATCCGCTTGACCACGTCAACCATGCGCTTGGCATCGAGCTGAACATATTTCTCAAAATCAGCCGAATCCTGGAACAGCACCGGGCTGCCCGCACCCTGAATCACTTCGTTGACCTTGGCATCGGCTGCGGCAAATTTGGCGGCAGCGCGCAAGCGTTGCGCTATCGGTTCGGGCGTGGCCGACGGAATGAACAAACCCGACCACTGGGCGTACTCCACATTCAGGCCGCTGTCCTTGATACTGGGCACTTCGGGCATGGAAGCCAAGCGACCGTTGCCCCAATGCGCCAAAACCCGCAACTTGCCGGCCTTGATGTGCTGCAACACGGTGGCCGGGCCGGTAGAGATCGCATCAATTTGTCCACCTAACAAAGCCACCACCGCCGGGGCAGCCCCGGTGAAAGGCACATGTGTCATTTTGATGCCGGCGCTTTGCGCCAGAATTTCCATCGGTACGTGCATGGTCCCGTAGTTACCGGAGGAACCGTAGTTGATCGCAGTCGGGCGCTTCTTGGCGTCTTCAACAAAGTCGGAAAAACTTTTCCATGGCGCATCGGCACGCACCGCCAGTACCGTGGGGTCGGCCGTAAAACGGGCAATCGGTCGCAAATCGCCCAGTGCGTACATCTGGGACCGACCGAGCACCACATCAGCTTCAGGAATCACGGTCAGCGAGGACAGTGCCAGCACCACCGTGTGCCCGTCGGGCTTGGCTTTGGCGGTGTAAGCCATGCCAATGCCACCACCGGCGCCAGCCCTGTTCTCGATCACCACCGGCTGCCCCAAGTCGCGTGCCATGGCTTCAGCCACCGGTCTGGCCACCAAATCGGCCAAGCCTCCGGGCGGGAAAGGAACCACCATGGTGATGGAACGGGCGGGCCATGGGGTTTGGGCCAAGGCCAGTGTGGCCGAGCCCAAAAGGCAGGCAGCCAACAATCGAATACGGTGTTTCATGAAATCTCCTGATCTGTTACGCAAGCGCTTTCCGCTGTGCTTGGGGCGCGTGCGGCATGCTAGCATGTCGCGCTTAGCTTTACCCCGGGGGAAACCCCGCTTCATTCTTTTCTCATCCATGAAAATCGTTACTTATCGCCATCAAGGTCAAATCGGTGTCGGACTGGTCTCGGCCGATCTGCAAACTGTCGCTCCGTTTGACCTGCCCGCTGCCCAACGTGAACTCGGTGCACTGCCGCTGATCGAAGCTCAGGCTGCCGGGGCTAAATGGCCCGCCACCCTGGCCGCTCTGAAACTGAGCGAATTGCAAGTCATCGCCCCGATTCCGCGGCCTCGTCGCAATATTTTTTGCGTTGGCAAGAATTACCACGCCCACGCCCGGGAATTCGCCGGCAGCGGCTTTGACAGCAGTGCGGCAGCGGGTGCCATTCCCCAAGTGCCGATCATTTTCTCCAAAGTCCCGGAGTCGGTGATTGGCCCCAACGCCCATATCGTGATTCCGACCGAAGTCTCTACCGCGATCGATTACGAAGTCGAACTTGCCGTGATCATCGGCAAAGGTGGTAAAGGCATCAGCGCGCAGGACGCCATGGGTCATGTCTGGGGCTACACCATCATCAACGACGTCACGGCGCGCGACTGGCAAGGCCGCCATTCCCAGTGGTTGCTGGGCAAGTCGTTCGACACGTTCTGCCCGATGGGCCCCTACTTGGTCAGCGCCGACGAACTCGACGGCGCGAACACCCAGGTTCGCTGCTTGGTCAACGGCGAATTGCGGCAAAACGCCAGCACCACCGACTTGATTTTCAATATTCCGACCCTGATCGAGACCCTGTCCGCCGGCATCACGCTCTACCCCGGCGACATCATCGCCACGGGCACCCCGGTCGGCGTCGGAATTGGTTTCAAACCGCCCAAATACCTCAAGGCCGGTGATGTGGTTCGGGTTGAAATCGATGGCATTGGTGCCATGGACAACCCGCTGGTTTGAACCTATTGATGTTTTCATAAATGATGACAAACGAGAGCCATGTCAACTTGGGCTTTTTTGGCTCAGGAGGAGGGCAGCAGCGCACTCAGCTCCGCGGCTGTCCCCCTTGCCGGCCAAGGGCCGACAATTCCTCCTTGATGCCGCTGCGCTGAGCGCACCACTGCCCTGCTCCTGCCAAGGTATTGGGTTTTCCAGCGCTCAGTAGCAACTCTCATTGATGCCCGGGTGTTTGGGGTGGGCGGCGCAGCGGCATCAAGGCGGAGGCCACAGGCCGGGGGACAGCCGCGGAGCTGCCCACCCCGGGCGCCTGGGCGTACACACCGTTCGGTGCCAAGTTCCTTGCGCCAGAAGAGTCTATCGCTGCCGTGAATTTCGTAACTTAATAGGATGATTGCTCTGGGATCAGGCGCTAAAGCAGCAACGGCGGCTCCTGCATGGCTTCGATCTGGTCTTGCAACATCTGGATCTGCCCTTTCCAGTAATCGCTGCTGCCAAACCAAGGGAAATTGATCGGGAAGATCGGGTCATTCCAACGCCGGGCCAGCCAGGCGCTGTAATGGATTAAACGCAGGGTGCGCAGTGGCTCGATCAAGGCCAGTTCGCGCCGATCGAACTCGCGAAACTGCTCGTAGCCATCGAGCAAAATCCCCAATTGCCGAGTCTGTTGAGCCCGATTGCCCGAAGCCAGCATCCACAGGTCTTGCACCGCAGGGCCGCTACGGGCATCGTCCAGATCAACAAAATGCGGACCCGGTCCGGCCGCTACGGGGACCTCGGTGGGGGTCCACAAAATGTTGCCGGGGTGGCAGTCGCCATGCAGCCGAATGCGGTGAATCCCAGAGTCCGAAGGCCGCGCTGCAACAGCGCTGAGGCAATCATGGCTGGCAATCAGCTCTAACGCCTCCTGACAGACCCGCGCCCAAGGCGCTTGTACATCGAGCGGCAACTGGTCATTGGCCAGCAACCAATCGCGCGAGGCCACGCCAAAACTCTGGAGGTCGAGGTCTGGACGGTGCTCAAACCGGGCTTGACCACCCACCGTGTGAATGCGCGCCAAAAACCGGCCAATCCATTCCAGCGTTTGAGCGTCATCGAGTTCGGGCATGCGCCCGCCTCGACGCGGACTGACACTGAAGGAAAAACCACCGAAGTGCTGCAAGCTCCGACCTTGCAAAAGCAAAGGCCCGATCATGGGAATTTCGGCAGCCATCAACTCGGCAGAAAAATCGTGCTCCTCCTGAATTTGCGCATCACTCCAGCGCTCGGGCCGGTAGAACTTGGCAACCACGACCGAACCATCTTCCAAGTGAATTTGATAAACCCGGTTTTCATACGAACTCAAGCCCAGCAAGCGTCCGTCGCCGTACAGACCGACGCTGGCCAGAGCGTCAAGCACCAGATCGGGCGTCAACGTATGAAACGGGTGTGCGGGCGGTTGGCTTTCTGAGTTCATATTGGCTAAACAGAAAACCGCTTGCGCGTGAGCGCCAGCGCCAGCCAAAACGACAATACGGTGGTGAGCAGCAGTACCGCTGCGTGGCGCAGGGCTTCGCTAGGCCACTGATTCATAAACAAAGGCCGAACCAGTTCCACCACATGGGTCAGGGGCAAGCCATCCGAGATGGTTTTGACCAGCGGCGGCAATTGCTCGCGCGGAAAAAACACCCCGCTTAAAAACATCATGGGTGTCAGAAACAAAGTGAAGAAATAAGTAAAGAAATCGTAACCCTTGGCCAAAGCATTGAAGATCAAGGCGATGCAAGAAAAAGTAATTCCGGCGCCCAGCAAAACAAACCAAGCCAACACCAATTTGGGACTGCTGCTGATGCCCAGCGCCAGCATCACAGCCAGGATGGCTGTCACCGTGAACAAAGATTTGAAAGCAGCCCACAGCATTTCAGCCAACACCACATCGTCTAGGCTGATGGGCGCATTCATGATGCCGTCCCAAGTTTTTTGAACATGCATTCTGGAAAATGCCGAATACAAAGCTTCGAATGAAGCTGCATTCATGGCGCTCATGCAGATCGAACCACTGGCCAAGAATAACAAGTAAGGAACGACGATTTCCCCCTGGGGACTGGGCAGTTTGACCTGCCCCACCAACTCCCCCATGCCATAACCAAAAGCCAGCAACCACATCAAAGGTTCGGCGATATTGCCCAGCAGACTGGGAATTGCCAGCTTGCGCCAGACCAACAAGTTGCGCAAAAACACAGGCCAAAAGCGCAGCGACAACACCGGTGGCCGCCAGATGCTCGGACTTGAATCAGCGTGAGCCATCAGCCGTCCTCCCTGATTTGACGCCCGGTTAGCTTGAGGAACAAGTCTTCCAAGTTGGCGGGTCGATGCAGCGTACGCAACTGCGGCTGAGTCAGCAAGGCATTGAGCAGGGCCCGCGCATCATGGGTGTAGAAAAACAGCGTTTCGCCGCTGCATTCGACTCGGCTGGCCAGCGCCTTCAGCGGCGAGTCCTGCAAGGCCAGGGCGCCAGCACCGTAGACCTCAACCACTTCGGGCTCCAGGTACTGGGCGATCAGGTCCCGCGGGCGACCCTCGGCAATTTTTTTCCCATGATCAAGTACCAATAGCCTGGAACACAAGCGCTCGGCTTCGTCCATGAAATGCGTCGTCAGCAGGATCGATTTCCCCTGTTGCAACAACAGCTGCAAGCGCTCCCACATCAAATGCCGGGCCTGCGGATCGAGCCCCGTGGTGGGCTCATCGAGCAGCAGCAACTCGGGATCATTGACCAGCGCGCGCGCCAAACTGAGCCGCCTCTTCATGCCGCCAGACAGTTCGCCGGGCTTGCTCTTGGCCTTGTGGAGCAGCGCTGCAAACTCCAGCAGTTGTGGAATTCGCTTCGCTATGTCAGCGTCTTTCATTCCGAAATAACGACCGTAGACCAGCAGGTTTTCAGCGCAATTGAAATCGGGGTCGAGCGTGTCCATCTGACTGACCACCCCCAGCCGGGTCTTGATCGCCAGCGCATCTTGCGGCATAGCCCATCCCGGCTGATCAGCAAAAGCATAGTGAATCTGTCCGCTATCGGGCCGGCTCAAGCCCAGGCACATACGCAACGTGGTGGTCTTGCCCGCGCCGTTGGGTCCGATCACCCCCAGACATTCCCCCGGTGAAATAGCGAATGTCAAATCGCTCACCGCCACGCTGTCACCGTAGTTTTTACACAGACGGTTGGCTTGCAACAGGGAAGAAGTCATCGCTGGGTGCAACCGTTTTTATTGAAAAGCGACTTCATTGAAACTGCGCAGTTTTCGGCTGTGCAGTTTGTCAATGCCTTGCTCGCGCAACAGCTCGATAGCACGCATACCAATGCGCAGGTGCTGATCGACCCGTTCCCGGTAAAAATGGTTGGCCATGCCCGGCAACTTGATTTCACCATGCAGGGGTTTGTCGCTCACGCACAGCAAAGTACCGTAAGGCACCCGGAAACGAAAACCGTTGGCCGCAATGGTCGCACTCTCCATGTCCAGTGCCACTGCCCGGCTCTGACTGAAACGACGCTGCGGCTTGTTGTCGGGCAACAATTCCCAATTGCGGTTGTCGGTGCTCGCCACAGTACCGGTGCGCATCAGGGTCTTGAGCTCGGGGCCGGTGACTTGTGTCACATCGGCCACCGCTTGCTCCAGCGCCACCTGAATTTCGGCCAACGCCGGGATCGGAACCCACAGCGGCAGCTCTTCGTCCAGCACATGGTCTTCTCGGACATAGGCATGGGCCAGCACGTAATCGCCCAGTTGTTGGCTGTTGCGCAGTCCAGCGCAATGTCCCAGCATCAACCAGGTATGCGGTCGAATCACGGCGATGTGATCAGTAATGGTTTTGGCATTGGCCGGGCCGACACCGATATTGACCATGGTGATACCGCTTCGATCGGCGCGCATCAAGTGGTAGGCCGGCATTTGCGGCAGACTCGGCGGCGCCAGCCCACGCTCATCACCCGGTTCGCCGGGCAAACCAACCCGGCGTGTCACCACATTGCCGGGCTGAACAAAAGCCACATACTCGCTGTTCGGATCCGCCATGGCGGCCTGACCCAGACGAACAAATTCATTGATGTAGAACTGGTAATTGGTGAACAACACAAAGTTCTGGAACCACTCGGGCGCGGTACCGGTGTAGTGACGCAAGCGCTGCAGCGAATAATCAACCCGCGGCGCTGTGAACAGGGACAAAGGCTGAGCCTCGCCAGCATTCGATACATGGGTTCCGTTGGCAATCCCGTCGTCCATGGCAGCCAGGTCGGGCAGGTCAAACACTTCGCGCATTTGTTGTCTGCGCTGCAAACTCATGCTGCCTTCCACATGGTCATGCTCAACAAATGAGAAATGCACCGGAATGGGTTGGTTACTGGTGCCGACCTCTAGCTCGCCGCCATGGTTGTTCAGGAGCAGGCGGAACTGCTCCAGGTAGTAATCCCCAAACAGGTCTGGCCGTGTCAGAGTGGTCTCGTAACGGCCAACCCCAGCAACAAAACCATAGCTCAATCTCTGACTGTCGTTCTCACCCGTTGCCGCTTGGGCCACGCTATCCGTATGTATCCGGACAAATGGGTAGCAGGCCCGGACATGACCCTGCAAGGCTTGGCCCGCCACATAACGGTTCATGGCCCATCGCAGATGTGCCAGGCTGGCATCGTAAATCCGACGCACCTGGTCTAGCGCCTGGGCCGGATCAGTAAAACGAGCTGGGGCAATGAAAGCAGGTAGATTAGCCATGGGGTGATTGTCCACGCAGCGCGTTGGATAATCGTGGCTGCTTTGACAAGATATTTGAATTTAATCCGATTTGAACGGCAGGACAGGCTTTGGAATTTGCTTTAGTTTTACTCATCGGCCTGATCGCAGGCACTCTCGGGGGCATCGTCGGTTTTGGCAGTTCCATCATGTTGATGCCGGTTCTGGTCCTGGTGTTTGGTCCGCGCGAAGCCGTTCCCATCATGGCGATTGCCTCAATCATGGCCAATGCATCGCGGGTGGCCGCCTGGTGGCGCGAAGTTGATTGGCGGGTCTGCGCGGCTTATGCAGCCACCGGAATTCCTGCCGCATCATTCGGCGCCCAAACGCTGTTGCGCCTGCCTCCCGGGGTGGTTGAGGCCATTCTGGGTATTTTTTTCATCGTCATGATTCCTCTGCGACGCTGGATGATGCGACGGCAATGGCGACTCACGCTCTGGCACATGGCCGGGGTCGGCGCCATCATTGGCTACATCACCGGACTGGTGGTGAGTACCGGCCCCATCAATACGCCTTTTTTCCTCGGCTATGGGCTGGTTAAAGGCGCTTTTCTGGGCACTGAAGCCCTGGGTTCGCTCGCCGTTTTTATCAGCAAAGCCCTGACTTTTCGCGAAATGGGTGCCATGCCGCTGGAGGCTTTGGCCAAGGGCCTGATCATCGGTTGCTCGCTGACCGCCGGATCTTTTATCGCCAAACGTTTTGTGCAACAGCTCAATGCTGAAAAATTCCACTTGTTGATGGACTTGTTGTTAACTGTCGCCGGCCTCACCATGTTGTGGGCGGCCTACTTCTGAAGCAAGAGCCCAGCACCGATAATCCGAGATAGTCCATTAGGCGGGCCTTCGGCCCTGCGCGGTGCCTGACGGACGATTTGCAGCCATTTCGGCGGCTCCCTCGTCGTCCATAGCGTGGCTATGAACTCCTCACGACCCACCCAACTGCCTCGCAACTCGCCTCGCCATGCACTCACGCCCTAATGAACTATCTCGGATAATCGGAGCATGAGCCTCTCCAAACCAACATCTTCCGCTGCCAGCAACAGTTTCAGCCAGCTCGCCCTGAGCCCGGCCACCCTGGCCAATTTGCAGCAGCTGGGCTACTTGGAGATGACCCCGATCCAGGCGGCCAGTCTGCCCATTGCGTTGCTGGGCCAGGATTTGATTGCCCAGGCTCAAACCGGCAGCGGCAAAACAGCGGCATTTGCATTGGCGCTGCTGGCCAATCTGAACCCACGCCGCTTTGCTGTGCAATCGTTGGTGTTGTGTCCAACCCGTGAATTGGCTGACCAGGTAACGCAGGAATTGCGTCGGCTGGCCCGGGCCGAAGAAAACATCAAAATCGTTACCCTGTGTGGCGGCGTACCCATGCGCATGCAAAATGCCTCACTCGAACACGGCGCCCATATCGTGGTGGGAACACCGGGCCGCATCATGGACCACCTTGAGCGACAAACTCTCAATTTGGAGGCTCTCAACACCCTGGTACTCGACGAGGCCGATCGCATGCTTGACATGGGTTTTTTCGACGACATGGCCACCGTCATCCGGCAATGCCCCAAGCAAAGGCAAACCCTGCTGTTCTCCGCCACTTACCCCGAGGGCATTGCCAAAATCGCGAGTGAGTTTTTGCGTGAGCCCAAGCAAGTCAAAATAAATACGGTACAGAGCGAGAACCTGATCGAGCAGCGGTTTTATGAAGTCACTCGGGCCAACCGCTTGTCCACAGTGGCCTTGTTACTCAATCACTTTAGACCCGTCAGCACGCTGGCGTTTTGCAACACCAAAAACCGTTGCCGTGAATTGGTAGCTGCGCTTCAAGCCCAGGGTTTCAGTGCACTGGCCCTCTACGGCGAACTCGAGCAGCGCGAGCGTGATCAGGTGTTGGCCCAGTTTTCCAACCGCAGCTGCTCAGTCCTGGTCGCCACCGATGTGGCCTCGCGTGGGCTCGATATCAGCCAGCTCGAGGCCGTGATCAATGTCGACATCAGCCCCGACCCCGAAGTTCATGTACACCGGATCGGCCGCACTGGGCGTGCCGGCGAATCGGGTTTGGCCTTGAGCCTGGCCAGCATGGACGAGATGGGCGCGGTCGGCAAAATCGAGCAGTACCTCAAGCATGAGTCTAGCTGGCACAAGCTCGATGAGCTGACACCCGCCAGCGACCAGCCGCTGTTGCCGCCGATGGTGACGCTGCAAATTTTGGGTGGACGCAAAGAAAAAATTCGTGCCGGCGATGTGCTGGGCGCCCTGACCGGAGATGCCGGACTGCGTCGCGACCAGGTCGGCAAGATTCAGGTGACCGAATTTTCGACATTTGTCGCCGTCCAGCGCGACATCGCTCACACGGCATTGCACCAGCTCAATGCCGGCAAAATCAAGGGCAAGAGTGTCAAGGTGCGCTTCATGCAGGACGCAACATGAATTTCTGGCCCTCTTGCGGCTTCGATCAGTTGCAGCGCAATGGTCGCGGCTGGCTGATTCCGACGGACGACTATTGGCGACTGTGGCTGGCGCGACCTGAACTGGCTTTGGTCGATGAATCCTGCCCTGACGAAATAGCCCTGCACCAGTCCTTGCAGGCCTGCCCCACCCGAACAACAGCGCCATCTGAGTTGGCGGCCCTGTCAGATGCCGATGTGCGCGACAACTACCAGCATTTTTTTGATTTCCGCGAAGGACTGCGCCAGGCCGGAACACTCGAAGCCTATTACCTGGGCCTCATCCGCAGTGGCACGATCAATATTGCGCCGCTCTTTATCGACTTGCTGGCCCAGGCCATTGTTCGCAATGTGTTGAACAATTGCAACGATGCATTTGAAGTTCGCGCGGCCGAAATGCTGTTTCGCAGCCAGCGCATTTCGATCCAGGACGGACAAGTCCTCAGTGGTGACCGCGACGTGCTGGATCTGCTCAACGACACCGGTGGCATGGGCGCCCTGGGTCGCTTGCTGATCGAGAGCAAAGTGCCCGTGCGCGAGCTGAACCTCGAAGTGTTGAATCTGGACAATGCGGCGTCTTATTGGCACAGCGCTGAACGTCACACTTTTTTGCTCGACCTCACACATGAAGTCAACCACGACCTCAGCCACGGCCTGAGCTTCACCCTGACCCGGGCCCGTTCCGGCCTGAAGGCCTTATCAAGGGTACTGGAACAATGGATAGAGCATTTCCTGGGGGTGAAAGTCAGCATCCAACCCGAACAAAAAATTGACGATCCGAACTGGCGCTGGCATCTGGGGCTGGATGCCGAGTCCAGCGCCTTGCTCAATGACCTGTACCAGGACCGGCCGGTGTCAAGTGAACGAATGCAGCGTTTGATCAGCTTGTTTCGGCTTGAGTTTAAAAATCCCGACGAAATGCGCTCCGATGTAGCAGGAAAACCGGTTTACCTGGGCTTGACCATGAACGCCGACAACTGCATCAAGCTCAAGCCGCAAAATCTGCTGCTCAATTTGCCGCTGTCCAGCACGATGTAGCGCTGTCTTGATGCGCACCTGCTTCGGGTCGTTGATGAGACTGGGGTGAATGACTCCGTGAATGTCCCCCGCCCGTTGGGCTCCTCCTTGATTTCACTGCGCCATCCACCCCAATCGCATCAGCAGGCAACATGTCTGACTTACCGATTCGAACGCCGTAACCATTGGCGAAAAAGGTCGGTTCGGCATTCGGCGCAGCGGCATCTTGGCCGAGCCCAAAGGGCGGGGGACAGCCGCGTAGCTGAGTGCCGCGCCGGCCAGAACTGACGCACTTGTCCACCAAGCCCCATTGACCCACATAGATGCAGGTTGCCGACGCTGCTACATATTGCGCCGGTACTGGCCACCCACCTCGAACAGGGCGTTGGTAATTTGACCCAGGGAGCAAACCCGAACCGCGTCCATTAACACCTCAAACACATTGTGGTCTTCGATCACGGCTTGTTGCAGGCGCTTGAGTTGGGCTGGCGCTTGCTGTGCATGGGCGGCATGAAAAGCAGCCAGCCGTTTGAGCTGATTTTGCTTCTCGCCCTCGGTGGATCGGGCGAGTTCCAGTTTCTGCACCACAGCATCCCCCTGCGGATTGCGAAACGTATTGACGCCAATGATGGGGAATTCACCGGTGTGCTTGAGCATTTCATAGTGCATGCTCTCGTCCTGAATCCGGCCGCGCTGGTAACCCGTCTCCATCGCACCAAGCACACCACCACGTTCAGCGATGGCCGTGAATTCAGCCAGCACGGCCTCTTCCACCAACTCGGTCAGTTCCTCGATGATGAAAGATCCCTGGTTCGGATTTTCGTTTTTGGCCAGCCCCCACTCCCGGTTGATGATGAGCTGGATGGCCATGGCCCGACGCACCGAGTCTTCTGTTGGTGTGGTGATAGCCTCGTCAAACGCATTGGTGTGCAAGCTGTTGCAGTTGTCGTAAACCGCAATTAGGGCTTGCAAGGTGGTGCGAATGTCGTTGAACTGAATTTCCTGTGCGTGCAAGCTCCTGCCGCTGGTCTGTATATGGTATTTGAGCTTCTGGCTGCGCTCGTTGGCACCGTATTTTTCCTTCATGGCCACGGCCCAAATGCGCCGCGCAACACGGCCCATCACGCAGTACTCGGGATCCATACCGTTGCTGAAGAAAAAGCTCAGATTCGGCGCGAAATCATCGATCGCCATGCCCCGGGCCAAATAGGCTTCAACAAAAGTAAAGCCATTGCTCAGAGTAAAGGCCAGTTGACTGATGGGATTGGCACCCGCTTCAGCGATGTGGTAACCCGAAATGCTGACGCTGTAGAAATTGCGCACGTTGTGGTGCACAAAGTATTGAGCGATGTCACCCATCACCTTCAAAGAAAACTCGGTGCTGAAAATGCAGGTGTTCTGGCCCTGGTCTTCTTTCAGGATATCGGCCTGCACCGTCCCACGCACATTCTCCAGTACCCAAGCCCGGATATGGGTGGCCTCGGTCGCGCTGGCAGCGCGGCCGTTTTCTAATCGGAACTTGTCCAGGTTCTGGTCAATCGCCGTGTTCATGAACATGGCCAAAATGGTCGGCGCCGGGCCGTTGATTGTCATGCTGACCGAAGTTTCGGGATTGCACAAATCAAACCCGTCGTACAGCACTTTCATGTCGTCCAGTGTGGCAATGCTGACGCCTGAGTTGCCGACCTTGCCATAAATGTCGGGCCGCAGATCGGGATCATTGCCGTAAAGCGTGACCGAATCGAAAGCGGTGGAGAGCCGCTTGGCGCTTTGCCCTGCACTCAAGAGTTTGAAGCGGGTGTTGGTGCGAAACGCATCCCCTTCGCCGGCGAACATGCGCGTTGGGTCTTCGTTCTCACGCTTGAAAGCGAAAGTCCCCGCGGTATAGGGATAGCTGCCCGGTACGTTGTCGAGCATCAACCATTTCAGGATCTCGCCCTGGTCCTCAAACTGGGGCAAGCTCACCTTACGAATCGTCGTTCCGCTCAAGGATTGGCTGGTCAGCGCAGTACGAATTTCCTTGTCGCGGACCTTCACCACATAGTCGTCCCCGGCATAAGCGCGTTTCATCTCAGGCCATTGCAGCAGCAAATTGCGGGCCTCAGCGTCCTGTTGTTGCTCGCGTTGCAGCGCCAAATCCAGCGCGGCTTGCGACGCCCGAGCTTTCTCGGGTTTGGCCACCTGCAGCATGACCGAAGCTGCCCTGAGTTGCTGGATTTCGCGAGCCAAAATGGACTGGGCCCTGGCCCGGCTTTTATAAGCATGCAGCGTGTCGCTGATCTCGGCCAGATAGCGGGTTCGTGCGGCGGGAACCACCGGTGCCTGTTTGCTGCTGGAACGAACATGCACTTGCGGCAGCACAGCTTGCAGCAAGCGCAAGCCCAACTCGGCCAAGCGGGGTTTGAGCGCCTGGTACAGAGCCGTCACGCCATCATCATTAAAGCGCGAGGCCATGGTGCCAAAAACTGGCATTTGCTCCATGGGCGTAGTCCAGGCGGCTTGGTTGCGCTGCACCTGCTTGCTCACATCACGCAAAGCGTCTAGCGCGCCCTTACGGTCAAATTTGTTGATCGCCACAAATTCAGCGAAATCGAGCATGTCGATTTTTTCCAACTGGCTTGCTGCGCCAAACTCGGGCGTCATCACGTAGATGGGAACATCCACCAGCGGCGCTATGGCTGCATCACCCTGACCAATGCCCGAGGTTTCCACCAGAATCAAATCGAAGCCGGCGCATTTGCAGGCCGCAATCACATCGGGCAAAGCTGCGCTTATTTCACTTCCAAAATCGCGCGTTGCCAGCGAGCGCATGAAAACACGTTGCCCATTGTCCACGGACACATCGCCGCCGGGCCGCCCCAAAGCGATGACGCTCCCCTCGGGGGGCAGCGTAGCACGCGCAGCGGCAAGCGTGGGGGCCCACGGCCCAATCGCGTTCATCCGGATCCGGTCGCCCAACAAAGCGCCGCCGCTCTTGCGCCGCGATGGATCAATGCTGATCACCGCTAGTCGCAGGCTGTCAGATTGATCGAGCCGCAAACGCCGAATCAACTCGTCAGTCAGACTGGATTTACCCGCACCACCGGTCCCAGTAATGCCCAGCACCGGTATTTTTGTAGCAGCAGCGGTCTGGCGAATTTCGGCCAGCAGTGCAGCACTGGCAGTGCCGCTTTCAATCGCCGTGATGAGCTGGGCCAAGGCACGCCAGGCGCTCTCGTCCTGCACTTGAATGGACGCCACTTGGGTCGGTGCCAGGCCAGAGAAATCATGGTCGCAGCGCATCACCATTTCACCAATCATTCCGGCCAGGCCCATGCGTTGTCCGTCTTGTGGACTGAAAATCCGTGCCACGCCATAGGCTTGCAGCTCACTAATTTCTGTGGGGACGATCACCCCACCGCCGCCGCCAAACACCTGAATTTTCTCGCCGCCCCGGGCTCTGAGTAAATCGACCATGTATTTGAAATACTCGACATGGCCGCCCTGGTAAGAACTGATGGCAATCCCCTGCACATCCTCCTGCAGCGCCGCCGTCACGACTTCGTCAACACTGCGGTTGTGTCCCAAATGGATGACCTCAGCCCCCATGCCCTGCAAGATCCGACGCATGATGTTGATGGCGGCGTCATGGCCGTCAAACAAGCTGGCCGCTGTGACAAAGCGCACCTTGTTCTTGGGACGGTAATTGGCAAGCGCCTGGTAGTCAGAAGACAAATTGGTCATGGCTGTGATGGGGGGCGCAGTCGCAGCGCCGCTGAAGCGTAGCCGCCCATCTTACTTGCTCCGGTGTTCAAAGAGATTTCTACATGGGGAAAAGGAGACTTTGCCACTGCGAGGAACAGGAAAACGGTCTGCAAATTAACAAACACTGATTGACTTTACAATGACAGATCCCATCATGTTTCGCCTCAACATTTGACAAGACATTGGGGAAATTGGTTCAGCTTGGATTCAAGCTTAAGTACCGGGTCAGAAAAAGTCAGTTTTAGAAATCGCTCTTTAGGTCTGCGCATGGAAACTTGTCCTCATTGCAAACAACAACTCAACCCCCAGCATCACTTTCTTCGTGGCTCCATGCTCGATGTGCCGAAGTCGCTACTGACCCTGGAGTGGCCCAGTGCCGTGCGGGCACGCAAATTCATGGTGCGCTGTCCGCATTGCTCTAATACCTACTTGAGTCTGACGCTGCGTAGATTCGGTTTTATCACCTACGGCAGCTACGTCTATGTTGTTGGACTGGCTTGCATTGCAGCAGTCGCCCTGGTGCTGTTAGTCAGCCCTCGGAGCTGAGCCCCAGCCTAGCAGAGTCATAATTTCAAGCCCTAAGCGGGGCTTGTTCCTTGGCCACAGCCGAGGAGACCTGGCCTTGTAAACTGCACCCAGCCTCTCCCTGTCAAGAAGAAGCTGAGTCTCAAGTATTAATCGTTTTCTTCCTTGAGAGACTGTAGGCCATCGTAAGCCATCATTCCCAATCCCAACAGGATTACCAAGGCCAGTGGAAGTTCCTTGAGTTTGACGACGACCGGGAGCAAGTAGGCAAGCATCAAGCCGAGGGCGATGGCCAAGTAGACAAATTTTGAATTCACTTGATTTCTCCAATAAAAAAGAAGTTAGGTTTGCAATATCTGGTTCTGCAACCAGTTTGCGGTACGCAACAAACGAGCATCCTGCAGGCGGGAACCGACCAATTGGACACCTAAAGGCATTTGATCCGCTCCTGTCATCAGCGGTAGGTTGACAGCCGGCATACCAAGCAAGGACCACAGGCTACAAAATACCGGGTCGCCCGTACTGTCCAGACCAGGTGCCGTTCCCGTACTGGCAGGCGTGATGAGCGCATCGAAGCTGGCAAACACCTCGTCGAATTCTTTAAGCAGCTTGGGTACTGTCGCCAGCGCATGCTGGTAGCTCAGTGCCGACGTGGCGCGACCGCTTTCCAGGCGTTGGCGCAATCCGGCAGACAGGGCATGTTGCCCCTTTTGCCATTCCAAATCGAGGTTGAAAGCCATTTCAGACTCGGAGATGATCCGCTGCTGCTCCCAGGCGAGCTGGAGCGATGAAGGTAGTTCGATGGTCTGACAGCGCCCACCGAGCTCCTCAACCAGTTCAGCGAAAGCTTGATGCGTCGATTCTTCGGCGCGGCCCCATACCGCAGTCTTGACAAAGGCCAAAGTCGGGGGCAGCGGTGGTTCCGACTTAACCAACTCGGCAAAGCGCATCGGCGCCCGCGGCCGGGTGTCAAGGTCGCGCTCGTCGTACCCCACCAGCTGATCAGCGATCAGGGCCAAGTCTTCCAGGCTGCGGGAGAAAAAACCCACCGTGTCCAGGCTGCGCGAGAGTTTCAAGATACCCTGGCGTGAAATCAAGCCGTGGCTGGGCTTGAACCCATAGACACCGCAGTAAGAAGCCGGCCGGATGATCGAACCCGAGGTCTGGGTACCAATGGCCAAAGGCACCATGTTGGCAGCAACAGCCGCCGCCGATCCCGAAGATGAGCCGCCAGGGGTGCGCTCCAAATTGTGCGGATTGCGGGTTTTGCCAGGCGTCATATTGGCACATTCGGTGGTCACGGTCTTGCCCATGATCACCGCGCCGGCGGCGCGCAACAAGGCCACTACCGTGGCATCGTTGGCCGGGGTGCGACCTGCATGCAAAGAGGTTCCATCCTCGGTCGGCATATCGTCGGTATCGATGATGTCCTTGACACCGATCGGAATACCGTGCAATGCCCCGAGGCTTCGTCCCTCGGCGCGTTCCTGATCCCTAGCCCGTGCTTGATCCAGCGCGTGCTTTTCGTCAAGGAACTGCCAGGCTTGCACCTGGGGTTCTTTTTCACGAATCTGGTCCAGGCAAGCCTGAACCAGTTGCTCCGAAGTAATGAAACCGCTAGCGATTGCCTGTGCAGCTTGGCTTGCACTCAAGCGATCGAGTCCCTCGCTCATACATCAATTGGCGTAGAGCTTGTTGGGCAACCACATGGCAATTTCTGGGAACACGTAAATCAACCCCATAGTCACCAGCACGATGTAAACGAAAGGCATACAACCCGCAAAGATCTCACTCAGCAACACCCCTGGTGGACTAACCCCTTTGAGGTAATAAGCCGCCATGGCCATCGGTGGCGATAGGAAGGCTGTCTGCAAGTTCACCGCGATCAGGACGCCGAACAAGATGGGGTGAATCCCGAAATGTTCGAGGATAGGCAGAAAAATCGGGACGAAAATGATGATGATTTCGGTCCATTCCAGCGGCCAGCCAAGGACGAAAATAATCGCCTGAGTGAGTAGCATGAAAGTCAGCGGCGTGAGGCTGAGGCCGAGAACAAATTCCTTGATCAACTGGTTGCCGCCGAGGTAAGCAAAAATCGAGGCGAACGTGGCAGATCCGACAAACAACCAGCACACCATGGCCGAAGTCCGGGCCGTCAGGAATACCGATTCACGAATGCCCTTCCAAGTCAGCGAGCGGTAGCATGCGGCCAGGACAGTGGCACCCAGGGCACCGACCGAAGCTGCTTCAGTCGGCGTCGCGATGCCAAACATGATGGCACCCAGCACCGAGAGAATCAACATGGACAGCGGGAAGAAGGATTTCATCACCATCTTGACCACTTCCATCAAGGGGAAATCCCCCTCTTCCTTGGACAGTTTGGGCGCCAATTCTGGTTTCATGATGGTGATCACCACCACATACAGGATGTACATCGTCGCCAGGAAGAAGCCCGGAACGAATGCTGCAGCGTACAACTTGACCACGGATTGACCGGCCATCGCGCCATAAACGATCAGCATAATGGAAGGCGGGATCAAGATACCCAGGCAACCACCAGCGCAAATCACGCCGGCCGCCAGGCGCTTGTCATAGCCTGCCTTGATCATCTGGGGATAAGCCAACAGACCCATCAGCGTCACCACCGCACCGACAATGCCGGTGGCCGTCGCAAACAGCGCACAAGTCAACAGGGTTGCAACCGCCAAAGAACCCGGGACGTGCTTCAGGGCAACCTGCAAACTCAGGAACAGTTTGTCCAGAATATTGGCCCGTTCCACCATATAGCCCATGAGCAAGAACAAGGGAATCGATACCAGTGCATCGTTATTCAGTACGGTAAAGGTGTTCTGCGTGAGAAGATAGAAAACCCGGTTGTCAAAAAAAGATTGATCGACCTGGAAATAACCGTAGAAACCAAATCCCACGCCCAAGGCCATGAGGGTGAAAGCGACTGGAAAACCAATGCAAATGGTAAATACCAGGATGCCCAGCATGAAGAGGGCGACTGCAGGATCGCTCATTGCGTGACTCCTTGTTTTTCGTTAGTGGGTTGGTGGGCGTGTTCGGCGATCAATTGGTTTTCAAGCTCCTCAACGTCGTGCGAACGGGCCGGCCATGCGCCTTCGCGCATACAAATCAAGCAACGCAACACTTCGCCAAAACCTTGGAGCGCGATCAAGGCAGCGCCGACGGGAATCATCATCTTGAGCGGCCAAATCGGAATGCCAGCCGGGCTGTTCACACTCATCTCCCCGATTCGCATCGACTCCAGGCCATAGCTACCGCCAGCCACAACCAAGGCCAAAATGCCAGGGAAGAAGAACAAAATATAAAGGAGCAACTCGACCTTGGCCTGGGTTGTCTCCTTCCAAGTACGGTAATACATGTCGGCGCGCACATGGCCGCCACGCGACAGGGTGTAGGCGCCTGCCATGTAAAACACGGCACCGTACATCAGGTAGCTCAGGTCAAACGCCCAGCTGGTTGGGTCGTTGAACAGATAGCGCATGAACACCTCGTATCCGGTGCCCACGGTCAATATGACCACACACCAGGCAAAGGCATGTCCGACCACTTTGCTGAACTGGTCAATGGCTTTAATTAGTTGTTCCACAAAATACCATCCAATCAATGAATAAGGGACGCCTTTAGGACGTCCCAGTGTGCTTTATAAAAAAAGCGCCGAGAAAGCTCGCTCCCCTAGCCTGGCTTATAAATCGCGTCGTAAAAACAGCTTCCGCACAGTGAAGCTGTTTTTATGTCGGCTGAATTGTACCCAGTTTTACTGTCAATTCAGACTGGCGTCAAACAAAGTCTGACACCAGCCGGGCGAACTGATCAGGTCACCATCAAGCTGGCAGCTTGGTCTTGAAAACGTGCTCGTAGCCCATTGCGTAATCGGCTTCGTTGACGAACATGTAATAAGCCACGCGCTTGGCCCAAGCCAGCTGGGATTCGACAACTTTCTTGAAGAAAGGATCTTCGCCGGAAAGCTTGGCATTGATCACATCCCAAGCTTCCAGCTGCGCTTTCATGACCGATTTCGGCGTGCGGATCACTTTCACACCGTGCTTGTCCTTGAGGACTTGCAAGTCACGCGAGTAATTATCCATAGCAGTCCACCAGTTCGACGAATTGGCCGCTTCAACTGAATACTGCAGGACAGCTTGCAGGTCTTTCGGAATGGTCGCCCATTTTTTCTTGTTGAAAGAGATTTCGAAGAACTCCATCGCCTGGTGGAAGCTACCCATCATGTAGTTCTTGATCACGTCCTGGGCACCAAAGCGCATGTCCGAAGTCGGATTATTGAACTCGAAGGCATCGATCACGCCTTTTTCCAGAGCAGGAATAATCTCGCCGCCAGGCAACTGGGTGACTCGTGCGCCCATTTGTTGGAACAAGTCGGCCGCCAGACCCACGGTGCGGTACTTCAAACCCTTCAGCTCGGCTGCGGTCTTGATCTCTTTCTTGAACCAACCCAGGGGCTGGGTCGGCATGGGCATGGCAAAGAAACCGACCACATCCAGATGCAGCTTGTCCAGCAACTCGTTGTACAGGGCCAAGCCGCCGCCACGGTAAATCCATGCCAGGGTCTGGGGTGCGTCGCAACCGTTAATCGGGCCCGAGCCGAACAAGGAAGCCACCTTGCTCTTGCCATACCAATACACAGGAACCGTATGACCGGCATCGAGCACGCCCTTGGACACCGCGTCCATCACTTCGAACGGCTTGACCACAGAACCAGCCACCATGTAGTCAATACGCAGACGGCCACCGGCCATTTCATTGACGCGCTTCACATACTCTTCAGCCATTTCATTGAAAATGTCTTTCGCTCCCCAGGAGCCCTGCATTTTCAACACGATCGGTGACTGAGCGACAGCGACCATAGGTGCCGCCATGGCAGCCGTACCTGCTACACCAGTTGCAGCGCTACGTAGAAAGCTACGGCGACCAGCTGCAGGTGCAGCACCTTCAGGCTTGATCTTTAAAGACTCTTGCATTGTTGGGCTCCTTGATTGGATTGAAGTTAGCGTAAATAATTACACCGATCCATTACAGCACACGAAAAAACCGAACACACTCAGGGTTTCCCCTATAAATCCCTGGTTCAGTACTTTCTAGAGGTTTGATTCAGACAAAACCGTGCAATTTCCTGGATCACTAAATTTGACTATCCTTGGTACCTGCATTGCCGCTCTCTGCCCGCGCATCCGAAACTTTGGAACCAGACATGAACCCGATCCAACTCTTTGATCCCAGCACCAGCAGTTTTACCTACGTGCTGTTTGATGAGTCCAGCCGTGACGCCATCATCATTGACCCGGTGGATTCTCAACTGGAACGCGACCTGGCAACACTGCGCGAGTATGGTTTGAAGCTGATCTGGACTGTGGAAACCCACGCCCATGCCGACCACATCACCAGCGCCGGTCTGCTGGCTGAGCACACGGGAGCCACCACCGTTGCGCCTGCCGGCTGCGGCATCGCCACCGCTGCGATGCAGCTCAATGACGGCGACGTTTTGCGTTTTGGCTCCGAGCAGATTCAGTGCCTGCTGACACCCGGTCATACCGCTGGCAGCATGAGTTATCTATGGCGCGACCATGTCTTTACCGGTGACACCCTCTTGATCAAGGGTTGTGGCCGCACCGATTTTCAATCCGGCAGTGCAACCGAGCTGTACCACAGCCTGACCCAGGTTTTGTTCGCCCTGCCCGATGCCACCCAGGTATGGCCCGGACATGACTACCAGGGTTGCACCCAATCGACCATCGGCGCCGAAAAAACCGACAATCTGCGTGTCGCTGGCAAAACGCTAGAACAATTTATCGCCACTATGGACTCCTTGAATTTACCGAAACCCAAACGCATCGAAGAGGCTGTCCCGGCCAACCTCAGCTCTGGTATCCGGCATGACGCCAACACCAACAGCAAACACCCGCAGGACCCACTCCAAGTTCGTCCTGCATCAGGTTATGCCGGCGACATCAGCCCGCAATTGGCACATCAGTGGTGCCAGGCCGGCGAGGCTGTCCTGATCGATGTTCGCACCGACGCCGAGCGTGAGTGGGTAGGCTTTATTCCCGGTGCAGTCGCTCTCGCTTGGAAAAATTGGCCAGGCATGGTGATCAACCCCAACTTCGATCAAGCATTGTTGGCAGCGCTCCCGCCTGGGCAGAAGGCTGTCATGCTGTGTCGCAGCGGCGTGCGCTCGATCGCCGCGGCCAAACGTGGCACTGAGCTGGGCTTGCAGGCGTACAACATACTGGAAGGTTTCGAGGGCGATCCCGACGCAAATGCACAGCGCGGTCACAAAGGAGGCTGGCGATTGCACGGCTTACCCTGGCGTCAAGGCTAAACCATGACTTTTTTAGCTATCGATATTGGTAATACCCGGCTGAAATGGGCTCTTTATGACCAGGCGCATCCGGGCGCGACGCCGACCGCCCAAGGCGCCGAATTCCTCGACAACATTGACAAACTGGCCGAAGGGGCTTGGGCTGAGTTGACCGCACCCCAACTGATGCTCGGTTGTGTGGTCGCGGGTGACGCCATCAAACACCGGGTACAAGCTCAAATGGAACATTGGGATGTGTCGCCTCAGTGGGTTGTACCCAGCGCACTGGAGGCGGGTCTAACCAATGGCTATGACCACCCTGCACGCCTAGGCTCTGACCGTTGGGTCGCCATGATCGGAGCCTGGCACCGTATGTTGCTGCAAGGCCCGGCGCGTCCGGTGGTGGTGGCTTTGGTGGGGACCGCTGTGACGGTGGAAGCCGTTGATCCCAGTGGCCGATTTTTGGGGGGCTACATTCTTCCCGGACACGGCATCATGCTGCGTGCGCTGGAAGCTGGAACCGCTGGACTGCATGTCCCCACGGGTGAAGTGCGGGCTTTTCCGACCAACACCAGCGACGCCCTGACCAGCGGCGGCACCTACGCCATCGCTGGCGCCATGGAACGCATGGTGCAGCAGGTCCGACAACACTGTGGTGCGGAGCCCTGGTGTGTCATGGCTGGCGGTGCCGGCTGGAAAATGGCACCCAGCATGTCAATCCATTTCGAACTGGTAGACAGCCTGATTTTCGATGGCCTGCTGGAAATCGCCCACAGCCGTCAGCACAAGTCCTAGCGTCACCTTTAAGGCTGGACTCCTGCTGCAACGAATAAGGTCTGTCCAGCCGGACTACCCAGGTACTGAACAAAACGGCGTACCAACTCGGGGTTGCCCTGGGCATTCAATGGGATCGCACTGTACGCCGTGTAATTTTGAATTTCTGGCGGCAACGGCCCAACCAGCTGCAAACCTTGTTCGCGGTAAAGCAGGATCTCAGTTATCGCACCAAAGCCGATTTCCCGACCTTTGCCATGCAACACATGTTCGAGCACCGAAGCGCCATTGGCGTAGCGGGTGGATTTCGCTTCAAGCTCTGGGTAGATGCCCATTTTTTTCAGCAAACCCTCTAAGTAAATTCCGGTTGAAGCGCGGTTAAACACCAGGGAATCGGCCGACTTCAATTCACGCTGGAGCGCCGCAACCGTGGAAATATCAGGTAGCGCCACGTTGGGGCGAACTGCCACCCCCAATCCGACCCGCCCAACAGCAACCCGTGCTTGACTCGAGTTTTTAGTTTGACCCAGTTCGTCGAGCAGTGCCGGCGGCGCGATCAAGACATCCCAGCTCTCGCCATCAGTCATACGTTTTCGAATTTGCGGCGCCGTATTGAAAGTTACTTTAGCCTGGTGGCCAGTTTCCTGTTGGAATGCTGCGACTGCTTTTTTCAGTCCGGGCTCAATGGCACCGGCACTGAGTACCGTGAATTCGATTGCAAAAACTTGCTGAGTGAAAAATCCTGCCAGCAGCACACAACGCATTAGCCAGTTTCTAGACATAAAGTCCTTTCAATACTCAGGGGGTCTGTTGCAACCAAGTTTCGGCCAACTTGACCCAGTAAGTCGCACCCAGAGGAATAAGATCATCATTGAAGTCATAGCTCTGGTTATGCAGCATACAGGGCCCAGCACCGTGGCCCAACGCGCGGTGACTGCCATCGCCATTAGCGATAAAACAGTAGGCGCCGGGCTTGGCTTGCAACATGAAGGAAAAATCCTCGGCCCCCATGGTGGGCTCCTGGTGCGTCACATTGTCGACACCAACAATGCCGGCCATGACTTGGCGAGCAAATTCCGCCTCAGCGGCGCTGTTTATCGTAGGCGGATAGTTGCGAACAAATTCGAAATCGCATTCGGTCTCAAACGCCTGGCAAATACTTTGGGCAATTTGCCTCATTCGTTGCTCGATTTTGTCGAGCACTTCGAGCGTGAAAGTCCGCACTGTTCCACGCAATTCACAACTGTCAGGAATCACGTTGGTGGCATCCCCCGCATGAACCATGGTGACCGAAATCACGCCTGATTCAATCGGTTTGATATTGCGGCTGATGATGGTCTGAAAAGCCTGCACCATCTGGCAGGCGATCGGCACGGGGTCCAGCGCGTTGTACGGCATTGCCGCATGACCACCTTTGCCTCGAATCGTGATCTTGAACTCATTGCTCGAGCCCATGACCGGTCCGGGACTGACGGCAAACTGGCCAATCTGCGAACCTGGCCAGTTGTGCATCCCAAACACGGCCTGCATTGGAAAGAGTTCAAACAGGCCGTCTTTCATCATCTCTCTGGCGCCACCACCGCCCTCTTCTGCCGGTTGGAAAATCAAATAGACCGTGCCATCGAAATGGCGGTTCTTAGCCAGATGTTGAGCCGCTGCCAACAGCATGGCTGTGTGTCCATCATGGCCACAGGCGTGCATCTTTCCCGGGTGCTGGCTGGCATGTTCGAAAGTGTTGAATTCCTGTATCGGCAAAGCGTCCATGTCTGCGCGCAATCCAATGGCGCGACTTGAGCTGCCATTTTTTATGATCCCCACCACACCGGTCTTGCCCAAGCCCCGATGAATCGGGATGCCCCACTCCGTGAGCTTTTTCACTACCACCTCAGAGGTTTTAACCTCATTGAAACAAAGCTCAGGATGGGCGTGAATTTCACGCCGAACGGCAGCTATGCCTGCGGCTTGAGCGACGATTGAATCAATCAACTTCATGAAGTGTTCCTTCAGTGGTCCGTAGGGGAACCCCATTTTCTTGCTTGGCGTAAGCAAGCTGGCAAGCATACCTCGTTAGCGCTTGCCTTGCTGTCCAACTCAAGTCTTGGTGCTCGCCCCCTAAAATACAGTTCCATTCCTTTGCATCTGGCGCATGGTTCAAATTTCCATTCCTTTAGTTAGACCGGTGAGCCACCAAGTGCTCGGTGCTTGCCCACATGACTGCCCGGACACTTGCTCGATGGTGACCACCGTCGAAAACGGCATCGCCATCAAGGTCCAGGGCAATCCAGACCACCCGCAAACCGATGGGGTCCTGTGTACCAAAGTCTCACGCTACACCGAGCGCACCTACCACCCGGAGCGCATCCTCTATCCGCTCAAGCGCAGCGGCGCAAAAGGATCAAAACAGTTTCAACGGGTTAGCTGGAACCAGGCGCTGGACGATATTGCGCTCAAACTCAAGGCCATTGCGGGGCGCAGTCCGGACTCGGCTCAAGCCATACTTCCCTACAGCTATGCCGGCACCATGGGCCTGGTTCAAAGAGAAAGCATGGCCGCACGGTTCTTCAACCAACTTGGTGCTTCTTTGCTCGACCGCAGCATCTGCTCTGCAGCAGGCAGCGAAGCGCTGGTTCAAACCCTGGGTGCCAAAGTCGGCATGCAGGTTGAATTCTTTGCTGAAGCCAAACTGATACTGATCTGGGGCAGCAATTCAATCGGAAGTAACCTGCATTTTTGGCGTCTGGCCCAACAAGCCAAACGCCAGGGGGCGAAACTCATCTGCATCGATCCACGCCGCAGCGAGACCGCCGAGAAGTGCCACGAACATATTGCTTTGCTGCCCGGCACCGATGCCGCCCTGGCGTTGGCACTCATGCATGAGCTGATTGTCAATGATTGGTTGGACCACGATTACATTGAGCAACACACTCTGGGTTGGGATCGCTTGCGCGAGAGGGCATTGGAATGGACACCTGAGCGTGCAGCGCATATTTGCGGCATCACAACCCAGCAGATTCAGTCCTTGGCGCGTGACTATGGCTCGTGTTTTCTGACTGGACAAGCGGCCGCCATTCGCATGAATTACGGCCTGCAACGCTCCCGAGGTGGCGGCAACGCTGTGCGCGCCATTGCTTGCTTGCCGGCACTGATTGGTGCCTGGCGCCACCGGGCCGGCGGCGTATTACTTTCAAGCTCAGACAGTTACCCCGTGCAGCGAGCCAACTTGCAACGGCCCGACCTGCTTGCCGGACGAACTCCACGAACCATCAACATGAGCACGATAGGCGATGATTTGTTGCGCCCTGCTTCAACAGAATTCGGACCGGCCATTGAAGCCCTCGTGGTCTACAACAGCAATCCGGTGGCAGTGGCGCCTGAATCAGGCAAGGTAGTCCAAGGATTTTTACGCGAAGACCTGTTTACCGTAGTGCTCGAACATTTCCAGACTGACACGGCCGACTATGCCGATTACATCCTGCCTGCAACCACCCAGCTCGAACACTGGGATATTCATAGCAGCTACGGACACACCGATATTCTGCTCAATCGCCCCGCCATTGCACCTGTTGGCGAAGCCCAAACCAACACCGAAATTTTTCGTCAGTTGGCTCAGAGAATGGGTTTCAACCACCCCTGCTTTAGCGAAGACGATCAGAGCCTATGCCGTCAAGCATTTGGAGATCGTGTCGATTTCAATCAACTCATGGCGCGCGGATTCATTTCTCTAGATCGGGCTGCAGCGCCATTTGCCCAGGGTCATTTCCCCACTGCTTCTGGCCGCTGTGAATTTTTCAGTGAGCGATTAGTCCAGGCCGGACAAGACGGCTTACCTGACTATGTGCCGAACTACGAAGCCTCAGGGACTTCAGCCGACTATCCCTTGGCCATGATTTCGCCACCGGCCCGCAATTTCCTCAATTCGACTTTCGTCAACCTGAAAAGTTTGCGTAATATGGAGGGCGAACCTTTGCTTGAGATGAACGAGTTCGATGCAAGAGCGCGTGGGATTGCCTCTGGTGAAGTCGTACGGATTTTTAATCAACGTGGCCAGTACCTGTGCCGGGTTGAAATCAGCAACCGGGCTCGCCCAGGGGTGGTTCATGGTCTAGGCATCTGGTGGCGCAAATTGGGGCTAGACGGCAGCAATGTCAACCAATTAACCAGCCAGCGCTTGACGGACATGGGACGCGGCCCTACTTTTTATGACTGTTTGGTCCAGGTAGAAGCCGATTCCACCAAGTAAAAAGCCCGCATCAAGCGGGCTTTTTTTCGGATCAGTGACCAGCACTGAAAATTGGTTGCGCGAGTAGGATTTGAACCTACGACCTTTGGGTTATGAGCCCAACGAGCTACCAGGCTGCTCCATCGCGCGGTACTCTAAGATTATAGCTTATTCTTCCTTAGCAATGTCAGCTACCGGAGCCTCAATCACTTCCGGACGATCAACTAATTCGACCAGTGCCATTGGGGCGTTGTCACCTACGCGGAAACCCATCTTTAGAATACGGGTGTAACCGCCAGGACGAGTTTTAAAACGTGGGCCCAGGTCGTTGAACAACTTGGTCACACTGTCTCGGTCACGCAGGCGGTCAAATGCCAGGCGACGATTCGCGAGAGTGGCTTCTTTAGCCAAAGTGATCATGGGCTCAACCACACGACGCAATTCTTTGGCTTTGGGTACCGTGGTTTTGATGACTTCATGCTCGATGAGCGAATTCATCATGTTGCGCAACATCGCCAAGCGGTGTTCGCTGGTGCGATTGAGTTTACGTAGTCCGTGTCCGTGACGCATGGTGTTTTCCTTTGTTTTAAACAGATGGCCGTATCAGGTACCGTCCGTGCACTGAGTCCAATTTGTTGGTTGGACTCGTGGTTATTAGCGTTTTTCCAACGCTGCTGGTGGCCAGTTCTCGAGCCTCATGCCCAAAGTCAGACCGCGGGAAGCCAACACTTCCTTAATTTCGTTGAGTGATTTACGACCCAGGTTAGGCGTCTTGAGCAACTCATTTTCAGTACGCTGAATCAAATCGCCAATGTAGTAAATATTTTCGGCCTTCAGACAGTTGGCCGAGCGAACCGTCAGCTCCAATTCATCAACTGGGCGCAACAGAATAGGATCAAACTGGGTGCCGCCACGCTGGGCTGGCGCATCAAATGCGGCCAATTCACTGCCTTCAAGCTGGGCAAACACCGATAATTGTTCAACTAGGATTCGGGCCGATTCACGAACCGCATCTTCGGCCGAAATAGCACCGTTGGTTTCAATTTCAACTAACAACTTGTCCAGATCAGTGCGTTGCTCAACGCGAGCACTTTCAACTGTGTAGCTCACCCGTTTAACGGGGGAAAACGAAGCATCCAATACGATGCGCCCAATAGTCTTGCTAGGCTCATCAGCATGGCGACGAATCGTTCCTGGCACATAGCCGCGGCCCTTTTCAACCTTAATCTGCATATCAAGCTTGCCACCATTGGACAAGTTAGCCAACACATGGTCTGGGTTGATGATTTCAACATCGTGCGGGGTCTGGATATCGCTCGCAGTGACGACGCCATCGCCATCTTTACGAAGACTTAATGTGACTTCATCCCGGTTGTGAAGTTTGAAGACCACACCTTTGAGGTTCAAAAGGATATTGACAACATCCTCTTGCACTCCGTCTATCGAAGAATACTCGTGCAAAACACCAGCAATCGTGACTTCGGTCGCAGCATAGCCAGGCATTGACGAGAGCAAAACGCGCCGTAAGGCGTTGCCCAGGGTATGACCATAACCACGCTCAAAAGGCTCGAGTGTCACTTTGGCGCGATTTGCACCAATTTGTTCAACATTAATTGCTTTGGGTTTCAGCAGACTACTTTGCATTCAAACTTCCTCTCAATACCCCCGGTTCGTTACACCGGTAAGGCTGGTGAAGCACCCAATCCCCGGAGAACCGAAGAAAGGGGACGGATTCGAAAAAATTAACGTGAGTACAACTCGACGATCAATGATTCATTGACATCGGCTGCGAACTCATCACGGTCAGGAACTTTCTTGAACGTGCCTTCAGCTTTATCCAAGCTGACTTCAACCCAAGCAGCAATACCGACTTGGTGAGCCAATTGCAAAGCCTCGACGATACGGTTCTGCTTTTTAGATTTTTCACGCACAGCAATCACATCACCGGTTTTCACCATGTACGACGGAATATTCACTGCGCTACCATTGACCGTGATGGCCTTGTGTGACACCAGTTGACGTGCTTCTGCGCGGGTTGAGCCAAAGCCCATGCGATAGACCACATTGTCCAAGCGTGATTCGAGCAAAGTCAGCAAATTGGCACCAGTGTTGCCTTTGCGACGATCTGCTTCTTCGAAATAGCGACGGAATTGGCGCTCAAGCACGCCATACATACGCTTGACCTTTTGCTTTTCGCGCAGCTGCAGACCAAAGTCGGATGTGCGCTGGCCCGAAGTGCGACCATGCTGACCCGGCTTCGAGTCGAATTTGGCCTTGTCACTGATAGAGCGACGAGCGCTCTTGAGGAAAAGGTCGGTGCCTTCACGGCGAGATAGTTTGGCCTTGGGGCCGAGGTAACGTGCCACTTGAACTTCCTTTATGTCATCTGCCGCAACAAAATGCGGGAGCCACTGGCATACAGCCGGTGGCGGTGGGCTTGGTTAAAAAAACTTAGATGCGACGGCGCTTTTGCGGACGGCAACCGTTGTGCGGAACCGGAGTCACATCAGCAATCATGTTGATGCGAATACCCAGTGCAGCCAAGGCGCGAACCGACGACTCACGTCCCGGTCCAGGACCCTTGATTTCTACGTCAAGGTTCTTGATACCTTGTTCAATGGCAGCACGACCAGCAACTTCAGATGCGACCTGCGCAGCGAAAGGAGTGGACTTGCGTGAGCCCTTGAAACCCTGACCACCTGACGAGGCCCATGACAGGGCATTGCCTTGACGGTCGGTGATCGTGATGATCGTGTTATTGAACGATGCATGCACGTGTGCAACGCCATCTGCAACGTTTTTACGAACTTTTTTGCGAACGCGTTGAGCGGCGCTATTGGAGGGAGCTTTTGCCATGGTGGTTCTTCAATCCCTATTATTTCTTCAATGACTGAGCAGCTTTACGCGGACCTTTACGGGTACGTGCATTGGTGCGGGTACGCTGGCCACGCATGGGCAAGCCACGACGGTGACGGAATCCACGGTAACAACCAATGTCCATCAAACGCTTGATGTTCATGGTCGTTTCACGACGCAGGTCACCCTCGATCGTGATACCAGCAATCTGGTCGCGAATTTTTTCCAGATCACCATCGGTCAAATCCTTGACCTTTTTGGAATAAGCAATGCCACAAGCTTCGCAAATTTGACGGGCGCGGGTGCGTCCGATACCAAAAATAGCTGTCAAGCCAATTTCGGAATGCTGTTGCGGCGGAATATTGATGCCAGCGATACGTGCCATTTTCGTCCTCTAAAACTCTTGCAATTAGCCTTGGCGTTGTTTATGACGCGGATCTGTACAGATCACACGAACAACACCCTTACGGCGGATAATTTTGCAGTTACGGCAAATTTTCTTGACCGAAGCCGAAACTTTCATACCATTCTCCTAAAACTCAACGCCTCGTTCCGACTTGATATCGCGCGGAACACTTGCGACTACTTTGCTCTAAAACTATA
Organism: Burkholderiaceae bacterium; assembly: GCA_049296795.1. GTDB lineage: Bacteria > Pseudomonadota > Gammaproteobacteria > Burkholderiales > Burkholderiaceae_C > CAXNKH01. The sequence goes on from JBAQTC010000054.1 coordinate 125,749, forward strand.
CCTACTCTGCTCACATTGCAGAGCGTCAACTCAACTACTCGATGATGACTTGAAATTAGCCTTCTTTAACAAAGACTCATATTGTTGCGACATCATGTAATTTTGAACCTGTGCCATGAAATCCATTGTCACGACCACAATAATCAAAAGCGAGGTGCCACCGAAATAAAAGGGCACGTTGTATTTCAAAATCAAAAACTCAGGCAACAAACACACAAAGGTGATGTAAATAGCCCCTGCCAGCGTCAAACGCAACAAAATTCTGTCGATGTATTTAGCCGTCTGGTCACCCGGACGAATACCCGGGATGAATGCACCACTTTTCTTCAGATTGTCTGAAGTTTCGCGGCTGTTAAATACCAGTGCCGTATAAAAGAAGCAGAAGAAAACAATCGCTGTTGCATACAACATCACGTAGATCGGTTGTCCTGGCGACAAGCTTCCCGCAATATCCTTCAGCCAGTTCATGGACTCACCCGAACTAAACCAGCTCACCACGGTAGCAGGCAGCAAAATGATCGATGAAGCAAAGATAGGAGGGATCACGCCCGCCATATTGAGCTTCAAGGGCAAGTGCGACGATTGACCGCCATACACCTTGTTACCAACTTGACGCCTTGCATAGTTTACCAAAATCTTACGCTGACCACGCTCGACAAACACAACGAAATAGGTCACCAAAACAACCAGTATCACGATCAACAAGGCCACGATGATGCTCATAGCGCCGGTTCGCACCAACTCAAGCAAACCACCGACAGCACTGGGCAGACCCGCTGCAATACCGCCAAAAATCAAAATCGAGATGCCGTTACCCAAGCCACGCTCAGTAATCTGCTCACCCAACCACATCAAAAACATGGTGCCTGCCGTCAAAGTGACGACTGCAGTCATGCGAAAACCAATACCCGGGGCAATCACCAAGCCAGCCGAACTCTCGAGAGCCATTGCGATACCCAGTGACTGGAACAACGCCAAGCCCAAAGTACCGTAACGGGTGTACTGGGTGATCTTGCGACGACCGCCTTCGCCCTCTTTCTTCAACTGCTCAAAAGCAGGAAGTACATAAGTCAACAACTGCATGATGATCGAAGCCGAAATATACGGCATGATCCCCAGCGCGAAGACAGTGAAGCGAGACAGCGCACCACCCGAGAACATATTAAAAAGACTCAGGATTCCGCCCTGCTGTCCTTTAAACAGTTGCTGCAACTGAGCCGGATCAATACCGGGAACAGGGATATGCGCACCGACGCGGTAAACCACCAGCGCGAGCAACAAGAAAAGCAGACGACGACGAAGATCGCCAAACTTTCCTGTTTTTGCTATTTGTGCTGAACCAGTTGCCACTTCAGATTTCTTTCAAACCAATTGCTTAAGCTACGCTGCCGCCAGCCGCTTCAATCGCGGCTTTTGCACCAGCTGTCGCGCCAATCCCGTTGAGTTTGACAGCCTTGCTGATTGAACCCGACTTGATGACTTTCACGACTTTGGCGATTTGAGGGATCAAACCGGCTTGCTTGAGCGTCAAAAGATCAACCTCTGCTGCACCCAGCAACTCAAGCGATGTCAAGCTCACTTCAGCGTTGAACTTCAACAATTGCGACTTGAAACCACGCTTGGGCAAACGGCGCTGCAAAGGCATTTGACCGCCTTCGAAACCGACTTTGTGATAGCCACCCGCACGGGATTTTTGACCTTTGTGGCCGCGACCTGAAGTCTTGCCCAGGCCAGAACCGATACCACGACCAACGCGACGCTTGTAGTGCTTAGCACCGTCGGCAGGCTTGATGCCATTGAGTTCCATCATCAACCTCTTAAAGCACTTTGACCAGAAAACTGATCTTGTTAATCATGCCGCGAACTTCGGGCGTGTCTGTTAATTCGCTGGTGCTGCGAATTTTACGAAGACCCAGACCGCGCACTGTGGCGCGATGCGATTCTTTGCACCCAATCGGGCTGCGAACCAACTGGATTGTAATTTTTTGTTGTGTTGTCATGAGAATCTCCCTGTCAAACGAAGAGTTCTTCAACAGTCTTACCACGCTTAGCGGCCACTTGACCGGGTGTGGTAGCTTGCGAAAGCGCATCCAGCGTGGCACGAACCATGTTGTAAGGATTGGTTGAACCATGACTCTTGGCCACGATGTCAGTAATACCAATGACTTCAAACACAGCGCGCATCGGACCGCCAGCAATGATGCCCGTACCCTTTGGGGCGGGAGCCATCATGACAGCAGCTGCTCCGTGCTGACCCATCACCTTGTGGTGAATGGAGCCATTCTTCAGAGAAACTTTGGTCATGTTACGGCGGGCTTCTTCCATTGCCTTTTGCACAGCAACTGGCACTTCTTTTGATTTGCCTTTGCCCATGCCAACCCGACCTTCTCCATCACCGACCACCGTCAGCGCAGCGAAACCCAGAATACGTCCGCCTTTAACCACTTTAGTGACGCGATTAACCGCGATCATCTTTTCACGCAGACCGTCCTCAGGACCCTCGGCCTGACCCTTACCCTGCATTTTTCCTTGAACTTTAGCCATGTTTTCTTCCGATCTGGTTAGAACTGCAAGCCAGCTTCACGCGCGGCATCTGCCAAGGCCTTAACTCGGCCATGATAGGCAAAACCCGAACGGTCAAATGCCACTTTTTCAACACCAGCAGCTTTGGCTTTGTCGGCAATTCGCTTGCCAATCTCTTGGGCAGCGGCGGCATTACCACCTTTGCCCGAAGCGCCCAATGACTTGCGCACTTCGGCTTCCGCAGTTGATGCACTCGCCAATACTTTGCCGCCGTCGCCTGAAATCACACTGGCGTAAATGTGAAGGTTGGTACGCGTCACCGTCAAACGTGCGACACCTTGTGACGCAATGCGAATGCGGGTCTGACGGGCCCGGCGAAGACGCTGCTCTTTCTTGGTCAACATATTGCAGCTCCTTATTTCTTCTTGGTCTCTTTGATCGTGATCTTCTCATCCGAATAACGGATGCCCTTGCCCTTGTAAGGCTCGGGAGGACGAATCGCACGAATCTCGGCAGCCACCTGACCGACACGCTGACGGTCGGCACCCTTGATCACCACTTCGGTGGGGGTTGGTGTCAGTACAGTAATACCAGCGGGCATGTCTTTATTCACCGGATGGGAGTAACCCACCGCCAAATTCAACTTCGCACCTTGGGCCTGGGCTTTGTAACCCACACCGATCAGCACGAGCTTTTTCTCAAAACCCTTACTAACCCCAAGCACCATATTGTTCACCAGCTGACGCATGGTTCCGCTCATCGCATTGGCCTCGCGGGACTCATTAGCAGGCGCAAAATTCAGCGAGCCAGCCTGGTTACTGACCGTGACCAGCGCGCTCTGGGCCAACGACAACGAGCCGCCAGTACCCTTCACGCTGATTTGATCTTCTTTGATTGACACATCCACACCAGCGGGGATGGCAACAGGCATTTTTCCTACACGGGACATTTCAGTTTCTCCTCAATGTCGCGGTTAAGCCACATAGCAAAGTACTTCGCCACCGACACCGGTAGCGCGCGCTTTGCGATCTGTCATGACACCCTTGGGCGTCGTTACGATAGCAACACCCAATCCGTTCTGGACCTGGGGGATGGCATCGTGGCCTTTGTAGACGCGCAAGCCAGGGCGGCTGACGCGCTCAATACGCTCAATCACTGGGCGACCTGCGTAATATTTCAATGCGATTTCGAGTTCAGCTTTGCCTGCTTCAGACTTCACCTGAAAACTGTCGATATAGCCTTCGTCTTGCAACACTTGCGCAATGGCAATCTTCACTTTGGAAGATGGCACCGAGACCGTGGTTTTAGCCACCATCTGCGCATTGCGAATGCGTGTCAACAAGTCGGCGATGGGATCACTCATGCTCATGTTTTATCTCCTACCGCTTACCAGCTGGCCTTGACGATGCCAGGAATATCCCCAGCGAAAGCCAATTCACGAATCTTGGCGCGGGCCAAGCCGAATTGACGGAACGTGCCGCGTGGGCGACCCGTGATGGAACAACGGTTGCGTTGACGCGTTGGATTGGCATTGCGCGGAATCATCTGCAAACCCAAACGAGCCGCAGCCCGCTCTTCTTCGCTGCGCTTGATATCACCGGCAATAGCCTTAAATTCGGCGTGTTTTTTCGCATACTTCGCGACTAATTTGTCGCGCTTAAGTTCGCGCTGGAGTAAAGCTTGTTTAGCCACAGGTCACCTCAGTTCTTGAACGGGAAACGGAAACCTGAGAGCAGTGCCTTGCACTCTTCATCGCTCTGGGCCGTCGTGGTGATACTGATATTGAGTCCGCGCAAGGCATCAATCTTGTCGTATTCAATCTCAGGGAAAATAATCTGCTCTTTTACGCCGATGTTGTAGTTGCCACGACCATCAAACGCACGACCAGAAATACCGCGGAAGTCACGCACCCGAGGCAACGCCACGGTAACAAAGCGATCCAGGAATTCATACATCTGAACGCCACGCAGCGTCACCATGCAACCGATGGCCTGACCTTCGCGAATTTTGAAACCCGCAATCGCCTTCTTTGATTTAGTGACAACCGGCTTCTGACCCGCAATCTTGGTGAGATCACTCACCGCGTTATCCATCACCTTTTTATCGGCCACCGCCTCACTCACACCCATATTAAGCGTGATTTTCGTCAGACGTGGGACCTGCATTGGTGACTTGTAGCCAAACTTGGCGGTCAACTCAGGGACCAGTTTTTCGCGATAGTGTTGTTGCAAACGAGCCATGCTTATGCCACCTTGATTTCTTCGCCGCTGGATTTGTAAACGCGAACACGCTTACCATCAGCCAACAGCTTGATTCCAACCCGATCTGCCTTGCCCGCTGCAGCATTGAAAATAGCCACGTTGGATTGGTGAATCGGCATTGATTTTTCAACAATGCCACCCGTGGTGCCCTTGAGAGGATTAGGTTTGGTGTGTTTTTTCACCAAATTGATTCCCTCAACCATCACGTGTGAATCATCTTTGCGCAATGTAATTTTGCCGCGCTTACCCTTGTCGCGTCCGGCAATCACGATGACTTCGTCACCTTTACGAATCTTGTTCATGGCGGACCTTTAAAGAACTTCAGGCGCCAATGACACGATCTTCATAAACTTCTCGGTACGCAATTCACGCGTCACCGGGCCGAAGATGCGAGTGCCAATAGGCTCCAGCTTACTATTGAGCAACACAGCTGCGTTGCTATCGAATTTAACCAACGAGCCGTCGCCACGGCGAATGCCCTTGGCAGTACGAACAACAACTGCGCTATAAACCTCGCCTTTTTTGACGCGGGAACGCGGAGCTGCTTCTTTAATGCTCACCTTGATAATGTCGCCGACACCGGCGTAACGACGCCTAGAGCCGCCGAGCACCTTAATGCAAAGGACGGATTTCGCGCCGGTATTGTCGGCAACTTCTAACCGAGATTCTGTTTGGATCATTTTTCAATATTCCCAACTTGCACCGGAATCTTTGTGCCACCGAAGTGACAAACAACGATTCGAGTCAGTCTTGGGCCCGTCGTCCGCGCTGTGAACCACTCACAACGCATCCTTTGGGCAGATACCTAAGCTCTTTCAAGCGAAGTCCTCGACTATACCCCATATTTCGACCATCGTCAAGAAAAGTGCTCAGGGGATAGTAAATAATTCTTGGTCAGCGCTGAAAAAGCCTGGGTCTGCGGGTCTATTCCCGTCTCTTGCTGCAAGATTTCACCCACTTGCTGGGCCAGTTTCTCGGCCAAAGCGGCGTCGAGGAACAGCAGGCGCGAGCGCCGAGCCAGCACATCCTCGGTACGACGTGCGTATTCAAAACGGGCTGCAAAGCGCACCATAGCCTCGCTCAGTCCAGCGCCCAAGTCCCGCTCGGCACCCGGCATAGACGCAACCCAATGTTGTTCATCTCCGTAACTATGCAAGCCTTGGGCCCTGCGCAGATCGACCTGTGGCATAACCCCGACAGCACCAACCAGCTTCAACGCTCGCGTTGGACTGACCTGGGTGCGCTTTAACAAAGATTCCTGCACGCAACGCTCCAAAACATGGTTCGCCATGCTGCGGTAACTGGTCCACTTTCCGCCCGTGACACTCACCAAGCCGCTGGCGCTGACCAACACCGCATGCTCTCGACTCAAGTCCTGCGTATTGCGCCCAGCCTCATTGGGCTGCTTGACCAGGGGACGTAAACCCACCCAAACACTCTTTACATCGGCTGCGGATGGCCCTTGCTCAAGGTATCTACCGACCTCAGCCAGAATAAATGCCACTTCACCACGCAAGGCTAGCGGCTCGCGCGGTAAATCAAGCCGTGGCGTGTCGCTGGTTCCTAGAATCAGCGCGCCCAACCAGGGCAGCGCAAACAGTACGCGTCCGTCACGGGTATGCGGTATTAACAAGGCGCAGTCACTCGGCATGAATGAACGGTCGACCACCAGATGAACCCCTTGACTCGGGGCTACTACAGAATCAAGAGTCTGCCCTAGCAGTGCCCCGTCTTTTCTCCTAAATTCATCAACCCAGACGCCCGTGGCGTTGATCACACAACCCGCTTTCACCGTGTAACGCATTCCGGTCTCAACGTCTTGGCAGTGCAAGCCAATAACTCGACCCCGATCGTGAACCAGATCGGTCACTGCACAGTAATTGAGTAATAACGCGCCTCGACTGGCTGCGGTGCGCGCCAGCGCCAGTGCCAGACGCGCATCATCAAACTGTCCGTCCCAGTATTTAACTCCGCCTTGGAGTTTATGTTGCCGGACATTGGGCAAACAGTTGATCGCTTGTGATCGACTTAAAAATTCAGTGGGGCCCAACGCGTGCGCGCCGGACAACGCGCCATAGAACTTGAGTCCAGCGCCATACACTGGTTTTTCCCAGCAGTTGTACGCGGGCATCACAAATGGCAAGGGCTGCGCTAGGTGGGGAGCGTTTTGCAGCAGTGTTCGACGCTCACGCAAAGCGTCACGCACCAACGACAACCGACCCTGGGCCAAGTAACGTACACCCCCATGGACCAGTTTGGTAGAACGCGACGACGTTCCCTTGGCAAAATCATGCGACTCCAGCAACAAAACACTCAATCCCCTGGCAGCGGCGTCCAATGCGATGCCCAGGCCAGAAGCACCCCCCCCAATAATGGCCAGGTCATAGACCCGCGGCTGCGCCAAGCCCACTAACAGTGTGGCTCGATCGGTGGGCCGAGGGGGCGTTGACATGTATTTCATAATCTCTCAAGCGCACGTCTGCTGTCAACCGATACAGTGCGTCCTAATTCAATCCTTGGAGACCTCATGCGCGAGCAAATTGCATTCATTGGTGGCGGCAACATGGCCAGCGCTCTCATTGGCGGCCTGCTCAAACAAGGCCTTTGCGCCGAGAAAATCAGCGTGGTCGAGCCTTTCGAGCAGGCTCGCAGCAAATTATTGGCCGACTTTGGCATCAGTGCGCTAGAGCAGTCTGGTCCCGCTTTGGCCCAGGCAAGCTTGGTGGTATGGGCCGTTAAACCCCAAACCTTCAGACCAGCAGCCGAAGCGACCCATGCTTATACCCGCCAGGCACTGCATTTGAGCGTGGCTGCCGGCATCCGTAGCGACAGCATCGCGCGCTGGTTGGGCACCGAACGTGTCGTTCGCTCCATGCCTAACACCCCGGCACTGATCGGGCAGGGTATGACGGCTCTGTTTGGTCGCGAGGGTGTCACGCCGAACGACCGGCAAGTCGTTGAGCAAGTGATCCGTCCCACCGGCCAATACCTTTGGCTTGAGGCAGAGGATCAGCTTGACGCAGTTACCGCGCTCTCAGGCTCGGGACCAGCCTACGTATTTTATTTTTTGGAGGCCATGATCAGGGCCGGCACTGAAATGGGTCTGACACTGCAGCAAGCCAGACAACTGGCGATCCAAACTTTTATCGGCTCATCAGAACTGGCCCGATCCTCGAGCGATGACTTGTCTGTGCTCAGGCAACGTGTCACCTCCAAAGGCGGTACCACCTATGCAGCGATTACTGCCATGGAGCAGGCGCAAATGCAAACCCTGTTCATTCAAGCTTTGCAGGCGGCACGCCATCGGGCCCAAGAATTGGGAGAGGAGTTTGGTGCCCAATGAACCGGCTTAAAGCCTAAAAATACCAGCTCTTCTGCAAATCGTAATTGAGTGCGATGCCGATAAACAAGGTGAAGCTCAGCCAATGGTTGATGCTAAAGGCTTTGAAACAGTCTTCCCGCGCGCGCTGACGAATCAACCGGTAGTGCCACACCACCTGCAATCCAGCCAGTAACAAGGCTAAGGGGAAAACCGGTCCTTTGATTTGATCAAACAACGCAACGACCCAGACCAGGATGAAAATCAGGTAACTCAGCATCACCGCCAACACGTCAAAGTGACCCAGGGTGAGCGCCGATGTCTGAATGCCAATTCGGGCATCATCATCGCGGTCCACCATCGCATATTCGGTGTCATAGGCCAGCACCCAAAACAGATTGCCCAGCAACAAGACCCAGGCCAGGGCCGGCACCGCCGCTATCAAGTCGGGCCAACTGAAGGCATCGGCACCGCGCACGGCAGCAAAAGCCATGGGAATTCCAAAGCTAAAAGCCACGCCGAGTACCGCCTGCGGCATGGCTAGCCAGCGTTTGGCGTAGGGATAGGCAAGGGCCAAGGCCAACGCCGCAAATGACCAAGCAATAGCTGCGGGGCGCGTGGTAAGTACCAGCGCAAAAGCAGCCAAAGCCAACAGCGCGCCCAAGCTCAAAGCTTGCCGGACCGATACAGCACCGCGGGTGACGGGTCGCAACGCCGTGCGTTTGACGTGACGGTCAAATTCACGGTCGGCCACATCATTGAAACAGCAACCGGCACTTCGCATCAAAATGGTTCCCAGTGTGAACACCGTCAGCAAATGCCAACCTGGGAAACCCTGAGCGGCAATCCACAAAGCGCTGAGGGTGGGCCACAACAGCAGGAGCCAGCCTGCAGGGCGATTCCAACGAATCAAGTCAAGGTAGAGTTTGAACATGGATTTGCTGTGCCCTGAGCCTAAAGACTGGAGACTGTCACGCAAGGCCTTATGAAATTCGATGAACACCGGGCAACTCGCAGGCATAAATGGCATTGCGCAACGTTGCAATCGCTTCATAACGCGGATAGCTGCGGCGCCAGGCCAGGACCACCCGCCGCTTTGGCGCTTCTCCGGCAAAAGGCAAATACTTCAGGTAGCTGTTCTCAAGCGCGCGCTTTCTGGACTTGGTCTCCAACGCATTCTTCGGAATACTAAGTCGCGGCACCAAGGTCACGCCCATGCCAGCGGCCACCATGTGCTTGATGGTTTCAAGGGAAGAGCCCTCGAAACTCTTGCGAATACCCTCGGCATTGCTGGAAAACCGGGCAAATTCAGGGCAGACTTCCAGCACATGGTCACGAAAGCAGTGACCGGTTCCGAGCAGCAGCATGGTTTCACGCTTGAGCGCTTCGGTGTCCACGTTGGACTGCATCGCCAGCGGATGCTTGGCGGGAACAGCTGCAAAAAAAGGCTCGTCATACAAAGGGGCCAACGCCAACCCCGCATCTGGAAAAGGCTCGGCCATGATGGCGCAGTCAATTTCCCCAGTGCGCAACATTTCCAGCAATTTGATGGTGAAATTTTCCATCAAAATTAAAGGCATTTGCGGCGTGTGGGTGATCATTTGGCTCACCAGATCCGGCAGCAAATAGGGAGCGATGGTGTAGATCACGCCCAACTTGAGTGGCCCGGACAAGGGGTCTTTCCCGCGCCTAGCAATCTCCTTGATGTAGGCCGCCTGCTCCAGCACTGATTGGGCTTGGCGCACGATCTCCTCCCCCAGCGGTGTGACCGTTACTTCATTGGCACTGCGTTCAAACAGCTTCACCTCAAACTCTTCTTCGAGTTTTTTAACTGCAACCGACAAGGTTGGCTGGGAAACGAAACAAGCCTCCGCGGCTTTGCCAAAGTGACGCTCACGGGCCAGCGCCACGATATATTTGAGCTCGGTCAGTGTCATACCGCGATTGTGTCACCCCAGAGACGCTCAGGAAACCCAAGAATGGGATAATTTCGTCCAGTCGTGCACCCCGCACGGCCAGCCCGTAGCCAATTCTGAGGATGCATCGTGAGCCTTCTGTTTTCCCCCTTCAAGCTGACTTCCCCCCGTGGCGCTCTGGAATTGAGCAACCGCATCGTCATCGCCCCCATGTGCCAGTACTCGGCCAACAATGGTGAAGCCACTGACTGGCATTTGTCGCACTGGGGCAGCATGTTCAATAGCGGTGCCGCACTTTTCACCATCGAAGCCACGGCCGTCACACAGCAGGGCCGCATCACACCGAACTGCCTGGGCTTGTGGGATGACCGAACCGAAAAAGCGCTGGGCGACACGTTGGCTCGCGCACGCAAACTGGCCCCGCCCATGCCGGTATGCATCCAGCTCGCCCATGCTGGACGCAAAGCCTCCAGTGCAGTCCCATGGCAAGGCGGACAACTGCTATCAGACGACCAAGGTGGCTGGCAACCGCACGGCCCCTCAGCCCTGCCTCAGCTCCCAACCGAACCGCCGCCGACCGAATTATCTTTGGAACAAATGGCCGAAATTCGTGATGCCTTCGTCGTCGCCGCTCAGCGTTCCGAGCGAATCGGCATCGAGGTCATCGAGCTGCATGCAGCCCACGGCTATTTGTTGCACACCTTTCTTTCGCCCCTGTCCAATCAGCGCAGCGATCACTACGGAGGTACCCTTGAAAACCGAATGCGTTTTCCACTGGAAGTCTTCAGCGCGGTCCGAAAAGTATTCCAAGGACCGCTGGGAATTCGGGTCTCGGCCACTGACTGGGTCGAAGGCGGCTGGGACGTGGCCCAGACTTCCGAATTTTCACGTCAACTCAAGCTGCTGGGCTGTGATTTCATCCACGTATCCTCAGGTGGCGCTTCTCCCCTGCAAAAAATCAACCTGGGCCCCTCCTACCAAGTGCCGTTTGCTCGCGAAGTCAAACAAGCTTCAGGGATGACAACCACGGCCGTCGGCTTGATCACCCAGGCGCAACAGGCTGAAGATATTCTGCAAGCCGGCGATGCCGATCTGATTGCTTTGGCTCGTGCCATGCTCTACAAACCCCGCTGGCCATGGGACGCAGCTGCGACCCTGGGTCAACAGGTCTCGGCCAGCTCCCAATATTGGCGTTGCTTGCCGCGTGAAGCACAAGCCATTTTTGGCAATGTCAAGGTTGGTGGACGCTGAACTAGCCCACGACCAAACCGGCAGCGTTGATACCGGCCATGCAAATGGCCTCATCTTCGTCTCCGGTGCCGCCGCTGGCACCCACTGCACCGAGTACCTGACCGTCTGAATTTTTGATCAAGACGGCGCCCGGTTGCGGCAGCAATTTACCGCCCGCAGTAGTTGCCAGGGGAATGAAGAAATTGGGATTTTCTTTGGCCCGCAACGCCAACGTCCGGCTCGACACCCCCATTCCCACCGCACCCCAGGCCTTGGCCTGGGCAATTTCAAACCGCAACATGCTGGCGCCATCTTCCCTGGCAAAAGCTTTCAAATGACCGGCCTCGTCGAGAACAGCGATGCCCATGGGCTTATAGCCCGCTTCTTTGGAACAAGCCAGTGCGCCGGCGAGAATTGCCTGGGCCTGGTCCAGTGTCAGGTGATGCATCATGTCAAGGTCCTGCTGTTGTAGATTTAAGCCAGAGTGTAGAGGTTTAGCCCCTAAGCCTTGAGGTAGTCTGACCTGCCACCCAACCAGCGTGACACATGAAGCAGGGCCAATTGAGGGTAGCGGTCGAGCATCAAGGGTGCTGCTTGACGAGCCCAATCCAGCAACTCACCGTCCACCGCCAAATCGGCAAAACGCAACAGCGCAGCGCCCGACTGGCGCGCCCCCAAAAACTCCCCGGGACCCCGGATTTCCAGGTCACGCCGGGCAATCTCGAAGCCATCGTTGGTTTCAATCATGGCGCGCAAGCGGGCTCGGGCCAACTCACCCAGCCGAGGCGCATCGCCGGTTGAATACAACAAAATACAAGCTGATGCGGCACTGCCGCGCCCCACCCGACCGCGCAATTGATGCAATTGACTCAAACCAAAACGCTCTGCGTGCTCAATCACCATCAACGAGGCATTCGGAACGTCCACCCCCACTTCAATCACCGTGGTACTGACCAATAAAGCGATCTGTCCTTGCGTGAATTGACTCATCACGGCTTTTTTCTCTTCGGGGTCCATCCTTGAATGCAGCAGACCCACGCTGGTGCCCGGCAGTGCGGCGCTGAGTTGGGCATGGGTCTGCGTGGCATTGCGCAAATCAAGCACTTCACTCTCTTCAATCATTGGGCAGACCCAATAAACCTGTCGCCCTTGCGTGATCTGGGTGCGAATGCGCTCTATCACTTCTTCACGTCGATTCTCAGTCACCAATTTAGTAATCACCTCAGTTCTACCGGGTGGCAGTTGATCCAGGGTCGAGACATCGAGGTCGGCGTAATAACTCATGGCCAGGGTCCGCGGGATCGGCGTCGCGGTCATCATCAACAGATGAGGCTCCAGCGAAGGCATGGAGGTCTTGCTGCGTAAGGCAAGACGCTGAGCCACCCCGAATCGGTGTTGTTCGTCGATGATGGCGAGTGCCAGATTTTTGAACTGAACCTGTTTTTGAATCACAGCATGGGTGCCAACCACCAGACCGGCCTGCCCACTCTCAATCAGCGCCAGCATTTCGTGACGCGCCTTTTTTTTCTGACTACCCGTCAGCCAAGCCACGCGTACCCCCAAAGGCTCAAGCCAAGCCACCAGCTTGCGGAAATGTTGATCCGCCAAGATCTCGGTGGGTGCCATCATGGCGCACTGCCAACCAGCGTCGATGCAAATCGTTGCCGCCAATGCTGCTACCACCGTCTTGCCCGAACCCACATCGCCTTGCAACAAGCGATGCATGGGAATGATCCGACCCAGATCGCTGGCAATTTCAGCTTGCACCCGATGTTGCGCCTCCGTCAAAGCAAAGGGGATGGACTGCAGCAGGCGTTGGTGCAAAGACCCAGAATACTGGTTAGCAGGGTCAACTTGTGGCGTGAGCGCCGGCGCTTGTAACTGCGCTCGGTCCCGCTTGGACTGCAGTTGCGACAATTGCTGCGCCAGCAACTCCTCGGCCTTCAGCCGCTGCCAAGCCGGGTGGCTGCGATCCTCCAACTGCGTCAACGACACATCGGGCTTGGGGTGATGCAAAAAAGTTAAGGCCTGTTCCAGGCCCCACCAAGTCTTTTGTCCAATCCGCTCCCGGATCTCGGGGACTAGGGTGTCCGACAGATCGGTCTGGCCCAAACCGCTCAGCACTGCCTTGCGTAAATAAGTCTGGGGCAAGCCTGCCACCGTGGGATAGACCGGCGTCAGCGCAGTGGCCAAGGCCGTACCGGCCAGCTTGCATTGGGGGTGCATCATGCTCCAACCCATGAAGCCGCCCTTGAGCTCGCCCCGGGCCCGGACTCTGGTTCCTAGCACCAGGGCTTTTTGCTGGGAGGGATAAAAATTAAAAAACCGCAGAACACAGCGCTCAGTCCCATCGTTCAAAGTCAACAACCACTGTCGGCGTGGTCGGAATGTCACTTCAGTGGCGGTAACCACGCCTTCAATTTGCACCGTCTCACCTGCGCGAGCGTCAGCCAGCGGCGTGACACTTGTTTCATCTTCGTAGCGCAAGGGCAGATGCAATGCCAAGTCGATGGGACGCGTCAAGCCCAGTTTTTCGAGGCCCTTCTGAGGAGCGGTCTTTGCCACGCTTTTCCCTTGGCTCGGTTCCGCTCTCTTGGCGAGTTGATCTGACAAGTTCTGAGACATGGGACAATTCTGCCTTGTCTTTCCTCAACCTTGGCATGGGTCCGTTCGGCCCTCAAGCAGCATGCACCAATTTCCTGGCGAATCACGCCCCTTCACCCTCAGCGATTTCGATTTCACTCTGCCGCCAGAGCTCATCGCCCAGCACCCAGCGGAGCAGCGCAGCGCATCCCGACTACTCGACGGCAGGGCTCCCCGAGCGGTAGACCGCATTTTTCGCGATCTTCCGTCCCTGCTGCGCAGCGGTGATCTGCTGGTGTTCAATGACACCAAAGTCGTCAAGGCTCGACTGTTTGGCGTCAAGCCCTCGGGCGGAAAATTAGAGCTGCTGATCGAGCGTGTTCTTGGCGGCAACCAAGTGGCCGCCCATATGCGGGTGAGCAAGAAACCTGAAATTGGTACTACCGTGTCTCTGATCGGTGCGCCAGGGACTCAGGATGGCCTCAGCGCCACGTTGTTGGGGCGTTGGCCCGATGCCAACGGGGCCTTATTCCGCTTCGTCTTGTCCAATGATGCGGGTGACGATCCGTTGAGCTTGATGGAACGCCATGGCCACGTGCCGCTGCCGCCCTACATCTCACATGCCGACTCGGACGTGGATGCCGAGCGTTACCAAACCGTGTTTGCCAAAAATCCAGGCGCTGTGGCGGCGCCGACCGCGGCCTTGCATTTTGACCAGGACCTACTCGACACCCTGTCAGCCATGGGTGTGCGACAAGCACATGTCACTCTGCATGTAGGAGCCGGCACGTTTCAACCCGTCAAAACAGAAAACCTGGCGGAACACCAGATGCACAGTGAATGGTATGAAGTGCCGAGTTCGACCCAACAAGCAATTGCTGATTGCCGAGCTCGCGGTGGCAGAATTGTGGCGGTGGGAACCACCACGGTGCGCACTCTGGAATCGTGGGCCTTGGCCAGAGATACGGGACTGGCCAGCGGTGCTGCAGCCTACAGCGCAGACACCAAAATTTTCATTACCCCCGGTTTTCAATTCAAGCTGATCGACCTGATGTTGACCAACTTCCACCTGCCCAAATCGACCCTGATGATGTTGGTCAGCGCTTTTGCCGGTCATGGTCAGATCATGGACTTGTACCGTTATGCCATTGCCCAGAACTACCGGTTTTTCAGCTATGGCGACGCCATGTTGCTGGCGCGCCGGCGCTGAGATCGTTTATTCGGCCTTGATGCCGGCGTGGGCCGCCACACGAGCCCAGCGCACCAGTTCGGAGCGCATGAAATCGGTGGCCTGATCCTGCGTGGTGTGCAAAATGTCAAAGCCCATGCTTTCAAGCTTGGCCATGGTTTCGGGTTGACTCAGCACCTTGTTGTAAGCCGCGTTCAGCTTCTTGACCACGGCCGGCGGTGTCGCCGCAGGCGCATAAACGGCGAACCAGTTCGCCACTTCGGCCCCCGGATAGCCGGATTCACCTAGGGTCGGCACTTGGGGCAGATTGCGGTGACGCTGCTTGGCCGCTACGGCCAGGGCACGGATGCGTCCTTGCTTGATGAAAGGCAAGGCATTTTGCAGCGGACTGAACATGTAATCGAGTTGCCCGCCGACTAAGTCATTCATGGCCTGGGACTGCCCTTTGTAGGGGATGTGGCTGGAACTGGTACCCGCCAACTGGTTGAAGTACTCAGCCGTCAAATGCTGGGAACTGCCCAGACCGGCCGAGCCGTAGTTGAGCTGACCTGGCCTGCTGCGCGTCAGATCGACAAATTCTTTCAGGTTCGCCGCCGCAATCGATGACTTGACCACCAGCACCACATCAGTCTGCGCCACCAGGGCTACAGTCTGAAAGTCCTGCAGCAGGTCATAAGGCAACTTGCGGTAGACCGCCACGTTGGTGGCGATGGTGCTGGGCGAGACCAGCAGGGTGTAGCCGTCGGGTTTGGCACGCGCCACCAGCTCGACACCGATGTTGCCACCGGCACCCAACTTGTTTTCCACCACCAGGGGTTGACCCAGCAGCTCACCAACCTTCTGTCCCAGTGTGCGCGCCATCACATCGGTACCGCCGCCCGCGGCCACCGGCACCACAACTTGGACCGAACGGGTGGGAAAAGTCTGGGCTTGTGCCGGCGCCAGAGTCAAGCTGCCCAACAGCAGGCCAGTCAAAATACCTCGGGTCAAAGCCATGGTCAGCTCCTGAAGGAATGAGAGGACTAACAAAAAATATAACCGCCATGGTAACCAACTTACACTCAAGCCCTCTCATCGATAACCCTCTTCTGAAATTTTTCGGGACAGATCTTTAGCTCTGTCCTCAACTGAAAGGACCCCTGCCATGCCCCCAGCTGCCAGCACTGCCCTGATTGACGACCTGGTGATTGCCAACCACATTCTGGTGAATGAAGGCGTTGTCGACGGTTTTGGTCATATCAGCGTTCGCCATGACACCCATCCCGATCGCTTCCTGATCGCCCGCAGCATGGCGCCAGGACTGGTAACGGCAGACGACGTCGTGAGCTGCGACATGGACGGCCAAGTGCACGACGAGCGGGGGCGGCGCTCCTACGTCGAACGCTTTATTCACAGCGAAATTTATCGGGCTCGACCCGACGTGATGTCCATTATTCACAGTCACTCGCCGGCCGTGATCCCATTTGGTGTGACCGGTGCCAGACTGCGACCGATTTGCCACATGAGCGGCTTCCTGGGGGCGAAAACACCGGTGTTTGAAATTCGTCACTCCGCCGGAGAAGCCACCGACTTACTGATCCGTAACCAAGCGCTGGGCAAGGCCTTGGCCCTATCCCTGGGCTCCTCGGCCGTTGCGCTGATGCGCGGACATGGCAGCGTGACTGTCGGCAACTCGATTCAACAAGTGGTCTTTCGCGCCATCTATACCGAGGGCAATGCCCGACTGCAAACCGAAGCGATGAAAATGGGTGAAATCAATTTCATGACTGAAGCTGAGGCTCAAGCCGCATCCGACATGAACGACGATCACCTCGATCGCCCCTGGCAAGTCTGGAAACAGCGCGCCATCAAAAACTCCTAATCCGTTGCACGCAGAGCTTGCGCGTTTTGCGTCGCAGCTAACTGTCCCGCAAAGTATCAAACCATGTTGCAATTTGAAGTTCTAAAAACCGACCCCGCCAGCACCCATAGCGAAGGCAATTACCTGGGCTCGCACGCCCGGCGTGGTCGCCTGCGACTCAATCACGGAGAAGTCCAAACACCCATGTTCATGCCGGTAGGAACTTACGGCACGGTCAAGGGCGTGATGCCTCGTTCACTCGAAGACATGGGCGCTCAAATTATTTTGGGCAATACCTTTCACTTATGGATGCGTCCGGGCCTGGATGTTCTCAAGCAGTTTGGCGGCCTGCATAGATTCGAAAACTGGGACAAACCGATCCTGACCGACAGCGGTGGCTTTCAGGTCTGGAGCTTGGGCGAGATGCGAAAAATCAGCGAAGAAGGCGTTCGGTTTTCTTCGCCGGTCAATGGCGACAAACTGTTTTTGACACCCGAAATTTCGATGCAGATTCAGACTGTTTTGAACTCCGACATCGTGATGCAGTTTGACGAATGCACACCTTATATTTCAATCGATGGCAAGACCAAGGGGCAACTGACGACCGAACGCGAAGCGCGTCTCTCCATGGAATTGAGCCTACGCTGGGCCAAGCGTTGTCAGGACGAGTTTGCCAAACTGGAAAACCCCAATGCGCTTTTTGGCATCGTGCAAGGCGGCATGTTTGAAAACCTTCGCGACGAATCGCTCTCGGGTTTGGAAGCAATGAACTTCCCCGGCATTGCCGTCGGCGGCGTCAGCGTGGGCGAACCCAAAGAAGAAATGCTGCGTCTGCTACACCATATCGGACCCCGGTTGCCAGCGCATAAACCGCATTACCTGATGGGGGTGGGGACGCCCGAGGATTTAATTGCCGGCGTACAGAACGGAATCGACCTGTTCGACTGTGTCATGCCCACCCGCAACGCGCGTAACGGCCATTTATTCACCCGTTTCGGCGATCTGAAACTGCGCAATGCGCGGCACAAATCCGATCCCCAGCCAGTTGATGAAACATGTACCTGCTACGCCTGTGCGGGTAACACTGGTGTGCCATTCAAACAGGGCGGAGACAAGGGATTTTCACGTGCTTACTTGCACCACCTAGACCGCTGTGGCGAAATGCTCGGCCCCATGCTCGCGACCATCCACAACCTGCACTATTACTTGAACCTGATGCATGAAGTTCGCCAGGCATTGGATCAAGGCAGCTTCGGTGCCTTCGTCAAGCAATTTCACACCGACCGTGCGCGTGGGGTTTAGCCGTACATCAAGCGACGAAAACGGTCAAGACTGCGGTGTACCCATAGAGGTGATTGTGCGCAATTTCACCACCTGCGAAAAACCCGACCAGAGGCACATCGCCCAGTGCTTGGCGCACGATTTTCAGCTCCGCACTGTCAGCGCCAAAATGAGGCCCGCCACGGCCGGCGCAACTCACATAGACTGCCCCCGAGATACGCGGCTTTGGTTGCTGAGTTGGTTCGGGCTGGGACTCAATCAGGTTCGATGGTAATTTTTGTGTGACTTCCTCAGGCTCGAGTTCTTCCCGAATTTCGGTACACACCCGCATCAGGTCAGCGCGTGCAGCCTGCACATTGCGCTGGCAAAACGCTAGCTGCATCCCAGCGGCCACCGAACCGGCGATGGCCACACCGCGCTTGACCGGATCGAGTCCGATGATGTGGCGTACCAACACATCGTCACCAAAATTTCCAGTTTGACGAACGGCTTGGGCAGCAGCGTCATTTTCAACCAGCAACAAACCCACCAGAGTGGCACGCACAGCGCTCAAGGCCGTTTGGGGCTGCTCCAGCGTGACCCCTAGCTCACGCAACAGCACATCCAGCGCTGGCTCGCCATCGAGCTCCAGCACCAGATTATTCTGCGCTGCCGTTATCACGCGGCCCTTGGACAAGGGCAAGCAACCTTGGGTCACACGCGAAACCATCCTGATGCCCTCAGCAAACGCCACGCCCGACAAACCACCACTGAAAACGCCAGGGGCCGCTCCCTGCCCTTTGAGATTTCCGTCTCCTCCCATAGCAAACTGAACGCTTTGACTGCGACTGGCCGACAGACCACCGAACAGATAGCCCGAACTGGTGCGCAAAGCCATCTCCTCGATCAATTCGGGCAACTCAGACGTATTGGCATCGGCATGGAGCAAAGCACTATGGGCCTCAAAACCCAGACTTAGCGGCGCCACCCCTGAAAACACCCGGTACTGATCGCTGGGCAGTTCACACAACATGACGGCCAACGCAGGCTGATCAAAATACTCCACATTGTTGGAGGCGATACCGATGCCGACCGTTCCCGACCAATCGGTGATCTCGGGCAATTCAGCGCTCAAATGATCCAGGATGTCCTGTGCCACGTGCGCGTAATGATCGGTGATATAGAGCAGCGCCAGTGTCGGGTTGCGAACGTAGTCCGGCGCAACCATCTGGGCCTGCAGTTGGGCCAGCACCAGAGCCGCGGCCATGGGCCACTGGGGATGCGTTGCATGGGCATAGGGGAACATGGGAAAAACTCAATCCAGGGATGCGACTCAGTGGCCATGAGATCCCGCCGGCGGCCCCAGGCTCACCGGCAACTTGATCTCGAGCTGGCTCTGCACACCTTTGCCATCCTTGAACACCAGGGTCAGCTGCACTGTGCTGTCTTTTTTCAGTGGCGTTTTCAAATCCATCAACATCAGGTGATAGCCTCCGGGCTTGAGTTCGACAGTTTTTCCTGCCGGCAAATTCAGGCCACCGACAACAGCGCGCATGGTCATGACATCAGCTTGCATTTTCATTTCATGCAACTCGGTCAGACCGGCGACCGGACTGGACACCGCAACCAGCGTGCTGTCCTCCTTGGCGGTGATTTTCATGAATGCGCCCGTGGCACGCTGACCCTGCACCGAGGTGCGGACCCAAGCCTCTTTGATTTCCACGGTCTGGGCCCAAAGCGGGCTGCTGCTCAAAGCGAGGACAGCGATTAATTTTTTAAAGCTCATGGCAGGTTCCACTTGGATTTTGGATTTGGAGGTGAGTGAGAAAGACAACGTCAGTGTTGGTGTCCGACGTGATCTGAGGCAATCAGTTCAAGCAAGGCCGCAGGCGACTTCAGCCCTCGCGTCGAAACACCCGACGATGGAATCTGGTTCCATTCCAGTCGCCCTTTTTCACAGGTCTGCAGCACTTTGAACCACATGGCTTGCGCCTTGGCGGGTAGGCTGCCGCGCAGCACAAACTCATCAAAAAAGGCATCAGGCAACCAACTGTCTTTGGTGGCCGCTGTCCAGGTGATTTCTGTCACGTCTTGCGTAACTTGCTTGCCATGGCTCAAATAGGGTTGGGCCAGCGACTCGCGCTTGACGGACAGCAGCCAACCCGGTTTGGGTTGGGGCTTGGCGCCCAGGAAACCACTAGGTAACTGCACGGTAATGGCGGTGGTGGGCGATCCCTCACAGCCATGACCCACCCGCAACGCCGCTTTGTAGCTGCTGCCAGCCAGCGCCACGGGTTCTTCCAACACCACGTGAGAAAAAGTAGAAAAAGTCGATAAAAGCAGCGCAGATAAAACGAGGATTCTTGGCGCGTGGTTCGTCAGTTTAAGGTTGTAAAACAAGTAATTTCTCCGGATAAATTAAGACAACAGCAGCGCGACCCGTAACAAGGGAAGCACTGTGGATTCAAAAATTCAGGAGAAAACAGGGGGGCCACGCGCCGGCAACGGCGCAGCAACCAGCATGCTGGGACGCTCTGCCGGGTCATAAGGCGCGACAAAAACCGGCTCCAATTGGGACATTCCAATCGGACTGGCCAGCGGAGGCGCTGCGTTCGAAGCTGCGCACCACGGGCAATCGAGCGTCGGACTGCTGAGTGTCCCCTCGTCGTCCAAGGTTTGCATTTTCATCACGCCCGCACCGGCGCAAATCAGCTCCTGCACTTGCGGTTTGACCATGGGCGAAGCTATCGCAACGCCGACAGACAAAACAAACCAGGCCAACATGAAGCGGGCGATCAGTTGAGTCTGGCGCAGGAATGGCATGGCCGCGATTGTCCCACACTGCGTAGAATTCGCTCCATGCCCCTGCCCTGGCGGGCCAGCGCCACGGCCAATCCGAAGGAAACAAAATGAACTTTTTCAAGCACAAACTCAGCAGCGCTTTAGCCGCTTCCATGCTCATGGCTATGGCCGGCGCCGCCTTGGGTCAGGCAGCTTATCCCGACAAGCCAATTCAAATCATTCTCCCCCTGCAGGCTGGGTCGGCCTCCGATGTAGCAGTTCGCTTTGTGTCAGAGCGCTTGACTGAAAGCCTCAAACAAGCGGTCACCGTGGAGAACGTGACCGGTGCGGCCGGACAGATCGGAGTCGATCGCTTGCTCAAGGCCAAGCCCGATGGCTACACACTGGCCGCGCTGAACAACAGCATTCTCACCATCCTGCCTAATATCCAAAAAGGCAAAGTCAGGTTCGACCCCTTCGCCGACTTTATCCCTATCGCTGGCATAGCCACTATCCCCACCTTACTCGGGGTGAACAAGGACTTGCCCGTGAAGAATGTGCAGGAACTGATTGCTCTGGCCAAATCCAAACCCGACCTCCTGAACTATTCATCGGGTGGCGCCGGCAGCCCGCAACACTTAGCCACTGAAATGTTTATGGCCATGAGCGGTGTGAAATTGACCCATGTTCCGTACAAAGGGGCACAAGCGGCAGCGACCGACTTGGCTGCTGGGCAAGTCCAAGTTATGTTCATCGCGCATTCGCTGGCCTTGCCCCACCTGCCGTCGGGCCGAGTGCGTCCGATTGCTTTTGCTGGCGGCACCCGTTCTGCCGCTTTTCCTGATTTACCCACCGTGGCTGAAGGCGGCGTTGCGGGTTATGACTATGCGTCCTGGATAGCCCTGTTTGCTCCTCGCGGTACGCCCGATGAAGTGGTCGCCCGCCTGCGCGCTGAGCTGCCCAAGTTGTTGGCAAGGCCAGAAATAGCACAAAAATTTACGGCTGCGGGGCTGGAGCTCTGGAGCTTGCCGCATGACAAACTGATGCAGGCCACCCGTGATGATTACGCCCGTTGGCAGCAGGTCGTGAAAACCGCCAACATCATCGCCAACTGATATTTATGACCCAGTTCACCGGACGGCAATTCCACAACCAGCCGATTGACAGCCACATTCACCCTTTTCTGGTGGATCTGTGGGACGAAGTCAGACAAGAGACTGGGGGCGAACTCGATATCAAGGTTTTTCCCCAGAACGCCGGCATTCCCGGCTCTGACCCGCAGGCCTTGACCATGCTGGCCAGCGGCGAACTGGAATTTTTCACCTTGATGGGCGGCATCCTGGGACAGATCGCGCCTGAAGCGGAAATGCAAGGCGTAGCGTTTGCATTCGATTCACCAGCCCAGGTGTTTGCCGCGATGGATGGTGAACTAGGCGCTTATCTGGACCAGTGCACTCGAGCGCATGGTATCCACATGGTTCGCGGCGGCTGTTTTGAAAACGGTTTTCGCTGGATGTTCAGCGTTGACCGCCCCATTCTTGGCCCGTCCGATCTGCAGGGAATGCGGATGCGGATTCCTTCAGGCCAGACCTTTGAAGATTTGTTTCGTGCCCTCGGCGCCACACCAGTGGTGGTCAACATCAAGGGCTTATATGAAGCGCTGGCCCAGCATCACGTTGATGCCCATGAAAATGCACCGGTGGTGGCCGATGTCAACCACCTCGACAAAGTCTCATTCCATGCCTCACTCACCGATCACCAGTGGTCGGGTTTCAACCAGCTGGCTAATCTAACCTTCTGGAACCGCCTGCCTGAGCCTTTGCGTGAGACAGTGAACCGGGTAACTCAAAAACAGGTGGCAGCGCAACGAGCGCATGCCGACGCCTGCAACCGCAGCTTGTCCCTGACTTTCGCCCAGCGTGGGATGACGATTTATCCCGTGGAGCGCGAGCCATTTCGCGCCGCTTTGGCTCAAGCTGGGTTTTTCAGTGCCTGGAAAAACAAACTGGGTCCACAGGCCTGGTCTCAGCTTGTCAAGGCGGCACCGGCCCTGTCCCGTTATTGAACCGGTACGAAGGGCGCTATGACCTGATCAATGGCGCCGAATAGGCTTTGCCCGTCTCGCCCCTTCATCTCAATGCGGATTCGATCGCCGTACTTCATGAACCCGGTCTTGGGCTGGCCATCCTGAATGGTCTCAATCGCGCGTTTTTCTGCGATGCAACTATAGCCTTTGCTCCACTCCAAGCGACCATTGATTTCGATCGCCCGATTACTGACCGTTCCCGAGCCGATGATGCTGCCGGCCCGTACATTTCGGGTTTTGCAAAGATGCGCGATCAATTGCCCGAAGTGAAATGTCATCTCCGGCCCCGCTTCGCACAAACCCACGGTGCGCCCGTTCCAACTTGATTGCAGTGTCAGGTGAACCCGGCCTTGGTCCCAAGTCTCGCCCAATTCGTCCAGCGTCACCGCCACCGGGCTGAAAGAGGTCGCCGGTTTGCTTTGGACGAAACCGAAACCCTTGGCCAGTTCATCGGGAATTAAATGACGCAAACTCACATCGTTCGCCAGTAGCAGCAAGCGAACACCCTCCAGCGCGCGTTCGGGCGAACTGCCGACTGGAACGTCGCTTGTGATGACGGCCAACTCGGCCTCAAAATCAATGCCATGGTCTTCACTGACACAGACCACGGCGTCACATGGGCCCAGCAAATCGTCACTGCCGCCTTGGTACATCAAAGGATCTTGGTAGAAAGCTGCGGGCACTTCCGCACCACGCGCTTGGCGTACCAGTTCCACATGGTTGATATAGGCCGACCCATCAGCCCACTGGTAGGCCCTGGGCAATGGCGCCATACACCGGCTCGGATCGAAACTAAAAGGATAGCGCGCGCGGCCAAGATTCAATGATTCATACAAATCCTGCAATTGCGGCGATAGAAAATTCCAGTCGTCGAGCACCTGTTGCATCCGATCGGCAATGCCGGTGGCGAAATGCGCGCTGCTCAGGTCGCGCGACACCACAACCAGTTGACCATCTCGTGATCCATCTTTGTACGTGGCGAGTTTCATGCAGTCCTTGTGTTTGGTTAAACTGGTTTGCACCAGCGCTTACAGCAAAATTTTAGTTCACGTGACCCCATCAGCCCGCCCCATTGCCCCCAAAACACTGACTCTGTTGGTGGCCGGCGTCTTGTTGGCGCATGGACTGTTGCTGCAAGTTGGCGCTCGTTTAAGCAGCAATGGCCAAATGGTCCAGCGTGCTTTCACGACCAGGATGATTGAGATCAAATCGACACCGACCAAGCCCGCCGAATCCGGTCCAACCCGTCCCAGCAAGCCCAGACCTGCTGCTTTGTCCAAACCCAGCGGCCCGAGCCTGACTATTTCAGACGGGTCTGAAACCGCACCCGAACCTGAACCCCTGTCGAATCCCGAACCCACGCCCAGCCCCATATCTGAAGCGACGACTCAGGTTTTCGCTCCAGAACCCAGCCCTGAGCCCGATCGCACCGGAATCAGTCCAGCCGAACCGGACAACGTAACGCAGAACGAAACAGCTCCCTCAATCGCCACTCAGACCTATCTCATTCCCGGCTCGATCCGCCTGAAATACGACATCACTGGTGAAGTGAAAAAGCTCAATTACAGCGCTGGAGCTGAGTTGCTGTGGCTGCACGACGGCCAGACATACGATGCCAGACTGGAAATCAGCGCGTTTTTGCTGGGTTCTAGGGTGCAAACCAGCCGCGGTCGCATCACTGCACAGGGGCTGGAGCCAAACCGCTTTGGTGACAAAGTTCGCAGTGAAGTGGCTGCTCATTTCCAACGCGACAAAGGGAAGATCACGTTCAGCGCCAACACGCCAGATGTACCTTTGCTAGCAGGCGCTCAGGATCGATTAAGCGTTTTCTTCCAATTGGCCGCCCTGTTCGCAGGCGACCCGTTGAAGTTTCCGCCCAAGTCAAGCCTTAGCCTGTTCACTGCAAGTGCGCGCGAGGCTGACAACTGGCTGTTCCAGGTTGAGGACTTTGAAAAACTTGAACTCCCAGGTGGCGAACAACTGGCCATCAAACTGATCCGCCAACCACGGCATCCCTATGACCAGACGGTAGAAATCTGGTTGGCGCCCAACCTGTCCTATCTGCCTGTTCGCATTCGATTGAGTCAAAGTAATGGGGACTTTGTCGATCAACAGTGGCGTGCCAGCGAAATTCCTTGATATGTTTCAAATCCAGCTTGAAATCTCTGGCAATGGCGCCATTCTCCTTTACAAGCCTCAAAAAAGAACTGATGAACGCCATGAACATGCTCTACGACTCCCCATCTTTCTCGGTCCTGCACCTGCTGGCCGATTCGGATGCCGACCCAGCTGTCGCGCCGGGAGTACCCACCTTGGTGCGCCATGGGTTTGAAATCGTTGACAAACGTTCGGGCAAGGAACTGTATTTGGATGGTTCCTGGGCTGAGTTATTCCAGCGCCGTCTGACTGCGTGGCAACTGAATCAACCGACCCAGGAAGAGGTTGAAGAAACACTCGATCAATACGCCGAGCTGGCACAGAATCCGCTGCACCTGCACTGAAAAACAGGTTAAGTCTTGAACCAGCTCACACCGGCTCGGATTTGATGAAAAACCGCCGGTAAACCGGCTCTACCAACAGCAGCACCGCGATCAAGCGACAAACTTGAAAAGTTGTCACCACCGGAGCGCCCAATTTCAGCACTTTGGCCGTAATCGACATTTCAGCAATGCCCCCGGGTGCCGTGGCCAGGACCAAAGTGAGCGCGTGCAAACCCGTGCTGCGAGACAAAACCCAGGCAAAGCCGGCGCTCAGCCCAATCAACACCAGCGAACCCAGGGCCACCGAAGCCAGCCAGCGCGGTGCTGTGTGAACAAAAGCTGGTGTGAAACGTACTCCCAGACTGACCCCAATCACCAGCTGTGCCGCATTGGAAAACTCTTTGGGTATGGCTGACAGCGATAGATTGGCCATCGTCAGCCCCATGGTCACCAATAACGGACCAAGGAACCAGGGATTGGGCAACTGCCTGCGGGCAAGGAGCCAAGCCGCGCCACCCGTCACCAAAAACAGGAGAGCCAATCCCGGTCCATGGACTTCACGCGTGCTCACCGGCAAGATATCAATCCCCTGCAAGCCACTGAACTGAATGGCGAAAGGGATCAACAAGGTGACAATCATCATCCGCAGACTGTGGGTTGCCGCGACCAAATCGGTACGCGCATGATGTCGTTCAGCCAACAACGTCATCTCGGAAGCGCCCCCCAGACAACCCGCGAAATAAGTGGTCGAACGCGGCAGCAGATGCGCTCCATGCAAGCGCTGCAAGCAAAAACCAAAACCCAGCCCTAACAGCATGGCCCAGGCAATGCAAAGCAATATCGCCCACCAAAGACTGGCCACCAGCTGGGTGATGTCCGGTGTGAAATAAAGCCCCAAGGCAGCCCCAATCGTGCATTGCCCCCAGTTTCGCAGCGGTGTTGAACTCTCCGTCCTGGCCCGCAACATGGTCGCTAGCGCAGTCACTAACAAGGGGCCGATCATCCAAGGCAAAGGCGTGTGGAGCCAAAGACACAGCTGAGCTCCAGCCCAGGCCAGGGCCAGGGTCAAGCCAGCTCGAAAATAAAAAGACTGTCGCATAAGTCAATAAAAATTTAGACTGTGTATTGTCAGCGTCCCAACGGATGAGGAGTGATCATGCACATCGACGACGAGCAGTATTTCCGCAGTTGCATTGCCAAGGAACGGCACTTGGCACAACTGCTCGGCCATCAGCACATCGAGGAATGTTACGAAAGTGCCGGCACGCTATGGGACGGGGCCCAAGCTCTGCCGAAGTGGACCCGCGATTGGTCGGCCTGCGGCCCCTTGTTGTCGCGCTTTGCCCTGAGCCTGACATTCGGCTTGGCTGGGGGCTCATCGCAAGCCCACAGCATCACCGTGGGGGCCACCACGGTTCATTTTGAGGATCACCCCAGTTCGGACCAAGCTGTGCGGGTTGCCATCGTCAAAGAAATCATTTTTCGACTTGAGCACGTCAAGGTTTAAGCCTGCCGCTTGATGGCGTCGGCTAGCGTACTGACGAGCTGGTCGATATGTTGCGGCTCGGCAATATAGGCTGGCGCCAACACCAGGCTGTCGCCGGCGGGGCGTACTAAGACACCCCTGTGGAAACAATCGATAAAGATGTCGTATGCCCGCTTTCCTGGCAAGCCAGCGATCCCGGATAACTCCACCGCGCCTGCTGCGCCCAAGGTGCGAATACCGATCACATGGGGCAAGCCTTTGAATGCACTATGCATGGCCTGTCCCAGGATTCGACCCATTTCTGCGGCTCGTTGCACCAGATTTTCTTGCTGAAACAGCTCTAAGGTGGCAATGGCCGCAGCACAAGCAACCGGATGGCCCGAGTAGGTGTAACCATGCAAAAACTCAATGGCGTGGCTTGGACTTGTTCCATGCGCATCCATCATGGTGGTGTAGAGATGGTCTCGGCAAATCACACCACCCATCGGAATCACGCCATTGGTCACGCACTTGGCAAAAGTCAGCATATCGGGAACAACGCCATAAAAATCAGCGCCAAAGTTAGCGCCCATACGGCCAAAACCGGTAATCACTTCGTCAAAAATAAGCAAGATTCCATGCTTGTCGCAAATTTCGCGCAGGCGTTTGAGATAGCCTTTGGGCGGCAAGTACCAACCAGCACTGCCTGCTACCGGCTCGACGATGACCGCAGCGATATTGCTAGGGTCGTGCAGGGGCAAAATCCGATTTTCCAGCTCCAGCAGAATATCTTCCTGCCATTCGGGCTCGACTCCGTCGATGTACGCATGATTGATCGGGTCATGGATGAAGCGCATGTGATCGACCCGCGGCAACAGCGCGGTGCCGTAGACCTTGCGGTTGGCAGGAATTCCGCCCACGCTCATGCCGCCAAAACCGACGCCATGGTAGGCCCGTTCGCGACCGATAAAAACATTGCGATGGCCTTCGCCCCGGGCTCGATGGAAAGCCAAGGCCAGTTTCATGGCGGTATCGGCTGCTTCGGAGCCTGAATTGCAGAACAACACTTTGTTCAAATCAGCCGGCGCCATATGGGCAATCATTTCCGCCGCCTGGAAAGCTTTGTCGTTGCTGGCCTGGAATGCCGTACCGTAGTCCAAGGTGTCGAGCTGTTTCTTGATCGCCTCATTGATCGGGCGACGGTTATGGCCCAGGCCAACACACCACAGGCTAGAGATCCCATCGAGCACTTGCCGACCATCGTGGGTGGTGAAATTTAGCCCCGAAGCGGCCACAAACACGCGCGGATCAAGCTTGAAAGTGCGATTTGGCGTGAACGGCAGCCACTGATGATCCATGTTGATTTTTTGCTTGGTCATGATTTCCTTTTGCTTAGGGTCGGGTACGGAGCAGCTAGCTCGTCTTTATTTGTCTTTACAAACCATTCTGACACGAGTGAAAAATTTACATGCAGCAACATCCTGCGACAATCAGGGCTTGTCCGTAGTCGCCAGGATTTGGCATGAACGCACCTACCGCCCCCAAGCCCCAAGATCAGCTCCAGTATTCAGAGCGCCAAACCAGTGTGGTCCAGGCTTTGATGGCCGTACTGCCGGGACACGCCCTGCTCTGGAACCGCGAAGACACCACGCCGTACGAATGTGACGGTCTAACCGCTTACCGGCAGCGGCCCCTAGTCGTTGCCCTACCTGAGTGTTATGAACAGGTGCAAGCCGTGCTGCGCACCTGCCATGCATTGGACGTTCCAGTGGTAGCTCGCGGCGCAGGAACTGGTCTATCGGGCGGCGCCATGCCGCACAAATTGGGCGTCACCCTGAGTCTGGCCAAGTTCAACAAGATTCTGAAGATCGATCGCCAAAGCCGAACCGCCGTGGTGCAAAGCGGGGTTCGCAATTTGGCCATCAGTGAAGCCGCCTCGCCTTACGGCTTGTACTACGCGCCCGACCCCTCCAGCCAGATCGCCTGCACCATTGGCGGCAATGTGGCGGAAAACTCAGGCGGCGTGCATTGTCTGAAATACGGCTTGACCCTGCATAACGTGCTTAAAGTCCGAGGTTTCACCATCGAGGGCGATCCTGTCGAATTCGGCTCGGACGCACTCGATACGGCAGGCTATGATTTATTGAGCATCTTGATTGGCAGTGAAGGCATGCTGGCAGTGACGACCGAAGTCACGGTCAAGCTGGTTCCCAAACCTCAGTTGGCGCGCTGCATCATGGCCAGTTTTGATGATTTGCGCAAAGCCGGTGATGCTGTGGCGGCAGTGATTGCCGCGGGCATCATTCCTGCGGGGCTTGAAATGATGGACAAACCCATGACGGCGGCAGTCGAGGACTTTGTCCATGCCGGTTACGATCTGAATGCTGCCGCCATTTTGCTGTGCGAGAGTGATGGCACACCGGAAGAAGTGGAAGAAGAAATCGGCCGCATGAGTGAAGTACTGCGCCACTGCGGTGCGACGGCTATCACGGTCAGCCGCAGCGAGGCCGAGCGACTGAAATTCTGGAGTGGCCGCAAAAACGCTTTTCCAGCCAGCGGACGCATCAGTCCAGACTACATGTGCATGGATTCCACCATACCGCGCAAACGCTTGGCTGACATTCTGCTGGCCATTGCCGAAATGGAAAAAAAATACGGGCTGAGTTGCTGCAATGTCTTTCACGCCGGCGACGGCAATCTGCACCCGCTGATCCTGTTTGATGCGAACGACCCTGACCAACTGCATCGCTGCGAGCTTTTTGGTGCTGATATTCTGGAAACCAGCGTGGCCATGGGCGGCACGGTGACGGGCGAGCATGGCGTAGGCGTAGAAAAACTCAACTCCATGTGCGTTCAGTTCAGTGCCGCTGAAAACGAACAAATGATGGGGGTGAAACGCGCCTTCGATGCCAAGGGATTGCTCAATCCCGGCAAAGTAATTCCAACTTTGCAACGCTGCGCTGAATACGGCAAGATGCTGGTACGAGGCGGCCAGCTGGCACACCCCGACTTGCCTCGGTTTTAAACCAACGCGGGCTGACCGACGCGTGGCAAAGCCAGGCGCTCCAAAGCCTGTTCGAGATGGGCCAAAGTACGCTCCACATGGTGCAGCTTTTCCAGGCCAAATAAACCGACTCGAAACGTCATGAAGTCGGCTGGTTCATCGCACTGCAGGGGCACGCCAGCGGCCGTTTGCAGACCCAGGGCCAGAAATTTCTTGCTGGACTGAATCTCAGGATCCTCGGTGTAGCTCACCACCACGCCTGGGGCTTGAAAACCCTCGGCTGCCACACTGCAAATGCCTTTGCTGACGAACAAGGCGCGGACTTTACTGCCCAACTCAAGCTGTTCGTCGCGCACCTTGTCAAAACCATAAGCCTGGGTCTCTTTCATGACGTCGCGCAAACGGGTCAAGGCATCGGTCGGCATAGTCGCATGGTAGGCGTGACCTCCGCCTTCGTAGGTTTCCATGATCTGCAGCCACTTGCGCAGATCGCAGGCATAGCTGGAGCTGGTGGTGGAATCAATCGCGGTTCGGGCCCGCTCACCTAACATCACCAAAGCACAGCACGGTGAGCTGCTCCAGCCTTTTTGCGGGGCGCTGATCAGAACATCGACCCCGGTCGCCACCATGTCGACCCAAACTGCACCCGAGGCAATGCAATCAAGAACAAACAAACCGCCTACTGAATGGACCGCATCCGCCACCGCAGTCAGGTAAGCATCGGGCAAAATCATTCCACTGGCAGTCTCCACGTGCGGCGCAAACACCACCGCGGGTTTTTGCTCGCGAATAGCCGCAACCACTTCAGCTATGGGTGCAGGTATCCAAGGTGCTTGCTTAGAGGAACCCACGCGCCGGGCTTTCAATACCGTGATGTCGTTGGTGATTTTCCCCATCTCCAGAATCTGGCTCCAGCGGTAGCTGAACCAGCCATTGCGCAAAATCATCACCTTGCGCTCGTTGGCAAATTGACGCGCCACGGCCTCCATGCCGAAAGTTCCGCTACCCGGGACCAGTGCTACGGATTTGGCGTGGTACACCTCTTTGAGAACGCCAGAGATGTCTTTCATGACGCCCTGAAAGCTCTTGGACATGTGGTTGAGGGCGCGATCGGTATAGACCACGGAAAATTCGAGCAACCCATCGGGGTCCACTTGGGGTAAAAGGCCTGGCACGATTGGCTCCAATAATCAAAAAACGGGTTCCCTTAAGCTTATCATGCTCAAATAGCCGTTAAATTCATCAGAAATCCGACAGCTTGCGGCCCAACAAACTGGTATTGCCACCTGCTGCTGTGGTGTTGATGCAGAGCGTCTGCTCGGTACAGAATCGGCTGAGGTAGTTCGGCCCACCGGCCTTGGGTCCGGTGCCACTCAAGCCCTGACCACCGAATGGCTGTGAGCCAACCACCGCACCAATCATGTTGCGGTTGATATAAACATTGCCCACCTTGGCAAGGCTGGCCAGATTTTCTGCGCGGGAATCGATTCGAGTCTGGATTCCCAAAGTCAAGCCGTAACCCAAACTGTTGATCTTGGTGATGACCTCGGCTGGATCACCCTTCCAACGGAACACCTGTAACACCGGGCCGAAGATCTCCTGCTTGACGCTGGCGATGCTGGACACTTCAAAAATATGCGGTAACAGCAATGTGGCAACTGGCTGAGCTGCTTCGGGCCAGACGCCCGGGCGGGGCAACAATTGCTTGGCTACTTGCTGCAAGCGCGCAATGTGATCCTGCAAGACGACAAAAGCAGCCTCGTCAATGACCGGCCCAACATCGGTTTCAAACTGCGCCGGGTCGCCCAGCACCAGTTCAGCCGTTGCCCCCAGCAACAAACCCAATATTCGGTCGGCCACCGCCTCATGCAGGCACAACAAACGCAAAGCCGAACAACGCTGGCCAGCACTGCGGAAAGCACTTTGCAACACCGCGTCAATTACTTGTTCGGGCAAAGCGCTGGAATCCACCAGCATGGCGTTGATGCCGCCAGTCTCGGCAATCAGCGGAATGATGGGCCCCTCTTTGGCCGCGAGTGCGCGCGCAATCTGCTTGGCGACCTGGGTCGATCCGGTAAACACCACGCCTGCAATCGCTGGCAACTCAACCAATGCCGCACCCAAGACAGCCCCGGAACCATGGAGCAATTGCAGAGCCGGCTCAGGAATACCAGCCTGGTGCAGCAAACGCACAGCAGCCCAGGCTACAGCCGGGGTCTGTTTGGCGGGCTTAGCCAGAACGGTGTTGCCCGTGGCCAGCGCCGCGGCCAGCTGGCCGACAAAAATCGCCAGCGGAAAGTTCCAAGGACTGATACACACCCAAACCCCACGCGGCTTCAAACGCAGCTCATTTCTTTCACCCGTCAGCCCCAGCAAAACCTCGGTAGCGTTGCTCACTGCCTGCACGGGTAGCGTGGTACTCGCCATGAGGCTTTCGGCCTGGGTCGCGTAGTAACGCAATAAATCGATCGCCTCACGCACTTCGGACACGGCGTCGGCCCAGGTTTTCAAGCCCTCCTTCACCAACAACGCGGTAAACCGCGCCATTTCCAACTCCATCGCATCAGCGGCTTGCTGCAGTATCTGGCTGCGCTCACTGACCGCTGTTTGGCTCCATTGCCGGTAACTCAATTCACACGCCTGGAATGCCACAGCGACCTGCGTCACATCCGCTTCACTCACCCATGGAAGTGAATTGGTTTCGAAAGCCCGCGACAAGAGCGTTCTGCTTGCTGCTTGGGACAAATCCATGCCCAGGCTGTTTTTTCGAGTCGGCCCCCACAAATCGGGTGGCAAGGGCAAGCTGGCGCGGCTCTTGATGTGCAACGGTGACACCAGCAGTTCGTCAAGTGCTACGGATACGTCGGTCAGCTGATGAACAAACGAATTGTTAGCCCCGTTTTCAAGCATTCGGCGCACCAGGTAAGCCAATAGGTCGCGCTGTCGCCCCACTGGCGCATAAACCCGTACGGGAATTTTCAACGCCTGCGGATCCAATGATTGGCCCATCACTTCGCAGTAAACGCTCTCCCCCATGCCATACAAGCGCTGCAACTCAAATCCAGTACGGTTCGCTCCGACCCATTGCAACAGGGTGGCGATCGTTACGGCGTTATGCGTTGCGAACTGGGGAAATATCGCCTCAGGCGCGGCCAGTAACACCTTGGCACAAGCCAGATAAGCCATATCAGTGTGACTTTTGTGTGTGAACACCGGATAGTGCTCAAGTCCCAATTCCTGCGCCCGCTTAATCTCGCTGTCCCAGTACGCACCTTTGACCAAACGGCACATCAAGCGCAATCGATGCACACGAGCCAAACCGATGACGCGATCAACCAAATCCAAAGCGCGGGTTTGATAGGCTTGCAAGGCCAGGCCAAAACCTTGCCAATCCGGCCAGTACTGCTCCACTTTTTGCACTAAAGCTTCGAACACGGCCAGCGTCAACTCCAGCCGCTCGACCTCTTCCGCATCGATGGTGAGGTTGATGTTGGCCGCTGCCGCCTGTTGACACAGTAACCAGACACGCGGCACCAGTTCGGACAGGACTCGCGTCCGTTGCGACTCTTCAAACCGAGGATGCAAGGCACTGAGCTTGATCGACAGGCCGTCCTTGTGCTCGGGCGCAAGACCGGGATTTCCGACTTGAACCAGTTCGGTCAGTGCTGCCTGGTAATGCTCGAAATAACGCTCAGCATCCTCGCTACAGCGCGCCCCCTCCCCTAACATGTCATACGAGAAGACCAAAGTGTGATGCGCACTTTCGTGACGCAAAGTGTCAGCCCGTTGCAGGGCTTGCCTCATGTCCTGCCCGAGAACAAATTGTTGACCCAGCAATTGCACCGCACGCAGGCTGGCGGCCACCACCACGGCGCCACCAAGCCTGCTCAGCAGGCCTGGTACAGCACCACCCGACACCACGGCTGGCAACATTTTTTGAGCCAACACCATGGCTGCCGAGGCCATTCGAGCCATGCCAACGCCACTTGAATCACTGAAGTCAGTTGACCCCAATTGATCGACCGTGAGTGTCAATGCTGTTTCAGCGTCCGGTACCCGCACCAAGGCTTCAGCCAAACGCATCAAGGCCAGGCCTTCACGACTGCTGATCGGGTATTCCTTAAGCAGACGTTCCAGCACCCAAATTGGCTTGGTCTGATTACGCACGGCCTGCAACCAAGGCCGCGCCACAGAGACCACCAGACTCCAGTCCAGCTCCGGACCTAAGCGAGCAAGACACTGGGCCACGACCTCATGCTCGGGTCGGCAAGGGGCGGGTAATACGGCTGCTTGGCGCATCGATGCATCCATCCTTCTTCGCTGATTGTCGCGAGAACCAGCGGCACTTTCAAGCCACGGGACGCGCCCCAAAAATAGCGGTCCCGACTCGAATCAGGGTGCTTCCAGCCTGAATGGCGGCCTCCAGATCGTCGCTCATTCCCATGGACAGGGTATCGAACCGAACCGAGGCGGGCCAGGTCATGCCACGCAGTTGATCGAACAGTTGCCTAGCCTGCCCATGCAGTTGCAGTTGGCGTTGAAAATCAGATGTTGGTTCGGGAATGCTCATCAACCCACGTAACTGCAAACCCGGCAACTGCGCGAGCGCTTGCGCCAAATCCAAGGCCTCCTGTGGTGCCACCCCCGATTTGTTGGGGCCACCATCCACGTTGACCTGAATGCAGACTTGCAGTGGAGGCAGATTTTCGGGCCTTTGTTGACTCAGGCGTTGGGCAATTTTGAGACGATCAACCGTATGCACCCAATCAAAGTTCTCGGCCACCTGCCGAGTCTTGTTGCTTTGAATCGGGCCTATGCAATGCCATTGCAACGGTAATTGCCGCAATGGCGCCATTTTTTTCAAAGCTTCCTGCAGATAACTTTCGCCAAACGCTGTTTGCCCCGCAAAAAAAGCTTCACTCACCCGTTCTGGCCCATGAGTTTTGGACACCGCCAGCAAGCTGACATCCGCTTCGCTACGTCCAGCCGCCGCGCAAGCGTCCTTGATCCGAAGACGAATCACTTGTAGCTGATTGGAAATCGTGCTCATAATGCCCCAAGCGTATCAAACCAATGGGGGATTTGTGGACATTACCCAGTTACTCGCTTTCAGCGTCAAAAACAAGGCATCGGACCTGCACCTGTCAGCTGACCTGCCGCCCATGATCCGGGTTCACGGTGATGTACGTCGCCTCAACTTGGAGCCGCTGGACCACAAGACGGTTCATGGCATGGTGTACGACATCATGAATGACGCGCAGCGCAAAAAATACGAAGAATTTCTTGAGATTGATTTTTCGTTTGAAGTGGACGGCTTGGCCCGGTTTCGTGTCAATGCGTTCAACCACAATCGCGGGGCTGGCGCTGTCTTTCGCACCATTCCCTCCAAAATTTTGACGCTGGAACAACTCAACGCACCCAAAATTTTTGCCGAACTTGCCCTCAAGCCGCGCGGCCTGGTTCTGGTGACAGGCCCGACGGGTTCGGGCAAATCCACCACCCTGGCGGCCATGGTCAACCATCTCAACGAATCTGAGTTTGGTCACATCTTGACGGTGGAAGATCCCATCGAATTCGTGCACGAATCAAAAAAATGTTTGATCAATCAGCGAGAGGTCGGTCCTCATACCCAGAGTTTCGCAGCCGCTCTGCGCTCGGCTTTACGTGAAGATCCGGATGCCATTTTAGTCGGTGAAATGCGTGATCTTGAAACCATTCGATTAGCGATGACCGCGGCTGAAACCGGTCACTTGGTGCTTGGTACGTTACACACCTCAAGTGCTGCCAAAACCATTGACCGGATCATCG
This sequence comes from Burkholderiaceae bacterium, assembly GCA_049296795.1. Taxonomy (GTDB): domain Bacteria; phylum Pseudomonadota; class Gammaproteobacteria; order Burkholderiales; family Burkholderiaceae_C; genus CAXNKH01. The sequence goes on from JBAQTC010000054.1 coordinate 161,494, forward strand.
ATGTATTCCCGGCAGAAGAAAAAGAAATGGTGCGCGCCATGCTGTCGGAATCATTGCAAGCGGTTGTCTCACAAACCCTGTGCAAGACCAAAGATGGGCTGGGTCGGATTGCTGCTCATGAAATCATGCTGGGAACCAATGCCATTCGTAACCTGATTCGCGAAGCGAAAGTGGCGCAAATGTACTCGACCATCCAGACCGGCAATGCCGTCGGCATGCAGACCCTCGACCAGAACCTGACCGAAATGGTCAAGCGCAACATGATCACCCCGGCCGAAGCCAGGAGCAAAGCCAAGATCCCTGACAACTTTCCAGGTTGACATGACCTCCCCTTTGTATTTTCCGTTCAGTTCGTTGCCCCCGGAGCTTGTGCCCTGTTGTGCGGCACAACGCTGTGCTGGCGAATGGACTGAAGCTTAAGGAGATTTTTCATGGAACGCGACCAAGCCACCTTGTTCATCAACGATCTGCTCACGCTGATGGTCAGCCGCCACGGCAGCGACCTCTTCATCACGGGTGACTTTCCGCCCGCCGTGAAAGTGGATGGGAAAATTACCAAGCTGTCACCGCAACCCCTGACCGCATCGCATACCCTGGCGTTGACCCGTTCCATCATGAACGACAAACAGGTCGCTGAGTTCGAACGCACCAAGGAATGCAATTTCGCCATATCGCCACCCGGTATTGGCCGGTTTCGAGTCAGCGCCTTCATGCAACAAGGCAAAGTGGGCATGGTGCTGCGCCTGATTCCCAATACCTTACCCACTATCGATGGGCTCGGCATGCCCCAGGTACTCAAAGAAGTGGCCTTGGCCAAACGCGGTTTGTGCATCTTGGTTGGAGCCACCGGCTCGGGCAAGTCAACCACCCTGGCATCGATGGTGGACTGGCGCAATGAAAATTCATTTGGCCACATCATCACCATTGAAGACCCGGTTGAGTTTCTCCACACCCACAAAAACTGTGTGGTGACTCAGCGCGAGGTCGGAATTGACACCGACAGTTGGGAAGTCGCGCTCAAGAATACTTTGCGACAAGCACCTGATGTGATTCTGATGGGGGAAATTCGGGACCGTGAGACCATGGAACACGCGGTCGCTTTTGCCGAAACTGGTCATCTCTGCCTGGCCACATTGCATGCCAACAGCGCCAATCAGGCGTTAGACCGAATCATCAACTTCTTTCCCGAAGAGCGTAGACCACAACTGCTGATGGACTTGTCCCTCAATCTCAAGGCGCTGATTTCCCAACGTTTGATTCCCAAACAAGATGGCAAAGGGCGATCCGCAGCGGTCGAGATCATGCTCAACAGTCCCTTAATTTCCGATTTGATTTTCAAAGGCGAAGTCTTGGAGATCAAAGAAATCATGAAGAAAAGTCGCAACCTGGGCATGCAAACTTTTGACCAAGCCTTGTTCGATGCCTATGAAAACAATGTTATCAGCTACGAAGATGCGTTGCGCAACGCCGATTCCCTCAACGACTTGCGTCTGCAAATCAAGCTCAACAGCGTGCGCGGAAAAGCGCCGGATCTGGGTGCTGGAACCGAAAATTTCGCTATCGTCTAAGCCGTAAGCTCGTCGCTACGGCGCAGGAATTACTTCCGGGCGTCGGACTTAGCAGGTGGGGGTATCAAGCCCTTGAGTTCATCTTCCGTGAGAATTTCAAAAAGTCGAACCACTTTTTGCACGTTGCCCGTGCTTCGGGCAATTTCGGTTGCGCGGTCAGCTTCGCGCTTTGTCACGCGCCCCATCAGGTAAATCGTCGAACGCTCGGTCACGAGCTTGAATGCATTGGCGAACAAGTCTTTGGTGTCCACCATCGAAGCTCTGGCTTTGCCAGTAATCAAGGCATCTGACGAGCGCTGGGATAGCGTTGAGACCGGCGCAACCACCAATTCATTCACGATGGTGCGTAAATTTTCAACCCGTGATACCACCAGTTCAACTGCTTTTTTATCCTGCAGGCTGGGCACTTCCCCGGTCAGTAACACTTGGCGGTTGTAGCTCGTTATATTGACATGAACCCGTTCGCCAAAATTCTCTCGGATAAAACGAGCAGAACGCAATTCGATGGTTTCATCTTCGAGTTGAATTCCAGGGGTCCGTCTATCGGTTGCGACCAGGCCACCCATCACAGCCCCGCCAATCATGACCGGTGCGCAACCACTCAGACCGACCACCGCACTGACAGCCAAGGCCAGGCTCATCCAAAATTTTTGATTCATAGTTTTCATGTTGTTTAGTCCTGCTCACCGAGTAACTGGGAATCTACCGCATCGCAAATACAGTGCAGGGCCAACAAATGGACCTCCTGAATACGCGCGGTTCGATCGTGGGGAACACAAATGTGCACATCGGTATCACGCAAGGCTTGGCCTATTTTGCCGCCGCCGCGCCCAGTCAGACCGACCACAATCATTTCACGTTCATGCGCGGCTTCAATGGCCGCTAAAACATTGGCCGAGTTACCGCTGGTGGAAATGGCGAGCAACACATCACCTGGGGCGCCCAGTGCTCGCACTTGGCGTGAAAACACCACATTAAAGCTGTAGTCATTGGCAATAGCCGTCAAGATCGAGCTGTCCGTGGTCAAAGCGATGGCGCTTAACTCGGGGCGCTCACGTTCAAAGCGACCGACGAATTCGGCAGCAAAATGCTGTGCATCGGCGGCCGATCCGCCATTACCGCAGGCCAGAACTTTGCCCCCACCCGTGACGCAGGCCAGCATGGCCTGAACCGCATCGGCAATGGGTTTACTCATCACTTGAGCGGCCTGGTATTTCAAGTCGGCGCTGTCAATGAAGTGTTGTTGAATACGTTGCTCTAGCATGGTGGTAATGATAACCCCTGTCCAAGCCCAACCGGGCCAGCTCGGCAATCCGCTAGGATGCCTCAAAGGCGGCTTGCAGCCAGTGCACGCCCGAGGGATCAACGGCCATGACATCGAAACGGCAGGGCGGCAAGCTGGACCGACGCAGCAAAAAATGCTTGGCCGCAAAAATAATGCGTTTCTGCTTGGTCAGACCGACACTGGCGGCCGCGCCGCCATGATTCACGCTGGCACGACGTCGAACTTCAACAAAAACTACGGTGCCATCGGGCTCCAACATGATCAAGTCAATTTCTCCCCCGCCACGCCCCGGGGTCCGATAATTGCGTTCCAGCAGGCGCAGACCTGCTTGCTGCAAATGCCGCAGAGCCTGCTGTTCCGCGGCATCACCGAGCTGCTTGGTGGTGCTTGCGTTTTTTTCATTATTTTTGGGGAACACCATTGAGTGCTTCTTTCACAACTGCTTTAGTTGCTGCCCATGACGCAGCAGCTTCTCAGCATTATCCGCAGGGCTCACTGTATGTGGTGGCCACGCCCATCGGCAACCTGGCCGACATCACCCTGCGCGCACTGCATGTGCTCAAGCTGGCCGACACGATCGCTTGCGAGGATACACGGCATACCCAGTCCTTGTTACGCGCTTACGGCATCGACAAAGCATCATCTCAAATGATCGCCTTGCACCAGCACAACGAGCTCGAAGCGGCGCAGCAGGTTATTGAGCGTCTGCGGCTTGGTCAGCGCATCGCCTATACCAGCGATGCCGGAACACCCGCCATCAGCGACCCCGGGGCACGCTTGGTGGCCGCAGTAAGAGCTCAGTCGCTCCAGGTGATTCCGCTGCCTGGTGCGAGCAGCATCACCACCGCTTTGTGTGCTGCCGGTCTGTGTCCCGAAAACGCGCAAGGAGAAGGTTTTGTTTTTGTCGGATTTCTCCCGTCCAAGGCCGGAGAACGGGCGCAAGCGATCGAGCTGCTCAGCGCCGAGCCCCGTGCCATTGTTCTGCTCGAAGCCCCGCACCGGATTATTGCTCTGGCTGGCGCTTTGTCCGTCCTGGCTGAGCGGCATCTGACTGTGGCGCGCGAGCTGACCAAACAATATGAGGAAATTGCCACCCTCAGTGCCGCCTCTTTCCCAGGTTGGTTGGCCGAGCAAGCCCATCGCACGCGCGGTGAATTTGTGTTGGTGTTGCACCCGACCACGCCTGCCGTGGACCAGGGCCAATCGCAACGCATCCTGAGTTTGTTACTTGATGTACTACCCCTTAAATCAGCTGTCAAACTGGCAGCTGAAATCAGCGGGGAGCCGCGCAATGCGCTGTATGAAGCGGCGCTACTGCTAAAAAAAGACCTTGATTGACAGCCAAAAACCCATGACCGAAACCTCAATGCCAGACGCCAACCTCGACCCAATAGCAGTGACCCATCAGGAATTCCGCACGGGCTTGCCACAAGGACGTTTTCGCGTGATCGTCAATCCACAGCGCGCACAGAAGTACGTCAAACATCGCCTTTTCGTGGTGGGGATCGCTTTGCCATTGATCGGGTTTGGCACGGCGCTGAGCTTGCTAGGTTATCCCTGGGTGGGTTTTCCCATGATTGTCGTTGGCGCCCTATTGCATCGCATCATTAAAGCCCATGCCCCGAAAATTTTGTTGCATCTGGCCTTGCATGACCTTAAAACCTATAAAGAAGCGATCGATTTCGAAATTTTGGAAGTGCGTCACGCCGAGTAAAACTCAGGCCGTAACTACCCACCCCTCTAACGGATCCATCTCCTTTGGCAAACCGTAAAGGGGGCCGCCTTGCTCAGAAGCCCAGGCCGCCTGAACCAGACACAGTACCGCATCGAGCAAGTCACCACGGCCATCATCAACCAAGGAGTCGCGTTGTGCATGGCTAAGTTTGAGCCGCAGGCCCAAACGGGTTTGCCCCAACTCCAACGCTGTCAACAAGTCCTTGCGCGCGATCAGGCGTTCGTGGTTTTGTCGCGACTTTTCATCGGCCTTGTAACTTCTTTGACCCAGAATTTCTCTGGCCAGTAGGCCGGGGTAGCCTTCCAGGGCCACCCGACGCGTGTCGCCAGCCTTCAGGCCCGCGATAGTGGCCCCCGAAGCCAGCAAGCCGGGTAGGCCGGCATGCAACATATAAGCCACTGGTGGGTTGACCCACTTCATCGACGGGCTTGATGCCGCGACCCGATCGGTGGACCGATGGGCGAACTTCCCCCCAACCGGTCGCCCATCACAAAAAGACTTGAAAGTGCAACGGATTTCTTCCCGGCTCAAGCTGACGTAATACCGGATGCAATCTTCCCATCGCGTTGGCCAACTCAGACGTTCGACCAATTCGCGCGGCAAACCGAAAGGTAAATCAAACGCCCCAAGCCAGTCGCCGGGCTGACTGAGCCAAGCAGCAAAGGACGCTAAAGTTTCAAGCTTCTCAATTTTGGAGAGAACGACCCGACCCTGACGCAAAGAACCACAAGCCAAAACAATGGGTTTTTGCCGGCTGGGGCGACTCGTGAAGTCGCAGCCAAGCAGCAGGCTGCGGGCTTCAGGCTCGGCCAATGATGGACGCTGTGGCCATGAGCTCTTCGAGCAATGCCATCGACACAGAACCGGAGACCGCATAGGGATCCAGCTCGGGTTTTTCCGAGTATTTCAGCAAGATGTTGGTATTGATTCGGGACATATTCACCTGCCCCATGGTCCAGCCGCCAAAGCGGCGCTCGCTAATTTCCTCGTAATGCAGCAACACCACGTCTTGGTGACGGGGATCACTTTGGATCTGGCCAAACAAATCACTCACAGGCTTACGACCACCCTCGATTGCTTGCAAGAATATTCCGCCGCCATAACAAAGAATGCCCGTGATGCCAGAGGCAGGGTTGTGTTGGCGCGACTGCGTCAATATGGCTTCAATCGCTTCTGGACTGGGGTCAATTGCCCGGCTCGCATACAACAGGCGTACCAACATGCTAGTTCCTCGCAGGGATCAGGGCCAAAAATTCACGCCGAAGATGAGGATCCTTCAAGAACACGCCTCGCATGACCGAGTTGATCATTTTGCTGTCCATGTCCTTAACGCCGCGCCAAGCCATGCAATAGTGACTGGCTTCCATCACGATAGCTAAGCCATCGGGCTGGGTTTTTTCCTGAATCAGGTCCGCCAGTTGCACCACAGCTTCTTCCTGAATCTGGGGTCGGCCCATCACCCACTCGGCCAGTCGGGCATATTTGGACAAGCCAATCACATTGGTGTGCTCATTGGGCAACACGCCAATCCAAATCTTGCCGATCACCGGGCAAAAATGGTGGGAACAGGCGCTGCGCACGGTGATCGGGCCCACAATCATCAATTCATTGAGGTGCTCTGCATTGGGAAATTCAGTGATGGCCGGCACATGGACGAAGCGACCCCGAAATACCTCATTGACGTACATCTTGGCGACCCGCCGCGCGGTATTGGCCGTGTTGTGGTCGCCTTCAGTATCGATCACCAAGCTGTCGAGCACACCCTGCATCTTGATCTCAACTTCATCCAACAACTTTTCCAATTCACCGGGTTCGATGAAGTCCGCAATATTGTCATTGGCATTAAAGCGTTTGCGCGCGGCCAACAATCGCTCCCGAATTTTGACGGAAACGTGCGTCCCTTCATCGGCAGCGCTGGTTTTCATAGTGCTCTGTTTCTTCATTAACATGGGGCAATGTTACCAGCGATTGATTTTCTAAGATACCGGAAGCTTTCCTTACTTCATCAGCATTACGAGCTATTGTTTTAATAGCGAAATCCGGTCAAAAACAAGGCCAAACGCATCAAACTGAATGCCAGTCTATCCAGCACTCTGAGTTGCCACGGCCTTTTCGCATAGACCTCTGGATCGATCCTGCGCCCATCTTGCGCCATTGCCTGCTCCAAATGTTGACGCAATTCCAAGGCAAATTCAACATCGTCCACCATCACATTGGCCTCACGGGCAAGCAACAAACTCAAGGGATCAATGTTGGATGAGCCCACAGTCGCCCAACGGCCATCAACCACGGCCACCTTGGCATGCAGAAAGCTCGGCGCGTACTCATGAATCTCCACCCCTGCTGCCAGCAACACGTCATAAACTGGCCGTACTGCGTGGTAAGGCATGAAATACTCGTAGCGTCCCTGCAACAGAAGCCGAACCTTGACCCCGCGCTGGGCTGCATGGATCAAGCCTTGACGCAACTTGCGACCGGGCAAAAAATAGGCGTTGGCAATGATGATCTCTTGCTTTGCCTCTCCAATGGCCTTGCGGTAAGCCCGCTCGATAGCACCACGATGCAACAAGTTGTCCCTTAGCAACAGGGCGGCTTGCGTGTTTCCCACCGCGGATCGCCCCTTGCGCCAAGGCTCTTGGTCGACCCACTCTCTGAGCGCCATGCTCAATCCATCTTGGATCGAACGCCAGACAGCAGCGAAGTCATGGCTGCGAACATTGCTGCTGGTTTGCAAGCGCCACCAAAAATGCGCCATGGCTTCATGGGCCTGATGAACCAAAGGGCCAGTTACCCGCACCGCGAAATCCAAACGAGGCTGGTTAAGTTCGCCATGGTTCGGATCGAGATGGTCATCTAGGATATTGATGCCACCACAAAAAGCCATCCGGCCGTCGACCACGCATAATTTTCGGTGCAATCTCCGCCAACGACTGGGCAACAACAGACCGACTCGACCCAGGGGCGCAAAAATACGCCAATTCACCCCCGCCGCATCAAAATCCCGGGCCAAGCTGGGTGCAAATTCGGGCGTGCCAGCGCCATCGACCACCAGATAAACCTTGACCCCCCGCTGAGCCGCTCGCACTAACGCCTGAGCCACCTTTTGCCCCGAATCGTCGAAGTGAAAAATATAGGTTTCCAGCCTGACTTCGTGAATGCTGCCGTCGATCGCTTGCACTAACGCGGGGAAGAACGATTTCCCACTGTGCAGCAATTCGACTTGATGCCCGAATCGAAGTTGGGCCATGCTCAGTTCCGCGCCATGGGCATGTAGAAATCCGCGATCAGCGGCAGATGGTCTGACATCCGCCACCAAATCCGGCCATGAGGAACTTGCAAATCCAGCGCTTGTAAGCCCCGTGCGTAAACATAATCAAGTTGGGCCAAGGGCAGGCGTGAAGGGTAGGTCGGTTTGCGCGTTTTTTGCCAAGCTGTCAAGCCAATCTGGTTGAGCTTACGCTGCACCATCGATCCCCAGTCATTAAAGTCTCCCGCCACGATCAGCAGCGCCTCATCAGGAATATGGCGAGAGATGAAGCGCTTGAGCTGCTCAAGTTGCCGCTCCCGGCTAGCCGGAATTAAGCCCAAATGAACCACCACCACATGCACCGATTCCCCCTGGACCAGCAGCTCAACATGCAATAAACCACGCTGCTCGAAACGATGGTCTGACATATCTTCATGCTGGTGACCAATGACAGGCCAGCGCGACAGCAAGGCATTGCCGTGTTCCCCATGTCGGGTAAACGCGTTGGTTCGGTACACCGCTTCGTAACCTTGGGGTGCTAAAAACTCAGCCTGCGGTAATTCAGGCCAATGACTGAAATGCCTCTCCTCCCTTCGATGAACTCGGCGCACCTCCTGCAGACAAACAATGTCAGCATCAAGCTGTTCAACGGCATGGCCTAGATTGTGAATTTCCAGGCGACGGCGCGATCCCACACCCTGCACCCCTTTGTGGATGTTGTAGGTCGCAACGCGCAGCCGCATCATGACGCCAACCTCTGATCTGCCAAGCGCGGCAACAGCAAACAGGCTTCGGCATTGGAAGGGGAAAAACAAAGCTCAGCTGCCTCGCGGTAAGGTAGCCACCGATATGCCGTGTGTTCCCCGGGATTCAATTCAACCGGTGTTGCACGAGGTACGCACAAACCGAACAAATGCTCCGTGTTGCGCAGCACGCCCGGCGCGTAACGGTGTCGCCAGCGCGGATAAATCTCATAGACATTTTCCAGATGCCAGTCTTTCAAGCCCTGGCTCAATGCTGTCCCAGGACCGCAGTGGATACCTGTCTCCTCGGCCACTTCGCGCACCGCGGTATCCCGAAATTCTTCACTCAGCTCATCTTTGCTACCCGTCACCGACTGCCAAAAATTCTGCGCGTCGGATCGCTCAATCAGCAACACCTCCAGTGCCGGGGTGTGGATCACCACCAGCACGGATTGGGGGATTTTGAAACCAGGGGGCATGAAAAAGGGCGCTGATGGAGCGCCCTTTCATTCTGCCTCAAGCCCTAGCACTACTCAAGCAGTTAGCGGCGGATTACGCAGCTTGATGTGCAATTCACGCATTTGCTTGTCATCGACTAAGGAAGGTGCCTGGGTCAACAGACACTGGGCGCGCTGGGTCTTGGGGAAGGCGATCACATCGCGAATCGACTCGGCACCTGTCATCATCGTAACGATGCGGTCCAGACCGAAGGCCAGACCGCCATGCGGCGGCGCCCCGTACTGCAAGGCATCGAGCAGAAAGCCGAACTTGACTTGCGCCTCTTCGGGTGTGATTTTCAGGGCGTCAAATACTTTTTGTTGCACATCGGCGCGGTGGATACGGACCGAACCGCCTCCCATTTCCCAGCCGTTGAGAACCATGTCGTAGCCTTTGGAAATGCACTTTTCGGGCGCAGACACCATCCAGTCCTCGTGGCCATCTTTGGGTGCTGTGAAGGGGTGATGGGTGGCGGTGTAACGCTGAGCCTCTTCGTCGTACTCGAACATGGGGAAGTCCACCACCCACATTGGACGCCAACCGGCTTGAAACAAGCCATTTTTCTTGCCGAATTCACTCAGTCCGATCTTTAGACGCAATGCACCGATAGCATCATTAACGACCTTGGCTTTATCCGCACCGAAGAAAATGAGATCGCCGTTTTGGGCACCGGTACGTACCAGCACTTCGGTCAGCGCCTTGTCATGAATGTTCTTAATGATCGGGCTTTGCAGACCATCGCGACCCCGGTTCACATCATTGACCCGGATATAGGCCAAACCTTTAGCGCCGTAAATCTTGACGAACTCCGTGTAGGCGTCAATCTCGCCCCGACTGATGCCGCCACCCTCGACCGAGCCGCCCGGAACGCGCAGGGCCACTACACGCCCCCCCTTCATATTGGCGACACCTGAAAACACCTTGAAGTCCACATCAGCCATCAGTTCGGTGACTTCCGTGAACTCCATCTTGACACGCAAATCCGGTTTATCCGAGCCAAAACGGAACATGGCCTGTTCATAGCTCATGACAGGAAACTCACCCAAGTCCACCCCAATGGCATTCTTGAAAACCGTGGTGATCATTTCCTGGAACATGGAACGGATTTCTTCCTCGCCTAAGAACGAGGTTTCGATATCAATCTGGGTGAACTCGGGCTGACGATCAGCCCGCAAGTCTTCGTCCCGGAAGCATTTGGTGATTTGGTAATAACGGTCGAAACCGGCCACCATCAAAAGTTGCTTAAACAATTGTGGACTTTGCGGCAGTGCAAAGAAATGACCGTCATGCACCCGGCTCGGCACCAAGTAATCGCGCGCGCCTTCGGGCGTGGACTTGGTCAACATCGGGGTTTCGATATCAACGAAACCGTGGGCATCGAGAAACTTGCGTACTTCCATCGATACCCGGTAGCGCAGCATCAAGTTGTTCTGCATATAGGGGCGGCGCAAATCAAGCACCCGATGCGTCAGCCTCGTGGTCTCACTCAGGTTCTCATCGTCAATTTGAAACGGCGGTGTCACCGAAGGATTGAGAACGATCAACTCATGGCACAACACTTCGATCTTGCCACTCTTGAGGCTTTCGTTGACGGTTCCCTCAGGGCGGGCCCGCACCAAGCCTTTGACCTGAATACAGAACTCGTTACGCAGGCCCTCGGCCGCTGCAAACATGTCGGCACGGTCCGGATCGCAAACCACTTGCACCGAACCTTCACGGTCGCGCAAATCAACAAAAATGACACCGCCATGATCACGCCGCCGATTCACCCAGCCACACAGGCTAACGGTCTGCCCCAACACCGCTTCAGTGACCAAACCACAATAATGGGAACGCATAGCCATAAACGCTTCTCTTTCAAGTACTAATCAATTCGAGACAGCGCGGCAGGGCTATCCCGATTGGAAAATTATTGGGGTTTTTGAGACCCGGCTGGGGCGATCACACCCATGGAAATCACATAAGTCAGCGCCTCATCAACACTCATGTCGAGTTCAATACAGTCGCTCTTCTTGACCAAAATAAAATAACCGCCCGTCGGATTGGGTGTGGTCGGAACATAAACACTGACGTGTTCGTCCGCCAAATGGTTCAACAGCTCGCCCCCAGGAGTGCCCGTCAAAAATGCAATCGTCCACATTCCCTCATGCGGCCAGCGTACCAACAAAGCCTGACGAAAAGCATTTCCTTTTTCGGAAAATAGGGTGTCGGAGACCTGTTTCACGCCTGAGTAAACCGAGCGCACAACGGGAATGCGGTGCAGCAAGGTGTGCCACCAGCCGACCAAGCGGTTGCCAATGATGTTGGAGGCCATCGCCCCGATGATCAGCACCACGGCAAAAGCAAAAATCACCCCAAAGCCGGGGATATGCAAGCCCAGAAGCTGGTCAGGGTGCCAGGGTGTCGGCAATACCTTCAGCGTTTTATCCAACGTGGTCACGATCCACTCCAGCACCCATAAGGTGATGATCAGGGGAACCAGCACCAACAAGCCGGCAAACAACCATTTGCGCAGGGAAGCCATATCAGGTCGTCGACGATGTCGAGGTCGAAGGGGTGGGCGTTGCGACGGTCGCTGTGCTCTTTTCAACCGGGGCTGAAGTGCTTGCTGCAGGCGTACCGTCGTTATCGGAGGGACTTGAACTGGCGGCCGCGGCGGTCTTGTTATCACCACCACGGAAGTCAGTCACATACCAACCCGAACCCTTGAGTTGGAATCCGGCAGCAGTGAGTTGTTTTTTGAAAGTCGCAGCGCCACACGACGGGCAGTCGGTCAATGGCGGCTCAGAGATCTTTTGCAATGCGTCCTTGCCGTGCCCACAGGACTCGCATTTATAAGCGTAGATTGGCATAGCGTTAAGGTCCAAGTTTCAGGCTGCAAAGCCGCCAATTATAGGTGGAAGCCAAAAATCTTAGCTCAAGAAGCCATCGAGAGCTTGTGGTGAGGACCCTGGTGATTCTTGATGGCCTGAGGACCCAATGAACCAATCAACATACCGGCCAAAGCCGCCAAAATGCCTGCCAACTGGGCCGGGAACTCAGCGCCAGCCGGTGTCAGTAGGAACAAGAGCCAGGCCAACAGGCCCAAAACGATTGAAAATAAAGCGCCCTGGGTCGTGGCTTTATGCCAGTACAGACCAAACACCAAGGGCACAAAAGCGCCCACCAATGTGACCTGATATGCGCCCGAAACCATCTCATAAATCGAAGTTCCCTGCATCCGGATGGCGTACCACAGGACCAAGGCGCTAAATAGCAGAACCGTGATGCGCATGGTCTTGAGCTCCTGCTGGTCGCCCATTCTGGGTTTGAACTGACGCCAGATGTTCTCCACAAAGGTGACACTGGGCGCCAGCAGGGTGGCTGAAGCGGTTGATTTGATAGCCGACAGCAAAGCACCAAAAAACAGTACCTGCATGATGAAGGGCATTTTCTCAAGAACCAGCGTTGGCAAGACTTTTTGCGGGTCGTCCTTGAGCAATTCGGCCGTCTGCTCGGGCATGATGATCAGCGCACTGGTCACCAGAAACATCGGGACAAAAGCAAACAAGATGTAGCAAATCCCGCCAATTAAAGGCCCCCGAGTTGCAGCTTGTGGGCTATTGGCCGACATCACACGTTGGAACACGTCCTGCTGAGGAATCGACCCCAGCATCATGGTAATGGCTGCTGCGAAGAAAAAGACCATATCCTTGAAATTGGGCTCGGGCCAAAATCGGAACAAGTCCTGGCTGATGGCCAACGCAAGCACCTTGTCAGCGCCGCCAGCTTGTTCGCCAGCAAACACGGCCAGCACGATGAGACCAACGACCAAAATAATCATTTGGATGAAATCGGTGACCGCCACCGACCACATCCCCCCAAACAAGGTATAGGCCAGAATCGATACCACACCGATCACCATACCCAAGGGCACACTGATAGCCCCAGCCGACAGGATATTAAAAACCAGGCCCAAAGCTGTAACTTGCGCCGACACCCAGCCCAAATAACTCAGCATGATGAGCAGCGAACATAGCACTTCGACCAACCGACCAAACCGCTCCCGGTAATAGTCGCTGATGGTCAACAGCGTCATCTTGTAGAGTTTCCCGGCGAAAAACAGACCCACCAAAATCAGACAGGTTCCCGCGCCAAAGGGATCTTCAACCACCCCATTGAGCCCACTGTGGATAAATTTGGCAGGAATGCCGAGCACGGTCTCCGACCCAAACCAGGTCGCAAATGTGGTCGTCACAATCATCACCAAGGGCAGGCTGCGTCCGGCAACAGCAAAGTCCGCCGTGTTTTTAACGCGTTTAGCAGCCACCAGACCGATCGCAATCGTGACCAGCAAATAAGCAAAGACCAAGCTTAAAAGCACTGTGTACTCCTCGTTTTGGGCCGCAGAAATTTACCGAATACCGAGCATCAAAAAATCTTAATGCGCAGGAAAACCTGAATCACAATGATTCCCAGCACAAAGCCCAGACCAACACAAACCAGGGCTTGCAGCAGCTTATTGGTCCGACGCTGCTCGATCAGCAAGTCTTCCAATTCACGTTTGAAATCCCGGGGGCGCTGCTGTAGATAATCATGCAGCAATCTCGGTAATTCGGGCAGTAACTTGGCGTAACGCGGCGCCTGCTCTTTGAGCTGTTCAAACAGTTTTTTGGGCCCTACTTGCTCGATCATCCATTTCTCAAGAAACGGTTTGGCCGTGCTCCAAAGATCAAGCTCTGGATCCAGTTGCCGTCCCAAACCTTCCACATTGAGCAAGGTTTTTTGCAATAGCACCAGCTGGGGTTGGATCTCTACGTCAAAACGGCGGGAAGTCTGAAACAAGCGCATCAGCACCATGCCCAATGAAATTTCCTTGAGGGGCCGGTCAAAATAAGGCTCGCAAGCGGTGCGAATAGCCCCCTCAAGCTCATCGACCCGGGTCTGTGCCGGCACCCAGCCCGATTCAATATGCAGTTCGGCGACCCGCTTGTAATCACGCCTGAAGAATGCCGTGAAATTTTGTGCCAGGTATTCCTTGTCAAACTCGGTCAACGTGCCAACAATCCCGAAATCCAGGGAAATATAGCGGCCAAAAGTAGCAGGCTCAACACTGACCTGAATATTGCCAGGGTGCATATCTGCATGAAAGAAACCGTCTCTGAACACCTGAGTGAAAAACAAAGTCACACCGTCACGCGCCAGCTTCGGGATATCCACACCGGCTTGTTGCAGACGCGTCACTTGTCCGATAGGAATCCCGTTCATGCGCTCCATCACCAGCACTTCGGGCATGCAAAAATCCCAAAACATTTCAGGAATCAATACCAAGTCCAGACCGGCCATATTGCGGCGCAATTGCGCTGCGCTGGCCGCCTCGCGCACCAAATCGAGTTCATCGTGCAAGTACTTGTCAAATTCCGCCACCACCTCGCGCGGCTTGAGCCGCCGGCCATCGGCCGATAGCCCCTCGAGCCAGCGCGCCATCATTCGCATCAAGCGCAAATCTTTCTCGATAGCCGATAGCATTCCCGGGCGCAGCACTTTAACGGCGACCTCCCGCAATTGGCCATCACGCAGTTTAAGCGTTGCAAAATGGACCTGGGCAATTGATGCACTGGCTACCGGCTCACGCTCGAACGAGCTAAATACCTCCCCCAGGGGCTTGCTAAAAGCCCGCTCGATGGTGGCGATGGCTATATCGGTATCAAATGCAGGAACACGGTCTTGCAACAACGCCAGTTCGTCAGCAATGTCGGTTGGCAGCAAATCACGCCGGGTTGACAGCACCTGACCTAATTTGACGAAAATCGGTCCCAGATGTTGCAGTGCCTCGCGCAAGCGTTGTCCCCGGGGTGCACTCAGATCACGGCCGACTGACAACATGCGCGCCAGCGTTCTGATCCAGGGTTGCTTAAAGCTATTGAGAACCAACTCATCGAGACCAAAACGCAGCAGTGTCCAGACAATGATGGCTCCGCGAAACATCCGCCTCATGGTTTGGTTCCGCCTGATCCGTCTGGCTTGGCCGAGCCCATGAATTGACGCAGGGCCGAGAAACCGCGCCGCGCTGCCTGGCACAAGGCGTGCGCTGGCACATCGCCCAACAGACCCGCCAGATCCTCTTCCAGATCCCAGCGCACATGATCAATCAGCCAATTCACTTCGGCAGCAAGTTGCACATCGCCGGCAATCCGTACCGCGGGTTTTTCACCCCGCAACAGACCCTCAACCAAGGCGGCGGGAGATTCCTCGCTGACCTCCAAGCTCAGTTCAGGTTGTGCCTGAGTCTGTGCCCGGTCCAGCAAGCCAGCCGGGGTCGCCATTAATTTGAGGGTAAAGCTACGCCACTGAAACAACACCACGCGACCTTTTTGTCGGGCGAGCCGCTGCATGGCCTCGTTCTCCTGCATCAACACATGGTTGATGAGCAAGACGATGCGGCGCTGAACCTCATCTACCGCCCAATCGGGCGGTTGGAAATGGGTATTTAATTTCTGGAGGGCCTGATCCAGAAATGGAAACGGGGACTGTGTTGCCATAGTCCCCGATTATTCCTGAATATTGCTCCCCGAGAAGGGGTGAGCCCATCAACTTATTACAAGGCCTGTACTCCAGCGACCAACCAGCCCCGGCTACCGTCCTTGGGCTTGGTCATATTCCAGACTTCACGGAAAGCGGTGGGAGCTTCAGCCGGCTGCTCAGCTTGCAGGCCCGAGAACTCGATGCTGGCCATATAGCCGTGATCGAGCTCCTCGATACCAAGCAATTTCGCTTCCAACATTTCTACGCCGGTGGTTGAAGACGCAGCCGTTTCCGTTTGCGTCCCGCGTTCGACCAACTGGGACTGAATTTCAGCCAGCATGTCATCGGTCATCATGGCGCGCAAGGTCGCGATGTCCGACTTATCCCACGCAGTTTGCATTGTGAGGTAATTGGATTTTGCTGCCTGCAAGAATCCATTCACATCGAAGTCGGCAGGAATGTTCCAACTCGCGCTTGAGGCCAGGCCCGAACCAATCATCGAACCCGAATTCGTCGCTGCGCTGCCATCGAGGAACATGCCGTTGCGCTCAAAAGGTCGGGCCGAAGCATCATTGCCCACGTTAGCGGGACGGTAGCTCACAGGCTCGGGCAATGGTGCGCCACTACCTGCACCCTGAAAGGCAAAAGGACTGGCGGTCTGGGTTTGTCCCGACTGACGTTTGCGCATAAACCAGCCAATGGCCACCATCGCCACCAGAACCACCAGGGCAATCATCATGAATTGACCCATGGCCTCACCCATACCCAGCGAATGCGCCAACCAAGCCAAGCCCAAACCGGCGGCCAAACCACCCAGCATGGCACCCCATGGTTTTTTCGGTGGCGTAGCCGGTGCAGCTGCCGGAGCAACAGCTGGCTTGGCCGCCGTGTTGCTCACCCCTTGCTGAGCCGGGGCCGCTTGCTGGGTCACATTATTCGATTGTTTACCCACTGATTTGCCACCGCCCAAGCGCTTGGCTGCCTCGGCATTCAAACCCGCCAATGCCAAACCCAAGGCCAGCATCATGGTCCAAAAAAGTTTCATAAAGTTCCCTAAATTAAGAATCAAACACGTCCAAAACAACATCAACACTTGATGCCCATATGCAAAGCCACCACCCCGGCTGAGAGGTTATGGTAGTCCACATGGCCAAAACCTGCTTTCAGCATCATCGACTTGAGCTCCTCCTGAGAGGGATGCATCCGAATCGATTCAGCCAAATATTGGTAACTACTTTCGTCCTTGGCCACTAGTTTTCCCAATTGTGGCAGGATTTTGAAAGAATACCAGTCATAAACCTTTTCCAGAGGTGGGGCCACTTTGGAAAATTCCAATACCAACAGTTTGCCACCCGGCTTCAGAATTCGGTTCATTTCAGCCAGGGCCACGTCTTTATGCGTCATATTGCGTAGCCCAAAAGCAACACTCACGACGTCAAACCAGTTGTTGGCAAAAGGGAGTTTTTCTGCATCGCACACCAAGGTGGGCAAAATTACCCCTGCGTCGAGCAAGCGGTCGCGGCCCGAACGCAACATCGCCTCATTGATATCGGTATGGACCACCTGCCCGGTTGGACCCACTTTTTGGGCGAAGGCCAAGGACAGGTCCCCAGTTCCACCCGCAATATCGAGCACCCGTTGCCCCTCACGAACCCCGGATACCCGGATCGTGAAAGCCTTCCAAACTCGATGCAAACCCAGTGACATCAAGTCATTCATCACATCGTAGTTCGACGCCACTGAATCAAACACGCCACGGACCCGGCTCGCCTTGTCTGCCTCGGCTACCGTTTCAAAACCAAAATGGGTGTTGTTCATGGCTGGAACTTGTACTTAATGACTTGCGCAAGCGCCGCTTGCCTTCGCCAACATCGGGGCGTCACGCTCCACCGCAGCAGCCTTCAACCGGCCGAAATAATCAGCCCACAATTTATCCTGTTGGGAACCCAGAAAATAGAGGTAGTCCCAAGAGAAAATTCCACTATCGTGCCCGTCGGAAAAAGTAGGTTGGACCGCGTAATTTCCAACCGGGGCCAAACCTGACAAATCGACCTCTCGTTTACCGGTCTGCAGAATTTCCTGGCCGGGGCCGTGGCCTTGAACTTCAGCCGAAGGCGAATACACCCGCATCAGCTCAAACGGAATCTTGAATTCAGAGCCGTCGGAAAACGAAATCTCCAGCACCTTGGAGGTGTTATGAACGGTCAAAGCCGTAGGCGTCGGTGCGCCAGATTGCAAGCCTGCCATGAAAATTTTCCTCAAATAAACTCGTACACAAAACAGAGCCCACTCACAACGGCAGGCCTGCTCTTTCGAGTATCAGACAAGAACCCGCTCGATGCCACCCTGATTGGCGGCGGCCACATACTGCTCAAGCCACTGCTCACCCAGAATTTGTTTTGCCATTTCGACCACGATGTAGTCGGCTTGCAGCAAGCCACTCTTCAAATCATCACCAAAACGGTTTAATCCATGCAGGCAGCTTGGACAGCTGGTGAGGATTTTGAGATTATCGTTCGGACCGACCGCGCCGGAAGAACGAAGCTCAGCTTCATTATTGAGGATTTCTTCTTCCTTTCGAAAGCGTACCTGGGTTGAGATATCGGGTCGGGTCATGCCCAAAGTACCCGACTCACCGCAACAACGCTTGCTCTGTAGCACCTGCTCACCCAGCAGGGCTTTGACGGTTTTCATCGGATCTTGCTGCTTCAGTGGACTGTGACAGGGGTCATGGTAGAGATAAGAGCCACCCGTGAGCGCGACATTTTTTTCCAGCAGGTATTCGTGAATATCGATGATTCGACTGCCCGGGAATATTTTCTCGAATTCATAACCCTGCAGCTGGTCATAACAGGTCCCGCAACTCACCACCACGGTCTTGATATCGAGGTAATTCAAGGTGTTGGCGACCCGGTGAAATAACACCCGGTTATCCGTGATCATTTTTTCGGCCTTGTCAAACTGGCCAGCGCCGCGCTGCGGATAACCGCAACACAAGTAACCTGGTGGCAACACTGTCTGGACCCCGACCTGCCACAACATTGCCTGGGTCGCCAGACCGACTTGACTGAACAAGCGCTCAGAGCCACAACCCGGAAAATAAAACACAGCCTCGGTCTCGGCCGTGGTGGTCACGGGATTGCGAATGATGGGAACGTAATCAGCGTCCTCGATGTCGAGCAAAGCACGCGCCGTCTTCTTGGGCAAACCACCGGGCATTTTTTTGTTAATAAAATGAATCACCTGCTCTTTTAACGCGGGCTTTCCCACGGTGGCGGGCGGCAGATTGGTTTGCTTGCGAGCCAGTTTTTGCAATAACTGGTTGGCCAAACGCTGGACCTTGAAACCGACATCAACCATGGCGGATCGCATCAATTTGATGGTTTCAGGGTTGTTCGAATTCAAAAAAAACATGGCCGCAGCTTGGCCTGGCCGGAATGTTTTTTGTCCCATTTTGCGCAAGAGGTTGCGCATGTTCATCGAGACGTCACCAAAATCAATCTTGACCGGACAAGGGCTCAAACACTTGTGGCAAACCGTGCAATGGTCGGCCACATCTTCAAATTCTTCCCAATGCTTGATGCTAATACCGCGTCGGGTTTGTTCTTCGTACAAAAAGGCTTCGACCAGTAGCGAGGTGGCCAGGATTTTGTCCCGTGGGCTGTAAAGCAGGTTGGCGCGCGGAACGTGGGTGGCGCAAACCGGTTTGCACTTACCGCAACGCAAGCAGTCTTTCACGCTGTCAGCAATGGCGCCGATATCGGACTGCTGCATGATCAAGGATTCGTGCCCCATCAAGCCAAAACTCGGGGTATAGGCGCGACTCAGGTCTGCGGGGGTTGGCCCATTGCGCAACAGCTTGCCCCGGTTGAAATGTCCTTCTGGGTCAATGCGTTGCTTGTACTGAGCGAACGGGAGCAGCTCAGCGTCACTGAGAAACTCCAACTTGGTGATGCCAATGCCATGCTCACCCGAGATCACACCGTCCAACGAACGTGCCAGCCCCATGATGCGTTTGACCGCTTGATGCGCAGTCTGCAGCATCTCGTAATCATCACTGTTGACCGGGATATTGGTGTGGACGTTGCCATCACCAGCGTGCATGTGCAAGGCAATCCAGACCCGCCCCTTGAGAACGCGCTGGTGAATCGCCATGGATTCAGCGAGGATGGCCGTGAAGGCTGAGCCGGCAAAAATGCTTTCCAACGGCGCCTTGATTTGCATTTTCCAGCTGGCGCGCAAGCTGTGGTCTTGCAAACCGATGAATTCTTCGTCAATCCGATTGAGCCAGTCCTTCCACTGTGTGCGAACTCCCGCCAACAGGTCCAAGGCTTGGCTCACCCGGTCTTCCAGCAACTCCGCCGAAGTAATGTCAGCGCCATCTTGGCCCAAGGGCAATTGACTCTGCCGGAAGAAATGCTCAAGTTCGCCGCACAGCATGAGCTTGTTTTTCAGGCTCAGCTCAATGTTGATGCGTTCGATTCCCTCGGTGTACTCGGCCATACGAGGCAATGGAATCACCACGTCTTCATTGATTTTGAAGGCGTTGGTGTGCTTGGAGATGGCCGCCGTGCGTTTGCGGTCCAGCCAGAATTTTTTACGTGCCTCCTCACTGATCGCGGTAAAACCCTCTCCGCTGCGGGAGTTGGCGATACGAACCACCTCCGAACTGGCACGTGCCACAGCGTCAGCATCATCCCCGGCAATATCGCCGACCAGCACCATTTTCGGCAAGCCGCCACGCTTGGACTTGGTGGCATAACCCACCGCTTTCAGGTAGCGGTCATCGAGATGCTCCAGACCGGCCAGCACTACACCCGACCTTTTTTGCTCGGAAAACATGAAATCTTTGATCTCGACAATGCTGGGTACGGCCTGCCGCGCACTGCCGAAAAACTCTAGGCAAACAGTTCGGACATGGGTGGGCATGCGGTGAACAATCCAACGCGCACTGGTGATCAAGCCGTCGCAGCCTTCTTTTTGAACCCCGGGCAGGCCGCTTAAAAACTTGTCGGTCACATCCTTGCCTAAACCTTCCTTGCGGAAAGTAGACCCGGCAATCGTCAGGCGCTCTGTGCGAACCAGGGTTTTGCCGTCGGGGCGCAAATAGCGCAACTCGAAACTTGCCGACTGGGCATCATGAATCTTGCCCAGATTGTGATCCTGGCGCGTGACCTCCAGCCAACCGGCATCGGGGGTGACCATGCGCCATGACACCAGGTTGTCCAGGGCAGTCCCCCACAGCACTGCTTTTTTACCGCCGGCATTCATGGCAATGTTGCCGCCAATGCAAGATGCCTCGGACGATGTGGGATCGACTGCGAAGACAAAACCAGCGCGTTCGGCCGCTTCCATCACACGCTGAGTAACTACCCCGGCTTCGGTCCAGACAGTGGCGACCGGTTGCGCCAGACCCGGCAAGCTCATCATCTCAACTTCACTCATCGCCTCGAGCTTTTCGGTGTTGATCACTGCACTTTTCCAGCTCAAGGGAACAGCGCCGCCGGTGTACCCGGTGCCGCCGCCACGCGGAATAATGGTCAACCCCAAGTCAATACAAGCTTGGACCAGTCCGGCCATTTCAACCTCGGTATCCGGTGTCAACACAACGAAGGGGTACTCGATACGCCAATCGGTGGCATCGGTCACATGGGAAACACGGCTCAGACCATCAAATTTAATGTTGTCCTTGGCGGTGAGTTTGCTCAGCAGCTTCTGGGTCTTGCGCCGTAAATCAGCGATTTGAACAAAAGAAACATCAAAGTCTTGCACTGCCTGTTCGGCAAACCGCATCAACTCACCCACCAGGGCATCACGCTCCGAATCGATCTCTGGTGTTCGCCTTTTGCTAATTTCGCTCAATCGGTGCCCCAACGCATCCACCAAAAGACGACGGCGCTTGGGGTTGTCCAGTAAATCATCCTGCAAATAAGGATTGCGCTGCACCACCCAAATATCCCCTAACACTTCATACAGCATGCGGGCCGAACGCCCGGTCCGACGCTCATCACGCAAATGAGAGAGCACATCCCAAGCTCGCTGTCCAAGCAGTCGAATCACGATCTCTCGATCGGAAAACGAGGTGTAGTTGTAGGGAATTTCTCGAATGCGCTCATGCGGCTGCGTCTGGAGATTAAACGCAGGGTTCAAGTGATCAAGCGTGGTTGGGGCGTTCATCAGGATTCTGGGGTTCCAGCCAGAACAAGACTACTGGGCTGAGTCAAGATGTTACCGTAGCCGCCCAGCCAAGGTTACCAATCTGACTTTGTCATATTTCTCCTGAGGATTTACCGGACAATGGCTCCCATGATCGTCAGCTTTGAGAATTGGCCCTATCCACGCTGGATTGCCCATCGAGGAGCGGGCAAACTGGCGCCCGAAAATACACTGGCAGCATTTCGACTTGGCGCAGCGTACGGCTACCGCATGTTCGAATGCGATGTCAAACTTTCCGCCGATGGCGTCCCTTTTTTGCTGCACGACAACGGCCTGAATCGCAGCACCGATGCCCGCAGTCGCTGGGGCGAGGCGGACTGCCGTCTTGCCGCAGACCACCCCTGGGACAAACTGTCCCAACTCGATGCCGGCAGCTGGCACTCCCAGGCCTTTGTCGGAGAGCCCCTACCCAGCCTGTCGGACATCGCTGAGTTTTGCCTAGCCCATGAGCACTTTCTTAATCTTGAAATTAAACCCAGCCCTGGACTTGAGCACCACACCGGCGAGGTGGTGGCCCACCATTCGGCACGCCTGTGGCAAGGGGCTGCCGTGCCGCCGCTGCTCACCTCGTTTCAGCTTGAGTCGCTGCAGGGTGCGAGGAATGCCGCAAAGGAGCTGCCACGCGGTTTGCTGCTTGACAGCTTGTGGGCAGGCTGGCTGGAGGCGGCTCTGGGCCTGGGCTGCGTGGCTGTCGTCTGCCCTGTTTGGGATTCGGTCAGCGTCAGGCAGGCACACCGAGCTGGTTTGCGCTGCCTGAGCTACACCATCAACGATCAAGAACAAGCCCAACGTCTGCTCGAGTTGGGCGTTGACGCCATCATCACAGACCGGATTGATCTGTTTGAGCCTCAGGCCTAGTTGACGATCAGCGACGCCAACCGCCGGAAATCAGCCATTGGCAACTGGCGCCGGCTAAAACTAGCGCCCCATAGGATGCCATTTTTCCGTCTTCCCCCCAGCCCCACAGGCTGCTCACCAGTACCAGTGCACAAACCAAAAAATTAACGGCCACTTGTGCCAGGTAAGTTCTAGGCTTGGGGTTGTTTGGCAACCACAATCGCCCTGGGATCGGTAACAGCAGTGCCATGACCAAGGCGGGTGATAAAAACCACAACAAATGAATCAAACCGTCTAAAAAGCGCATGCTGAGGGCTCAAATGGGGGCGCGATAACCAGGGCAATTCCGAAGATAAAACCTGGGGCAGCAGCAAATTTTATAATCACGGCCATGGCAGTTTGGGCATTAGGCATTAATCACACCACCGCGCCGCTCGATTTGCGCGGCCGATTTGCGTTTTCACTCGACCAGATCAAGCCCACTTTGCACGCTTTACGCCAGTCTTTATCGCGTCCGCCAGAAGCCGCCATTATTTCAACTTGCAACCGAACTGAGATTTATTGCGCCGGCGAACTCACCGAACTCGAGGGTACGCTCGACTGGTTGGCCTACAGCGGTGGGGTGGAGACTTCGATCCTGCGTTCTCACTCTTACACCCTAGAAGATGATCAGGCTGCTCGCCATGCTTTTCGAGTCGCTTGTGGCCTGGACTCGATGGTGTTGGGCGAGCCCCAGATTCTGGGTCAAATGAAAGATGCCGTGCGCGCTGCCGAGGAAGCCGGCGCCCTGGGTTCGACCCTTAATCAGCTGTTCCAACGCTCTTTTGCCGTGGCCAAAGAAGTCCGAAGCTCCACTGAAATTGGCGCTCACTCGATCAGCATGGCCGCCGCTACGGTCCGCTTGGCAGGCCAGCTGTTTGAGGACTTGAGCCAGATCCGGGTCCTGTTTGTTGGTGCTGGTGAAATGATCGACCTGGTTGCCACCCACTTTGCAGCCAAGAATCCTAAGTCCATGTCGATTGCCAACCGCACCATGGACCGAGGTGAGAAATTGGCCTCTCGCTTTGGTGCTGAGGTCATGCGATTGTCTGATCTGCCCGAGCGTCTGCATGAATTTGATGCCGTGGTGAGTTGTACGGCCAGCACATTGCCCTTGATTGGTTTAGGTGCAGTTGAACGTGCCTTGAAACTGCGCAAGCACCGGCCCATGATGATGGTCGATTTGGCAGTCCCACGCGACATCGAACCCGAAGTTAAACAGTTGCAGGACGTCTACCTCTTTACCGTAGACGATTTATCCACCGTGGTTCAAACCGCTCAAGCTAACCGCCAAGCTGCAGTGGCACAGGCCGACGCCATCATTGATGCCGGCGTCCAGAGTTTCAGGCACTGGATGGATCAGCGCAGCACAGTCCCCTTGATCCAACAGCTCAATGCCCAGACTGACCTGTGGCGAGTTGGCGAAATGGCCCGGGCCCGCAAGCTGCTCGCCAAAGGCGAGGATGTCGATACCGTTCTTGAAGCCCTGTCCAAGGGACTGACCCAAAAAATGCTGCACGGCGCTTTGGCAGAGCTGCACACGGGCGACGCCACCGCACGAGAGCGCGCCAGTAGCGCCATCGAGCATTTTTTCCTGCGCAAAGAGCGGTAGCGACGATTCAACCCAAGCTGCCAGCCCTGCGACAGACTCAGGGTCAAGCGCGTCATCTTTGCAACCGGATAATTCGATTCCGGATTTTCCTGCCCTTAAGTCATCCATTCCATAGTCCATGAAACTCTTTTTACGCCAACAACTCGATCGCTATGCCGACCGCCTGGGCGAGCTGGAATTTTTGCTCTCGCGTGAAGACATCATGAAGGACATGGCGCAGTTCCTCAAGCTCTCGCGTGAACACACCGAGGTCACCGCTGTGGCCAGCCGCTGGACGCGTTACCGTCAGCGTGAGGCGGATCTGGCCTCTGGCCAAGTCTTGCTGGCCGAGTCCACAAACGACGCGGACATGCGGGCCATGGCCGAGGAAGAAATCGAGGCCGCGAACAGCGATTTGCTGCAACTGGAAACCGAGTTACAACGCATGCTTTTGCCGAAAGACCCGGATGATGCGCGCAATGCTTTTGTGGAAATTCGAGCCGGCACTGGCGGCGACGAATCTGCACTGTTTGCCGCTGACTTGCTACGCATGTACTCCCGCTACTGTGAGCGCCAGGGTTGGAAAACCGAAATCATCAGCGAATCCTCCAGCGAACTCGGTGGCTTCAAAGATGTTGTATTGCGCGTCGAGGGCGACCATGCCTACGGTGCACTTAAATTCGAATCGGGTGGCCACCGGGTACAACGCGTTCCCGCCACAGAAACCCAGGGCCGCATCCACACCAGCGCTTGCACAGTGGCCGTGCTGGCCGAACCAGATGAAGCACAGGCCATCCTGATCAACCCGGCCGACTTGCGTATCGACACTTACCGTGCGAGCGGGGCCGGCGGCCAGCACATTAACAAGACCGACTCCGCTGTGCGCATCACCCACCTTCCCACCGGCATCGTTGCCGAATGTCAAGATGGGCGCAGCCAGCACAGCAATAAAGCTCAAGCGCTCAAAGTACTGACTGCCCGAATCGTTGAGAAAGACCGCTCTGAACGTGCTGCCAAAGATGCCGCCGAACGGAAAAGCCTGATCGGTAGCGGCGACCGCAGTGACCGGATCCGGACCTACAACTTCCCCCAGGGAAGACTCACCGATCACCGAATCAATCTCACCTTGTACAAACTACTGAGCATCATGGAGGGTGACTTGATCGACGTCATACAAACGCTGCAAGCCTACGAAGCCGCGCAACAACTCGCCGCGTTGGAGTTGGGTGGGGGCGTTTAAAGATGTCACTGGCCCAAGCGCTCAGCGTCGCACTGGCCTATGGACTGGATCGGCTGGATGCGCAACGTTTGTTGTTGCACCTGCTGGGACGAGCACCAACCGATAGGGCCTGGTTGCTGGCACACGACAACGAAGCCCTGAACCCCTCCAGCCTGGATCAATGGAACACCCTACTGAGGCGTCGCGCAGCGGGTGAGCCCATGGCCTACCTGACGGGTCACCAAGCGTTCTATGGACTCGATCTGATGATTGATCCCCGCGTCTTGGTCCCTCGACCCGACACAGAAACCTTGGTGGACTGGGCACTGGACTTGTTGACCCATCCCACTGCCGACCTTGACCCGATCAAAAAGACCAGCCCCTCCATTTCAGTCATTGACCTGGGAACCGGCAGTGGCGCCATCGCTCTGGCCCTCAAACACTGCCGACCCAACGTGCACGTCAGTGCGATCGATGCCAGCCCGCAGGCGCTTGCGCTGGCCAGCCTCAATGCCAAGAGGTTGGGGCTTGAAATTCATTTCCAAACCGGCTCCTGGCTTACCGATGTGAGTAATCACTACTTTCTTATCGTATCTAATCCGCCTTACATTGCCGAAAATGACCCTCACTTGAGGGCTTTACAGCATGAGCCTGCGCTGGCCCTGAGTTCCGGCGTGGACGGACTCAACGACATCAGAACCATCATTGAGCAAGCGCCCGCACGCTTGCTGCCTGCTGGCTGGCTGTTGCTTGAGCATGGTTTCGATCAAGCCCCAAGCGTGCGTGCTATGCTGGCTCAACGTGGTTTCACACAAGTCCAAAGCCACAAAGACTTGGCAGGAATCGAGCGCTGTTCGGGCGGGCAATGGCGTGAAGTGAAATAATCCAGCCGATTGAATCCATTTTGAAATCTTGCGGGACTGTGCTTCAGGCCAATCCCCTCCCTAAGGAACTGCCATGAATGATGCACAACAACGTATTGACGATCTGGTCAAAGCCAATGAAGTTTTGCTGTTTATGAAAGGCAACGCCAGTTTTCCGATGTGCGGTTTTTCCGGCCGCGCGATCCAGATTCTCAAAGCCTGTGGCCTGGACACTAAAAACGTCAAGACTGTCAACGTACTCGACGACGATGGCATCCGCCAGGGCATCAAGGAATACAGCAACTGGCCAACCATCCCCCAACTCTACGTCAAGGGCGAATTCATCGGCGGCTCCGACATCATGATGGAAATGTACGAGTCGGGCGAGTTGAAGCAAGTCCTCAACCAGGGTTGAAGCGGCTAGCCAATTCCCACTGATCGCGCGCTGCCAAAACTGCTTTCGGGTAAGCCGTCTGGCCGCGTGAACCGTTGTAGCGACCCAGGGCCAAAACCAGGTCGCCACGCTCCTGCTCTAGGTAATGACGCAGAATAACGCAACCAAAACGCAAGTTGGTTTGCACATGGAATAAGCCACTAATATCGGCATCACCAATCAGCCGTGACCAGAACGGCATGATCTGCATATAGCCTCGGGCACCCGCACTGGACACGGCGTACTTGCGAAAATTGCTCTCAACCTGAACCAGCCCCAGGATCAAGTGAGCGTCCAGTCCGGCACGTGCACTTTCATACCAGAGCGTTTGCAGAAAATCCTTGCGTTCTGGCCATTCGGTTTTTTTGTTCTTGAGCCGATCCCCCATGACCCCGATCCAGCGCAAATAGCGCATGCGTGTGGCCGTGTCGGCAAACTCAGGCACAGGCGCAGCGTGGTTGGCTATCGCAGCACTCAGTGCGCTGCGGACCGAGTCGGCCAAGGGCTCCTCTATCTGGGCACCCGCCTGAACGGTTTGAACGCCCAACAAGCTGCCACTCCCGACCCCCCAAAGGAGGAGTTTTCTTCGAGCGACCGGAGTCAAGGCCCCTCCTTCATGGTCAATGCCCCAGTCTGGATTGCAAAAAAGCCAAGACCTGATCCAGTGGAATTTTGGTCGCAGTCGGGTCGCGCCGATGTTGGTACTCCACCAGTCCCTCTTTGAGCCCCCGGTCCCCCAGGGTAACGCGATGCGGCACACCAATCAACTCCCAGTCTGCAAACATGGCACCGGGCCGTTCGCCACGATCGTCCAGCATCACATCGACACCGACAGCCAGCAATTGGGCATACAACTGTTCGGCCGCAGCCTTGACTTCAGGGCTTCGATCCGGACTGATAGGACACAACACCACGGTGAATGGGGCGATTGCGTCGGGCCAGATGATGCCTTTTTCGTCATGGTTTTGCTCGATCGCTGCCGCCGGCAAGCGCGTGATACCGATCCCATAACAACCCATTTCCATGAACTGAGGTTTCCCGTTTTCATCCAGGAAACTAGCGTTCATGGCCCGACTGTATTTGGTTCCCAAATAAAAAATATGACCGACTTCAATCCCGCGTTCAATCGCGAGCTGTCCTTTGCCATCGGGCGATGCATCACCGGCCAGCACATTACGAATATCGGCCACTTGAGCCGGCTCGGGCAAATCACGGCCCCAATTGACACCCGTGATATGGAAATCAAGTTCATTCGCGCCACAAATCCAGTCACTCATTTGCGCCACTTCGCGGTCGGCAACGATATGGACTGCTTGCTTCAAGTTCAAAGGGCCTAGGTAGCCGGGTTTGCAAGCAAAATGCGTTTGAATTTCGTCCGTCGTAGCGAAGCGAAATCCGTTGTCGAGCCCCTTCACCTTACTGACTTTCACTTCGTTCATATCGTGGTCACCTCGCAGCAGCAGCAGCCAGACTTGTGATGAAACGACTTCTGCACGCTCATTGAGTTGATCCGTTGCCAGCACCAGTGACTTGACCGTTCTTTGCAGTGGGACTTGCAACAACTCGGCCACATCAGCGCAGGTGCTCTTGCCTGGCGTGGCGGTTTTGCACAGGTCTTGAGACGGCGCTGGGCGCTCTCCCTCCGGGGCCAAGGCTTCAGCTTTCTCCAGATTGGCAGCATAGTCGCTACTGGGACTGTAGACGATGGCATCCTCGCCAGTGGCAGCGATCACTTGGAACTCTTCGCTCAAGTCGCCGCCTATCGCCCCGCTGTCGGCCGCAACGGCGCGATAGCGCAGTCCGAAGCGATCAAAAATCTTACGGTAAGCCGTCGCCATCAGCTGGTAACTGGCTTTGGCTGAGGTGGCATCGCGGTCGAAACTGTAAGCGTCCTTCATGGTGAACTCACGACCTCGCATCAAGCCAAAACGGGGCCGCCGTTCATCTCGAAATTTGGTCTGAATCTGGTAAAAATTCTTGGGCAACTGCTTGTAACTTCGGATTTCCTGCCGCGCAATGTCGGTGACGACTTCCTCGCTGGTGGGCTGAACCACGAAATCCCGGTTATGTCGGTCTTTGATACGCAGCAACTCAGGCCCCATTTTTTCAAAGCGTCCCGTTTCCTGCCATAGCTCGGCCGGCTGCACCACGGGCATGCTCAGCTCCATAGCCCCGGCGCGGTTCATTTCTTCACGCACGATCGCCTCCACTTTACGGATGACGCGCAAGCCCATGGGCATGTAGCTGTAAATGCCAGCGCCGAGTTTTTTGATCATGCCGGAGCGCATCATCATTTGATGACTGACGACTTCTGCATCGGCCGGTGCCTCTTTGAGGGTTGAAACTAGAAATTGAGTAGCTTTCATGGAGGTCTTTGATCAACAGCAAGGGTAGAGCCTCTTGTGACACAACTCGAGCTGTGCATAATGGACTCAGTTTAAAAATTTGGGATTTGATTATGCTTGACCGGGACGGCTTTCGGCCCAATGTCGGCATCATCCTGCTCAACCAAAAGAATCAAGTTTTCTGGGGCAAACGCATTCGAACCCATTCTTGGCAGTTTCCGCAAGGTGGTATTGATCGGGGGGAGGCCCCCGAGCAGGCCATGTTTCGCGAGCTGAATGAAGAGGTCGGACTCCTTGCGGAGCATGTGCGTGTGGTGGCCAGAACCCGTGATTGGTTGCGCTACGAGGTGCCTGACCGCTATATACGACGTGATGCCAGAGGCCACTACAAGGGTCAGAAACAAATTTGGTTTCTGCTTGAATTGATTGGTCAGGACTGGGATATCAACCTGAGGGCGACCGACCATCCGGAGTTTGACGCTTGGCGTTGGAACGACTATTGGGTTCCATTGGACATGGTGGTCGAGTTCAAGCGTGGAGTTTACGAAAATGCGCTGATCGAGCTCTCACGCTATTTGCCCAACCGCCAAAGCCAGCTCCATTTTCATCAAGCCCGCTCATAAGCCAACAGCCGGACTTGCATCGCTGAACTTTCAGCCCTACTTGCTAAGCACCAAATTATCGCGGTGCAGCATTTCGGGTTCGGCTACGTAACCCAGGTGCTTTTCGATTTCGGTCGAGGCTTTTCGACAAATCAAGCGCGCCTCACTACTGGCGTAATTGGCCAGGCCGCGGGCGATTTCCACGCCGGCCGAATCGCGCACCGCAATCACATCCCCGCGGGAAAATTCGCCATCCACCGTGGTCATCCCAATCGGCAACAAGCTGGCACCCTCCTCGCACAATTTGCGAGCAGCCCCTATATCTACCATCACCGAACCCCGTAACTGCAGATGGTCAGCCATCCACTGCTTGCGAGCTTGATTTTTTTGCGTCGGAGCCACCAGCAGGGTCCCAATGGCTTCGCCCTGCGCCAAGCGCAACAAAGCATCGGGCTCACGACCCCAGGCGATCACGGTCGAGGCCCCGGAACCTGCAGCACGTTTGGCCGCGAGGATTTTGGTAATCATTCCCCCGCGACCCAGGCTCGAACCAGCCCCACCGGCCATGGCTTCCAGCGTTGGGTCGCCTGCACTGGCTACATCAACCAATTGAGCCTTCGAATCTTTGCGCGGATCGGCCGTAAACAGGCCTGTTTGATCGGTCAGGATGATCAGCGCATCGGCCTCAACCAAATTAGCCACCAAAGCGCCCAAGGTGTCGTTATCCCCAAATTTGATTTCGTCGTTGACCACCGTGTCGTTCTCATTGATCACGGGAACCACACCCAGCTTAAGCAGCGTAAGCAGGGTCGAGCGTGCATTCAAATAACGTTCACGATCGGCCAGATCAGCGTGCGTCAACAGCACCTGGGCACTGTGCAAGCCGTGCTCGCGAAAATTGCTTTCGTAAACCTGGGCCAAGCCCATCTGACCCACCGCCGCCGCCGCCTGCAACTCATGAATTTCATGCGGCCGCTGCTGCCAACCCAAACGCTTCATGCCTTCGGCGATAGCGCCGCTAGAAACCATGATGAGTTCACGACCTTGCCCTCTCAAGAGAGCGATTTGCCTGCACCATTCGCCAATGGCGGCTTCATCCAGACCTCGCCCCTCATTGGTCACCAAGCTCGAGCCCACCTTAATCACAAGGCGTCGGGCATCGCGCAACACAGGGGAGGCTGTCTTTTTCGTCATTTGGAATTTCAACTAGTCCCGGAACTCAGGAACAGATCTGCGCTTAGTTTAAACCCAGAAAATCCAATCGCGAATGAATTACCTGGGTTAAAGGCTGAGGCCTAGGGTGCCCGATCAGTGTCGAACCGAGGGTCGATTTCAACGGGTTCGTTCTCTTTGATTTGCTGCGCCTGGATATGTTTATAAATAGCTTTAACCAAGGGCTCACAACCCTCGCGGGTCAATGCAGATATTTCAAAAACAGGCCCCTTGAACTTAGAACGCTTAACAAAATCTTTGACCAACTTCACGCGTTCCTCAGCCGACACCATATCAAGCTTGTTGAGCACCAACCACCTTGGTTTCTCAAACAAGGAGGCATCGTATTTCTTGAGTTCATTGACGATCCCCTTAGCCTGAGCCACCGGGTCGACGCTGTCATCAAACGGAACCAGGTCCACGACATGGAGCAACAAACGGGTGCGTTGCAGATGCCTCAAGAACAAATGACCCAGGCCAGCCCCCTCAGAGGCGCCCTCGATCAGGCCTGGCAAATCGGCCACCACAAAACTTTGTTCAGGGCCGACCCTGACCACGCCCAAATTCGGATGCAAAGTCGTAAAGGGGTAATCCGCAATCCGTGGCCGCGCATTAGAAATCGCTGTAATCAGGGTGGATTTTCCAGCGTTGGGCAAGCCCAGAAGACCCACATCTGCCAGCACCTTGAGCTCGAGTTTCAGGCTCTTTTTGTCACCCGGCCAACCAGGCGTTTTCTGGCGTGGCGCCCGATTGATCGCACTTTTGAAGCGCAAATTACCAAAACCACCGTCACCCCCTTTGGCGATGGTAATGACTTCACCGGGCGTGAGTAACTCAAACAGTACATCACCGGTTTCTGCATCGGTGATCACTGTTCCCACCGGCATCTTCAGGGTGATGTCGTCACCTGCGGCACCGAACATGTCCGAACCCATGCCGTGTTGCCCGCGTTTGGCATCATGACGGCGAGAGAAACGAAAATCCACCAAGGTATTGAGATTGGGGTCAGCTACCGCGAAAACGTGACCGCCCCGGCCCCCATCGCCCCCGTTCGGGCCGCCAAACTCTTTGTATTTTTCATGGCGGAACGAGACGCAGCCGTTTCCGCCATCTCCAGCAGAGATGTCGATATAAGCTTCGTCAACGAACTTCATGGATGATTTTTTTCAGCAATAGGTGGACTTATAAACGAAAAACCCCGCGCCGTGCGCAGGGTTTTTTGTGAGCAAAGTTCGGATCAGGCCGAAGTCACGTTCACCGTGTGCTTGTTCATTGCGCCTTTGATGGCGAAAGATACATGGCCGTCAACCAACGCAAACAAGGTGTGATCCTTGCCGATACCGACATTGGCACCGGGGTGGAACTTGGTGCCGCGCTGGCGAACGATGATGGAGCCGGCGCTGATCAATTCACCACCAAAAGCCTTCACGCCAAGCATTTTGGGCTGCGAATCGCGCCCGTTTCGCGTAGAGCCGCCGCCTTTTTTCTGTGCCATGACCTTATTCCTCTAGTCAAATGAGAGCGACGTTAAAAAACGACTCTCAGAACTTTATTACGCAGAAATCGCGCTGATTTGCAATTCAGTGAACTGCTGGCGATGCCCTTGACGTTTTTGGTAATGCTTGCGACGGCGCATTTTAAAAATGCGCACTTTGTCGTGCTTGCCGTGTGAAAGCACAGTGGCCGTCACCGTTGCCCCGGACACCAAGGGTGTACCAACCTTCACGTCTGCGCCGCTGCCGACTGCCAGAACCTGGTCGATCACAATCTCTTGGCCTACATCCGCAGCAATCTGTTCTACTTTAATTTTTTCACCAGCCGCAACCCGATATTGCTTGCCACCGGTTTTTATGACCGCGTACATATTGACCTCTTCAATTTAGCTCTGGGAACGAATTTTCACAGAGCCCGAGAGTATAGCACGGTCTGCTCAATAACTTTAAACTTTTGGCCAAGTCCGTCTCAAGCCCTAGCCACCTCTCTATAATCAGCCCACTTTTTACGCATTCCATCGTGCAAGTCAGTCCACCCAACGCAGCCAATCCGCTCACGCTCATTGCGCACGAGATGCGCCAAGTCGATCAAGTGATCGCCCAGAGTCTGGCCTCCGAAATTCCAATGGTCGGGCAAGTGGCGCATTACATCATCGCATCAGGCGGCAAACGGCTACGCCCCGCTTTACTTTTGCTAACCTGTGGTGCCCTGGGTAGTCAGGGCGAACAACGCTTCAAACTAGCAGCCGTCGTCGAATTCATCCACACAGCCACGCTGTTGCACGACGACGTGGTCGACGACTCCGCCCTGCGCCGAGGCAAAGTCACGGCCAACCAGGTATTTGGCAACTCAGCCAGCGTATTGGTGGGTGACTTTTTGTACTCCCGCGCTTTTCAGATCATGGTGCAAGCCCAAAGCATGCAGATCCTGCAGATCCTGGCGGATGCCACCAACGTGATCGCCGAGGGAGAAGTGCAACAGCTGATGAACATGCACAACCCCGACCTCGATGAGGCCGGCTACCTGCAGGTGATTCGCTCCAAGACAGCCAAATTGTTCGAGGCCAGCGCCAGGGTTGGTGCTGTGCTGGCGGGTGCCAGCCCGGAAATACAGGAGGCTTGCGCCGCGTATGGCCAAGGCTTAGGCGCTGCTTTTCAGATCGTTGACGACATCCTGGATTACACCGGTGACGCGACCGTGATGGGGAAAAGTCTGGGTGACGACCTGCGCGAAGGCAAGGCCACCCTACCCTTGATTGCAGCCATGCTAAGGGGAGCACCGGATCAACAAGCGCTGATCAAAACCGCACTCCAAACTGGCGATGTTTCTCAACTCACCCAGATTTTGGCAATTATCAAAAATACGGGGGCACTGGATGTCGCTCAGCAAGCTGCCATCCGCGAAGCTCAGAGCGCTATCGCCGCGGCCGAGCGCCTTCCGCCGGGGCCGCATCGAGCCTGTTTGATACAATTGGCCAGCCAGTTGCTTGAGCGTCAGTATTGACGTTGGGGGGCGGGAAAAAGTCAATTCGGAATGTGGCGCAGCCTGGTAGCGCACTTCGTTCGGGACGAAGGGGTCGGAGGTTCGAATCCTCTCATTCCGACCATATTTTCTTAATTGAAATCAACAACTTACAGGATTTCAGCCTGTAATCTGACTTCTTCTGACTAACACCTTGTCCATCGCCTGTCCAACCGGAGAGGTTCATGGCCAGTTTTCGCAAGCGTTCTGGCCGATGGCACCCCCTTGTCGCCCATGGGCATGACGTAGTACATTGGGGGCGATGACATCAGTCTTCTACACCTCCAACCTCGAAACTGCGTCCGGTGGACTTCCCGGATTGGGTCGTGCTTTGATTCTGGCTGGCAAACTCGAGCATAAGACCGCAGAGGACATCCAGCGCAAGGCCAGGACCAACCGCACCACTTTCATCGACGAATTGACTGGATCCGGCGTCATTTCACCCTTTGAGCTGGCGCACACCATGTCGACTGCTTTCGCAGCGCCCTTGATCGATTTGAACGCTCTGGACCCGCAATCCTTGCCACGCGGCCTGCTGGATGACCGGCTTTGCCTGTCCTATCGCCTAGTTGTCCTGGGACGTCGAAAAAATCGTCTGCTGGTTGCTACTGCTGACCCATCGGACCATGAAGTTGCAGGAAAAATCAAGTTTTCCACCTCTCTCGGTGTGGATTGGGTGATTGCTGAATACGACAAATTGCTCAAGATGGTCGAGGTTCACTCCACCACAACGACCGAAGCGATAGACAACATCATCGGTAATAATTTTGTTTTTGACGAAGCCTCCGTCGAAACCAGTACCGAGGCCACTGAAATCTCGACAGCCGAAGTCGACGATGCGCCCGTGGTCAAGTTCTTGCAAAAAATGCTGCACGACGCCGTGCTGATGCGCGCCTCTGATTTGCATTTCGAACCCTACGAAACCAATTATCGGGTCCGCTTTCGGATCGACGGCGAGCTGCAAGAAATTGCTTCGCCTCCCATAGCGATCAAAGCAAAACTAGCCTCCCGCATCAAAGTCATCTCGAAGATGGACATTTCTGAAAAACGGGTGCCGCAAGACGGGCGCATGAAGCTCAAGATCGGGGCCGATCGCGTGATCGATTTTCGAGTGAGTTCCTTGCCTACCCTGTTCGGCGAAAAAATAGTGATCCGGATCCTGGACCCCAACAGCGCCAAATTTGGGATTACAGCGCTGGGTTACGAAGACATAGAAAAAGAAAGGCTGATGCAAGCCATCGGTCGGCCTTATGGAATGATTCTGGTGACAGGCCCCACCGGATCGGGTAAAACCGTCTCGCTCTACACCTGTCTGAACCTGTTGAACAAGCCTGGCGTGAACATCGCCACGGTTGAAGACCCGTCCGAAATCAACCTGCCCGGCGTTAATCAGGTCAATGTCAACGAGAAAGCGGGGCTGACTTTCGCCGCCGCCTTGCGCTCCTTTTTGCGGCAAGATCCCGACATCATCATGGTCGGAGAAATCCGCGACCTAGAGACCGCCGATATCGCCATTAAAGCAGCACAAACTGGTCACCTGGTTCTTTCGACTCTGCACACCAACGATGCGCCGGCCACGCTCACGCGTATGCGCAATATGGGGATTCCCGCTTTCAACATTGCTTCCAGCGTGATTCTGATCACCGCACAGCGGCTGGCACGTCGCCTGTGTCCTGTTTGCAAAAAACCCGTTGACATTCCCCAAGATGCCTTGCGCGATGCCGGTTATGAGGGGGAGGATCTGCAGGAATCCTGGACCAGCTACCGCCCCATGGGGTGCAATCAATGCAACAAAGGCTACAAAGGGCGGCTGGGCATTTACCAGGTCATGCCCATCAGTGAAGAAATCCAGCGCATCATTTTGCGCGATGGCAGCACCCTTGAAATTGAGGAACAGGCGCAACGCGAAGGGGTGAAATCGTTGCGCCAAGCCGGCTTGCAAAAGGTCAGGCAAGGGCTAACCTCTCTGGAAGAAATACTTTCTGTCACCAATAAATAAAGTGTCCTCAACTTTTTAGGATGCCCATGGCAACTGCAAAACCATCCTCTGGCAACAAAGATTTCGTCTACGAGTGGCAAGGCAAAGACCGCCATGGCAAGCAGGTTCGCGGCGAAATCAGGGCGGCGACCGAAAACCAGGTCGTGGCTACTTTGCGCCGCCAGGGCGTGCTGGCCAGCAAAATCCAAAAACGCAAAATGGGCAAGGGCCGCAATATCAAGCCCAAGGAGTTGGCCATCTTCACCCGGCAACTCGCCACCATGATGAAAGCCGGCGTTCCACTGCTGCAATCCTTCGATATTGTTGGGCGCGGCAACCCGAATCCCCGGCTCAGCCAGTTGCTCAATGACATTCGAACAGACGTGGAAACAGGCACTTCCTTGAGCGCGGCATTTCGCAAATACCCGATGTATTTCGACAACTTGTACTGCAACTTGATCGAAGCTGGCGAGGCCGCCGGTATTCTGGATCAATTGCTGGACCGACTGGCCCAGTACATGGAGAAGACCGAAGCCATTAAGTCAAAAATCAAGTCGGCCATGATGTACCCGATCTCTGTGATCGTCGTGGCCTTTGTAGTGGTTGCAGTGATCATGATTTTTGTCATCCCCGCATTCAAGGAAGTCTTCAGTTCATTTGGCGCCGACCTGCCTGCACCCACCTTGATTGTGATTGCCATGAGCGAGTTCTTTGTCCAGTATTGGTGGCTGATTTTTGGCGGCCTCGGTGGCGGGTTTTATTTCTTTATGCAGGCCTGGAAGCGCAGTGAAAAAATGCAGGATTTCATGGACCGCCTGATGCTAAAAATCCCTGTTTTTGGGACCTTGATCGAGAAATCCTGCATCGCCCGCTGGACCCGCACCTTGTCGACCATGTTTGCTGCCGGCGTCCCCTTGGTCGAAGCCTTGGACTCGGTTGGTGGGGCCTCTGGAAATGCAGTTTATGCCCGAGCAACCGAAAAAATACAGCAAGAAGTCTCGATCGGTACCGGTTTAGCGTTTGCCATGACCAATGCCAACGTATTCCCTTCCATGGTCTTGCAAATGTGCGAGATTGGCGAGGAGTCTGGGTCGATTGACCATATGTTGAGCAAGGCTGCGGATTTTTATGAAGCCGAAGTCGATGACATGGTGGCCGGCCTCTCGAGCCTGATGGAGCCCATCATCATTGTGATTTTGGGGGTATTGATCGGTGGCATTGTGGTCGCCATGTATCTGCCTATTTTCAAGCTGGGACAGGTCGTTTGATGCTGCTATCCCCCGTGTTGGATGCCAGTTTGGCTGGCCTATTGGGCTTGCTGATTGGGAGTTTTTTAAATGTGGTGATCTACCGTCTGCCCAAAATGATGGAGCGGCAATGGGCTGCCGATTGTGCAGAGTTTTCAGGTGCAACGCCCAGTCCCGTCACTGAAGCTTTCAACTTGATGGTCCCGAGGTCCCGTTGCCAAAACTGCGGCCATACGATCCGTTTTTATGAAAATATCCCCGTCCTGAGTTACCTATTTTTGCGCGGTCAGTGTTCGTCCTGTCACAGCCCGATCAGCCCGCGCTACCCTTTGGTCGAGCTGGCCACGGGTGTTTTGTTTTCCCTTATTGTCTACAAAACAGGCTGGGGCGCGACGGGTCTTGCTGGCTGCGGCTTGGCTGCCACCCTACTGACACTGGCGCTGATCGACTGGGACACCACGCTGCTGCCCGATGACTTGACGCTACCCCTGTTGTGGAGTGGCTTGATTGCAGCCCAACTTCAATGGAGTGCGAGCACACTAGAAGCGTCACTATGGGGAGCTATTGCTGGGTACGTTTCACTGTGGTTGATTTACTGGGTGTTCAAATTGATCACGGGCAAAGAGGGTATGGGCTTTGGTGATTTCAAGTTATTGGCTGCATTGGGCGCTTGGTTTGGCTGGCAGGCCTTGGTTCCCATCATTCTGATGGCTTCTGTGATTGGCTCGGTCGTTGGGATCGCGATGAAATACAGTACTGGGCTACGCGAAGGTGGAATTCTGCCCTTTGGCCCTTTTCTGGCCGGTGCAGGTCTGACGACCTTGCTGTTCGGTCCGCCAACGATTTTGCAATGGATCGGACTTTGAGAATTCTCTTTTCTATGCACCACATCCTTCGACTCGGTTTGACCGGCGGCATTGGCAGCGGCAAGAGCACGGTGGCCCAGTTACTTAGTCAGCGTGGTGCGGTCGTCATTGATGCCGATGCCATTTCTCGGACCACCACAGCAGCCGGCGGACCGGCAATCGCAGGTATTAGCCAGCGTTTTGGCGCCGATTTCATCATGCCGAGCGGGGAGCTTGACCGCGTCAAGATGCGCACCTTAGTCTATGCTGACAGCCATGCGCGCCAAGCGCTGGAAGCTATTATTCACCCCCTGGTGCAACAGGAAACGCAGCGACAAATAGCGCTCGCAGAGCAGGGGCCAGCAAGCGGGATCGTTTTTGATGTTCCGCTGCTGGCCGAATCACCACGCTGGCGGACTCAGGTTGACTGGGTGCTGGTGCTGGATTGCCCGACCGAAGTTCAGATCAGCCGGGTCATGGCGCGCAGTGGCTTGACCCGCTCTGAGGTGCAAGCCATCATCGCGGCCCAATCCCCCAGGTTGCTTCGTCTCAAAGCTGCAGACATGGTGATTTTCAACGGCGAACGGTCCATCGATCAACTGGCATTGGAAGTCGGTCAAATTGCACAGCGCTTCGGGCTATGATTCGGCCAGCGGAAAAATCAGTGTGACCCTGTACGAATACCCCTTTAACGAGAGAATCCGAACCTATTTGCGACTGGAACATTTGTTCAAGCGCTTGTTCGCCCTGCTCGCGCGCGATTCAGCGATCGACCATCACTATGCACTCAGCACGCTGTTTGAAATCATGGACGTGGGTGCCCGCTCGGACCTAAGGTCCGATGTAATGAAAGACTTGGAAAAACAAAAACAAGTTCTCAATGGCTACCGCGGTAATCCGGCGATTGCTCAGGCCGTGCTGGATGAAGTGATTGATCAAATTGAACGCTGCCTGACTGCTATGAACAGCCTGCCAGGCAAAGTGGGGCAGTCACTCACCGAGAATGACTGGTTAATGAGCATCCGCAGCCGAATCGGTATTCCGGGAGGAACCTGTGAATTTGATTTGCCGGCCTATCACGCCTGGCAGCAACATGACAGCAGTTTGCGCCAGCAGAACTTGGGGCTCTGGGCCTCGCGGCTGACGCCCCTGGGTGAGGCCATTCACCTGCTGCTGCGGATGTTGCGTGACTCGGGAACTCCACAAAAAGTCGTTGCCAATTCCGGTCAATTTCAACAGAACTTGCCCCAAGGAAAGACCTTCCAGTTATTGCGTTTGACCCTCGATCCCGCGCTCGGATTGATTCCCGAGATCAGTGGCAATCGCCTGCTGGTTTCTATCCGCCTGATGCAGCTCGAAGCTGACGACCGACTGCACCCCAGCAATACCGATGCGGCGTTTGAACTCAGCTTGTGCGCCTGAGTTGAGCACTTGTCAGAACCATGCAATTCAAAGCCCAACAACCCAAGATCGTTACCTGTCCCGGCTGTGGCGGTGACAGTGTTTATGCTTCAAGCAATGCGTTTCGCCCTTTTTGCAGTGCGCATTGCAAGAACCTTGATTTCGGCGCTTGGGCCAGCGAAAATTTTCGGGTACCCACGCAGGAACTACCAGCCGATCAAGTCTTTGGCGATCCCAAACTTCAGTGATTCAGGCTGCCAAGCAGGTGGCTCCCGAAAACCCGCTTTCGCTCGCTAGCCAAGACAAGACCGGCATGGTTCCCGCTAGAACCGGCGCCACATTCACCGGCAAATTTTGCCAGCTGAACATCTGACCTTCGCGCATTTGCAACTCCCCAGTCCAGGAGTAGACTTTATAAAAATTTAAGCGTACCAGGGCATGGGGATAGTCCACCAGCTCGACTTTCCAGGGCGCGATACGGACCACCTGAATCCCAAGCTCTTCCTGCAATTCGCGGCTCAGGGCTTGGGACACGCTTTCACCCGGATCAACTTTGCCGCCGGGGAACTCCCAGTAACCCGCATAGACTTTACCCGCAGGACGTGAGGTCAACAAAAACTTGCCCTTGGGCTGCAGCAACACGCCGACGGCCACCTCGACCGCCACTCGATCCTTGCCGCCAAAGCGTGGGCGATCGGCATCGGCCACCAGGCTTGCACCCTGAAGCGACCCATCTTGGCTCATGCTGAAGGCTGGCTGTGTTTTCCCGAGTAATCACGCGCGAACTGGTAGGCCACCCGGCCACTGCGCGAACCTCGCTCCAGCGCCCAGACCAAGGCCTCGGCCCGAGCTGCTGTGATCGCCTCAGGCGTCACGCCCATAGCGCTGAGCCATTGCGCAACGATGATCAAGTATTCATCCTGGGTAAAGGGATAGAAACTGACCCACAAACCAAAACGTTCTGACAGAGAAATTTTCTCTTCAATCACCTCACCCGGATGGACTTCCCCATCATCGCTATGGGTGTAGCTGAGGTTTTCCTTCATGTACTCGGGCAACAAATGGCGACGGTTGCTGGTGGCGTAAATCAATACATTGGCCGTGGTGGCTGCAACCGAACCGTCCAGAATCGACTTCAATGCCTTGTAGCCAGACTCGCCGTCTTCAAAGCTCAGATCGTCACAATAAATAATGAATTTTTCTGGTCGATCCGACACCAACTCAACGATATCGGGCAAGTCCGTTAATTCCGCTTTGTCAACCTCGATCAGTCGCAAACCTCGGCTGGCGTATTCGTTCAAACAGGCCTTGATGAGGGACGATTTCCCGGTGCCACGGGCACCGGTCAAGAGCACGTTATTGGCTGCTCTTCCCTCGACCAATTGCAGCGTGTTTTGTTGGATTTTTTCTTTCTGGACTTCAATTTCCTTGAGATCAGTCAAACGCATGTTGCCCACATGGCGCACCGGAACCAACTGGCCATGACCCGAGCTGCGTTTGCGGTAACGAAACGCAATGGAAGCCTGCCAATCGGGCTGGGCCAGAGGTTGCGGCAATATGGCTTCAATATGGGCCATCAGTTGCTCAGCG
Organism: Burkholderiaceae bacterium; assembly: GCA_049296795.1. Taxonomy (GTDB): domain Bacteria; phylum Pseudomonadota; class Gammaproteobacteria; order Burkholderiales; family Burkholderiaceae_C; genus CAXNKH01. The sequence goes on from JBAQTC010000054.1 coordinate 202,507, forward strand.
CGTGCAATCAAACTTGCAAATTTTTCACTCATTCAGAATTTCCAATGAAGACAGAGACAGCGTCTCAGGAACGGTAATCCGCATTAATCGACACGTAATCGTGACTCAGGTCGCAGGTCCAAACGGTTTCGCTGGCCGAACCTCGGCCCAAATCGACCCGAACAGTAATCTCACTTTGTTGCATCACCCGCTGACCATCTTCTTCACGGTAGCTGGGGTTGCGCCCACCTTTAACAGCGACGTGCACCTCATCGAGGAACAGATCAATTCCAGCTTGGTCCAGATCTTCAATGCCTGCATAACCCACGGCCGCCAAAATTCGGCCCAAATTGGGATCGCTGGCATAAAAAGCTGTTTTCACCAAGGGCGAATGCGCAATCGCATAAGCCACCAAACGGCATTCAGCTGCTGTTTTACCGCCATTGACTTGAACCGTGATCAGCTTGGTCGCACCTTCACCATCGCGTACGATGGCTTGTGCCAATTGCTCGGCCACGCCAAGCAGCGCTGCTTTAAGCGCCTGGCCATCGGCGCTGGCCAGCGAATCAATCGGTGCATGTTTGGCTTTGTTGCTGGCGATCAAAACGAACGAGTCGTTGGTGGAGGTGTCGCCATCGACCGTGACCCGGTTGAAAGACCCTTCAGCCAACTCAAAAGCCAGCTGCTGCATCAACGCCTGGCTGACACAGGCATCGGTTGCCAAGAAGCCCAGCATGGTCGCCATATTGGGTCGGATCATGCCTGCCCCTTTGCTGATGCCGGTGATACTGACCAAGGCTCCGCCCAGCATGAGCTGAGCGCCAAACGCCTTGGGAACAGTATCCGTGGTCATGATGCCCTCGGCAGCGCGCAACCAGTTGTCTTCCCGGGCATCCGCTAGGGCCGCCGGCAAACCGGCTTCTATCCGGTCATGCGGCAGGGGTTCCATGATGACTCCGGTGGAGAACGGCAACACCTCCTCGGGCGCCAGATTGAGCTGACGGGCCAGCGCAACACAGCTGCTGCGGGCACGCACCAGACCATCATCGCCCGTTCCGGCATTCGCATTACCCGTATTGATCAAAATCGCCCGGACTCCCAAGCCTGCAGCCAGATGTTCGCGGCAGATCTGTACTGGTGCGGCGCAGAAACGGTTTTGGGTAAATACGCCCGCTACCGAGGCGCCGGAATCAAGCAGGACGACGGTCAAGTCTTTGCGATTGGCTTTGCGAATTCCGGCTTCGGTAACACCGATGCGAACACCACGGATAGGGAAAAGCTGATTCGGTTTGGGTGCTGGCAAATTAACAGCCATGATCAGTCTTTCATGCCAACTTGCCGTGGCAGTGTTTGTATTTTTTCCCGCTGCCACAAGGGCAAGTCTCATTGCGCCCGACCCGTGCTACGGCTGCAACAGGTGCAGCACCGAAAAGTAGAGGGTGATCAGCCGTGGTTTGCACTTCGCCGGTTTCCGTGGGTGAGCTGTAGCTCACATTGGAAATGCTTTCGGCCCGGCTCTCCATGGCATCGGCGGCCTGCTCCAGTTGTTCGCCGGATTGAACTTTGACCGTCATCAAGATTTTGGTGACTTCGTTTTTAACGGCATCGAGTAACTGACTAAACAGCTCGAACGCCTCACGCTTGTATTCCTGCTTGGGCTGCTTCTGTGCATAGCCACGCAAATGAATTCCCTGCCGCAGGTAGTCCAGTGCGCTCAAGTGTTCACGCCAATTGCTGTCAATGCTTTGCAACAGGACGATGCGTTCGAACTGGGTGAAGTTCTCAGCCCCGACTTGCTCGAGTTTGGCGGCAAAGAGCTGGTCGGCAGCTTGGCACACGGTCTGCAGCACATCTTCATCAGTGATCGCGCTGGCCTGCTCGATCTGATGTTGCAGCGCCAACCCAATCTGCCATTCGTCGATCAGCACTTTTTCCAGCGCAGCAATATCCCACTGCTCTTCCACCGACTCGACTGGAACGTATTGACCAACCAGATCGCTGAAGCAGCCTTCGCGTAACGAGGCAATTTGAGCCGTCAAATCAGCGGCGTCAAGGATTTCGTTGCGCTGCTGGTAAATCACTTTGCGCTGATCATTGGCGACATCGTCATACTCCAACAACTGCTTGCGCATGTCGAAATTGCGGGCTTCCACCTTGCGTTGGGCACCCTCAATGCTACGGGTAACGATACCCGCCTCAATCGCCTCGCCATCGGGCATCTTGAGGCGGTCCATGATGGCCCTGACCCGGTCCCCCGCAAAAATGCGCATCAAGGCATCGTCCAAGCTCAGGTAAAAGCGTGATGAACCTGGGTCGCCCTGACGACCCGAACGCCCGCGCAACTGGTTGTCAATCCGGCGCGATTCATGGCGCTCAGTGGCGATGATTCGCAAGCCGCCCAATGATTTGACCTGCTCATGGTCTTGACTCCACTGGGCTCTTATTGGCTCGATTTGCTGCTGCTTGAGCGCCTCTGTGAGCGACTCGTCGTTCTCAATCGCAGCAATCGACTTATCCAAACTACCACCCAACACAATGTCAGTTCCCCGACCTGCCATGTTGGTGGCAATGGTGATCATTTTGGCGCGTCCGGCCTGAGCGATGATGTCGGCTTCACGCGCATGTTGCTTGGCATTGAGCACTTGATGCGGCAATTTTTCTCTGTCCAACAACTGCGAAATAACTTCCGAATTCTCAATCGACGTGGTTCCCACCAGCACCGGCTGCCCTCTCTCATGGCATTCCCGGATGTCATTGATCGCTGCCTCATATTTCTCGCGGGTAGTTTTGTACACCCGGTCCAACTGGTCGTCCCGGCAACTCAGTCGATTGGGCGGAATCACCACCGTTTCTAAGCCATAAATTTCTTGGAACTCATAGGCTTCGGTGTCGGCTGTTCCAGTCATGCCCGACAGCTTGCCGTAAAGGCGGAAGTAGTTTTGAAAAGTTATGGATGCCAGGGTCTGGTTTTCAGCCTGGATTGCAACGCCTTCCTTGGCTTCTACCGCCTGATGCAGTCCTTCACTCCAGCGTCGACCCGTCATCAAGCGGCCAGTAAATTCATCAACGATGGTGATTTCGCCATTTTGGACCACATAGTGCTGGTCACGGTGGTAAAGGTGATTGGCACGCAAGGCTGCATACAGATGATGCATCAACGTGATGTTGGCAGGATCGTACAAACTGGCGCCTTCAGGAATCAGTCCCAGCTGCGAGAGAGTTCGCTCTGCATTTTCGTGCCCCTGTTCGGTTAAAAACACCTGCTGGGTTTTTTCATCCAGAGTAAAGTCGCCCGGCTTGGTCACGCCCTCACCCGTGCGCGGATCAGCTTCCCCCTCCTGCCGTTGCAACACGGGAACAATTTTGTTGATCGCAACGTAGAGATCGGTATGGTCTTCAGCCTGACCACTGATGATCAACGGCGTTCTAGCCTCATCGATCAGGATCGAGTCAACCTCGTCAACAATCGCGTAGTTTTGACCCCGCTGCACCCGGTCGGCCACCTCGTACACCATGTTGTCGCGTAGGTAATCAAAGCCGTATTCATTGTTGGTGCCGTAAGTGATATCGGCCCGGTAGGCGGCCTGTTTCTCTTCGCGAGTCATTTGGGGCAAATTAATCCCCACAGTCAAACCCAGGAAGGTGTAGAGCTTGCCCATCCACTGGGCATCCCGGTTGGCCAGGTAATCGTTGACCGTGACCACGTGAACGCCTTTGTCAGTCAGGGCATTCAGATATACCGCCAGCGTGGCTGTCAGGGTCTTACCCTCGCCAGTCCGCATTTCTGAAATTTTTCCCTGATGCAGTGACATGCCCCCCAACAACTGAACGTCGAAGTGGCGCATTTTCATCACCCGCTTGGAGCCTTCACGCACCACAGCAAAGGCCTCTGGCAACAAAGCATCCAGCGTCTCCCCCTGGGCCACTCGAGTCCGGAACTCTTGCGTCTTGGAACGCAAGTCGTCGTCACTCAGTTTTTCGAGCTGCTCCTCCATTGCATTGATGCGCACCACGCTGGAACGGTATTGCTTGAGCAAGCGGTCATTGCGACTGCCGAAAATTTTGGTCAGGATATTGATGGCCATGAATGCAGTACCGCCTTGCCAACCCGTGAAGGTCAGCCATGAAGCGCAATCCTTTTTCTATCTGAGGAGGAAAAGTTTTTCGCAGCAGGGCGCCACCCCAGTTGGGGGACTCTCCTGCTGCAATCAATCAGAACCGGCATTTTACCTGCGCCGCGAGGAGGTTTCTCCTGGGCATTGACCCGCCCCACAAACCTGCCATCGCTGATAATCAAATGAACACGACTAAATGCCCCAGACCGAACTCATGGATCGTCGCCACACTCCGGTTAGCCTATTGCAAGCCAGCCAAGATTCGCCCATGCTGGCGCGTCTGGCCGAGCTGACACGGGACTCCACGGCCCGGCTTAAAGCGATCGAGTCACTGATCCCCAGTGCTCTACGTTCCAGCGTGAAAGCTGGCCCAATCGAAGGTTTGAGTTGGTGTTTGCTTCTGGACAATAACGCAGCCGCCTCCAAAATTCGGCAACTGCTTCCCGCTTTGGAAGCCCATCTGCGCAGCAAGGGCTGGGACAACATCGCCATTCGCTTGAAAATCCGGGTAGCGCGCCCACGCTAAGCAACAAAAAACCCGCTCTCCAATGAAGAAGGCGGGTTTTGAGGGTTCTTGATACTGTATGAAACAGTCAAATGGTGCCGATTGTCGGAATCGAACTGACGACCTACCGCTTACAAGGCGGTTGCTCTACCAACTGAGCTAAATCGGCACGGGCAAATTTTACTTCACTCGCGTGAGCACCGGACGCGGACCGGCAGGGGGGCGTGGGGGTGGATCTGTTGCTTCTGTGTCTGCGGGTAAGTACTTCGAATCCTTACTTGCACCACGCCCTTGTTGCACCGCAGAGGCCGCAGGCGAGGGGAAAGCCATCCCCTGCCCATTCTCTTTCGCGTAGATCGCGATGACTCGTCCTACTGGCACCATGATCTCGCGTGCTACGCCGGAGAAACGGGCCTTGAATTCGATAAATTCATTGCCCAGCTTGAGTGAACTGGTCGCGTCAAGCCCTACGTTGAGAACGATTTCGCCGTCCTTGACATATTCCACTGGAACTTGAACCGTGTTGTCCACCAGAACCGCAAGGTAAGGCGTCAATCCATTATCGGTACACCATTCGTGCAAAGCTCGTATCAGATAGGGGCGCGTTGCGCTGGAGTCCTTGGCGTCAAACATCAAAAAACCTGATGACGCATTACTTACGCATGACTTTCTCAGACGGCGTCAGTGCCTCGATAAAAGCAGGACGCGAAAAGATTCGCTCTGCATATTTCAGCAATGGTGCGGCATTTTTGCTCAACTCGATTCCATAGCTGTCCAAACGCCAAAGCAAAGGGGCAATAGCCACATCAAGCATCGAAAAACCGTCCCCAAGCATGTACTTGTTCTTCAAAAAGACGGGAGCCAATTGGGTCAAACGATCCCTGATGTGGGAGCGAGCTTTGTCCAAATTTTTCTCGTTGTTTTTGGCGCCTCTGGCTTCCAGCGTTGAGACATGAACGAACAATTCTTTTTCGAAATTCAGGAGGAACAGCCGTACCCGAGCCCGGTCCACCGGGTCACCCGGCATCAACTGAGGGTGCGGAAAACGCTCATCAATGTACTCGTTGATGATGTTGGACTCATACAGAATCAGGTCGCGCTCGACCAGAATCGGAACTTGTCCGTAGGGGTTCATCACATTGATGTCTTCAGGCTTGCTGTAGAGATCGACATCACGAATTTCGAAGTCCATTCCCTTCTCAAACAACACGAAGCGGCATCGGTGAGAAAAAGGGCAGGTAGTTCCTGAATACAGCACCATCATGGTGGAATCTCCTAAAAATCAAAACATAGTTTCATTGAAACTAAAAGAGTGGGGGCGCCATATGCACACCCACTCTGAAAAACTCGTTTCACATCTTATGGATATGAGACGAGTTACTTGCCTGTGTTACTTGACGTCTTTCCAGTAGGCAGCATTGAGTCGCCAAGCTGCCAGCGTAAAGATACCCAAGAAAATCAAAACCCAGACCCCAACACGAACCCGGGTGTTTTGTGAAGGCTCTGCCATCCATTGCAAATAACTAACCAGGTCGCCAACCGCTTCGTCATATTGCAACGGAGTCAAACTGCCTGGGCTTACTTGCGTCCAACCTTTAAAAACCTGGGTGGCATGGCCGTGTTCTTCACGCATTTCATACACAGGACGGCGCTGACCCTGCAACTCCCACAGCGCATGCGGCATACCGACACTTGGGAAAACCAGATTATTCCAGCCCGTTGCTTTGGTCGCGTCCGGATAGTAGGAGCGCAAATAGGTATAGAGGTAGTCGCCGCCACTGCCTTGACTGCCCGAAGCGCGGGACCGGGCAATCACTGACAAGTCGGGTGGATTGGCGCCGAACCAGTCCTTGGCCTGTTTGGGATCAATCGATGCCTTCATGATCTCACCAACTTTTTCGGAGGTGAACATCAAGTTGTCTTTGATTTGCTGATCGGTCAGGCCAATATCCTTGAGTCGATTAAAGCGCATGAATGCTGCCGAATGACAGTTCAGGCAGTAATTGACGAACAACTTGGCACCATTTTGCAAAGCAACCAGGTCATTGGTTTTGTTGGGCGCTTTATCCCAGGTAATACCGCCTTCACTGGAAGCGTGTGCCCCCGCCATCAATCCCAAGGTTGCGACCCAAGCGAGAAGTAGTTTTTTCATTGTTTTTCTCCAGCTTAGTGGGCAGTGAAAGTCACGCGGTCAGGAACGACTTTGGGTGTACCCAAACGACTCCACCAAGGCATCAGCAGGAAAAATCCGAAGTAGAACAAGGTCCCCACTTGAGAGACACGCTCGCCGATCTGTGAGGGGGGTTGCACACCCAAGTAGGCCAGCACCACGAAGTTAATCACAAAAATACCGTACAAATAGGTATGCCAGTCTGGGCGATAGCGGATCGATTTGACCGGGCTGTAATCGAGCCAAGGCAGGAAGAACAGAATCACCACCGCGCCACCCATCACCACAACGCCCCAGAACTTGGCGTCAATCGACAACATCAGCACCGAAGCCAGAACAGCCGCACCGACGATCAGCGCCTTGCACCAGCTCGTCATTTTGAACTTGACAATGCTCAGAACAGCTGCGCCCAGCACACAGGCAATCAAGGCAATCATCATTTCGCTGGTAATGGCACGCAGCATGGAGTAATACGGCGTGAAATACCAGACTGGCGCGATATGAGCTGGGGTCTTAAGTGGATCGGCCGGAATGAAGTTGTTGTATTCAAGGAAATAACCACCCAGCTCAGGCGCAAAGAAGATGATGGCACTGAACACCATCAGGAACAGGCTGACACCGAAAATGTCATGCACGGTGTAGTAGGGGTGAAACGGAATGCCGTCCAAGGGATGACCGTCAGCGCCCTTGGTAGCTTTGATTTCAACACCGTCGGGGTTGTTGGAGCCCACTTCGTGCAAGGCAATGATGTGCGCCGCCACCAGTCCCAGCAAAACCAGCGGAACGGCAATGACGTGAAAACTGAAGAAACGGTTCAAGGTCGCATCACCCACCACAAAATCGCCGCGAATCAACAAGGCAAGGTCAGGGCCAATAAAGGGAATCGCGGCAAACAGATTCACGATCACCTGGGCGCCCCAGTAGCTCATCTGCCCCCATGGCAGCAAATAGCCCATAAAAGCTTCAGCCATCAGACACAGGAAAATGGCGCAACCAAAAATCCATACCAATTCGCGCGGCTTGCGATAAGAGCCATACAACAGGCCACGGAACATGTGTAAATACACCACCACGAAGAAGGCAGAAGCGCCAGTGGAATGCATGTAACGGATCAACCAACCCCAAGGCACATCACGCATGATGTATTCGACCGAACCGAAAGCCAGCGCAGCGTCGGGCTTGTAATGCATCGTGAGGAAAATACCCGTCACGATTTGGATCACCAGCACCAACAAGGACAGCGAACCAAAGATGTACCAGAAGTTGAAGTTCTTCGGTGCGTAGTACTCGCTCATGTGCTCTTTGAAGAGCTTGCTCAGCGGGAAGCGGTTGTCCACCCAATTCAGCAGCTTTTCAGCCGCTGGTGCGTTGGGGGAGATTTCTTTCATTTCAGCCATCGTGTGCTCCGAGTCGCTGGGGTTCAGGCTTTTTTATCTTCACCGATCAGCAACTTGCTGTCGGAGAGGTACATATGGGGCGGCACTTCAAGATTGTCCGGTGCGGGCTTGTTCTTGAACACACGACCAGCCATGTCAAAAGTTGAACCGTGACAGGGGCAGAGAAAACCGCCTTTCCAATCGTCGGGCAGCGAAGGCTGGGCTCCGAGCTGAAATTTCTCAATCGGTGAACAACCCAAATGCGAGCAGATGCCCACAGCAACCATGATCTCGGGCTTGATCGAACGTACTTCATTGCGTGCATATTCGGGCGTCAGCTCCGAAGGGTTGCGCTCTGACTTGGGGTCGGCCAACTGAGCATCCATCCCCTTCAAGGTGGCCAATTGCTCGGGGGTGCGCTTGACAATCCAGACCGGCTTGCCACGCCACTCAACCGTCAACTTCTCTCCCGGCTTGAGGGCAGAAATATCGACTTCGACCGCAGCTCCGGCGGCCTTGGCCCGCTCTGAGGGCTGAAAACTACTGACAAATGGAACAGCAACGGCGGCTGCACCTGCTGCACCAACACAACCGGAGGTGATCAGCCACGTTCGTTTGCTGGTGTCGACCTGACTGTCGACGACAAGGGTGTCACTCATGGAAATCCTCAATGAAAACATCACTATTGGGGTTAACCAGCGATTGTAGCCGAGCTGCCGGGCGCAACCCAACCCAAGCCCTAGGGGGAACCAACCGCCCTTGACAACGGGCAATTTTGCAAGGGACACTGCTGCCAACCTTAAAACTGGAGTGACTCAAGATGAAGATTGCGCAAGAATTTCGGGATTTTGCCGTCAAAGGCAATGTGATTGATCTGGCTGTCGGCGTGATCATTGGTGGTGCTTTTGGGAAAATTGTCGACTCCGTGGTGAGCGACCTGTTCATGCCGCTGGTCGGCGGAGTGGTTGGAAAACTGGATTTTTCCAACCTTTTCCTGGTTTTGTCTCAACCGCCAGCAGGAACGCTGATCACGCTCGATGCCCTCAAAAAAGCCGGTGTTCCGGTGTTCGCTTATGGAAACTTCATCACGGTAGCCGTGAATTTTACGATTTTGGCCTTCATCATTTTCCTGATGATCAAGCAAATCAACCGGCTCAAAGCAAGCGATCCAGAACCCGTCGCGGCCCCCGTCAGCATTCCTGAAGATGTTTTACTGCTACGGGAAATTCGCGACAGCCTTAAGAAATAAGCTGACGCGCCATGCGAATAGCCGCAATTAGGCTGCTTGGGTCGGCTTGGCCGGTACCTGCAATATCAAAAGCCGTGCCGTGATCGGGGCTCGTGCGAACCAGCGGTAAACCCAGGGTGACGTTGACCCCCCGCTCAATTCCCAAGTACTTCAAGGGTATCAAGCCTTGGTCGTGGTACATGGCCACCACCACATCGAATTCTCCTGGCTTGCCTGGCGCCACCCGGGCTCGCATAAACACCGTATCAGGCGCCCACGGCCCACTCACCTGCATTCCCTCGCTGCGGGCCTGAGCAATAGCTGGCGCGATGATCTCGATTTCCTCGCGACCGAAGCGCCCACCCTCACCCGCATGCGGATTTAATCCCGCCACGCCAATCCGCGGAGCACGACCCAAGACCGGGCTCAAAGATTGGTGTGTGATGCGCAAAGTCTGCAACACATTATCGAAATTAACAGCTTCAATAGCTTCACGCAAAGACAGGTGGATGCTAACCAGCACGGTGCGCAACTCATCGCTGGCCAACATCATGCGCACGGGTAACTGCTCGGGCATTTTCCCAAGATAAGCCGCCGCTTCAGCCTGCAGCATTTCTGTGTGCCCCGGGTACTGGGCGTGGGGCGCACCAGCCAGTGCCAGGGCCTCCTTGTGTAAAGGTGCCGTCACCAGAGCGGCAATCTCCCCCCGTAAAGCAGCTTGCGCCGCCCAAACCACACAACGGGCCGCGTGCTGCCCTGCGCTGGCACTGATTTGACCCAGGGGCACCGGCTCGGCCAAATCGGCAACGGCCATCAACCCGATACAACGCGGCGCCAACTCCAGCGCTTCGGCCGGCGAATCAATTACTGCCACTGGCCAAGCAAGCTGACCCGGGCTGCTGATGAGCTGACAAGCCCGACGCAACGTCCCCAAGTCGCCCACGACAAAACAGCCTTGCGTCAGTTCAGGCGCTTCACGAAACGCTTTGGCAATGATTTCAGGCCCGATCCCGGCCGGGTCGCCCAAGGTGATCGCAATGCTTTTGTTCATGCCTCAGGCCGGGTTGCTGATGTCGATGAACTCATGCTCCAAGCCCAGTTGCTTGGCCACATGGGCTGCCACGGCAGGGGCACCGAAACGCTCGGTGGCATGGTGGCCGCAAGCCAGAAAAGCCACCCCGGATTCGCGGGCGTAGTGGGTCTGCGGCTCAGAAATTTCACCCGTGATGAAGGCATCGGCACCGGCTGCAATGGCTGCCTCGAAGTAGCCCTGGGCCCCACCGCTGCACCAAGCCAGCTTATGGATCGGTCTGGAATCGCCAGGAACCAGCAGCACGGATCGACCCAGAACCGCCTTCAAATGATCGGCAAGCTGCTCGGCTTGACCGTAAGACTGAGCATCAGCACGAAGCCCCAAAAAACCCAAATCCTGTTCGCCAAAGCGGGACTGCACGGTCCACCCCAGGCGCAAACCCAGTTGGGCATTGTTGCCCAGTTCCGGATGCGCATCCAGTGGCAAATGGTAGGCCAACAGGTTGATGTCATGCCCCAACAGCAGCGCCAGGCGTTGCTTCATCCAGCCGGTGACACGCCCATCCTGGCCCCTCCAAAACAGGCCATGGTGGACAAAAATAGCATCGGCCTGAGCGTTGATGGCGGCCTCGATTAGCGCTCGGCTAGCCGTCACACCCGAGACTATTTTCCCTACCCTAGCGCGTCCTTCAACCTGCAAGCCGTTGGGCCCGTAATCGCGAAAGCGATCGGGCTGCAACAAAGCATCCAAAGTTTGCACGAGAACGGAACGGTCCTGCATGGGCTGAACTCAATCAAGGGGTAGCTAACGAGTTGACAGCGCTGCTGCCGAAATTTCAATTGAATGGATTGTGGCCGATAAATTGGGCTAAGATTTTCACCAGCTCCGACTCATCTCTTGCGCCACACCTTATGAAACGCTATTGGCTTCTTTTTTCTCAAATCTGCACTGTCATGCTGGCGGTCTTTTTTGTTGTGGCCACACTCAAACCCGAGTGGCTGAACCGAGGCTCCAATCGAGCCGGAACAGTTCAATTGCTAGAGGCGCCAAGCACCGATCCAGCCACCATTCCAGCTGGAAGCTTTCGACTGGCGGCGCAAAAATCGGCGGCGGCGGTGGTCAGCGTGATTACCACGACCTCGCCCAAAAAGCACCCCAACAGCGATGAAGCGTGGTTCAAATTTTTCTTTGGCGAACCCGATCAAGATGCCCGCTCCGGCCTAGGCAGCGGCGTGATTGTCAGTCCTCAAGGCTATATCCTGACCAACAACCATGTGGTGGAGGCTGCCGACCAGATTGAAGTGGTTCTCAACGACGGCCGCCGCATCAGCGCCAAACTGATTGGAACCGACCCCGAAACTGATCTGGCTATTCTGAAGATCGAGCTCGACAAGCTGCCGGTTATCGAACTGGGAGACTCAGACTTGTTGCGGGTCGGTGACCAGGTCCTGGCCATTGGCAACCCGTTTAATGTCGGGCAAACAGTGACCAGCGGTATTGTCAGTGCCCTGGGTCGAAGTCAATTGGGCATCAACACCTTCGAGAACTTTATCCAGACCGATGCCGCTATCAACCCGGGCAATTCGGGTGGGGCACTGGTCGATAGCAACGGCCACCTGCAAGGCATCAACACGGCCATTTACTCGCGCTCGGGTGGCAGCATGGGCATTGGTTTTGCAATTCCCGTGGCAACGGCCAGGATGGTGCTGGAAAGTATTGTCAAAGAAGGTCGAGTGACTCGGGGCTGGATTGGCGTTGAACCCAAACCTTTGTCCGCCGAGCTGGCCCAAATCTTTGGTACCAAGGCGCAACAGGGTGTTCTTATCACGGGAGTGTTGCAAAACGGTCCCGCTGCTCGCGCCGGCATCCAGCCCGGCGACGTGATCACCAGCGTAGAGGGGAAGCCAGTAGCCACGGTGGCGGAGCTTTTGGCATCGGTGGCCAAGCTTCAGCCCGGAAACCCGGCCCCATTCGGCGTGATTCGGATGAAAGACCACTTGCAATTGCAAGTCACGCCTGGTCTACGCCCTTCCCCAGCCAAACCGACACGCTGAACGCCTGCTCAAGGCTGGGCGGATTCGGCGCCTTCTGCAGGAGCTTGCGTGTGTTTGATGAACAGCTTGGAAGCCCAAATTCCCAATTCATACAGCAGGCACATCGGGATCGCCAGCGCCAATTGCGACACCACATCGGGCGGGGTGATCACCGCCGCAATGATGAATGCCAGCACTATGAAATAGCCTCGGAAGTCCTTGAGCTTTTGAATACTCACCAGACCCATCCGGGCCAGAACAATCACCACGATCGGCACCTCAAAAGCCATTCCAAAAGCCAGAAACATGGTTAAGACAAAACTCAGGTAGGCCTCAATATCGGGGGCCGCGGTGATGCTCTTGGGTGCGAAACTTTGGATAAAACTGAACACTTGCCCGAACACGAAAAAATAACAAAAAGCGACCCCGACAAAAAACAACAAGGTACTCGACACCACCAACGGCAGCACCAAGCGCTTCTCGTGGACATAGAGACCAGGGGCCACAAAGGCCCAGAGCTGCCACAAAATCACAGGCAAGGCAATCAGGAATGCCGCCATCATCAGAATTTTCAAAGGCACCATAAACGGAGAAATGACCGAAGTCGCAATCAGGGTCGCGCCCTTGGGTAAATGCGCCACCAAGGGCGATGCCAGGATGTCGTACAGGGCGCCCGGGCCCGGGAACAAGGCCAGTACGGCGGCGGCAATACCCATCGCGGCCATGGCCTTAATCAAACGGTCTCGCAACTCCATCAGGTGCTGCACAAAAGGCTGTTCGGTACCGGCGAGTTCGTCGGTTTGGGGGGTATCGTCAGCCATTCGTTGTCCGGTGAAAAAGCAAGCGGGAAATTCTTAGCTCAGCCGTTGCGGCCTGAATCGGGCCACTCGGGCTGCGCCTGAGAGGGCCTTGGTTCTTGCACCCGTTCGCGCTTTGTACCAGTTGGGGGTTGCACCTTGTTTCAAGCGCCAGTTCTTTTGGGGCCGACGGTACTCGGGATAAACCGTCGCTAATTCATGGCCCAGACTGCTCGAAGCGGTACTGGTGGCATCCTCCCAGGACTTCTCGAAGTCACTGGCGCTGGTCTGGATTGAGCTTTCAACTTCATGCGCGGCGCCTTCGACGCTCTCTTTCATTTTTTTAAGCTCATCGAGATCCATCGATCGATTCACTTCGGCCTTCATGTCCGAGACATAGCGTTGCGCCTTGCCCAACATGGCGCCTAGCGTGCGCGCCACGCGCGGTAGTTTCTCGGGCCCGATGACGATCAACGCCACCGCGCCGATCAAAGCCATTTTGGAAATTCCTAGATCGATCACGCCAGCCTAAGAAAAAATCAAGACTTGGTCTTCGCTTCGACGTCGATCGTTGTTTTCTCAACGGGGCCGGGCGCTGCGCTGCTTACCTTGGCCGTCTCGACTGCCGGTTTGTCTTCGGCTGCGGGTGTAGCGCCATCTTTCATGCCGTCCTTAAAACCTTTGACTGCGCCACCGAGGTCACCCCCGATGTTTTTCAACTTCTTGGTGCCAAATACCATCACCACAATCAGCAGAACAATTAACCAATGCCAAATAGAAAACGAACCCATAAAGTCTCCTCAGAATTAAACCGATTTTAAACGTCGAAACCAGTACACCCATGCACAACGCGAAATCACCCTTTTAACCAGGGGCGGGGGCCACCGATAACATGGAAATGAAGGTGGTGTACTTCTTGCCCCCCTTCGTCGCCCGTATTGCAAAGAATGCGAAACCCACCCTCAGGATAAGGGTTGCAGCCCTGCTGCATCGCCAATTTTGGCGCCAACGTCATCATTCGCCCCAGCAGACCTGCCTGCTCAGGCTCGACCTGGGACATGGACGGGATGTGCGCTTTAGGAATCATCAAAAAATGCACGGGCGCCCAGGGATGGATGTCGTGAAAAGCAAAGATCTCATCGTCCTGGTAGACCAATGTAGAGGGGATTTGACCGGCGACAATTTTGCAAAAAATGCATGACGGGTCGCTGTTCTGTCTCATTGGCCGCCGCCTTCGCGCAGCAATGCTTTGCGCAAGGCTTTTTCTTCGATGCCGCTGGTGCCCGCACGGCGCTGCAATTCAGCCACCACATCAGCCGGCTTGTAGCCGTAGTGAGCCAGCGCAATCATGCAATGAAACCAGAGGTCAGCCACCTCATTGACCAGCTTGCTTTTGTCAGCGCCGTGATCAGCATCCTTGGCCGCCATCACCACCTCAGTGGCCTCTTCCCCAATTTTTTTCAGGAAAGCATCGGGGCCTTGGTGTAACAGTCTTGCCACGTAGCTGGCAGTAGGATCGCCACCGTGGGCCGGCAAACGGCTTTCGATCACCTGGGCCAGTTGGGCCAGGCCATCGGTTGCTGACAGCTCGAGAGGGGCTTTAAACGACATGGGGTTTACTTGTAAATATGGTCCGGGTTCTTCAATACCGGGTCAGTGACTTGCCACTGACCGTTTTCATACCGATTAAAAAAACAACTGTGCCGTCCAGTGTGGCAGGCGATTCCCGGACTGTGCCCGAGTTGGCTGACTTTGAGCAGCAACACATCATTGTCGCAATCCAAGCGAATTTCATGGACCGTCTGCACATGGCCCGATTCCTCGCCCTTGAACCACAGCTTGCCGCGCGACCGACTGAAATAGACAGCCCGACCGAGCTCGGCCGTTTTTTGCAGTGCTTCGCGGTTCATCCAGGCGAACATCAACACATCGTTGCTACCGACCTCTTGCGCGATCACTGGGATCAATCCTTGCGCATCCCATTTCAGGTTATCAAGCCAATTCATTCGCTTATTGTCGGTGATTGCGCGTAGGGCTCGAATGCTCGGAATCCCTAGAGTCGAACCGCAACGCCTTGGCTTGCCATATAGCGCTTGGCTTGCGCAACGGTGAACTCCCCGTAATGAAAAATACTGGCAGCCAAAACTGCATCGGCCCGACCTTGCTGAATCCCGGCCACCAGATGATCCAGGTTACCGACACCGCCCGAAGCGATCACCGGTACGCTCACCGCATCGCTGACGGCACGCGTCAACGCCAGGTCAAAACCAGATTTGGTGCCGTCACGGTCCATGCTGGTCAAGAGGATTTCCCCAGCGCCACGTTGGGTCATTTCAATCGCCCAGGCCACAGCATCCAATCCGGTATTTTTGCGTCCGCCGTGGCTGTAGACGTCCCAACCGGGGCCGATCGGGCTGCCATCAACCAGGCGTTGGGCCTGCTCACTGGAGCGCTGCTTGGCATCAATCGCCACCACGATGCACTGGGCGCCATATTTGGACGACACCTCATTGATAAGCTGTGGGTTGGCCAGAGCCGCTGAGTTAAAGCTGGTTTTGTCCGCACCGGCATTGAGCAAGCTGCGCACATCGGCGACTGTTCTCACCCCACCGCCGACTGTCAACGGAATAAAAACCTGGGACGCCACCGCTTCAATAATGGGAAGAATCAGTCCTCGACCATCGCTGGTGGCGGTGATGTCGAGAAACGTGAGTTCATCGGCACCCTGTTCGTTGTAGCGGGCGGCGATTTCTACCGGGTCTCCGGCATCGCGCAGCTCAACAAAATTAACCCCTTTGACAACTCGCCCGCCCGTCACGTCCAGACAGGGAATGATTCGTTTAGCCAGCATTGAGTTCGTCGGCACGTAACTGCGCCGCCGCAAAATCAAGATCTCCGGTATAGATGGCACGGCCACAAATCACGCCTTGAATGCCCTCGTCCTCCACCGCGCAAAGACTTTCGATATCAGCCATATTGCTCAGCCCCCCCGAAGCAATCACGGGAATGGTCAAAGCCTGGGCCAACCTGACGGTGGCTTCGATGTTCAGACCGCTGAGCATGCCATCGCGGCCAATGTCGGTATAGATGACAGACTCGACACCGTAATCTTCAAATTTCTTAGCCAAGTCCACCACATCGTGGCGCGTGAGTTTGCTCCAGCCGTCGGTAGCGACTTTTCCATCCTTGGCATCCAAGCCCACAATAATATGGCCCCCAAAAGCCGTGCAAGCGTCCTGCAAGAACCCAGGATTCTTGACCGCCGCTGTTCCGATGATGACGTAGCGAAGTCCGGCATCCAGATAGCGCTCAATGGTGTCAAGGTCCCGAATACCGCCGCCGAGTTGAACCTCGATTTCGCTGCCGACTTCTTTCAAGATTTTTCGAATGGCCAACTCGTTTTTGGGTTGGCCCGCAAAAGCCCCATTTAAGTCCACCAGGTGCAGCCGTCGTGCGCCCTGATTCACCCAATTGCGCGCCATGACGGCCGGGTCTTCACTGAAGGTGGTCACTTGGTCCATGTCGCCTTGCTTGAGGCGAACGCAGTGACCGTCTTTGAGATCAATGGCGGGGATTAACAGCATAGTGCTTTGAAAAATAAGACGGGCGCGTATTTCGCCCGGAGTTTGAGATCAGGGATTCCAATGCAGGAAGTTACGGTACAAAGCCAAGCCATGGGCGGCGCTTTTTTCAGGATGGAATTGGGTTGCGAAAATATTATCGCGCGCAACTGCGGCCGTAAAGCGCCCACCGTAGTCGGCCTCGCCCACACTGTGGCGCACATCAGACGGTCTTGCGTAAAAACTGTGAACGAAATAAAAAAAACTCGCCTCAGGTACCCCGCTCCAGATCGGATGGGGCTGGGCTTGGAAAACTTGGTTCCAACCCATTTGCGGCACTTTGTAACGACTGCCATCGGCCTGTAGCTGACCCGCCAGGTCAAATTTAATGACCTCACCATGAATTAAACCCAGGCCCGCTGTGTCACCTTCGGCGCTGTGGTCGAGCAACATTTGCATACCTACGCAAACACCAAAAAGGGGCTTGCTGGCAGCCGCCTCGAGCACGCTGTCAAACAAACCCGATTCCCGCAATTCCCGCATGCAGTCGGGCATAGCGCCTTGGCCTGGTAGCACCACGCGCTGAGCCGAACGAACCTCTTCGGGTCTAGAAGTGATCAGCACCTCAAAGCCACTGTCCTGTGCAGCGACTTTGACCGCTTGCGACACCGAACGGAGATTGCCCATGCCGTAATCGACCACAGCCACAGTTTTGGCCACTAGAGCGAGCCTTTGGTGGAGGGAATGGTTCCCGCAGCGCGTGGATCGAGTTCCAGCGCAGCACGCAGTGCTCGGGCAAAAGCCTTGAAAACGGTTTCAGCTTGGTGATGCGAATTCTCGCCGCGCAGATTGTCAATGTGCAAGGTAACGAAAGCGTGATTCACAAAGCCTTGGAAAAACTCATGGGCCAGATGGCTGTCAAAACCGCCAATCATTCCGCTCTTGAACGGCACGTTCATCACCAGACCAGGGCGCCCTGAAAAATCGATCACCACCCGCGATAAGGCCTCGTCCAGTGGGACGTAGGCATGACCGTAACGGCGAATTCCTTTTTTGTCACCGACCGCCTTGAGCACCGCTTGGCCCAGCGTAATGCCCACATCCTCCACCGTGTGGTGGCCATCGATATGCAGATCCCCCAGCGCCTTGATATCGAGATCGATCAGGCCATGGCGGGCAATCTGATCGAGCATATGGTCAAAAAAACCAATACCGGTTTCAAGCTTGGAGAGACCCGATCCATCCAGATTGAGTTTGACCGTGATTTGGGTTTCGGCCGTGATTCGTGAAACTTCAGCAATGCGTGGTGTGGTCATAAGGCGTGTTGCAAAGCGTCGAGCATTTGCTGGTTTTCTTCGGCACTGCCCACCGTCAAACGCAGACATTGGGCCAGTAAGGGGTGCATTTTAGAGACGTTCTTCACCAGGACAGAGCGGTTTTTCATGCCTTCAAATGTTTTTTGTGCATCGGGTACACGAATCAGGATCATATTCGCATCGCTAGGCCAGGCCTTGACAGTCGGCCAGGTCGCCAAAGTTTGAGAAATGAAGTCGCGCTGTTTGCAGATGTCCTTCGCTTGGGCAGCAAACACCTCGGCGTGCTCCAAGGCGAACAGAGCGCACTCGTAATTGAGTACGCTGATGTTATAGGGTGGGCGTACCTTGTCAATTTCGGCAATCAAAGCCTGCGGACCCATCATGTAGCCCAGTCGCACACCGGCCAAACCAAACTTGCTCAAAGTCCGCAGCAGCAACACATGGCGGTGTTGTTCAGGGTTGCGCCGAATTCTCTCCAGATAACTGCGCGATGAAAAAGGTTGATAAGCCTCGTCCAGCACCACCAGCCCACCTTGTTGGCCCACCTTCTCGATGACACGGGCCATCACTGCCTGGTCCCACAAATTGGCCGTGGGATTGTTGGGGTAAGCCAAATAGGTGATGGCGGGTTTGTGTTGTTCGATCGCCGCCAGCATGGCTTCCTGATCGAGTTCGAAGTCTGCCGTCAGAGGCACACCATGGAACTTGAGACCTTGCAACTGCGCACTCATCTGGTACATCACAAAACCAGGAACCGGGGCCAAGACCGATGCGGACTCAAAATTGTTGGCCGCGCTCGGTGGCACGGCACAAGCCAGGGCCAGTAATGAAATCAGCTCGTCCGATCCATTACCCAGCATGATCTCGTGGCCTTGCGGCATCTGCGCCTGAAGTGCCAGGACTTGACGCAAATCATTGACCCGCCCATCAGGGTAACGGTTCAAGGCCAAAGTACCAAGACGCTGACCCAGCAGGGCTTGTAAATCAGCGGGCAAACGGTGCGGATTCTCCATGGCATCGAGCTTGATCATGCCCGCCGCATCCTGAACAGCGTAAGCGTGCATGGCCTGGATGTCCTGCCTGATCAAGCGCTGCAATTTCACATCGAGCTGGCTCATGGCTTTCTTTCTTCGAGCCGCATTTCGGCAGCTCGGGCATGGGCTTGTAGTCCCTCGCCGCGCGCCAACACAGCTGCAATTAGGCCGAGCTTTTGTGCGCCAACTGCGCTGACCTCGATCAGGCTGCTGCGTTTTTGAAAGTCATAGACCCCCAGCGGCGAGCTGAAGCGGGCAGTGCCGCTGGTAGGTAGCACGTGATTCGGGCCGGCACAGTAATCGCCCAAAGACTCACTGGTGTAGGCCCCCAAAAAAATGGCGCCTGCGTGTTTGAGCAAAGGCTCCCAACGCATGGGATCCTGGCTGGAAATCTCCAGATGTTCGGGGGCAATGCGGTTGCTGATTTCGCACGCCTCTTCCATACTGCGGGTATGAATCAGCGCGCCTCGGTCGTTGAGGGATTTGGCGATGATGGCGGCGCGCGGCATCTCGGGCAACAAGCGGGTGATGGCGGCCTGCACGGCGGCTATGTAGGCCGCATCTGGACACAGCAAAATGCTTTGCGCCAACTCATCGTGCTCGGCCTGACTGAACAAATCCATCGCCACCCAATCAGGCGCGGTCGTGCCGTCAGCCAGCACCAGAATTTCGCTGGGTCCGGCAATCATGTCGATGCCGACGCTGCCAAATACCCGGCGCTTGGCCGCAGCCACATAGGCATTGCCCGGGCCGGTAATTTTGTCGACTTTCGGAATCGTCGCGGTACCGTAGGCTAGCGCCGCAACCGCCTGAGCCCCACCGACCGTAAAAGCACGACTGACACCAGCCACATAAGCCGCCGCCAGCACCAGTGGATTCTTGGCGCCTTGGCCACCCATGGAGACGCCATCTCT
The DNA here is from genome assembly GCA_049296795.1 of Burkholderiaceae bacterium. GTDB lineage: Bacteria > Pseudomonadota > Gammaproteobacteria > Burkholderiales > Burkholderiaceae_C > CAXNKH01. The sequence continues at coordinate 222,567 of JBAQTC010000054.1, forward strand.
GCGCACTGGCGTGGGCACTACCATGATGATCTCGGCCACCCCCGCCACATGGGCTGGAATCGCATTCATTAAGACGGATGAGGGGTAAGCAGCTTTGCCACCGGGAACATAAATACCTACCCGGTCCAGCGGCGTGACTTTTTGCCCCAGCAAAGTACCGTCTTCGTCGCGGTAGCTCCAGCTCTGCCCGCAAGCATTTTTCTGCGCTTCATGGAAACTGCGCACGCGGGCTGCAGCCGTTTGCAACGCATCGCGTTGTTCAACGCCTAGGCCATCAAACGCCGCTTTAAGCTCTTCTTGGCTCAGCTCCAGTGCCTTGACTGAAGTCTGAACCAGTCCGTCAAACTGCGCGGTGTACGCCAGCACGGCGGCATCACCTCGCAGCCGCACATCGTCCAAGATGTCCGCCACCCGCTGCTCAATAGCGGCATCGGTTTCGCCTGACCAATGCAGGCGGGCCTTAAATTCGGCCTCAAAATCGGCTGATCGAGTCGAAAGACGGGCTGGTGCGGCGATCAGTTCCATGACAACTCAGGACGTCGAAGGCTGGGCCAAGACTGAAGCAAAAGCATCAATGATTTGGCGGATGGGCTGCTGCTTGAGTTTGAGCGCCGCTTGATTGACCACCAGCCGCGAACTGATGTCCATGATGTGCTCAACCTCTACCAAGTGATTGGCCTTGAGCGTGTTGCCGGTGGAAACCAGGTCAACGATGGCATCGGCCAATCCGGTCAGCGGCGCCAACTCCATGCTGCCGTAGAGCTTGATCAAGTCCACGTGAACGCCTTTGGATGCGAAAAATTCCCGGGCAATCGCCACGTACTTGGTCGCCACTTTGAGGCGTGAGCCCTGTTTGACCGCCGAAGCGTAATCAAAATCAGCGCGCACAGCCACACTGATACGGCACTTGGCTATTTGCAAGTCCAAGGGCTGGTACAGCCCAGCACCATTGGCAGCACCACTCCAGTCGCCACCATGCTCAAGCAGGGTATCGCGACCGGTGATGCCCAAGTCTGCACCACCATATTGCACATAAGTCGGCACATCGGTGGCGCGCACCAACACCACCCTGACTTCAGGCCGGTTGGTACTCAAAATCAGCTTGCGCGACTTTTCGGGATCTTCAAGCACCTCGATGCCGGCAGCCTTAAGCAGCGGCAGGGTTTCGTCAAAAATACGGCCTTTGGACAGCGCAAGCGTTATCAATTTACTCTCCTTGAGGGGTGACCCCAGACCAGCGCAGCAGTCATTGTGCACGGTCCCAAGCGATTCGAAATAGGTGAACGGCTATTCAAAATGAATTCTCACTTGATTCGTTCAATGTCCGCACCCAAACCCTTGAGCTTGGCTTCCATCTGGTCGTAGCCACGATCCAGATGGTATATCCGTTCGACCATGGTTTCGCCCTGCGCCACCAGCCCTGCGATCACCAGGCTGGCTGAAGCCCTCAAATCTGTGGCCATCACCGTCGCCCCCGAGAGTTCTGGCACGCCCTCTATCAGGGCAACTTTGCCCTCTATCTGAACATTGGCGCCCAAACGAACCAATTCGTTGACGTGCATGAAACGGTTCTCGAAAATCGTTTCGGTTACCTTGCTGGCACCCTGAGAAATACAGTTCAGCGCCATGAACTGGGCCTGCATATCCGTAGGAAATCCGGGGTACTCGGTGGTACGAAAACTGATGCCTTTGAGCCGACCTTGAGACCGGACCCGAATCCCCCCTTCGACCGCCATGATGGTGGCACCGGCTTCCTGCAACTTTTCAACCACGGCATCGAGATGCTCAATGCGGGCAGCTTTCAGCACCACATCACCGCCAGTGGCCGCCACTGCACACAAAAAAGTACCAGCCTCAATCCGATCAGCCACCACTTGGTGTTGACAGCCATGCAAGCGCTCTACCCCCTGAATTCGAATGCGACGGCTACCGTGACCTTCAATCTTGGCGCCCATCTGGATCAGCATTTCTGCCAAGTCAGGAATTTCGGGTTCCTGTGCAGCATTTTCCAAAATGGTTTCACCTTCAGCCAGGCACGCCGCCATCAGAAAATTTTCAGTGCCTGTGACGGTCACCATGTCAGTAGTGATGCGCGCACCTAGGAGTCGCGTTCGTCCCGGGGGCAACGTGGCCAGCATATAACCGTGCTCAACCACAATCTGGGCCCCCATTGCCGTCAGCCCCTTGATGTGCTGATCGACCGGGCGTGATCCAATGGCGCAGCCCCCCGGCAAAGACACCCTGGCATGACCGAAACGAGCCAATAACGGGCCGAGTGCCAATACGGAAGCGCGCATGGTTTTAACCAGTTCATAAGGCGCTTCTGGTGTACTCAAAGTACCGGCATTGACCCGAATCGAACCGTCCGGCGCACGCTCAATTTCTACCCCCATGTTGCGAATCAACTTGAGCATGGTGCTGACGTCCTGGAGCCGCGGCACATTAAGCAGGGTCACCGGATCAGCCGTGAGCAGACTGGCGCAGAGCTCAGGCAGGGCCGCATTTTTGGCGCCCGAAATCCCCACCTCTCCATGCAGTTGTTGTCCGCCGCGAATTAACAATTTATCCATCATTTCAACTCTTGGAAATAGGCTGTCACTGCAACTGTCCTGACCACTCAGCCGGGGTAAAGGTTTTCATCGACAAGGCATGAACTTCGTCGGTCTGAATTTTGCTGCCCAAAGTTGCATAGACCCGCTGGTGTCGCTTGATCGCGCGTTGGCCCTCAAACTCCACAGACACGATGGTGGCGTACCAGTGGCGACCATCCCCCGTGAGTTCGATATATTCACAGTTCAGTCCATTTTGGATGATGGCTTTAAGCTCGTCTGCAGTCATTTCAATCTAATCCTCAGTGCCTGATCTTGTAGCCGATACGCAGCAAATGGACGGCCAAGCCAGAAGCCAGCAACAGCGCCAAAACGACAATTCCCAGACTCAGCCAAGGCGACACATCACTGAGCCCAAAAAAACCGTGACGAAAGCCATCAATCATGTAGAAAAACGGGTTCAAGTGGCTGACACCCTGCCAAAACGAAGGCAAGGAATGAATTGAATAAAACACGCCACTCAGAAAAGTCATGGGAACAATAATGAAATTTTGGAAAGCAGCGAGTTGATCAAACTTTTCTGCCCACAAACCCGCAATCAGGCCCAGGGTGCCGAGCAAGGCCGAGCTCAGAATGGCAAAAACAAGAATCCACCAGGGAGCCACGAAACTCAAGTCAGCAAACCAACAAGTCACCAGGAAAACACCGAAGCCGACCAATAAACCACGTGCTATGGACGAACCCACATAGGCAAAAAACCAGTTCCAGTGTGACAGCGGTGTCAGTAACAAAAACACCAGATTCCCCATGATTTTGCTTTGAATCAGCGAAGAAGAGCTATTGGCAAAGGAATTTTGCAGCAAGCTCATCATCACCAAGCCTGGGACTAAAAAGGCCGTGTAGCTCACTTTGTCGTAAACCGTCACCCGGCCTTCAAGAACATGGCCAAAAATCATCAAATACAGGACCGCCGTCAACACCGGGGCAGCGACCGTTTGGAAACTGACTTTCCAAAAGCGAAGAATTTCCTTGTACAACAGGGTTTTCCAGCCCGTCATGGCGTCACTCCCTGTGCCACATCCTGATTTCTGGTCATCACTTCCAGGAACACGTCTTCCAGATCAGGCTTGCGGATTTCCACATCATCAACGCGTACGCCATTCTGGCGCAACTGGGTCAGGAGTTGTTCAATTTCTAAAGTGTTCTGCATGGGTACCTGGACAATCCGTCCGGTCACCCTTGCCCTCGGGACCAAGTTCAGGGGCAACGTGTCGTCTGTTTTGAACAAAAGCACATTGCTGGTGGCCGATTTCAGCAAATCGCTGGTGCGCTCCAACGCCACCACCCGGCCCGTTTTGAGCATTGCAATTCGACCGCACAAGGCCTCAGCTTCTTCCAGGTAGTGGGTGGTGAGCAGAATGGTATGCCCTTGTTTGTTGAGTTGCGCTATGAACTGCCAAAGTGTCTGGCGCAACTCGACGTCGACCCCGGCCGTGGGTTCATCGAGCACGATCACCGGTGGTTTGTGGACCAAAGCCTGCGCCACCAGTACCCGGCGCTTCATGCCCCCCGACAGCTGGCGCATATTGGCATCGGCTTTATCAGCCAACCCCAGGCTGTGCAATAGCTCTTCGATCCAAGTGTCGTTATTTTTAACGCCGAAGTAACCCGATTGAATCCGGAGGGTTTCACGCACATTGAAAAACGGATCGAACACCAGCTCTTGCGGAACCACACCGATGGATTGCCGGGCTTTGGCATAGTCAAGCTCGACGTCACGTCCAAGCACCTTGACGCGCCCCGAACTGGCTCGACTCAATCCAGCCAGAATACTGATCAGCGTTGTTTTACCTGCACCGTTGGGGCCCAACAAGCCAAAAAACTCACCCTCGTGGATGTCGAAGCTGACGCCATCGAGTGCTTTAAAAGTGCTGCCCTTAGGTCCGCGAGGGGATGAATAGGCTTTGGAGACGGACTGAAACGAGATAGCGGGCATGTAAGCCGCTTATTTTACCCGGGCTCATGCCTAGGCGCCCAAGTTCCTTCAACTTCTGGGTAGCAAGCCTTCTATCCCGTAGAGAACAGCAAGGTCAAGCAACCGGGGGGACAAATTCTTGATCACCAATTTTTTACGAAAAGCCAGGCATTCACGATGAAACTCCAGCAACACGGCCAGCGCCGAAGAGTCGAACTGTTGCAAGGCCGCCGCGTCAAGCTCAAGCAGCTCCTCACTCTGGGATCGCAAACCCTGAAGCAGCATACGCAGACAGGCCGTAGCCTGGCTTTGCGTCAACTCTTGGGGCAAGACCAGCACACTCAGCCCTTCTTAGCGCTGTTGGTCTTGTTGCGACCCGCCAAGCTTGCGATGAGGCCCTCTATCCCCTTGGCGTTTATTTCAGGGGCAAACTGACTGCGGTAGGTCTCAACCAACCAGACCCCCAAAACATTGAAGTTGTAGATTTTCCAGCCCAAACCCTGGCCCGGCGTTTTTTCCAAGCGGTAATCCATTTGAATCGGGTCACCATGGTCCTTGATCTCGGTCCGAATCAGTACTTCTTTGTCATCCGGCGCTGAGCGCACGGGTTTGACCGTGACACTCTGCTCCCCGACCTGGGACAAAGCGCCCGCATAAGTTCTAACCAGCAACACCTTAAATTCTTCTTGTAAACGTTTTTGCTGCTCGGGCGTAGCCTGACGCCAAGCGGGGCCGACGGCGGAGGCTGTCATGCGCTGAAAATTCACGTTGGGCATGATTTTGCTATCCACCAAGGTGATCATGCGCGCCAGATCACCCGCCTGTATGGCTTTGTCTCCTTTGATGCTCTCCAACACTTCAGTAGACAAACGCTTGATCATGACCTCAGGCGCTTCATCAGCAGCGAACGCAGGAAAAGCCAGCAGCCCAGCGACACAGACCGTTAGGAGCAAGGAACAACAGTTTAAAAAACGACGCATCAAAATCCTCAATTGTTTTCAAAACAGGGCGCGCTAAAGTTGCGCAAAAAATCCAGGTTCTGAAAGGTTTCTATATGTATCCAGCGCGGATTCTTCCAAGCTAACGCTTTGAAACCGGATCAGGCTGACGCCGAGGCACCAATCATCACTGATCCACCTCGAGATCGGGCGGATTTCCATCGTAAACCGCATTACGCCGGCGCTGGATATAGGTTTCCCGGGTGAACGAATAATTGTCCAGTGCCGCCTCCTCCATGACTTTACTTGCGTTGAGGTAATTGGAGCGCGTATCCACTCCATTCAAAACCCGCAATCCATTACGGGTTGACACATCATTGACATGGGTCAGCAGATCACCCTGGTAATCAACGACCAAACCTGCTGCATCGCGTGCGCTCGAAGGTCCAAGCAAGGGCAGCACCAAATAAGGCCCAGCACCCAGACCCCAATGACCCAAGGTTTGGCCGAAATCTTCGGGGTGACGCTCCAACCCCAATTCGCTCGCAACATCGAATAAACCAACCAAGCCTACCGTCGAGTTGATCACAACACGCAACAAGCTCTCGGCTGCAGCCTGAGGTTTGAATTGCAACACATTGTTCGGAACTGCCCACATATCTTCTAGGTTATCGAAGAAATTACTGACGCCGCGGCGTAGCGGTGAAGGAACGGCATCTTTGTAGGCGCTCGCCACCGGCTTGAGAACGGTACGGTCAACCGCCTCATTGAAACTGAAAATTCTTCGATTCAAGGGCTCCAGTGGGTCCTGAGCATGGGCGGTTGGACCACTGGCACAACCACACAGCAGCGCCAGGAGCGCCGTCGCACAGACCCACCGACAATAACGCCAGGGCAAGCCCATCATTTCGGCAAATTGCGACTTTGATTTCATTTCTTGTTATCAGTAGCTTTACCTGCGTCTGCCGCCTTATTGTAGAGAAATTGACCGATCAGACTCTCCAGAACCACAGCCGACTGGGTTGCCGAAATACGGTCACCGGTCAGCAAGATTTTTTCGTCAGCCCCCGCTTCAATCCCGATGTACTGCTCCCCCAACAAACCACTGGTCAAAATCTTCAGAGAGCTGTCTTTGGGAAACTTGTAACGGCTTTCCATCGCCAAAGTGACGCGTGCTTGGTAAGTATTGTCGTCAAACGAGATCTTTTCAACACGGCCCACCACCACCCCCGCACTTTTCACTGCAGTTTTGGGTTTGAGCCCCCCGACATTGTCAAACTTGGCGTCGACCGTATACGTGGTCTGAAAACTCAGATTCAATAAGTTGGCTGATTGCAGGGCTAGGAAAAGAATGGCTGCAGCACCAATCAGCACAAACAAACCAACCCAGATATCATTTTTTGAGTGTTGCATACACTGTCTTTCAAATCGTAAACATCATGGCGGTCAAGACAAAGTCCAGACCCAGGACGGACAAAGAGGAAACCACCACGGTCCGGGTGGTCGCACTGGCCACCCCTTCAGGCGTCGCTTGAGCCTTAAAGCCTTGAAGCAAGGCAATAAACGTCACCGTAAAGCCGAAAACAATGCTTTTGATGACGCCATTTCCCACATCTTTCCAGACATCCACCCCGCCTTGAATCTGGCTCCAAAATGAGCCGGCATCGACTCCAATCATCAGCACGCCCACCACCCAGCCGCCAATGATGCCCATGGCGCTGAAAACCGCCGCCAGTAAGGGCATAGCAATCACGCCACCCCAAAAACGGGGTGCCAGTACGCGTTGCACCGGATCGACAGCCATCATTTCCATGACGCTGATCTGCTCACCTGCCCTCATCAGTCCGATCTCTGCGGTCAGCGAAGTACCGGCGCGGCCGGCAAACAAAAGCGCGGTCACGACCGGGCCAAGTTCCCGAACCAAGCTCAAGGTCACCAACAAGCCCAAGGCTTCGGAAGAACCATAGCGTTGCAGCGTGTAATAACCCTGCAAACCAAAAACAAAACCAACAAACAAACCCGATACAGCGATGATGGCCAGTGAGTAATTGCCCAGAAAATGTATTTGGTCACGAATCAGACCAAATCGTCGGAAGCTCAGTGTCAGCGAGCACAGGAGCCGCAGGAATAGTCGGGCGCCATTACCCAGATCGGCCAGCTTGTTGCGACAAGCAAAACCGACATCAGCGGGTTTGTACCAACTCACAGTCGCCCTCCTGGACTTTGTTCCGCTTGGCGCGGACTCAAACCGAAATCTTGCTCGACCGACACGCCGGGGTAATGAAATCGGACCGGTCCATCAGGCAGGGCGTTGACATATTGAAAAACCAGAGGGTCAACACTTTTCCGAACTTCATCCGGCGTTCCTTGAGCCGCTATTTTTCCGTTGGCCAAAATGATGATGTGGTCGGCGATTGAAAAAGTTTGCTCGAGTTCATGCGACACGAAAATACTGGTCAAACCCATTGAATCATTCAGGTGCCGAATTAATCGGGCTGCCGTTCCTAAAGAAATCGGGTCCAAGCCGGAAAAGGGCTCGTCATACATCACCAATTCCGGGTCCAGCGCGATGGCTCTCGCCAAGGCAATGCGTCGCGCCATGCCACCCGAGACTTCACTGGGCATCAAATCACGGGCACCGCGCAAGCCCACAGCATTGAGTTTCATCAGAACGATGTCTTTAATCAGCGCCTCCGATAAATCGGTGTGCTCCCGCAGCGGAAAGGCCACATTCTCAAACACGGACAGATCGGCAAACAGGGCGCCAAACTGGAACAACATGCCCATGCGTCTACGCGCTGCGTACAAACCGGCCTGATCAAGCTGGCCAATATCCTGAGAATCAAACAGCAGTTCGCCGCTTTGAGCCCGGTTCTGACCGCCAATCAAGCGCAGAATCGTGGTTTTGCCGCCGCCAGAGGCTCCCATCAGGGCGGTCACCTTGCCTTTGGGAACGGACAGGCTGATGTCGTCCAAGATAACCCGATCCCCATAAGCAAAGGTCAGGTGATTGAGTTCAACCAAGGATTCTCGAGGATCTGTGTACATAGGTGGCAAAGCCGATCGTCACGGCTTGTGCATCATAAGGGATTACACCTATTCGGAAACCGAACACATCATCGTGGTAGATCGCTCGCACCCATCAGATACTCGTCGATCGCCCGCGCCGCCTGGCGTCCCTCGCGGATCGCCCACACCACCAAGCTCTGACCACGACGGATGTCACCGGCGGCAAACACGTTGGGAATGTTGGTCGCATAACCACCTTCAAAGTCGGTGCTGGCCTTGGCGTTACCCCGGCCGTCCTTGGCAACACCAAAAGCGTCGAGCACCATGGCCACCGGACTGACAAAACCCATGGCGAGCAAGACCAAATCGGCCTTGAGGATCTGCTCGCTACCAGCGACTTCGATCATCTTGCCGTCTTTCCATTCGACTCTGACGGTTTTAACGCCCGTCACCTTGTCCTTTTCACCCAAGAACTCCTTGGTCGCAATAGCAAACTCGCGCTCACACCCCTCGTCATGGCTGGAGCTGGTCCTCAATTTGATCGGCCAGTAAGGCCAGGTCATAGGCCGATTCTCTTCTGCCGGTGGCTCGGGCATCACTTCGAATTGGGTCACGCTGAGCGCACCATGGCGATTACTCGTACCGACACAATCCGAGCCGGTGTCACCGCCACCGATCACAATCACATGCTTGCCATCAGCACGCAGCTGATTTTCCAGCGTATCGCCCGCATTGACTTTATTTTGCTGAGGCAGGAATTCCATCGCGAAATAAATCCCATCGAGATCGCGCCCGGGTACCGGCAGATCACGCGATTGTTCGGCGCCGCCAGTCAAAAGCACAGCATCGAAGTCTTTTTGCAACTGAGCTGGCGAGACGCACTCTTTGGCCCAGTTGGTGACCTTCGAACCCTTGGGCAACTCGCCAACCATGACACCCGTGCGAAAGTTCACGCCCTCAGCCTGCATCTGGGCAACCCGCCGGTCAATATGCGATTTCTCCATCTTGAAATCAGGAATGCCGTAGCGCAACAGTCCGCCGATACGGTCATTTTTTTCGAACAAAGTCACCTCATGACCGACCCGCGCCAACTGTTGAGCTGCTGCCATCCCGGCCGGCCCCGCACCGACAACCGCCACTTTTTTGCCGGTTTTGAATTTCGAAACCTGGGGTTGAACCCACTGCTCGGACCAGCCACGGTCGATGATGGCGTGTTCGATCGACTTGATCCCCACGGCATCGTCATTGACATTCAGTGTGCAAGCCGCTTCACACGGGGCCGGGCAAATTCTTCCCGTGAACTCCGGGAAATTGTTGGTGGAATGGAGCACGTCGAGTGCGTTTTTCCAGTCACCCCGGTACACCAGATCGTTGAAGTCGGGAATGATGTTATTGACTGGGCAACCGCTGTTGCAAAATGGCGTGCCGCAGTCCATGCAACGCGCGCCTTGTATTTTTGCCTGGCTGTCATCCAGCCCAATCACGAATTCCGAATAATGCTTCAAGCGTTGAGCAACCGGCTTATAGCCCTCTTCAATACGCTCGTACTCCATAAAACCTGTGACTTTTCCCATGACTATGTCCCTCTTGAGAATTTACGCGACAAGGACCCGCCACTTCACGTGTGCTTGCCTTGTCCTTGTGGTGTTAAAAATCCTGATTATTTAACGTCAACCGCAACCGGGGCCGACTCGGCCAGCGCCGCTTTGCGAGCAGCCATTTCGCCCAAAGCACGCTTGTATTCGTTAGGGAAAACCTTGACGAATTTGCTGCGCGACTCGGCCCAGTTGTCCAGTAGTGCGCGCGCGCGCTTGCTTCCGGTCCAGCGGTTATGGTCTTCCAGCAGTTTCTTAAGTTGCGCTTCATCGGTCTGCCCAAAATGCCAGCTGGCTGGGTCCGACACGGCCTGCTGCTCCATCGAACTCAACACCTTATCCATGGACACCATGGCGGTGTTGCAACGCGTTGCAAATTCGCCATCCTCATCGTAAACATAGGCCAGTCCACCACTCATGCCTGCCGCGAAATTGCGTCCAGTCTTACCCAGCACGGCGACCGTGCCACCCGTCATGTACTCGCAACCATGGTCACCAGTTCCCTCAACCACCGCTTTGGCGCCCGACAGCCGTACGGCGAAACGCTCGCCCGCTACACCACTGAAAAAAGCTTCTCCGCTGGTCGCGCCATACATCACGGTATTGCCAACGATGGTGTTGCGAATCGCTTCGCCGCGGAAATCAATACTGGGTCGAACCACGACACGACCGCCGCTCAAGCCCTTGCCGGTGTAGTCGTTGGCGTCCCCAATCAGGTAAAGCGTGATGCCACGCGCCAAGAACGCGCCAAAGGACTGACCACCGGTTCCTTCGAGCTGAATCCGAATCGTGTCATCGGGCAAGCCTTCGGGGTGGACCTTGGTTAGCGCACCCGAGAGCATGGCACCGACCGAACGATTAACGTTACGGGCAATTTCCATGAACTGAACTTTTTCGCCCTTGTCAATGGCGGCCCTGGACTTGGCAATCAACACATTGTCGAGCGCACGCTCCAGGCCATGCTCTTGCTGCTCGGTATGGAAGCGCGATACATCAGCGGGTACGTTGGGCTGGGCAAAAAGACGGTTGAAATCCAGTCCCTTGGCTTTCCAATGCGCTATGCCCTTGCGGGTATCGAGCAAATCGGATCGGCCAATCAAGTCGTCAAAGTTTCGGATGCCGAGCTGGGCCATGATCTGGCGCACTTCTTCGGCCACGAAGAAAAAGTAATTCACCACATGCTCGGGCTTGCCCGAGAATTTCTTACGCAGCAAAGGGTCTTGTGTTGCCACACCGACCGGGCAGGTATTGAGGTGGCATTTTCGCATCATGATGCAGCCCTCCACCACCAGTGGCGCCGTGGCAAAACCAAACTCATCAGCGCCGAGCAAGGCGCCAATCGCCACATCACGGCCGGTCTTCATCTGGCCGTCAGCCTGGACCCTAATCCGGCTGCGTAAACGATTCAACACCAAGGTTTGCTGGGTTTCGGCCAATCCAATTTCCCACGGGCTACCTGCATGCTTGATGGAGGACCAGGGCGAGGCACCAGTTCCTCCATCGTGACCAGCAATCACCACATGATCGCTCTTGCACTTGGCCACCCCAGCGGCAATAGTTCCAACACCGATCTCGCTGACCAGCTTCACGCTGATACTCGAATGCGGGGCAACGTTTTTCAAGTCGTGAATCAGCTGTGCCAGGTCTTCGATCGAATAAATATCATGGTGCGGTGGTGGAGAAATCAGCCCCACGCCAGGCACCGAGTGCCGCAATCTGCCGATGTACTCCGACACCTTGCCGCCGGGCAGCTGGCCGCCTTCACCCGGCTTGGCGCCTTGGGCCATCTTGATCTGGATCTGATCAGCACTGCTGAGGTATTCCGCAGTCACACCAAAGCGACCCGAAGCCACTTGCTTGATTTTGGAACGCAGGGAGTCCCCCGCTTGCAACGGCATATCCACCTCGACTTGCGCCGCGCCGATGACGCTTTTGAGCGACTCGCCTTGCTTGATCGGGATGCCTTTGAGTTCCTGACGGTAGCGAGCCGGGTCTTCTCCGCCCTCACCCGTGTTGCTTTTGCCGCCGATCCGGTTCATGGCCACCGCCAACGTGGCGTGCGCTTCGGTGCTGATCGATCCCAGCGACATGGCTCCTGTGGCAAAACGCTTGACAATGTCTTTGGCGGACTCCACTTCATCCACCGGAATGGCTTTAGAGGGATCAATTTTGAATTCAAACAAACCGCGCAAGGTCATGTGGCGACGGTTCTGGTCGTTGATCAGTTGCGCATATTCCTTGTAGGTATTCCAGTTGTTGGCCCGCGTGCTGTGTTGCAACTTGGCAATCGCATCGGGTGTCCACATATGCTCTTCGCCACGGACTCGCCAGGCATATTCACCGCCGGTATCGAGTCGATTGAGCAGCACCGGGTCGTCGCTGAAAGCGGCTTTGTGCATGCGAATCGCTTCAGCTGCAATCTCAAACACGCCTATGCCTTCGATTCGACTCGGCGTCCCCGTGAAGTACTTGGAAATCGTTTCATTGCTCAGACCGATGGCCTCAAACAACTGCGCGCCGCAATAGCTCATGTAGGTTGACACGCCCATTTTGGACATGATCTTGGACAGGCCTTTGCCGACCGCCTTGATATAGTTGTAAATCGCTTTGTCGGCACTCAATTCCCCAGCCAGCTCCTGGTGCATTGCCGCCAAGGTTTCCATCGCCAAGTAGGGGTGTACGGCTTCGGCACCGTAGCCCGCTAGCACGCCAAAGTGGTGCACTTCACGCGCCGAACCGGTTTCAACCACCAACCCTGCCGTGGTGCGCAAGCCCTCGCGGACCAGGTGCTGATGAATCGCGCTCAGCGCCAGCAACGCCGGGATAGCCAACTGGGTAGCACTGACTTGCCGATCGCTGATGATCAGAATATTTTTGCCGCCCTTGATCGCATCCACGCTTTCGGCACACAGCGATGCCAACTTGGCCTCAATCCCCTCATGTCCCCAGTCCAGTGGGTAGCAGATGTCCAAGACGTAGCTGCGAAACTTACCTTGGGTGTATTTCTCAATTTCTCGCAATTTCGCCATATCGGCGAAATCCAGGATGGGCTGGCTGACTTCAAGTCGCATCGGAGGATTGACTTGGTTGATATCCAGCAAATTCGGCTTGGGGCCGATGAAGGACACCAAGGACATCACAATGGCTTCCCGAATCGGATCGATAGGCGGGTTGGTCACCTGAGCAAACAACTGCTTGAAGTAGTTGTAGAGCGGTTTGTTTTTGTCCGACAAAACCGCCAGCGGGCTGTCGTTGCCCATGGAGCCGATTCCTTCTTCACCCGACTGAGCCATCGGCGCCATCAAGAACTTGATGTCCTCTTGTGTATAGCCGAATGCCTGTTGCCGGTCTAGCAGAGAAGCTGCCGGATCGATTGGAAGTGTTGCGCCTGCTGTGTTGTCTTTCGATTCGGCCCCAGACTCAAGCTGCACATCGTCGAGCTTGATGCGCAGGTTTTCAATCCACTGTTTGTAGGGCTTGCTTTGCGCCAAATTCGACTTGAGTTCCTCGTCATCGATCATTCGACCCTGTTCCAGATCGATCAAGAACATCTTGCCTGGTTGGAGCCGCCATTTACGAACAATCTTGTTTTCAGGAACCGGCAAAACCCCAGATTCCGAACCCATGATCACCAGATCGTCATCGGTGATGCAATAGCGCGATGGACGCAGGCCGTTGCGGTCCAGTGTGGCCCCGATTTGCCGTCCGTCGGTGAACACAATGGAAGCCGGCCCATCCCAAGGCTCAAGCATGGCCGCGTGGTATTCATAAAAAGCTTTGCGGCGCTGATCCATGGTGGCGTGCTGCTCCCAGGGCTCAGGAATCATCATCATCACAGCTTGACTGATGGGATAGCCCGCCATCGTCAACAACTCCAAACAATTGTCAAAGGTTGCGGTATCAGACTGTCCAGCAAAACTGATTGGATAGAGTTTTTGTAAATCGGCGCCCAGAACCGGTGAACTCATCACCCCTTCGCGCGCCTTCATCCAGTTGTAATTGCCCTTAACGGTGTTGATCTCACCGTTATGCGCCACATAGCGATAAGGATGGGCCAGCGGCCATTCGGGGAACGTGTTGGTCGAAAAACGCTGATGTACCAAGCCCAGCGCCGAGACGCAACGGGGGTCTTGCAAATCCAGGAAGTAGGTGCCGACCTGATCGGCCAACAACAGGCCTTTGTAGACCACGGTCCTGCTCGACATGCTGGGAACGTAATATTCTTTGCTGTGCGTGAGCTTCAAGCGCTGGATGTTGGCGCTGCACGTTTTGCGAATCACATAGAGCTTGCGCTCCAGCGCGTCCTGCACAATCACATCATTGCCGCGACCGATAAACACCTGACGCAGCACTGGCTCCTTGGCGCGAACCGTCGGCGACATCGGCATGTCACGGTTAACAGGCACGTCGCGCCAGCCCAGAAGCACTTGCCCCTCAAGCTTGATCGCGCGTTCCATCTCCTGCTCACAAGCCAGGCGAGAAGCATTTTCCTTGGGCAAGAAGATCATACCGACGCCATATTCGCCTGGGGGCGGCAAGATCACGCCCTGCTTGGCCATTTCTTCACGGTACAGGCCATCGGGTAACTGAATCAGAATCCCGGCGCCATCACCCATGAGTTTGTCAGCACCCACTGCGCCCCTATGATCCAAATTTTCAAGGATTTTCAATCCTTGCTGAACAATGGAGTGGCTTTTTTCACCCCGGATATGGGCAACAAAACCCACTCCACAAGCGTCATGCTCGTTGGCCGTTGAATACAAACCGTTGTCTTGAAGGTACTTGATCTCTGCAGCCGTGGTCATGGTGCGCTCCTGATGCATTTTCCGAGGGGAGGTGAAGCATACTGCAACGCAGCTCAAAAGCCAAGCAAAATAATTGGGGTCAGATTCCAATTAATTCATGAAAAGTTCCGGGTAATTTTAATTAGGGACACATCAAAAACAATAGCGCCATACTGTTTATTTATGCCATCCATCTCCAGCTACTGGCTTTATTTTTTAATGGCAAAAGGACGCCCTGCCTGCACTTTATGCGCCCTGCGTTCCGTTCTATTCTCCAACTCTGCAACAAAATTTCGATCTCCGAGTGCCCAGCCATGCAAGGTGGACTGTGTCAGCGCAGCCTGTTGATCCGCCGTGACTCCCGCCTGAACCCACTGCGAATAAGCAACTTCTCTTGCAAACGGCGTATTGCCCAAGCTCCAAAAAAGGGGATGCGGCGTGATAAATTTCTCATTAGCCTGGCCAATGTAATGTCGGTGACTTGACCAAGGGTAGTCACGCGCCTGTGTCGTCAAGCCAGCGCGAACCGGATTCAGATCGATGTAGGCCATGCAAGCCATCAAGTAGGTCTCGGTCTGAATCAGTGTTGATTTATAGCGCCCCTCCCACAAGGTACCGCTGCGCTTTTGGCTGTCGTTGAAATAGCGCACATAGCGACGACCCACAGCCTGCATCATGGCGGGCAAACCTTCAGCGGTATCGGGAGTCGCCAACAAATGAAAGTGGTTGCTCATCAGCACATAGGCATGAAGCGCAACCCCAAATTTTCTGGCGCTCTCCTCCAGCAACGACAGCAGCATTTGATAATCTGCGCCTGTCGCAAAAATGGCTTGGCGGTTGTTGCCGCGTTGGATGATGTGATGCGGGTAGCCCGCTAAGGTGAGTCGCGGTAGGCGTGCCATGATGCTGCAAAGACTAGTTTTATCGCAGCATAACTGGAATCTGACCCCAATTATTTCGGTGCTTTGCTTACCCTGACTTTGCCACCGGTTGTGACCAAAATGACGGCATCGCCTGCTGCCAACGTTTCGTTTCCTTTGGCTTGCACCACAGAGCGGCGTTCGCCGTTTTTGAGCTGGAGCAGAATCTCAACGGCTTCTTCCCGGGTTCCCGCACGTTCAATCACGTTGCCTGCTACCGCACCAGCCACAGCGCCCAGCACACCAACAACGGCATGCTCACGCCGGCCACCGACACTGGAACCCGCAATCGCACCCACTACGCCGCCGGCGGTCGCCCCCATGCCACTCTGGCTGCCCTCCACCGTGACCGGACGAACCGACAACACGGTGGCGTCCTGTACGCTGGACATACGTTGCGCGTCATTGCGCTGAATGATGTCGGGGCTACTGGTAGCACAGCCCTGCAAAGCAGCAAACAAAACCAAAAAATAATACTTTTTCAAAACAAACCCTTTTCACAATCCAAAACAACCCGCTGAGCCGAGTGACCCGAAGTCCCCCCTCATTGCACGGGATTATCACCCAGTACAAACCGGGTCGCAAGCAAATCAAGCAAGCCAAATTGTTCCAAAACAGCACGTAATCGCTCTGCCGAATCGGGTTTCCGATGGCCCGTGTAGTGGGCGATGATGAGTTCGTTTTTCATGCTGTGCTCCCAGCCCACCAGTTCGGTCACCGTGACTTGGTAGCCTGACGCTTCAAGATACAGGCAGCGCAGCACATTGGTCAGCTGACTGCCCATTTCGCGGGCGTGCAACGGATGACGCCACAGCTCGGCCAGCGGTGTTCGCGCCAGCGCAAGTACCCTGTTTTGACCCAGAGCCCGCGCAACTTCCGCCTGGCAGCACGGAACCAGCACCATGAACTTGGCTTTTTTATGCAAGCCAAAAGCAATTGCATCATCGGTCGCACTGTCGCAAGCATGCAGAGCCGTCACCACATCGATTCTGTCGGGCAAATCAGCTGCCAGGGCCGACTCGGCCACGCTCAGGTTGAGAAAACTCATACGATCAAAACCCAGCCGTTGTGCCAGCTCACGGGATTTTTCAACCAAATCGGCCCGGGTTTCGATGCCGTAAATATGACCGGTCGAGCGCCCTTTAAAAAACAAATCGTACACAATGAAACCGAGATAGGACTTGCCGGCGCCATGGTCGGCCAAAGTCAGTGCGCGAGGGGCCGCAGCCCAATCGCTTTTGTTTGACCGACTCAATTCAAGCAGTATTTTTTCGATGAAGTGATACAGGTGATAAACCTGTTTAAGCTTGCGTCGGGAATCTTGATTGAGCTTGCCCTCACGCGTCAGAATATGCAGCTCTTTGAGCAACTCTTGTGACTGTTCGGGCTTGATTTCACTCGCCAAAGCTGGCCCCTTGTCTGAAGCCGGGGCCGACTTGACAGCATTTTTCTTGACTTTCATGGCTCGATCTTGCCATGGGTTTCAGCTGAAACTGGATCTTTGCGGGTACCCACGCCCAGTGCCACCCAACCGACGCCGCCTAGTTTTTGCAGTGTCTCGATATTCTTCTGAAAAATCTGTTCAGCCTGGGGATAGGCCGCCACAGCCCGGTCAATACTGGCTTCTCGCAGCAAATGCAGCATCGGGTAAGGCGACCGGTTGGTGAAATTCCCAATATCCTGCGGGTCGGTTCCAGCAAACTGAAAATCAGGGTGGAAACTGGCGATCTGAATAATCCCCTCCAAGCCCAGCCTCACCAGCACCCGATCAGCTTGAACCAAAAAATCATTGAAGTCCAGAAAATCATTCAGGGTATGGGGGGCAATTAGCAGCGTTGTATCGCGCAAGCTCGGGTCCGAGTCAACCAGTCCGTCCAATTCACGCCTCAAATCGGCAAGCAAGTCCCGACTGTCAATCGCTTCGCTCACGGCATAGTGAATTTGCCCTTTGACATGAACGGCTTTGGCAAAAGGGCACAGATTTAAGCCAATGACTGCGCGCTCCAGCCAGCGGCGGGTGTCATTCAGGACGTCTTCTGCCGCCTTGTTCAAGTTACGCATGGTCGTCTTTCAAGCAAGCGGCCGATGCACCAAGCCAACACCATGCCCAACATTGAACACACAAGTGTCACGACCCAGGTCACTTGCCAGCCACCAACCAGGCTGGCCACCCAGGCGACCAGGGGCGGGCCGACAAACTGGCCGGTCGCTGCCCATTGCTGGGTCCAACCAACGGTAGTTGATACAGCATGTTCACTGGGCGCAAGCCGAACCGCCAACGAAAACAGGGTGCCGGGGATCAAACCACCCACCGAGGAAAACAACAAGATCGCGCCATAACGCAGCATGGCCGGCAAGCCCAGACCCTCTGGTGTTTGGGCGAAAGCCAGAACCGACGTCCCAGCCATCACCCCAAATCCAACCATCAGCAAATACCCGGGCTTGATATGTACTGCCAGCAATCGACCCGAAGCGATATTGCCGCCGATATTGACCAGCGCGGCCAAAGCGGTCAATAGAGCAGACCAACTGACCGCCCATTCGGTTTGAGCGTAAATTGATGGCAAAAATCCGATGACAGCGATCCACTGACCTGAATAAACAGCAAAACTCAGCGCTACCAGCCAGGGCCCACGGCTGCTTAAGGTCTGGCGCAAGCGAACCGGCCAACCGGGCGCTACGCCAGGGCTTGTTGCGGCTTGAAAATCAAGACCACGCGTATCAGCGGGGACCTCGTGCCAAAGCCAAAACGCCATCAACAGTGTCCAGCCGCCCAAGCACCACCACCAAGCCTGCCAGCCCAGCTGAGAAATCAACATCGGGCCGAGCAGCAGCGCGGCTGCGGTGCCTAACGGCATGTAAGCCCCCCAAACCCCAAGCATGGCATTCACACGTTGCGGGCTCACCAACTGACGAATCAGATTGGGCGCTGGCATCGAAGTCAACAAAAAACCCAAGCCCTCGACTGCTCGCAGCAATAACAGTGTTGAGACATCTTGCGACCAACCCCCCAGCAGGGACGCACTCGACAGCAACAACAAGCCACTGATCATGCTGCGCCTGAGACCCCATCCGTCCGCCGCCAAGCCAACGATCAAACCCAACAGCATCCCGGCGAATTGCACCAGAGACAAAAGAAATCCCGCTTGTAACAAGCTCATTCCCAAATCCTGCTGCAATACGGGTAAGGCCGGAGAGAGCTTGCCCACATGCAGGGCAGCACTGACCCCCGCTCCCCAAACGACCAGGGCGGGTTCAATACCGAGAAACAATTTCCGCCCTCGCATGATCAGGCCAACCACCGCTGACCGGTCAATCGCTCATGCTCCTTGCTAGCGAAACGGTCTGTCATGCCCGCGATGTAATCCGCCACGCCCCGGGCACTGTCCGTAGAGCGATTCGTATTCAACAGCCTCGAGTTGCGCTGGGCCGTTTGCATTTCATGCGGCGAGGCCAAATAAGCGTCAAACAAATCGCGCACCACTTGTTGCGCTTGTTCGGTGGTCTGCATCACTTGCGGATGACGGTAAAGATTTTTCAACAGGAATTTTTTCAGTCCCCGTGACTGCTGGTGCATTTGAGCTCCAAATTGAACCAAAGGCGCTTGCACCCTGGCCTCGTCGGCACTGACCGGCAAACCGGCGCCAAGCGCAATCCCAGTCGCATCGATCACGTCATACACCTGGGCACTGAGCATGCGACGAATACTCTCGTAGAGCAAGCGCCGACCTTGATCTGCATCCTCTAGATTCGGGTATTGGCTCAGGGTTTGCTGCCGAAATTCATCAAACAAGGAAACTTCTTGCAACTGTTCTAAAGTAATCAGGCCAGAGCGTACGCCGTCGTCAATATCGTGCGCGTTATAAGCAATTTCATCCGCCAAATTACAGAGTTGGGCTTCCAGACTGGCTTGAGTCCGCGCGAGAAAACGCTGGCCAACCCCACCTGGCTCGCTGGCTTCTAGCTGCTCGGCGTTGCTTCGAGAGCAATGTTTGAGGATGCCTTCGCGCGTTTCGAAACTCAGGTTCAGGCCATCGAATTGGGGGTAGCGCTGTTCGAGCTGATCGACCACACGCAGGCTTTGCAGATTGTGCTCAAAACCACCATGCTCTGCCATGCACGCGTTGAGCGCATCCTGTCCGGCGTGCCCGAAAGGCGTATGGCCCAAGTCATGCGCCAGGGCAATCGCCTCCACCAGGTCTTCATTCAGGCCCAGCGCACGTGCAATCGATCGCCCCAGCTGCGCCACTTCCAAAGAGTGGGTCAGTCGGGTCCTGAATAAATCACCCTCATGGTTCAAGAAGACCTGAGTTTTGTACACCAATCGACGAAAGGCCGAGGAGTGAACAATGCGGTCCCGGTCACGCTGGAATTCGGTACGCGTCGGTGCTACCGGTTCCGCGTAACGTCGACCACGGGATCGGGCTGGATCACAGGCGTAGGCAGCAAGCATCAATCACTTCACGCACCAAGGCATCAGGCACAGCACGCACAATGGCGCGCTCGTGCCCGTCAATCAAAACGAATTTGATTTCACCCGCTTCAGCCTTTTTGTCAACCCGCATCAACGCCAGATAACGACCCGCATTGTCTTGTGCATCGAGTTGCGGTCCGCACACTGGCAAACCGGCTTTTTGCAACAAAGATTTCAAACGCTGCACCAGCACCTCATCGATTAAACCCAGACGCTGCGACAAGCTGGCGGCCATCACCATGCCGCAACCCACGGCCTCACCATGCAACCACGCACCATAGCCCAGACCCGCTTCAATAGCGTGGCCAAAAGTATGGCCAAAATTGAGAATCGCACGCAAACCGGTTTCCCGTTCATCCTGGCCCACGACCCAGGCCTTGATCTCGCAACTGCGCTTGACCGCATGTGCCAAAGCAGCCGGATTACACCCCAGCAAAGCGTCAATATTCGATTCGATCCAGTCCAGGAAGGCCATGTCAGCAATCGGTCCGTACTTGATCACTTCAGCCAGTCCGGCGCTGAGTTCACGCGCAGGCAACGTCTTCAAAGTGTCGAGATCGCACACAACCCGCAGCGGTTGATAAAAGGCGCCGATCATGTTTTTACCCAAGGGGTGATTGATGGCGGTCTTACCCCCGACGGAGGAATCCACCTGCGCCAGCAAGGTCGTGGGTACCTGAACAAAAGGAACACCCCGCATATAGCTGGCGGCAGCAAAACCAGCCATATCCCCCACCACACCGCCGCCCAAGGCGAAAAGCACGGTCTTTCGATCGCAGGCGTGCCCCAGCAACGCATCAAAAATCAGATTCAGCTTATCCCAGGTCTTGTATTTTTCGCCATCAGGCAAGGTAACCAACTGGACTTGCGGGTAATGGGCTTGCAAGGCCAGCTGTAGCCGCTGTGCATACAGCGGAGCGACCGTGGTGTTGCTGACAATCAGGGCTTGCGTAGCGGTGGGTAAGCCGGCGAAAGTGCCGACGGCATCAAGCAAGTCACTGCCAATGAGAATCGGATAACTGCGTTCGCCCAAGTCGATCTGAACTTGCTGAACCGGAGGCTGGGATGGGGCTGGGCTTAACGGCATAGGCCTCAAGTTTAGGCGAAACACCTTAGGCTGAGGCTATCGGGTCAATTCCCATGATGCAGTTCAGGCAGCAATCCAGCGAGCTCAAGCTGAGACAGAATCATGTTGACCAAGTGGGCCACGGAGGGGCGTCCTGTCTCCATGGTGAAGTGGGCGGCCTCCCGGTACAGCGGATCGCGCTTTTCAAACAACTCACGCAAGCGTCTCAAGGGATCGTCCACTTGCAACAAAGGACGATTCACATCTTGTCGCAGCCGGCGGTACAACTCATCAGGGGAAGATTTGAGATAGAACACATGGGCGCGTTCGTGCAGATGACGACGGTTGGCCGCTCGCAACACCGCGCCACCACCGGTTGACAAGACGCCACGCGGCATTTCGGTCAACTCGTCCAGAGTGGCTTGTTCCAGATCACGGAAGCTCTCCTCCCCCTCGCGCTCAAAATAATCCCGAATCGAGCAGCCCAAGCGTTCTTCGATCACATGGTCGGAATCAATAAACGGCAGATTCAAACGTCGAGCCAACTGGCGACCGACCGTAGATTTACCCGAGCCGGGCAGTCCAATCAAACTAATTACCACACAACATCACTCATCTTTCGGACATTTCTCAAATCGTTCCAATTTAGCGCGAACCCACTCGATCAGCAATCATTTTAGGCGTGATGAAAACCAGCATTTCTTGCTTGGTCGAACGCTTGGTCCGTGTCTTAAACAGATTACCGATCCCTGGAATATCTCCTAACAAAGGAACCTTGGTTTCGTCCTCGGCCTCATCCATCTCAAAAATTCCCCCAATCACCACCGTCCCGCCATTTTCTACCAAGACCTGAGTCTGGACGTGTTTGGTATTGATGGCAAAGCCTGCCGCCGTGGACTGGCCCACTGAGTCTTTGGTCACATCCAACGCCAAAATAATACCCCCTTCGGGCGTAATCTGAGGCGTCACTTCAAGTTTTAAATTGGCTTTTCTAAAGGACAAGGAGGTGGCGCCGCTGGAAGTGGCAGTTTGGTAAGGCAATTCAGTACCCTGCTCAATTAAGGCCTTGATCTGATCTGCCGTGACCACCCGCGGACTCGACACTACCTTACCCTTGCCATCGGCCTCAAGTGCGGACAACTCCAGATTGAGGAAACGGTTGGCCCCAGAATTGAATATTGAGACGGCAAAAGTAGCTGGGTTAAAGCCGCCTTGGGTTGCTGCAGGCAAATTCACAAAACTGTTGGGATTGGTGGTCGCCGAGCCATCTGTATAGCTCGATCCAACGCTGGAAGTAATACGGCGACCATCCACGCTGAGAGAACCAGCAGTGTTGGCGCCTCCGCCCAACTTGACCCCCAGCGATTTTCCAAAAGTGTCGGTCGCCACCACGATGCGCGCCTCAATCAATACCTGCCGCACAGGAATATCGAGCTTGGTGATCAGCTCCTGAATCTGTTCGAGTTTGGTGCCGATGTCGGTCACAAACAGCTGATTGGTCCGTTTGTCGGCAATCACACTGCCGCGCGGGCTCAGGATGCGGGAGATATTGGCCGCACCCGCACCCCCAACGCCAGGGGCTGGCGCCGCACCCGGTGCGCCCACCACCACGCCGCGCAGGTGATTCGCCACCTCTTCAGCTTTGGTGTAATTCATTTGGAATGATTGTGTTTGCAATGGATCGAGTCCTTGCAGCGCAGCAACCGCTTCCCGCTCTAGCTTTTCTTTGGCGACAATTTCATCCTTGGGTGCAATCCACAGCACATTGCCGTTCTTTCGCAGGCCCAGGCCCTTGGTTTGCATGATCAAGTCGAGTGCCTGGTCCCAAGGCACATCCTGCAAGCGCAGGGTCACCGAGCCGGTCACGGAATCGGAAGTCACTACATTGAAGTTGGTGAAATCGGCTATCACCTGTAACAAGGATCGAACTTCAATATTCTGAAAATTCAGAGAAAGCTTCTGTCCGGTATAGCCCGGGCCTTGTGACAACTTGGATGGATCAACCTTCAGCGGCTTGACTTCAACCACAAATTGATCGTCACTTTGGTAAGCGGTGTGCTCCCATTGCCCGGTCGGCTCAATCACCATGCGAACGCGGTCCCCCGATTGAACCGTGGTGATGGTTTGAACCGGCGTAGCAAAATCGCTCACGTCCATCCTTCTGCGCAGGCCCTCGGGCAATGAGGTCTGGTTGAAATCCACCACCAAGGTTTTTCCCTGCTTGCGGATATCGACACCAACCTGGTTGTTGGGCAGCGCGACGATGACACGACCTGAATTCTCACCGCCACGTCGAAAATCAATGTCCTTGAGTGGCAGCGTGCTCTTGTTGGAGCTTTCAGAAAAAACAGGCATGACCGAAGGCGTGACTGGGGTCTGCGCCACGGACTCCAATGAGACCAGCAAAGATTTTCCTTGCAGCTGCATTTTGTAAGCAGCAGGCTGCTTCAGATTCAAAACGACACGACTGCGATCGCCTGACTGCAAGACGTTGATCGATTTCAAATTACCCTGATTCACCTCCACGGTGGAGCGGGCACTGGAAACACCGGGGAAATCAAGTGAGATGCGAGCCGGTGACTGGATCACAAACCCGTTCGGTGCTGCGGTGAGGACTTGCGACAAATCAATGCGAACCACCTCAGTTCCGCCCTGGACTGAACCCTTGACCGACTCGATGGTGTTTTGGGCCTGGACTGAAAAGCTCAGCAATAACAACGAAAAAGTCAAAGCCAGCTGCTGCCACAAGAACTGCATCGTTAATTTATTTTGTTTTTTCATTTCAACCTCTCTTGCAATTGCAATGTCGCAGGGCGTTCAATCCATTCCCCTGCTGCGTCCTGCACAATTTCGCGCAAAGTGATTTCTGTTTCGGTGATTTTGGTCACACGGCCGTAGTTTTGACCCAGGTAATTGCCGGGTCGAACTTGGTACAGCAGTTTGTCCACCTTCAACAGGGCAACGGGTTGACCCGCCCTGACCATCCCACCTACCAGCGACATGGCATCCAGCGGAAATGATTCGAGCGCTTCCTTGCGCCTTGCCAATTCAGGTGCAATCAATCGGCCACTGGCCGAGTTCAGCGACATTTCGCGCTTGAGGGCTTGGCTGAGCTTGTCCTTGCTAAATGGTTCAAGTGCATTAGCCTGCTGATAAGTTTCGGGCTTGAATTGTTTGGGTTCGGCAATCGGTTTGACATTGGGTTTTGTCAATTTTTTCTGTTGTGCCATCCACTCGCGTAGCTCATTTTCACGGTAAGCCCCACACGCCGACAGTCCCACAATCAATCCCAACATCAAACTATAGCGCCAGATTTTCATTTCTTGGCCCCCTGCACCTGCTTGGTCGCCTTGGCCTGGCTCGCGATTTCATCAGACCCTAGATACCGGTAAGTTCTGACCGTAGCATCCATTCCAAGTACGCCATCTTTGCCCGGAGCAATGACCAAATTATTAAGCGTCACGATGCGTGACAAATTGGCAATATCAGAGGCGAAAGAACCCAAGTCGTGGTAACGGCCAGTGACCCGAACAGCGATAGGTTGTTCGGCGTAATAGTCTCGCAACAACACCGGTCCAGGACGAAACAACTCAAACTGCAAACTGCGTCCCAAACCTGCCTGATTGATATCGGACAGCAAAGCAGCCATTTCTGCTTTGCTCGGCAACTGCTTTTCGAGTTGCGCTACATACTGCAAAACTTGTTCGCGCTGCTTCTTTAAAACTTCCAAATTGACTGCCTTGGCCAATTTGAATTTATATTCATTGCGCAGCTGAACTTCCTTGACCTGTTCCGCTTTCAGTTCCTCCTGCGATCCATCCAGACCTGCAAACCAGATACCAGTGAGCACCAGCAGCGCCAGCGAAATCAGCAACAAAGCACGCGGCAACAACAACCAGCGCGATGGATCTTTGGGATCAAGACCGCTGAACTGACGAATTAATTCACCCCTTAATGCGGCGAAATCAATCTGAGCGAGCGATTTGGAGTTCATGACGAGCCTTTGCTATTTTTTTACCGTCATTGGAACAACAGATTCCGGCACGATCGCAATGGACTGGCTCGTAACTTGATTCGCCTTTTCGATTTCACTGGCGCGCATCAAACGAACTTTCATCGTGAAATTGGAGACCCGGCGCTGATCCCTCGCATTCAGCGTCACATTACCAGCCACAATTTCAACCAGCTCGGGTTTTGCTAACCAGGGTGTGTTGTTGGCAAGGTTTCGCAACAACTCCGAGACCCGCTCATTGGACTGCGCCACGCCTTGCAAGGTCAGGCTCTGGCTTTCTTGCTTCATACTGGTCAGGTACACACCATCGGGCATCTGCTTAACCAGTTCAGTGAGCAAATAAACCGGTAAATTACGGTCTGCCTGGAGTTCCTCCACCGCTTGCTGGCGGGCCTGTAGTGCAACAATTTCTTCTTCGATTCGCGCAATTTCTCTAATTTCGGCATCAAGTCTGCTGTTTTCTGTTTGCAAAATCAGATTCCTGTCCTGTTGATCAGAAATCTGCATCTGGAACCATAAATAAACAAGACCCGCCAGTAAGACCCCGGCGATCGCCGCCAAGAACAGTGATAAATTGAAGACATCACGCCGTTTTTGCCGTGCCAATTCACGGTGCGCTAACAGATTAATCCGGATCAAGGCTGGAACCTCCGTAACGCTAGACCACAGGATGTCAAATAGGAGGGCGCCTCTCGCGCCATCCATTTCAGAGGTACACCGCCTGCGATCTCCATGCCCTCAAAGGGATTCAGCACACGGCAGGGAAAATTGGTTTGCTCGGTAACGACCTCGGCCAATCCCGCCAAAGCAGCTGTTCCGCCTGCGAGCATCACGTAATCCACCGATTGATGTGCCGTGGTCGTGAAGAAAAATTTCAAGGCACGCCCAGCTTCTTGGGCCAGCAGGTCCATAAAAGGGATCCGCACCCGATCGTTGTAATCATCCGGTAAATCAGCATTGCACTTCTTGGTTTCAGCCTCTTCCGCTGAAAATCCATATTGATGCATGATCATCTCCGTCAGTTGATGACCGCCAAAAGCCAAATCGCGCTCATAAAGAACTTCTTCATCGCAGATAACCTGAAGACTGCTGGTCAAAGCCCCCAACTCGAACAAGGCCACCACAACACCCACCCCTTGATCGGGCAGCATTTCAATCAGCCGTTGGGTCGCCAAACGTGACGCATAGGCCTCGATGTCAACGATGGCCGGTTTAAGCCCAGCCGCTTCGGCCAGACCTTGGAGATCTTGGACTCGCTCCTTTCGAGAAGCTGCAATCAGCACGTCCAAATCACCCGAGGAAGTCGGACTGGGTCCTACGACGCAAAAATCAAGACTGACCTCGTCCATTGGGAAAGGAATGTACTGACCAGCTTCAGTCTCGACTTGAAACTCCAGCTCCTGCTCCGACAATTCAGCAGAAACAAGGATGCTTTTAGTAATCACGGCCGAAGTTGGAAGCGCCATCGCTACACGCTTGGTTTTAGCGCCGCTTTTATCAAGCAGCCGCCGCAACGCTTGGGCCACCTCTTCGAATTTTTCGATGGTCCCGGCTACCACGCAGCCCTGTGCCAGTGGCTCGATCGCACAGCGTTGGAGTATCAGCTGCCCCGTTGAATTTCGGCCCAACTCGACCAATTTGATGCTGGTCGAACTGATGTCCAAACCCAGCATGGGGGCTGGTTTCTGACTGAACAAATCACCCAAAGGGTTCAAACTCGTCTCCTGATGTCAGCCACTCGCGTTAGGAATAAAACGCAGTCGTTGAGCAAATCGTATCAGCAAGGTTTCAGTCGCTCAAGGGTTTTTTATAATTAATTGCGTTTACTCTCTAAACCCTATGCCATTCAAACCCAAGTCAAATGTCGCCTCACACGGGCCAAAACCAACGCAGTCCTATGCCTCAGACAAGGGCTGGCTACTGCGCATGACGCTCTGGGCAGGGGCCCTTTTATTAGCCGGTTTGGTGGCGCTGCTCTGCGTCATCGCACTGGCTTTGGCCGTTGCTTTCCCCAACCTGCCCGATATTTCCGACCTCTCGGACTACCGCCCCAAATTGCCGCTACGGGTGTTTTCTGCTGAAGGCACCTTGATCGGCGAGTTTGGAGAAGAAAGGCGCAACCTAACCCCGATTCAAGACATCCCCAAAGTCATGACCCAGGCGGTTCTGGCGATTGAAGATTCACGCTTTTACCAACATCCGGGTATTGATTACAAAGGCGTGATACGTGCGGGCTTGGCTAATTTGGGGCGCGTCAAAAGTCAAGGTGCTTCGACCATTACCATGCAAGTAGCACGTAATGTTTACCTGTCTTCCGAGAAAACATTTACCCGAAAAATCTACGAAGTCTTGCTGACCTTCAAGCTCGAACACCTGTTGTCCAAGGACCAGATTCTTGAGATCTACATGAACCAGATTTTCTTGGGTAATCGTGCTTATGGCTTCTCTGCTGCGGCCGAAGCTTATTTTGGCAAATCACTGCAAGACCTCTCCATCGCTGAAGCTGCCATGCTGGCTGGGCTGCCCAAGGCACCTTCAGCCTATAACCCGATCAATAACCCCAAGCGTGCCCGTTCACGTCAACTCCACATCATTGACCGGATGGAGGAAAACGGCTTCATCACCAAAGAGCAAGCCCAAGTTGCAAAAAAACAGGAACTCAAACTGCGATCCAGTTCAGACAACACCAAAACCCATGCGGACTTCGCTGCCGAAATGGTGCGTCAATCGATTTTTGCCCAATATGGCAAAGAGACCTACACCCGTGGCCTCAACGTCTACACCACGATCCGAGCCGATGACCAAGCTGCGGCTTACTCGGCTTTACGCCGCGGCATTATGAACTTTGAGCGACGTCAGATCTACCGCGGACCCGAACTTTTCATCAACTTACCGGAAAACGCAAAGGAAAGAGAAGACGCCATTGATGAGGCGCTTGAGGACCATCCTGATAACGGTGATGTGATGTCAGCTGTGGTGCTGGAAGCCAGCGCCAAATTGGTCAAAGCCGTTCGTCAAAATGGTGATGTCTTAGAAATCAGCGGCGACGGACTGCGCCCTGTTCAATCCGGCTTGTCAAGCAAAGCGCCAGCCAACATTAGGCTGCGCGCCGGGGCCTTGATTCGCGTGACCAAAGCCAACCAGACAGCCGCCTGGGAAATCACTCAACTGCCCGAAGTCGAGGGTGCTTTTGTTGCTCTTGACCCGCGTGATGGATCGATCAAGGCCTTGGTAGGGGGCTTTGATTTTGTCAAGAACAAGTTCAACCATGTCACCCAGGCCTGGCGTCAACCCGGTTCGAGTTTCAAGCCTTTTATTTATTCTGCCGCTCTGGAAAAAGGCTTCACCCCCGCCACCGTAGTGAACGATGCCCCACTTTTTTTCGACTCAGGCGTGACGGGTAGCCAACCCTGGGAACCTAAAAATTACGATGGAAAATTTGATGGCCAGATGAGTTTGCAAACCGCTCTGGCCAAATCCAAAAACATGGTGTCGATCAGGATATTGCAAGCCGTCGGTGCCCAAAATGCGCAAGACTGGATTTCCCGTTTTGGATTCGAAGCCGATAAACATCCTGCTTACCTGACGATGGCACTGGGCGCGGGCTCGGTCACACCCATGCAAATGGCAACAGCCTATTCAGTTTTTGCTAACGGGGGCTACCGCATCAACCCCTGGCTGATCACCAAAGTCTCAGAGCAAAGGGGCAAGATTTTGATCGAATCCAAACCGCCAGTTCTGGATGAGTCGGTTCGTTCGATTGATGCTCGCAATGCTTTTGTCATGAACAGCCTGCTTCAGGAAGTGACGCGTTCTGGCACGGCGGCATCGGCCCAAAGCACGCTGCAGCGCAGAGACATTTACGGCAAGACCGGGACCACCAACGACTCCATGGACGCTTGGTTCGCTGGCTACCATCCCACTTTGGCGGCGGTGACCTGGATTGGTTATGACACCCCTCGCAAATTAGGTGAGCGCGAAACGGGTGGCGGCCTAAGCCTACCGGTTTGGATTAACTTCATGGAACACGCTCTGAAAAATGTTCCTATTACCGAGCTACCCGTCCCAGAAGGGGTAACGAATTCAGGTGGCCAATGGTTTTACAACGAGTATCTCAAGGGCACGGGAGTGAGCAGTCTGGGGCTAGACAACAAGGCAACGGCAAACACCGAAACCAGTCAAAGCTTGCCACCCGCTGACGAAAAACGCAGGATTCTTGATTTGTTCAAAAACTAGCTTGCGCTTCAGCCCCCAACGCTTCAAATTAATGAAATGCCAGCGAACAGCCCGCTTGCTCGCTCGCATAACGCGTCAAACTGGCAAAGAATTCACCGTTGCCTTTGGTGTCCATCCACTGAGCGCCATCGAATTTGTAGTGATAACCGCCAGACCGAGCCGCCAACCAGATTTCATGCAAGGGTTTTTGTAAATTAACAATGATCTGGCTTCGGTTTGAAAAAACCAAGGTGACCATGCCGCCAGTGCGTTGGTTGTCGATGTCCACGTCACTTTGGTCGTTGATTCGATCACAGCAAGTCTCAATCGCCTGGAGCAGAGTTTCTGCGCGATCCATGTATTCAGAGTCAGTCATTACAATTTCGTGATGTTGCGTATTGTTCGAATTCTAGTCACCACGACCAGCTTGGCACTCAGTGTGGCCGGTTTGTCATCTTGCGGCCAAACCGGCGCGCTGTATTTGCCCACTGATCCCGCCGCAGCGAACCGTGCCACGTTGCCCGAATCACTCCGCCCTTTTCCCAAGATCCCCGCAACACCTGCCCCAGTAGCGCCACTGACACCCCATGAAAAATAAGACTCTTCCCGGACAGCCCCACATTGCCTACCAGGGCAAAGATCTTTTGATGGAAGATGTAGTCTTGGCTGACTTGGCACAAAGCCACGGCACTCCTCTTTTTGTTTACTCCAAAGCAGCCATGCTGGCGGCCCTGGCGGCTTATCAACGCGGATTTGCCGGAAGAAATGCCCAGATTTGTTATGCCATGAAAGCCAATTCATCGTTGGCGGTATTGCAGGTTTTTGCCCGCGCTGGTTGTGGTTTTGACATTGTGTCCCAAGGTGAATTGGAGCGCGTTCAAGCCGCCGGTGGTGATATGAGAAAAGTTATTTTCTCCGGGGTCGGAAAAACCCCAAAAGAAATGCGCTACGCCCTGCAAGCGGGGATTGCTTGTTTCAACGTGGAGAGTGAATCCGAGCTGCAAGCCCTCAATGCCGTGGCACTCGCTATGGGTCAACGTGCTGCGGTGAGCATTCGCGTCAACCCCAACGTCGATCCCCAAACCCACCCCTACATTTCAACTGGACTCAAGGGAAATAAATTCGGTGTGGCTCATGAGCGCGCCCTGGCGACCTACCAACAAGCTGCCGCCCTGCCCGGCTTGCAGGTGGTCGGCATCGATTGCCACATTGGTTCCCAAATAACGCAGGAAGCGCCCTATCTCGATGCAATGGATCGTGTACTCGATCTGGTGGAGGAAATTGAGGCCTCAGGCATTGCCATTCATCACATCGATTTTGGCGGCGGGCTAGGCATCGATTACCAAGGCGACGAGCCACCTCAAGCCGATGTGTTGTGGTCCAAATTACTGGCCAAGCTCGATGGCCGGGGTTTTGGCCAACGCCTGCTGATCATTGAGCCTGGTCGATCCTTGGTGGGCAACGCTGGCGTCTGCCTGACTGAGGTGTTGTACTTGAAGCCGGGCGAACAAAAAAACTTTTGCATCATCGATGCCGCCATGAACGATTTACCTCGACCCGCCATGTACCAGGCTTTTCACCAGATCGTTCCTTTGACTGAGTCAGCCCCCAACTCCACCCCAATGCTGTGGGATGTGGTCGGCCCGATTTGCGAAAGCGGGGATTGGATTGGTACTGATCGCAGTCTGGCCGTGCAACCGGGAGAGTACCTGGCTGTGCTGTCTGCTGGCGCCTATTGCATGAGCATGGCCAGCAACTACAACAGTCGCAGTCGTGCTGCCGAAATCCTGGTCGACGGCTCCCAAGTCCACCTGATTCGTCAACGCGAAACGACTGCTGACCAGACGCGAGGCGAGCATTTAATCTAAGTCCGGGCTGCCGTGATCAAGGCGCAACCTGGTTCGCTGCAGGTCGCTTTCGCTGCAGTCGACGGACCAAACGCCAGCCCAGCAAAGCCGTCATGATCGCCAAATAGATCCCGACTTCGGCAAAGTCATTCTTGCCCGCTCGCATCCAAAAAAAATGCAGCAATGCCAGTCCGGCCACGACATAAACCAGTTGGTGCAAGGTTTGCCAGCGCTTGGCGCCCATCACCTTGATGGCGCGGTTAAACGAAGTCAATGCCAGCGGGGTCAACAGCAGCAAGGCGCTAAACCCCACCAGGATGAAGGGGCGTTTGGCAATGTCGCGGCTGATATCGCTGACATCAAAGCCCATATCGAAGCCGCTGTAACTCAAGAAGTGCAGCACGCCGTAGAAATAGACATACAAGCCCAGCATCCGGCGAAATCGGGCCAGCTCAGTCAATTTAAAAATCACGCGCAGCGGCGTCACCGCCAGCACCAGACACAAAAATCGCAAGGTCCAGTCACCCAAGGAGCGGATCAAAGCTTCTGCCGGATTGGCTCCCAACTGATTTGTTATGGTCGCCAACAGCAACCAGAAAAAGGGCAGGGAACAGACGATGAACAGCACCGGTTTGGCAGCTCGGTGCAGCAAAAATTGTTTCATCGATGAATCACAGAACCGCAGCAACCGATTTCAATAATTTTTCTTCAAGTCCATGCCCGCATAAAGCTGCCCGACCTGGGCTTCATAGCCATTGAACATCAGGGTTGGCCGCTTCTTGGCGAATAAGCCATCTTCGCCAATCCGTCGCTCACTGGCCTGGCTCCAGCGCGGGTGCTCGACCTGAGGATTGACGTTGGAATAGAAGCCGTATTCATTGGGTGCGGCCTTGCTCCAAGCAGTGGCGGGTTGGCTGTCAGTGAATCGGATTTTCACCAGACTTTTCGCACTCTTGAAACCATATTTCCAAGGCACGACCAGTCGCACTGGGGCGCCGTTCTGATTGGGCAAAATTTCGCCATACATACCGAAAGTCAAGAGCGTCAAGGGATGCATGGCCTCGTCCATCCTAAGCGCCTCAACATAAGGCCAGCTCAAGACCCGGGAGCCGATAAACGGCATGGTTTTCGGATCGGCCAGGGTAACGAACTCCACATATTTGGCGCTGCCCAGCGGCTCGACTTTCCGGATCAGTTCGGCCAGCGAATAACCAACCCAGGGAATCACCATGGACCAACCTTCAACACAACGCAATCTGTAAATCCGTTCCTCCTGGGCGCTGAGTTTGAGTAAGTCCTCGATCGCATACTTGCCCGGTTTCTTAACCAGTCCCTCTATTTCCACGGCCCAGGGACGCGTCTTCAAGCTGTGGGCGTGGCGCGCCGGATCAGCTTTGTCAGTCCCGAACTCATAAAAATTGTTGTAACTGCTCGCGTCCTTGTAATCGGTCAGCTTGTCCATGGTCAAAGCCCCCGTCACAGCAGACTTGGCGCCCTGCAGAGCCGGGAGCTTGCCCGGTGCTGCGGCCCAAGCTTGCCGCGCAGCCCACGTACTCAAGGCGGCGCCAGCCACGCCTGTGGCCATCAACTTGATCAAGTCCCGTCGAGCGGCGTAAACACCTTGCGCCGTGATCTCACTGGGATGGGGGTGAATGAAGCCGGAAATGCTGTTTTTGATCAACATAAAGTATCCTAGGTAGATCACCTAAGCTTAGCTGGCACAGCGCTATCGTGCAATCGAGTCGAAGACCCAGGGTTCTGATGAGGCACTCTTTCACGATATGGCGGGGTGGGGCGACACGCCTCGGCCCCAGCAGGGCTCAAAGCGTGCCGTAACTGTGCAGGCCGCTTAAGAACATGTTGACACCCAGAAAGGCGAATGTGGTCACAGCCAGCCCGGCCAGCGCCCACCAAGCCGCCACCGTGCCACGCAGGCCTTTCATCAGACGCATGTGCAGCCAGGCGGCGTAATTGAGCCAGACAATTAAGGCCCAAGTCTCTTTCGGATCCCAACTCCAGTAACCACCCCAGGCCTCGGCAGCCCAGAGTGCGCCCAATACGGTAGCGATGGTGAAAAAAGCAAAACCGACCGAAATCGATTTGTACATCACATCGTCGAGCACTTCCAGAGCGGGCAACCGCAAGGCGATGCGTTGCCGCCCGAACAAGATCAAGGCAATGATCAGCGAGGAAATCAAGGCGTAACCGACCCAATAACTGCCACCTGCCTCAGCCACACCACGCTGGCGAAAAGCAATCGGAACAAAACACAGGGCCACGCCGAGCAGCCAGATCGGGGTCAATTTAAACCAACGGGTTTCCGTGGCCTGTTGTTTGATCAAGTAAGCAAAAGCCACCATCGCGGCCAGGGCGAAGGTTCCGTAACCGATGAAATTGGCGGGAACATGCAGCTTCATCCACCAACTTTTGAGCGCGGGTACCAAGGGTTGGATTTCATGCGCCTCACGTACCACGGTGTACCAAAGCAAGAAACCGACTGCAGCGCTGACCACCAACATGACGAACACCCCCAAGGCGCGCGTGTTGTACTGCTCTTCAAAATACAGATAGAAAGCCGTGGTGATCCAGCAAAACAACACGAACACTTCGTACAGATTGCTGACCGGAATATGTCCCACATCGGCACCAATCAAGTAGCTCTCGTACCAACGCACCATAGTCCCGATCAAGGCCATGGTGGTGGCTACCCAGGCCAGACGGGAACCGGTCCACTCCAGTGCTGTGCTCTGACTGTTGGACAGCAAGCCCAGGCCATAAAAGAGCGTGCTCATGAAATACAGCAAGCTCATCCACAAAATCGCCGACTGACTGGACAAGAAATACTTGAGCCAAAAAACCGTCTCAGCTCGCGCCAATTGACCCTGGTAAGAAGCGATGGCGAGCAGGGAAAAACCCGCAACAATCGCCATCAAGAGCCGCAACGGACGCCAAAACCAACCCATAACAACGGCGCTTGGCAGGGCTGCGATGAGGATGGCTTTCTCATACCCATCCATGGCTTCGGCATAACGGGCCAAAGCAAAAACACCCCCTGCCACCACCAGCGCTGCAAACAGCCAGTCCAAGGCATTGCGCTTGGCGAAATAGCCTTCGTACAAGCGCTGGTGCGTCAGGGTTGTGCTCGAATTCATGTATTACCTCAGCAGTGGGGAGATCAGGTTTGCGCTTTGTCTGTCAAGTTTAATGCGCTGCGGGATTCGAACCGAGCAGTTTTCCGGCCAATTGCACAAACTCGCTATCGCCATCCAAGGTCTTGCGGTTGGTGGACAAAGCCATGACGGCCTGAGTCGCTCCATCAACCGGCGTCAACCAAACCCAGATCCGGCGTTCGCGCACATAGAGCATGGCAAAAATACCCAAAATCAACAAAGCACAGCCCAAATAAACCAAGGTCTTGCCCGGGGCACGAGCCACTTGGAACACACTGGCTTGGACCTGCTTGAAATCGAGCAACTGGAACACCATGGGCACCGGATAGACCAGGGCATCGCTCAAGGCCAGCACCGCTTGCGTCATAAAAGCCTGGTTCGTCATACTGGGCTCTAGCGGTTTTTCTCCCGCGCGCTGGCGCGTCACCTGAGCCAGTTCAAACAGCGTACCGTTCAGAATCCGAATCAAGACCTCACCCGCCTTGGCCCGCTCGCCCTCTGGCACATGGGTTTCAACGAAATCAGCCAACGCTTGCAAGCCCCCTGGTGACGGCTTGCCCACAATCGATTCCGCTCCGGCAAACAAGGCCAGCGCGCGGGTCGCAGATGCCATCAGTTGCTGCATCAAGTCAGGACGCGAGGCTGCCACTGCTTGCTGGGCGTAACGCCGTACTGCTTGCTCGCGCAAGCCCGCATCGGCCAGGGCCGCTTTCAGCTGAAAGAATGCATCCGAACTGCTTTTCTCGTCGGCCGGAATCCGCAAATACCGAAACGGTTCTGCCGGTGAGTCGCGCACCCCCATCAGGAAAACCGCGACCCCGTCACCCAGGTCCACCGGCAACATGTAATTATTGAACTCGCGGGCTTGACCCGCACCATCGCGCAACTTGTAGCTGACGCTGGGCCCGACATTACGCAACTCTTTCTTGGTTGCGCTTTTGTTGGCCGCGCCCATGCGCTGACCCAGAGCTTCAGTCAGATCCACCTTGCGTGGATCAATGGCGGTTTGGCCGCTACTGGAAAAATTCTCGACATTAATCACCCGCAAACCGGTGTACTCCAAAGTCAACTGGTCTTGTCCCGTGCTGAGTTGAGCCGAACCACCAATCACGCCTTCGATTTCAAAAGAGGCTGCCTGGTTTTGCATGGCGAAGGCTTTGAGTCGCACGCTGGAGCCTCCGTCATCAAAGCTGGACTGGTAAATCTCAACCCCGCTATGCTGGGCTGGGTGATTGACTTCAACTCGGGCTGCGGTCTTTTCTCCCGTGGCTTTGTCGTGAATGATGATGTCGCTGGCAAACAGCTTGGGCATGCCCGTGGAGTAGTACTCCACGATAAATTTCTTGAGTTCGATGGCAAACGGCAAGTCTTGCAATAAAACGCCATCGGACTGGCTGATGACAGCAGTGCTGGACTGGGCACCTTCAGCCACCAGCAGATTGCCCCGGAAAGTCGGATTGCCCGGGCCTAAGCGGTGCTCGGGCTTGACATCGGCCATCAAGCCGCCGCCGCTGTAGCTCGATTTGCCGCTGAACAGCATCTGGGCCCGAACGATCAAGTCGCCATCGAACAATCCGCCCAGACACACCAAGACGATGGCACTATGGGCTGCGATATAGCCCAGCTTATTGGCAGCGCCTGTTTTGGCCGCAACCATCCAGCTGCTAACGCCCTGGTTTTGCCTTTGCTGCACCCGTACGCGCCAGCCGCCTGAGCCTAGCAATTGGCTGATACGCTGAGCGGCTTGCTCGGGTGCTTCAAGCAACACCGCTTGGCGCTTGTGGCCAAAAGCTTGCAGACTTTGCTCTCGGATGTTTTCCTTGTAGGTCTTGAGGTCGACCCATATTTTGGGTGTGTTGCGGGCAATGCACAGCGAAGTGCTGCACACCAGGAAAGCCAGAATCAGCAAAAACCACCAAGCACTGTAAACCGAATAGAGACTGGCAAGACCAAAAACATCAGCCCAAAAAGGGCCGAATTGATTGACATAGTTGGTCAGAGGCTCATGCTGCTTGAGCACCGTGCCGATGATGGCGGCGATGCAAATCAGGGTCAACAGCGAAATTGAAAATCGCATCGACGACAACAACTCCACCGCAGAGCGAACTGAGCGGGGAGCGGACTTGAGTTCAATACCCTCGGTGGAAACTGTCATGCGTCAATTGTGGCGGGAAGAAACATCAGTTCAAACGACCGCCATCTCCTGGCAAACGAAGCCCGATAGCGGCCTAACAAAGCACCAGGTACTGGATTCCCGCCTGCGCAGGACGAACGAATTACACAGAATTCGGTTTAACGTAAACCAGCGATGAAATCCGCAACCGCCTTGATTTCTCGGTCATTCATCTTGGCAGTCACCTGGGTCATAAGCGGGTTATTTTTACGCATGCCGTCGCGAAAACCCGTCAACTGGGCTGCCGTGTAGTCGGCATGCTGGCCACTGAGTCGCGGGTAAATCGGAGGCAGACCAGCACCGTTGGGGCTGTGGCAACTGGCACAGGCAGCGACTTGGCGATCCGCTATGCCGCCACGGTAAATGCGTTCGCCCAGCGCTACCAATTCCTTGTCCTTGGCAAAACCGGGTTTGGCTTTGTTGTTGCCAACCCAGTACGCGATATTTTTCATGTCTTCGTCGCTCAGTGCCGAGGCAAAGCCGCTCATGATGGGGTTGTTGCGTTTGCCGGACTTGAACGCCTGCAGCTGTTCAATTAAATACTCGGGATGCTGCTGAGCCAGCTTGGGGTTGGACGGGGTGCCGGAGTTGCCATCAGCACCGTGACAAGCAGCACAAACCGCCGTGTAACTGGCCGCTCCCTTAACCAAATCGGGTTTGGCGATCTTGGCGGGGGCGGCAGGTTTTGGGCTTTCGGCTGTTGCTGAAAAAGCGAGAATGGCCAATGAGGCGGCCACGAGCCCGTGTACAAATAACTTCATAGGAAAAACCGTGTCTCTGTGAGCAAAACAGCCGCATTCTACAATGCGGGACTGAGACTTCCAACAAAATCATGACGATCAAGAACACGCCGCTGCCGATTCCGCCCCCCCAGACCAGCAGCGAAATCGCGGCAGCCAAATCACCTGCAACCATTGCCATGGGCTGGTTGCATACGGCCAAATTTCTTACTACAGCGCCAGAGTTGCATTTTTTACCCGCCCTCGATGTGCCGGAAATTGCTTTTGTCGGCCGCTCCAACGCCGGAAAATCAACCTGCATCAACACCTTGACCCAGCAAAAACAGCTGGCTTTCGCGTCCAAAAAACCCGGGCGCACCCAGCACATCAACCTTTTTTCCCTGGGCAAGCAAGGCGTGACTGACGCAGTGCTGGCCGATTTGCCGGGCTACGGTTATGCCGCCGTGCCCAAGGCCGACAAAATCCGCTGGCAGCAAGTCATGGCCAACTATTTGGTGACGCGCGAAAACCTCAAAGCCATTGTGCTGATGTGCGATCCGCGCCACGGACTGACCGAGCTCGATGAAATCCTACTCGATGTGGTTCGCCCCCGGGTCGAGCAAGGGTTGAAGTTTCTGGTGGTTTTAACCAAAGCCGACAAGCTCAACCGCAGCGAAGCCAGCAAAGCGCTTTCCATCATGAAATTGCAGGCCGGTGGCGGTGAAGTTCGCTTATTTTCAGCGACCAAACGCATTGGCATTGAAGATGTCGCCCAATTGCTCTGGCAATGGGCACATCCCGATCAATAAACCGCGGGCTGACCGCTGGGCCGGTCCTTGAACCGTTTGTGGACCCAGAAATACTGCGCCGGCATGCGGTCGATCCAGGCTTGCAATCGCCGGTTCATGAGCGCGGTATCGGCCACCCGTTGCGGACCGGGAAAATCCGTCCAAGGCGCTAACACTTCAACCTCATAACCTTGGTCGGTCAAGCGAGTGACGACCGGAACCACCCGGGCCCGCCCGAGCTTGGCAAAACGTGAAAGGGAAGGAACTGTGGCGGCAGGAACGCCATAAAAAGGAACGAAAACCGAATCTTCCGGGCCAAAATTCATGTCGGGCAATAAATAAAGTGGTTCGCCACGGCGCAGACCAGCAATGATGGTTTTGACGCCCTCGACTCGCCCCAATAGCTGGGACTGACCAAAGCGTCGTCGCCCCGCCAAAATCCAGTCGTCCAGCACGGCATTGGACTGGTGGGTGTAAATAGTATTGAAATGCCTCGGGAGCTGCTGGGTTAATGCCGTCCAACCCGCATCCAGACCGACAAAGTGCGGGGCAAAAATCACGGTTGGCTCTGTTCCCTCTAACGCCTGCAGTTCACCCGTCATCCGCAAGCGTTGCCGCGTCACTTGTTCAGAACCATGCCATAGCCAGCTGCGGTCCAGCCACGCTTGAGCGAAATAAACAAAGGTTTGGAAACTGCGGGACCGCAGTTGCTGCTGATTGAGGCCAGGGAAACACAGGCTCAAGTTGACCCACACCACACGACGTCTCGGCCACGCCAGCAGATAAAGCAAACAACCCAATAGCCAACCTAACGCGCGCAGCCATGACAGGGGCAAACGAGCCAGCAGCCGCATCACGACAATCCCCAATTTGCTCAACATGCTCAGGCATCCTCTCGCGGCTGCTTGAAGCGGTCGTAGCTCCACAAGTACTGCTGGGGGCACTGACGAATCAATGCTTCCATCGCCTGGTTGATCTGCGCTGCCGCAACTTGAACGTCCGCTGCCAGTTCTTCTGCCAGCGGCTGATAGTGAACAAGGTAACCACGACCCCAGGGCAAACGCTCACCCCAGGTCAGCACCGGGCAGGCGCCGCTTTGCAGTGCCAAGCGCGCTGCCAGGGTCATGGTGTAGGCATCTCGCCCCCAAAAAGGTGCCCACAGCCCCAGTCCCAGTGGCGGCACCTGATCGGGTAGCAAGCCCAGGGTCTGCCCTTGGCGCAGTGCTTTGAGCATTTGCTTCACGCCGGCTAGACTGGCAGGCGCTGTCTGTAAACCAGGCCGACTCCGTGCCAACACCATCAACCGATCCAGCCAGCGCTGACGGGAAGGCCGGTACAACACCGTAATGGCTTTTGTCTGCCCATAGCGCTGGGCGTAGGCCTGGGCCGTGATTTCAAAACAGCCCAGATGCGGCGTCAGCAGGATCACACCGCGGCCCGCTGACAAAGCACGCTCTAAATGCTCGGTACCCTGCCACTGCACCGGCACGGCTCGCCCCAACCAGAGCCGAGGCAACTCGGCAACCATTTTCCCGGTCGCCCCAACGGCTGCCGCCCACTGGCGCCAGCCATAACCCGCCAGACGGGCCTGCGCCAGCAAACGCCGTCGGAACAACCCAGACAGCACAAACACCAACCAGCCCACCAACCAGCCCAGACCGTGCAGCAGCCACAAGGGGAACAGCGAGAACAGTTTGAACAAGGTGGTCATCGGTCGAGTAAGATCGGCGGGTCGCTGAGTTATGGAACTACTTGCAGGGCGACACACAAATGCATCACGAAAGTGGCGCCATTGTGCCTTGTCTAATCAGACAAATCTGCTAAAGCGTTCGCCAAAGCTACCCAGCCCAAGCAACGCGACAAACTTTGTTGTTTTTTGTTTTAAGGGAGCTTTTCAAAATGTCGAGCGATTTTCTCTTTACCTCCGAATCGGTTTCCGAGGGTCACCCCGACAAAGTGTCGGATCAAATTTCTGACGCCATCCTGGACGCGATCTTCAAGCAAGACCCGTTGTCACGGGTTGCCGCTGAAACGCTGTGCAACACCGGTTTGGTGGTGCTGGCCGGTGAGATCACCACCAACGCCCACGTCGACTACATCCAAGTGGCACGCGACACGATCAAGCGCATTGGTTACGACAACACAGAGTACGGAATCGATTACAAAGGTTGCGCTGTGCTGGTAGCCTACGACAAGCAAAGCAACGACATCGCTCAGGGCGTCGATCACGCCAGCGATGACCATCTTAATACTGGCGCGGGTGACCAGGGCTTGATGTTTGGCTACGCCTGCAGCGAAACCCCCGAACTGATGCCAGCACCCATTTACTATGCCCACCGACTGGTCGAGCGCCAGGCCCAGTTGCGCAAAGATGGGCGTCTGCCTTTTCTTCGCCCTGATGCCAAAAGTCAGGTGACCATGCGTTATGTGGACGGCAAGCCGCACTCGATCGACACCGTGGTGCTGTCGAGTCAACACGCGCCCGAGATGAGCGACGGCCACAAAATGAAACCGGCTTTCGTCGAAGCGGTGATTGAAGAAATCATCAAGCCCGTGTTGCCCAAAGAATGGCTCAAGGACACCAAGTACTTGGTCAACCCGACCGGCCGCTTCGTCATTGGCGGACCGCAAGGCGATTGCGGCCTGACTGGTCGCAAAATCATCGTCGACACCTATGGCGGTGCCTGCCCCCACGGTGGCGGTGCATTCAGCGGTAAAGACCCCACCAAAGTGGACCGATCTGCCGCTTATGCTGCACGTTATGTGGCGAAAAATATCGTCGCCGCAGGCTTGGCCAGCAAATGCCAAATCCAGGTGGCTTACGCCATTGGCGTGGCTCGACCCATGAACGTCACCATCAATACCGAAGGCACCGGCATCATCGACGACGAGAAAATCGCTGCCTTGGTCAGCGAGTACTTTGATTTGCGACCTAAGGGCATCATCCAAATGCTGGACCTGTTGCGCCCGATTTACGAAAAGACCGCCGCTTACGGCCACTTCGGTCGCGAAGAGCCCGAGTTCAGCTGGGAGCGCACGGACAAAGCCCATTTCCTGCGAGCCGCAGCCGGAAAATAAATTGAGGCGGCTTTTCAGCCGCTCTTGAAAAGCCTGAAAAAGGCCGTATCATTAGCACTCGACTGAATTGAGTGCTAACAACACCTCTACTACCGATACTAGTCACCGCCTCCTCGGAGGTGGTGTATTTGTTTTTTACTTCAAACCCTTGTTTCAAAAGGAAACACCATGAAACTGCGTCCTCTGGCCGACCGCGTGATTGTCAAACGCGTTGAAAACGAAACGAAAACTGCTTCCGGCATCGTCATTCCTGACAGCGCCGCTGAAAAACCAGACCAGGGCGAAGTCTTGGCCGTGGGCCCAGGCAAGAAAAACGACAAGGGCGAGTTGCTGGCCATGAACGTCAAGGTCGGTGACCGCGTTTTGTTCGGCAAGTACAGCGGCCAGACCGTCAAGGTCGATGGCGACGAGCTCCTCGTCATGAAAGAAGACGACCTGTTCGCCGTTGTAGAGAAATAAAGCTGCTGCGCGCACGCCATGCGTCGTTGCCCCGTGCTCGACATCCTCACGTACAGAAGTACGTTCCGGTGTCTGTGCGCGGTGCGCCTAGCCTGACGTGCGCTCGCGACGCTTTCTTCCCCCACAACAAGTTTTATATTTATTTGAAATTAATGGAGTCATAACATGGCAGCTAAAGACGTAATTTTTGGTGGCGAAGCCCGCCACCGCATGGTTGAAGGCGTGAACATTCTGGCCAACGCCGTCAAGGTCACTCTCGGCCCCAAGGGCCGCAACGTGGTATTGGAGCGCTCATTTGGCGCCCCCACCGTGACCAAGGACGGTGTGTCCGTGGCCAAGGAAATCGAGCTCAAAGACAAGCTGCAGAACATGGGCGCCCAAATGGTCAAGGAAGTTGCTTCCAAGACCTCGGACATCGCTGGCGACGGCACCACCACGGCGACCGTGTTGGCTCAAGCCATCGTTCACGAAGGCATGAAATACGTGGCTGCCGGCATGAACCCGATGGACTTGAAGCGCGGCATCGACAAAGCGGTTTCCGCCTTGGTTGCTGAGCTGAAGAAGGCTTCCAAAGCCACCACCACTTCCAAAGAAATCGCACAAGTTGGCTCCATTTCAGCCAACAGCGACGACGCCATCGGCAAGATCATTGCTGACGCCATGGACAAAGTCGGCAAAGAAGGCGTGATCACCGTGGAAGACGGCAAGTCGCTGGACTCCGAGCTCGACGTGGTTGAAGGCATGCAGTTTGACCGCGGCTATCTGTCGCCCTACTTCATCAACAACCCAGAGAAGCAAGCCGCTTTGCTGGACAACCCCTTTGTTCTGCTGTACGACAAGAAAATCAGCAACATCCGTGATTTGTTGCCCACGCTGGAGCAAGTTGCCAAGTCGGGCCGTCCGCTGCTGATCATTGCTGAAGAAGTCGAAGGCGAAGCCCTGGCTACTTTGGTGGTCAACACCATTCGCGGTATTCTGAAAGTCGTCGCTGTCAAGGCTCCAGGTTTTGGCGATCGCCGCAAAGCCATGCTCGAAGACATCGCCATCCTGACCGGCGGCAAAGTGATTGCTGAAGAAGTCGGCATGTCGCTGGAAAAAGTGACTTTGGCTGACCTCGGTTCGGCCAAGCGTATCGAAGTGGGCAAAGAAAACACCATCATCATCGACGGCGCTGGCGCCAACGCTGACATCGAAGCCCGCGTCAAGCAAGTGCGCGTTCAAATCGAAGAAGCAACCAGTGACTACGACCGCGAAAAACTCCAGGAGCGTGTTGCAAAACTCGCCGGTGGCGTTGCTGTGATCAAGGTCGGCGCTGCCACCGAAGTCGAAATGAAAGAGAAAAAAGCCCGCGTTGAAGATGCGCTGCATGCAACCCGCGCCGCAGTCGAAGAAGGCATCGTGGCTGGTGGCGGCGTGGCTTTGCTGCGTGCCAAGCAAGCTGCTGGCACCATCAAAGGCGACAACGCCGACCAAGATGCCGGCATCAAGCTGGTGCTCAAGGCGATCGAAGCACCCCTGCGTGAAATCGTTTTCAACGGCGGCGGCGAAGCGTCGGTCGTGGTCAATGCGGTGTTGGCTGGCAAAGGAAACTACGGCTTCAATGCGGCCAACGACACTTATGGCGACATGATCGAAATGGGTATTCTGGACCCGACCAAAGTGACCCGCACCGCACTGCAAAACGCAGCGTCTGTGGCCTCCTTGATGCTGACCACCGAATGCATGGTGGCTGAGGCGCCCAAAGCCGAAGCCGGCGGCGGCATGCCTGGCGGCATGGGTGATATGGGCGGCATGGGTGGTATGGGCGGCATGGGCATGTAATAGCGCTAGCGCCTTGCGTCGGGTTGCACTTGTGCACCCGGCTCAAAACCAAACCCGCAGTGCTTGCGCCTGCGGGTTTTTCTATTTCAGGCTCTGAGTTTTTTCAGCAGGCCGGCGGTAGAGGCATCCAGACCAGCCAGATCGCCGCTAACCAGTCGGGGCGCAATGTCTTTGGCCAGCTGTTTGCCCAGCTCGACACCCCATTGGTCGAAGCTGTTGATGCCCCAGACCGCACCGCTGACAAACACCCGGTGTTCTTGTAAGGCGATAAAAGCCCCGAGGCTGACGGGGTCCAGCCGCTCAAGCAGCAAAAAAGTACTGGGGCGGTTGCCTTCGAAGTGGCGATGACCTTCGCCTCCGGTGTCCGGGTCGTCCTGCCCCAACATCAGAGCCTGAGCCTGGGCCAAGGCGTTGGCCAGTAGCCCCTGCTGATGTTCTGGCAAATCATGTTCAGCAGTCTTGACGGCAACAAACTCCACCGGAATCACATCGCTGCCTTGGTGCAGGTGTTGGAAATAAGCGTGTTGGCCATTGGTTCCGGGCTCGCCCCACAGCACAGGTGCGGTTGCAAACGGCAAAAGCTGTCCGTCCCGGCCCACCCGCTTGCCATTGCTTTCCATTTCCAACTGTTGCAAGTAGGCCGCCAACCGGCGCAGTGCGCTGTGATACGGCGCAATATTGCGACTGCCAAAACCGTGGAAATTGCGGTTCCAAACGTCAAGCAGACCCAAGCGGATCGGCAGATTACTCGCCAGGGGCGCAGTTCGGAAATGCTGATCCATGGCATGA
This sequence comes from Burkholderiaceae bacterium, assembly GCA_049296795.1. Lineage (GTDB taxonomy): Bacteria > Pseudomonadota > Gammaproteobacteria > Burkholderiales > Burkholderiaceae_C > CAXNKH01. The sequence continues at coordinate 266,948 of JBAQTC010000054.1, forward strand.
GCGCCAGCTAAAAAACTTCGGAAGCCTTCAGCCCCTATGGCAATTGCCAGTGGCAAGCCGATGGCCGAACACAGCGAGTAGCGGCCACCCACCCAATCCCAAAATCCAAACGTGGTGCTGATGCCAAAAGCACGCGCCGCCGTCACATGGGTGGTGAGCGCCACAAAATGACGCGCCACATCGGTTCCGCCATTGGCCTGGAACCACTGTTTAGCCGACAAAGCATTACGCAAAGTCTCGCTGGTCGTGAACGATTTGCTGGCAATCAAGAACAGTGTGCTCTCAGGCTGCAGACGTTTCAACTTGGCCGCCAGCTCGTGACCGTCCAGATTGGAGACAAAATGAAAGCGCTGGTCTGGCGTGACAAAAGCGTTGAGCGCCAGCACCGCCATCAGCCCACCCAAGTCCGAGCCACCGATCCCAATACTGACCACGTCCGTGATCGCCCGATTGCCACGCACGCTTTGGGCGAAGTCCAGCATGGCGTCCAGCGTCTGCTGCACCTGCGCCTGTTCGTTTGCAAGCTGGCGGCCAACCAGACCTCTCTTTAGCGCATCAGCAGGACTACGCAACAACCAGTGCAGCACCTGGCGTTGTTCGGTGCTGTTGATGGCCTCACCGGCAAACATGGCGTCGCGCTGCCCTTGCACATCGGTTTGCAGAGCCAATTCAAACAGCAGGTCTTGCGTGGTCGAATCGATCAGGTTTTTTGACAAATCCGCAAAGATGTGGGGCGCGTCCTGGCTGAACCGTTCGAACCGCTCACCATCCTGAGCAAAAGCCTGACGCAAATCAAAGTGTTTGCCACTCGACTCAAACTGCTTATTCAGCGCGGCCCAGGCAGGCGTGCGGTCGCAACGCATAGTGTTCGTCATGACCAACTCAGCTGGCCAATAACAACTGCTCAAGCTTCACCGCATCCACGCAAAATGCACGGATGCCCTCAGCCAGTTTTTCGCTGGCCATGGCATCGTCATTGAGCGCCAGCCTGAAAGACGCTTCGTCGTACTGCTGGACTGGCAAGTCCAGAGCCTGAGCCGCCCGGGCATCGAGTGCCGGGCTCAGGGGCAACGCATTGCCCGCCAGTTCAGCCAACAGCTCTGGACTGATGGTCAACAAGTCACAGCCCGCCAAGGCAGCAATTTGACCGGTATTGCGAAAGCTCGCACCCATCACCTCAGTGGCAATGCCGAATTTCTTGTAATGGTTAAAGATTTTGTGCACCGCTTGCACCCCAGGATCATTGGCCCCGCTGTGGGCAGCTTCATCCCAAGCCAAACCGGCTGCTTTTTTGTACCAGTCGTAAATGCGGCCGACAAAAGGTGAAATAAGCTGCACCTTGGCTTGGGCACAGGCCACGGCCTGACAAAACGAGAACAGCAGCGTTAGATTGGTGTGAATGCCGCGGCATTCGAGTTCGGCCGCAGCTTCGATCCCCTCCCAGGTGGCAGCCACCTTGATCAATACCCGGTCAATTGGAATACCCTGGGCTTGGTACAACTCGATGATGCGTTCGGCCCGCACCACCGTCGCCGCACTGTCAAAACTCAAGCGGGCATCGACTTCGGTAGAGACTCGGCCTGGTATCAACGCCAAAATTTCGCAACCAAAGCGTACCAGCAATCGATCCACCAATTCATCCAGGGCACGGCTCCGAAAGCGGGCTACAAGGTCCTTCAGCAAGCTGGCGTACTCGGGCTTTTGAACAGCCTTAAGTATCAGCGAGGGATTGGTGGTGGCGTCTTGCGGCTGCCACGCCGTGATCTGCTTGAAGTCGCCGGTATCGGCCACCACGGTGCTGAATTGTTTGAGTGCTTCGAGTTGGTTCATGGCGTGCCATCATAAGGCCAGCCATGCCTCAAGCGCGTGACAGCACCTTATTTTTTGGCCAGCAACGATTGGCCCAATTGCACCGGCCCATACCAAGCCTCGGTCCGGCTTCGGGTGTTGTCGCTGTCGCTCATGATGGCAATGCCGATCAGGGCACCCGGGGGCTCGCCGAATGCTTTCTCAAAATCGGCCCGTACATCCCGCTCATAGTCCAGCCACTGGTTGAGGTGACCCTTACCCGACTCAACCACCAGCTTGCGGATACGGTCGGTACGCGAACTCACGATCACACTGCCGCTAGGGCGGCTGTTGCACCAGACATACATCAGCGTGGCATAAGGCATGGCCTCGCCGGTCAGCGCCAGCGAGAGTTCAGACAAAGCGCTATTGCGCATTGAAAATTGGCTGCGGTCGCCCTCAAACACCAGAACCACCCTGACTGGCGAGTCAGCCCTATCGCGCAACCCCAGATCGGCGCGTTCCATTAAGGCAGGCACTTTCCAGGAAAACCGCACGCTGCTCAGATCCTGCGGCTCAACCCGCAAGTTTTGGCGCAACATGCTGGCCGAGGCCTCAGAACGCGCCGCCATTGCAACCCGGCCATCGACCTGGGTTGGCAGATACTGGGTCGGCGTTTTCCCCGGTAGCAGCATATGCTGCCAGCCGACCAAGGGCGCTACTGAGACCCGATGGGCGCTGCTCAGCGCATCTTGAGCCGCTGACTTGCCCGATAAAGCCGAGGGGACAGACAACGGTGCGACCGAACAGGCCACCAGCGGGAGCAACAAACTCAGAAGGAGAAATTTGATCAGAATCAGCAAGATGGGCGATTGTAGTAAAAAACCCCGCCACTCTTGCGAGCGCGGGGTTTTAGACTTTTAAATCCTTAACTGACTTGCGTCAGCGTCAGATCAGGAAAACTGTTTGGCGAAGTTTGCCGCAGCGATTGCGATGAGAACGCCTACCATCCAACGCAACTGGTCAATTTTGTTGTCCACCACATCGACATCTCGCTTAGTCGCGAGCGTCGTATCCAATGCTTGGGACAGTATTTCTTGCTGGGCACGAACAAATGCCTCAGCCTGAGGCTCTGGAACTCCTGCATCCCGAAGATCTTTGACGAATTTATGCGTGTCAAAAGTGATGGTGGTCATAGTCTTCATCCTATCACAGCAGCGCCTAAGCTCATCGTTTCCACGACGCACCATAGAAAAACCCCGTCACTCTTGCGGTAATCATCCCCTAGAACCAAAGGCGTCTGTGAGTAAAGAGGCGAGGCTTGAAGAATCCCTTCACAAACAGCGCATGCAGAAATTTGAATCGATTGCAGCTGGCTACAAAAGCCCACTCACCAACAGCTCAAACCCGTGAACCGCATTGTCCTTTTAAAAGGACACCCAGATTGGTGGTACTGCTTGCATGCTGTAGTGTCGTGTTACACGACACCACGACGCATCAATGCAGTGCCGTCAACGCAGCCTCTGGAACCTTGTCCAATACCTTCAAGAGCGCCTTCGCAGCACCCGTAGGGCATCTTTTCCCCTGCTCCCAGTTTCGGATGGTATCGAGAGAAACGTCAATACGCTCTGCGAATTCAGCTTGGGTGAAACCGAGGCGTCTGCGGACACGACGAGCAAACTTGGCTGCATCGAGAATGGCTTCGCCCTCATCTGCCGCTTGTTGTTGTGCGATTTCTTGTTCGGTGGTCGCATCAACTCTTTCAGTATTGATACGGCCGACGCCCATGGAAACAGAATCTTTCGGATCAATCGTCATGTGAACGGTCTTCATATTGTTTCACCTCACGTTGGTTTGCCTTGCGTGCTGAAATGATGCGCATCACATCATGCCTTGGCGTATAGACAAGCACATATATACGCCCATCAATACAGCCTGTTAGCTGATAACGCTCTTCGCCATAGCTGTAACGGGTGTCTTTCCGAACCAGTCGATTCGAATCGAAAAAGACGCGAGCAGCGTAGGCAAAATCAAAATGCCGATCCTTAAAACACGCTTCGCTTTTGAATTCATCCCATTCAAACTTCATGTCACAAGTGTAGTCCATTGAACCACTACTGACAAACACGACACCACGAGACGCACCATAGAAAAAACCCCGTCACTCTCGCGAGCGCGGGGTTTTAGACTTTTAAATCCTCAACTGACTTGGCAATCAGAAAAACTGCTTGGCGAAGTTGGCTACTGCCACTGCCAACAAAACGCCGATCATCCATTTAAGCAGCGATGTCTCATGATCGAGCTTGGACTCCAAGCGCAGGATATCCAGCTTGGTTGCCAATGTCGTATCCAGTGCCTCCGCGAAAACGTCCTTTTGAGCTTCAGCGAACGCTTGCGCCTGCTCGTCAGTTAGACCCGCGCCCTTTAAGCGATTGGCAAATTTAAGCGTGTCAAAAGTGATGGTGGTCATACCCTTCATCCTATCACAGCAGCGCCTAAGCTCATCGTTTCCACGACGCACCATAGAAAAAACCCCGTCACTCTTGCGAGTGCGGGGTTTTAGACTTTTAAATCCTTAACTGGCTAAGCCAGCGTGGGGATTAGAAGGAGTGGCGAACACCAATAGCTGCAGTATTTGTTTTGGTTGTAGCTGTACCAGCGCCCGTGTCGTAGGCTTCGTAAGCAACGTAAGCAACAGTGCGCTTGCTCAAAGCGTTGTCGATACGAAGACCCGTGTTTTTGCGATCAATGCCGTTACCACTGAGTTCCAATGTGCCGTATTGGCCAATGAAGGTCCAAGTTCCAGCGGAGTAAGAGGCGCCCATAGCCTTCTGGCTGCTAACCAATGCGCCAGTGCTCTTGCCACCGCCGATAAACAGCTTAGCAGCACCCATCGCATAATTGAGCGCATAGGAATTGTAGGTGGAATCCGCGGCAGCAGAAGTTGCTGCTACGCCTGGAACGCCTGCTGCTGCTGCTGTACCAGCATTAGCAACCACCGAGTCTCTTTTCAGAGAAGAGACGGCCACTACCAGCGGACCATTGGCATAGGAAACACCAATATCGGTCAGACCAGCATAGGTAATTCCAGTCACGGCGTCAGTGTTACCAGGCGCATTGGTGATCTTTGCAGTAATCCCATTGAAGGTTGGGCTAACGTACTGAACCGATTGGTCAGCACGCACCAAGCCACCAGCAGCGGTCTGGATGTTGGCAAACCCAGCGCCCGTGGCCGTACCCAAGGGAGAGCGCGCACCCCATGTGTCCAAAGTCGCAGAGTTTTTCGGGCCTAAGTAAATGCCGCCAAATCCGCCCATTACGCCAACATAGGCTTCGTGACGTCCAAGCGCGCCGTTTGGAGCAGACGTACCGTTGCTATTGATCATGGCGCGTGGATCCAGTCCCAAGAAGGCAGTCGCTTTCATGCCACCACCCAAGTCTTCTACTGAAGCAATGTTGATCGCAGTTGTAGACGAACCAACCGAAGCACCTACACCGCTTAATGCAGTGGTGTCTGTAGTGGCACTACCACTGATTTGGTGGTAGCTAATGTCAATGTTACCTGTCAAGGTCACTTGAGCGAAAGAAGCAGTAGCAGCAAGGGCAGCCACCGCAATGAGGGTCTTTTTCATCAGATTTGTCTCCAAGGGTTAAACAAAGAGCCTAGTTACTTCGGTTTGTCTGGGTGTTTCCACTTCGACGCCCCGCTGAATTCCGGGCCAAGCACCTAAATTAGGTAGCTAGTGCGTATTGCAACAGAGTGAAACGCTTTCCACAAAGAATTCGCCTGAAAATATTGCGTTTCGTTGCAGATCAACAACAATCCCAGGGTATCCCCTACACTCCAGCCTCAACCCATGACCACCATCGACGCACTGCTCAATGCCGCCGACAGCGCCCTGCGCACGCTGTGGGCTAAGCCGCAAGCTAGGCGTCCCCTGCCGCAAGCGGCTGGCTTTAGCACCTGCCCGGATTCGGGACTGACTAAGGAGCAAAAAAAGCTTTCCGGCGCCTTGATGCGGGTCAACCATGTGGGTGAGGTCTGCGCCCAGGCGCTCTACACCGCGCAGGCTCTGAGCAGCACCAACCCGGCACTGCGTGCGCATTACCTGCAGGCCTGCGAAGAGGAAACCGAGCATCTGGCCTGGACCCAGGAGCGGCTGACCCAACTGGGCGACCGGACTTCACTGCTCAACCCGCTGTGGTACGCCGGCGCGTTCAGCCTGGGGTTGGTGGCCGGTAGACTCAATCGAGGCTTGAGCCTGGGTTTTGTGGTGGAGACCGAGCGACAGGTCGAAGCCCATCTGGAAAGTCACTTGGAGCGTCTGCCTTTGGCCGATCAGGCATCCCGCGCCATCGTGGCGCAAATGAAGAGTGATGAAGCGCTACACGCCCGCCAAGCCCAGTCAGCCGGAGCACAAGAATTGCCAGCGCCGATCAAGCAGCTGATGCGCTGCGGTGCCAAGCTGATGACGACGGTGGCACACCGGATCTAAGTGTTTAACTGAAATCTGACCCCAATTAAACCTCCAGCAATTCGAAGCTGGTTGTGATCTGCGCCGTTTTACCCAGCATGATGCTGGCCGAGCAGTACTTGTCGTGGCTCATCTGAATGGCGCGCTCTACTGCCGCAGCCGGAATGCCTCGGCCCGAGACCGTGAAGTGCATCTTGATCTCGGTGAACACCTTAGGATCGACTTCGGCGCGTTCAGCGCTCAACTTGACCGAGCAGCCACTGACTGCGTGACGACCACGCCGCAGGATCAGCACCACGTCATACGCGCTGCAGCCACCGGCGCCGGCTAGCAGGGTTTCCATCGGCCGGGGTGCCAGGTTCTGCCCGCCGTTTTCTGGCTTGACAGGGTCGGGGGCGCCATCCATCACCAAAGTGTGGCCGCTGCCGGTCTCGGCCACAAAACCCATGCCGGAACGTGCGCCGGTGTTTCCGGTCCAACTTACAGTGCAGTCCATGTTTGATCCTCTTTAATTCGTTGGGGTCAGAGCCCAATTTCGTTGACGGCCATTTTCTTCTGGAAAACGATGGTCTTGAATTGGGGTCTGACCCCAAGTTACCTCAACTCGTTGGGGTCAGAGCCCAATTTCGTTGACGGCCATTTAATTTCCGAAAATCGATTGTCCTGAATTGGGGTGCGAAACCAAGTTACTTATACGGTTTCGAATTATGACTACACTGGCCCCAGCATGAAATCCAAAGCACTCACTCCCGCTGATTACCTGAAAAAAATCCTGACGGCCCGGGTCTATGACGTGGCGCATGAGACTGCGTTGGAGCCGGCCAAGACGCTGAGCCGACGGCTGCACAACAAGGTGCTGCTCAAACGCGAAGACCAGCAGCCGGTCCACAGCTTTAAATTGCGCGGCGCTTACAACAAGCTGGCGCAACTCAGCCCCGAGCAGCTGAAAAAAGGCGTGATTTGCGCCTCCGCCGGCAACCATGCCCAGGGCGTGGCGCTGGGCGCGCACAAGCTGGGCACACAAGCCGTGATCGTGATGCCAACTACGACCCAACAGCTGAAAATAGACGCGGTTCGCGCCCTCGGCGCTGAAGTGGTGTTGCAAGGCGACAGCTATTCGGAGGCACACAGCCACGCTTTGCAATTGGAGAAAAAAACGGGAATGACTTTTGTTCACCCGTTTGATGACCCCGACGTGATCGCCGGTCAGGGCACGGTTGCCATGGAAATACTGCGCCAACTTCAAGGCTTGGGCAGCAACCGGCTTGATGCCGTGTTTGTCGCCGTCGGTGGTGGCGGCCTGATCGCAGGGGTTGCCAACTACATCAAAGCCTTGCGCCCCGAAATCTTGGTGATTGGCGTCCAAATGAACGACTCGGACGCCATGATGCAGTCGATTGCCAGCGGCCAGCGCGTTGTGCTGAGCGACGTCGGTCTGTTCTCTGACGGAACGGCCGTCAAACAAGTCGGGGAAGAGACTTTTCGGGTGGCGCGTGATCTGGTTGACGACTTCATCCGTGTAGATACTGACGCGGTATGCGCAGCCATCAAAGATATTTTTGTTGACACCCGCTGCATTGTCGAACCGGCAGGCGCCCTGGCCGTGGCCGCCATCAAGCAGTATGTGGCGCAACACAAAACCCGGGGCGAAACCTACGCAGCGATTTTGTGCGGCGCCAACATGAATTTTGACCGGCTGCGCTTTGTGGCCGAGCGCGCCGAAGTGGGCGAGGAACGCGAAGCCCTGTTCGCCGTGACCATTCCCGAGGAGCGCGGCAGTTTCCGGCGTTTTTGCGAATTGATTGGCAAGCTGCCCAGCCTGGGCGGTGGCTCGCGCCACGTGACCGAATTCAACTACCGCATCAGCGACGCGCAGCAGGCCCAGGTGTTTGTGGGTTTAAGCACCCACGGCAAGGGTGAGTCAAGCAAAATTACAGCCAACTTCAAGCGCCATGGCTTCGAGACGCTGGACCTGAGCCATGACGAACTGGCTAAAGAGCACATCCGGCACATGGTTGGCGGGCATTCGGCGTTGGCCCACAACGAGCGTATCTTGCGCTTTGTATTCCCTGAGCAACCCGGCGCTTTGATGAAGTTTTTAAGCCTGATGCGACCGGGCTGGAACATCAGCCTGTTTCACTACCGCAATCAGGGTTCCGACTACGGCCGGATTCTTGTCGGCCTGCAAGTCCCAGCCAGTGACAACAAGTCTTTTGACAAGTTCCTCGCCACCCTGGCCTACCCCTGGGTCGAAGAAACCGACAACCCGGTTTATCGCCTGTTTCTGAAATCATGAGTGCATCGCTCGAAGGCCAGTTGGTCGTTGCCATTTCGTCGCGGGCGCTGTTCGATTTCGAGCAGGAAAACGAGGTGTTCGAACAAAACGATGACCGTGCTTACATGGCGCTGCAATTGCAAAGGCTGGAGCAGCCGGCACGCCCCGGCGTGGCTTTTTCCCTGGTCAAAAAACTGCTGGCTTTCAACGAAGCGCAGGCACAACGGGTCGAGGTGGTGATTCTTTCGCGCAACGACCCGGTCTCGGGCATGCGGGTCTTTCGCTCGGCCCAACATTACGGGCTACCAATCCAGCGCGGCAGCTTCACCCGTGGCCAAGCGCCTTGGCGCTACCTCAGGCCGCTGCATGCCAACCTGTTTTTGTCGACCCATCTGAGTGATGTGCGGGCTGCCTTGGCCGCCGGCGTTCCGGCAGCGCAGGTCTATCCGCAATCAGCCCATGCCAGCGATGCGCACCCGCATGAAGTCCGGATTGCTTTTGACGGCGACGCGGTGTTGTTTGGCGACGAGGCCGAGCAGGTCTATCAGACCCAGGGTTTGAATGCTTTTCAGCAGCACGAAAAGGACAAAGCCAGCCTGCCGCTGGCCGACGGCCCCTTTAAGCCCTTGCTGGCGGCCTTGCACCGCTTGCAGCAAGAAGGCCGGCCTGAAATGCGGATCCGCACCGCACTGGTGACGGCGCGCAGCGCCCCGGCGCACGAGCGCGCGATTCGAACCTTGATGAACTGGAACATCGCAGTCGATGAGGCCATGTTCCTCGGCGGCCTGGCCAAGGGAGAATTTTTGCGCGAATTTGAGCCCGACTTTTTCTTTGACGATCAGACCGGCCACATCGAGTCGGCGGCCCGCCACGTGCCTTCAGGCCACGTGGCCAGTGGGGTGTCCAACCCCGGACCATGAAATAAAAGCCCAGCTCACCGGCTTAACCGCTACGATGCAAGCCTAGGGTTTCATCATGGCCATTTTTCACAAACTGCGTTCGTTCCAGGCTTTTGCCGCCAGGGTCTGGGCCCTGGCTCTTCCTTACTTCAAATCGGAAGAAAAATGGAAAGCTCGCGGCTTGCTGGCCAGCATCGTTTTGCTCAATCTGGCTTCGGTCTATATGCTGGTTCTGCTGAACGACTGGTTGCGGCTTTTTTACGATGCGCTGGAGCAACGCCAAGCCCAGGCGTTCTACCACCAGTTGTTTCGTTTTTCCTACTTAGCGGCCAGCTATATCGTCATTGCGGTCTATAAGTTTTACCTGACCCAGTTGCTGGAGATTCGGTGGCGCGCCTGGATGAACGGTCATTATCTGCAGCGCTGGTTGCACAACCACGCTTTCTACCGGCTGGAGCTTGATCGCTTCAGCAAATTCTCCGGTATTGATACCCAAGCCCCGGACAACCCGGACCAAAGGATTCAAGAAGACCTGGGGTTATTCACCAGTTACAGCGTTTCGCTGAGCATGGGGTTGCTGAACTCGCTGGTCACTTTGCTCAGCTTTGCCGGTATTTTGTGGGTCTTGAGTGGAACCCTGGACTTCAGCTTCCAGGGCATGCATTACGAAGTGTCGGGTTTCATGGTCTGGATGGCGCTGCTGTACTGCCTTGTCGGCAGTGTTCTGACACATCTCATTGGTCGACCGCTGATTTCACTCAATTACTTGCAACAGCGCTTTGAAGCCGATTTTCGCCATCACATGGTCAGGATGCGCGAATACAGCGAATCGATCGCGCTGGACCGGGGCGAAGCCGTCGAGCGAACCTACCTCGACAACCGTTTTACCCGGGTTCTGGGCAACTATCTGCGGTTGATCAAAGCGCAGAAAAAACTGACCTGGTTCACCGTGGGTTTTGGCCAAGCTGCCGTCGTATTCCCGCTGATCGTGGCCGCCCCGCGTTATTTCAGCGGTGCCATTGCGCTCGGTGAACTGATGCAAATTGCTTCTGCTTTTGGCCGAATCCAGGACGCTTTGAGCTGGTTTGTCGACAATTACAACCAACTGGCTGCTTGGCGCGCCACCGCAGACCGTCTCACCCGCTTTGACGATTCGATCGTCAATTCGGCCAAAAACGACTCCATCACCCTAAGCAGCAGCGCCAACGGTTTGCTGGCGCAGAACCTGAGCGTGACTTTGCCAACCGGGCTTGTCTTGTTTGGCAAGCTCAGCTTGCGCGTCAGGCCCGGTGTCAACGTGTTGATCGAAGGGCCGTCGGGCAGTGGAAAATCCACCCTGTTTCGCTGTCTGGCAGGCATTTGGCCTTATGCCAGTGGCACGCTGTCCTTTCCGCCTAACGCCATGTTTGTGCCGCAACGCCCTTATTTCCCCAACGGTCTGTTGCGCGAGGCACTGACCTACCCCGAGGCCGCTACGCCTTACAGCGATCAGCAGCTGAAGCAGGCGCTGCGCGATGTGTTGCTGCCCGATCTGTGCAACCAGCTCGATGCCCCTGATGCCTGGAACCAAATACTCTCAGCGGGTGAACAGCAAAGGCTGGCCATTGCGCGGGTTTTGTTGAAAAAACCGGGCTGGGTATTTCTGGACGAGTCCACCAGTGCGCTCGATACACAGGCCGAAATGCTGATTTATCAGCGCTTGCTAAGCTTGGTCCAAGAACAAAATGGCGCTTTGGTATCGATCGCACACCGCCACACCTTGCGGGCGCTACATCAAGAACGCTGGATCATTGAGCCAGCAGCCGTTGGCAGCGCAAGCCTCTACCACCTCCACAGCCAGTCAGCCATTCAGAGCGCCGGCATTAAGCCTTGAGCACGCAGAGCCCGCCCAAATAAGAACGCAAGGCCTCGGGCACAGTGACCGAGCCATCGGCGTTCTGGTAATTCTCCAGCACCGCCACCAGGGTGCGGCCCACGGCCAGGCCCGAACCGTTGAGGGTGTGAACCAATTCATTTTTGCCCTGGGAATTTTTGAATCGGGCTTGCAGACGGCGCGCCTGAAACGCTTCGCAATTAGAGACCGAACTGATCTCCCGATACGTATTTTGTGCCGGCAACCAGACTTCAAGGTCGTAGGTTTTGGCGGCACCAAAACCCATGTCACCGGTGCACAGTGCCATCACGCGGTACGGCAAGCCGAGTTTTTGCAAAATCGCTTCAGCGTGTCCCGTCATCTGTTCGAGCGCCGCCGAGCTGTGCTGCGGATGAACAATCTGCACCATCTCAACTTTGTCGAACTGGTGCTGGCGAATCAGACCCCGAGTGTCGCGCCCAGAGGATCCGGCTTCGGATCGAAAACAGGGGGTGTGGGCTGTCAACTTGATGGGTAAGGCAGACTCAGCAATGACTTCATCGCGAACAAAGTTGGTTAGCGGAACTTCACTGGTCGGAATCAAGTACAGCGCGCTGTTGTCAGGTTGGGCTTCGCCTTCTTGTCCGCCTTTTTTAGCGGCAAACAAATCGCCTTCGAATTTGGGCAACTGGCCGGTGCCGCGCAAACTGTCGGCGTTAACGATGTAAGGGGTGTAGCACTCGGTGTAGCCATGCTCCAGGGTCTGCACATCGAGCATGAATGCACTAATGGCACGGTGTAAGCGAGCGATTTGGCCCTTCATGACGGTGAAACGTGAACCCGTGAGTTTGATTCCCAATTCAAAATCCAGACCCAGCGGCTGGCCCAAGTCGACATGGTCTTGGGCAACGAAGTCCAGCGCACGCGGGGTGCCCCAGGTTCGCACCACCACATTGCCCGACTCGTCTGCGCCCAGTGGCACGCTGTCGTTGGGCAAGTTGGGCAGGGCCAGCAGCATGGTCTGCAACTCGGCTTGTATCTGGTCGAGCTTGAGTGCCGAGCTGTCGAGCTCGCCCTTGAGCAGGGCCACATCAGCCATCACCGCATCGACCTGAACGGCTTCACCCTTGGCCTTGAGCTGGCCAATTTGCTTGCTCAAGGTATTGCGCTTGGCCTGCAATTCCTCGGTGCGGCTCTGCAGGGTTTTGCGCTCGGTCTCAAGCTGCTTGAAGCTTTCGACGTTCAAAAAGGTTTGTGGTGATTTGCGGGTCTCTAGCCGCGCGATGACCGAATCAAGGTCTTTTCGCAGGAGAAGGATGTCTAACATCCCCGCATTGTAATTTTTTCAAGCGGAGTCGCTTTTCAAGCCTTTGGGCATTGGGAATTTCACTGTTTCTTCTATCCCGTCCATTTTGCGTACCGACACCGCTCCCAATTCCTTGATTCGGTCTATCACCTGTCGCACCAGAATCCCAGGCGCCGAAGCCCCTGCGGTCAGCCCCACGGTTTGCTTGCCTTCGAACCACGAAGCTTGCAACTCGTTGGCGTTGTCCACCAAGTAACTCGGCGTGCCGAGCTTGAGCGCGACGTCGCGCAGCCGGTTGCTGTTGGAGCTGCTGGGGCTACCGACCACGATCACCAGATCGACCTGCGGGCTCAGCACTTTGATCGCATCTTGCCGATTCTGCGTGGCGTAGCAAATGTCCTGCAGCTTGGGCAAGCGCACCTGGGGAAACCGCTGTTGGATGACCGCAGCAATTTCAGCAGCATCGTCCACACTGAGCGTGGTCTGGGTCACCATGGCCAGCTTTTCGGTTTGCTCCGGTACTACCCGCGCCACATCGGCCGCTGTCTGCACCAAATGAATCCCGCTGGCGAGTTGGCCCATCGTTCCCTCAACTTCGGGGTGCCCTTGGTGCCCGATCATGATGAACTCATAGCCTTCTTTGGCCAATTTGGCCACCTCAACATGGACCTTGGTCACCAGCGGGCAGGTGGCATCAAAAATCGTAAAGCCGCGCGCCTGGGCCTCTTGCTGCACCGCTTTGCTGACACCATGGGCGGAGAACACCAGGGTGGCGCCTGCCGGCACGTCGGCCAGGCCTTCGATAAAAATCACGCCGCGCGACTTAAGGTCGTTCACCACGTGGGTGTTATGGACGATTTCATGGCGCACGTAGATCGGTGCGCCAAATTTATGGATCGCTCGCTCAACGATTTCTATTGCCCGATCAACCCCGGCACAAAATCCGAGAGGCTCGGCCAAAACGATGTCTTGCAGCATCACAGCACCCCAATCACATGGACTTCAAAACTCACCGGCAGACCCGCCAGGGGGTGGTTGAAATCAAATCGAACGGCGTTGCCTTGCTCGGGTGTTTGCAATTCCAGCACCACACCGGCATAGCTGGCCTGACCATCGGGCGTGGGGAACTGGACCACATCACCGATCTGGTAACGCTCATCGGGGTCTCCCAACTGGCGTAGCAGTTTGCGCGCCACCCACTGCTGCATATCCGCCTTGCGTTCTCCAAAAGCTTGGCCAGCAGCGAGTTCGAACGTGGCGCGAACACCCTCTTCCAAGCCGATTAAACATTGTTCAATCGCCGGTGACAGCTCACCGGTTCCCAACGACAGGGTGGCGGGCTTATCGGCAAAGGTGTTGATGATGTCGCCAGCCGGCCCAGCGATTCGGTAATGCAGGGTCAGGAAAGAGCCGGCTTGAACGCGCGCGACGGATACAACCATACAGACCTGTCTCTCAAGGAATTAAACTAGCCTGCATTGTAGAAAACCCGTGGAAACAGCGTCGCCATGCTACTCAAAGACCTTCCAATCCATACCCGACCGCGCGAAAAGCTGTTGGCCTACGGGCCAGCCAATTTGAGCGACGCCGAGTTACTGGCCTTGTTGCTGCGCACCGGCATGGCGGGAAAAAACGTGTTGCAGTTGGCCGAGGAATTGCTGGACGCCAAAATCGGTTTCGGTGGGGTCGCCGGTCTGCTGAACGCCAGCGCAGAGGATCTCAAGCGGATCAAAGGACTGGGGCCAGCCAAGCGCGCCGAACTGGTCGCGGTTCTGGAATTGTCACGCCGTGCCCTGGCTCAGCAGCTCAAACAAAAAACCGTGCTGAACTCAGCCCAGGCCGTCAAGGATTACCTGCAACTGCATTTGTCCGAGAGGCCGCACGAAGTGTTTGCCGTGCTGTTTTTAGACAGTCAGCATCAGATGCTGGCACTGGAAGACATGTTTCGAGGGACACTGACCCAAACCAGCGTTTACCCGCGCGAAGTGGTGTTGCGTTGCTTGCACCACCACGCCAGTGCCGTGGTACTGGCACACAACCACCCCAGCGGAGCAGTTCAACCCTCGAGTGCCGATCTGGTCTTGACCAACACGCTCAAAGCTGCTTTGGCGCTGGTCGATGTGCGGGTGCTCGACCATGTGATCGTAGCCCGCGGCAACGCCTTGTCGATGGCTCAGCAAGGCTTGTTGTGAGTCATCCGATGAGGATCAAAATCAAAACATGGGCCGAACTGAAACAGGTTCGGCGCGTAATTGAGTCTCAGGCCCTGGCTCGTCAACAGAATGACCTCGCGCAGCAGCAAGCACTGGCCCAGGTACTCCAAGAAAAAAATCTGTTCCAAGCCGCTGTGGGCAAAGTCCAGCCCCTCAAGCAGGAACCTCGGGCCGTTCGAACCGCAGACCCAGCACGCGCAGCCATGGGTGCAACAACTACAGAAGCAGCGCAGAGGCTGGCGCCATCTGTTCACCCAGGACCGAAAGCCAGGGTCGCCCCACCGAACTCCAGCCTGAGCGATGCATTTGAACGCGCTCCACCCAGCCTTGACGACACGTTTAGCCGCTATGCCCAACCGGGTGTCGGCAGCGATGTCCTGCGCAAACTGAGCCAAGGCCACTGGCAGATTCAGCGCTCACTGGACTTGCATGGACTGCGCAGTGAACAGGCGCGCGACACGCTGGCTCTTTTTATTCAGCAGTCCCAGCATCTTGGTGTCCGCTGTGTGAAGGTGGTACATGGCAAAGGGTTGAGTTCACCCGGGCAGACACCCGTGCTCAAGCAAAAAGTTCATAACTGGTTGGTCCAGCAGCCCGAGGTGCTGGCTTTTGTTCAGGCCCAGGCCGCTGAGGGCGGCGCTGGCGCTCTTGTTGTTTTGCTGCAGTCCAAGCTCAACTCTGAAATAAGCACGACAGCTCTCAGAAACCGACCCAGATGATGCAGCGCTCTAGGCTGGGGTATTTCGCATCCAATCAGCGGTCTGAAAAAATGAATCGCGTAGCCGGGAACGAAGATCTTCGGGCACACCGGTTTCTCCCATGGCCTGATCCATGCACGCCAGCCACTGGTCTCGTTCCCGGATGCCGATACGAAAGCCCATATGCCTGGCCCGCAGGCGCGGGTGCCCAAAACGGTCGGTGTAGTGCTGGGGACCGCCAAGCCAACCGCATAAAAACCAAAACAGCTTGTCACGCGCACTGGAGAGTTCTGTTCCATGAACGGCCCGTAGTACCTGGTAGTCAGGCTCCAGATCCATCAGATCGTAAAACCGCTCGGTCAGGGCCCTGACCCGTGGTTCACCCCCCATCGACTCGAACGGGGTTGGTGTCGGTCGGTTTTCTTGTATCTTCAACATTTCGGCCAGCTCAAAAGCTGGTATTTTCCCAGAGAACCGATTTCACTGCGGTGCTTCGCGCAGGGTCTGAACCACGGATTGACGCAGAATGCCGCGCAAAGCCCACCAGCCAGCGCTCAAGGCCAGCACCCCACCCGACAGCGCGCCCAACAGCAACACCCAAGGGGAAAACACCCAGTCAAAGTCAAAAATAGTTTTGGCCAAAACCCAGCCCACACCACCGGCAACTACCGAGGCCAGCGCACCGGCTAGAAAACCGACACCGGCCAACTCAGCGCGCTGAACTTGGCGTAGCAGATGACTGCTCGCGCCCAAGGCACGCATCAAGGCGAACTCTCTGGCACGCTGATCCCGGCTGGCCGTCAGCGTCGCGAACAGCACCAGTACGCCAGCAGCCAAGGTGAACCCGAACAAGAACTCTACCGCCAGCACCACCTGGCCCATGACCCGCTGGATTTGAGCCAGGTTGGCGCTCATGTCAACCAGCGTGATGTTGGGGTAGCGCTGCACCAGTCGGTTGTCAAACCCTGGTGTAACGGGTGCTTTGAAAGCGCTCATATAGCTCAGCGGCACATCGTCCATGTGCGAGACCGGATAAATCACAAAAAAATTAGCGCGCATCGAAGCCCAATCCACTTTGCGCAAGGAAGTGATGCGGGCTTCAGTCTGGACTCCGCCCATGTCAAATCGTAAGCGGTCCCCCAATTGAAGCTTCAGCGTTTTAGCCACGCCTGTTTCTACACTGAGCGCATCGGTTTCACCTGCCAGCCAGCGGCCAGCGACCACCTGATTATTGGGCGGTTGCTGGGCGCTGTGTGACACATTGAATTCGCGTTCCACCAGTCGCTTAGCCCGATCGTCAGCGTAGTCTTCAGCGCGCACCGGTTTGTCGTTGACCGCCAGCAGACGGCCTCGAATCATGGGATACCAGTCGTAGTTCGCCACCCCTGTAGTACGCAAACTTTGCTGGAAATCCTGTGCCTGTTGCGGCATGACATTGATCACAAAACGATTAGGCGCGTCAACCGGGCTGGTGTTTTTCCAACTGTTCACGAGGTCAAAGCGCAACAAAACCAGCAATACCAGGGCCATCAAACTGAGCGCCAAAGCACTGATTTGCAGCACCGCAAGAAAAGGTCTTGCCGTCAAGCCCCGGGTCGCCAACAGCAGCCAATACGGCGCTGAAGTTTCCTGGACGAAACGCCTTAGCAGTGCAAGCGCCAGCCAACTCAAGCCTGCAAACACAATACCAGACCCAAAGTAAGCGCACACCAGCACAAGACTCATCCTGAGGTCTTGGCTGAACAAGAGCAGTAGCGCTGAAAAACCCAGCAAACCCAAAATGAGAACGCCAAGCGAGGCCAACCGAGGCGGGCCGACATCGCGCCGAATGGCTCGCAGCGCCGGCACCTGCGCCAATTGCAAAATGGGAGGCAAACCAAAAGCCAGCATCAACATCAAACCGGTACCCAGGCCCAGGGCCACCGGACCGAAGCCTGCTGCCGGCAAACTGGATTCAACCAGTCCCGCCAAAAACAAAACAAAGAGATGGTGCATAGACCAGCCCAACAGCAGCCCTAGGCCACTGGCCAGCAACCCTGCCAGCCCAAACTCAAAAGCATAACTTCCCGCCATCGTCGCTTGACGCAAGCCCAATACCCGTAGCATCGCGCAAGAATCAATCTGGCTACTGGCAAAGCTGCGCGCTGACAACGCCACGGCCACGGCACTCAACAAGGCCGCCAATAAAGCCACTAAGCTCATGAATTTCTCAGCCCGTTCCAGCATCTTGGCCATTTCAGGACGACCACTCTCAATCGACTCGATTCGAATGCCCCGAATCTCGGGTCGTTTAATCTCCAAACTGGACCAACTCACAAACGCAGCAACCGCCTTGTCTTCCCCCGCCAGCGCCAACCGGTAGCTCACTCGACTCGCCGGCTGTATCAGTTCAGTCGCCTCCACATCTTCCTGGTTGAGCATCACGCGGGGCGCCATGTTCATGAACCCCGCACCTCGGTCGGGCTCACCAACGATGATTTTGGCCAGTCGAAAACGACTGAATCCCAGCAGCAGGCTATCGCCCAGCTTCAAGTCCAGCGCAGCCAGTAGGGCGGCATCAATCCAGGCTTCGCCGCGCGCTGGAATCCCGACACTCAGAATTTCTTTCCCATCAGGGTGATCGGCCACTCTAAGCTTGCCGCGCAACGGATAACCCGCTTGCACTGCCTTGAGCGCAATCAGTTTGCTAGCCCCTCCCTGCGATTCAGGGGATCGCGCCATGGTGGGAAAGCCCAGGCTGGAAACAAATTGCAAACCCAGGTCGTGGGCTTTGGCTTCAAACTGAGGCGGTGGCGGATGGTCACTCACCAGTACCGCATCACCCCCCAGCAGTTGCCGCGCATCACGCAGCATCCCGCGTTGCAATCGATCGGTAAAAAAACTCACGGCGGTCAGCGCAGCGACTGCCAAGCTCACGGCCGCGATCAACAAACGCAGGTCGCCCGAGCGCAGATCACGCCCCAAGGAGCGCCAACCCAAGCGCCAAAATGCTGGTGTCATCGTTGGACTTTGAGTGCTTCTCACGCCAGCGTACGCAGTTTGGTCCCCGCCAGCTCCGGCTGCAAACGCAATCGATCCGATCCGCTGTAGCAAAGAAAATGCTTGTTGGTGGCACGCCCCACCGTGCATAAGCCAAGGCGTTGCGCCACTTCATGCCCCATTTGGGTTATGCCGCTGCGCGAAACCACGATCGGCACACCCATCTGGGCCGATTTAATGACCATTTCGCTGGTCAAGCGACCGGTGGTGTAGAACACTTTGTCGGCTCCAGCCATGTCGTCTTGCAACCACATCCAGCCTGCAATGGTGTCAATGGCATTGTGCCGACCCACATCTTCGACAAACATCAGCATCTCTTCACTGCGAAACAAAGCACACGCGTGAACCGAGCCGGAGGATTTGTACGTGCTTTCTTGTAAGCGAATTGCATTGACAATGGCATACAGTTGCGACTGACTTAAATGGGCTTTCGGCAATTCAATATCGTCAATTTCAGCCATTAAATCACCGAAAACACTGCCTTGACCGCAACCTGTGGTTACGACCCGACGCGAGGTTTTTTCTTCAATCTCATCAATTCCATGCCGGGTTTTAACGGCTGCCGCTCCAACCTCCCAATCGACGCTGATCGATTCAATTTCCTGAACTGATTTGATCAGGCGCTGATTCCGTAAAAAACCCAAAACCAGCAATTCGGGATACGCACCCAAGGTCATCAGCGTCACGAGTTCGCGCTTGTCGACGTAAACCGTCAGTGCGCGTTCTGCCGGAATCGAAGCCGTTGTGATCTCGCCAAACTCATTGACCGCGGCAATCTCCTGCGTCAGGGGCGCACGGGCTTGGGTGAGGATGGGTAGCAGTGTCATCGCGCAAGCCTACATTAAAAATGGGCCGGGGCTGTGAAGCCCGGGCCCATGTGCATCTCGACAAAAAGGTTTCAGGACTTTTTGGCGGCTGCGGGCGGTGTAGCAGCCGGTGCGGCGGGTGCAGCCGCTGCTGGTTTGGCCGGTGCTGGAGCCGCTGCTGTTGTGGCTACGGCAGCTGGCGCTGGCGCTGGCGTGTAGACAAACTTGCCAGGGTCAGCGCAAGCCGCAGTCGCAGCAGCTGGCTGGGTCTCTTTTTTCGTTGCCTTGGCTGTTCGGTAGTAATGGGCAGCTGACTTGTCTTGCGCTTTGCACAGCAAGTAACCATCGACTTTACCCGCATGCGCTGTCTTGGCCGCGGTTTCAGCCGCTTTGGCCTTGGCCTCATCGCTGGGAGGCGGGAGTTTCGCCAGGGCCGAAACAGCGACAGCGCAGCCAGCCAGCAAGATCAAATAATTTTTCATATTGCCCTCTTCTTCATCAGTTCAGGACTGGGGCACAAAGCCCTGTCCGCAAGCTTCAAGTTTGTTGTACCGTAGAGCCGCCAGCAGTAGCTGCCGTGCGTTGCGCCGGAATTTTTCCCGCCTTGATATCGTCGTACCAGAGTTCATGGTGCTCCTTGGCCCAGGTCTCGTCGACCTTGCCGGTTCGCATGGCCTGGTAAGCCCCTTTCATGCCGATGGTGCCCAGGTATATATGGCCCAGGAACAGCGCCATCATCAAGACCGTGGCGACAGCGTGAATCATGTGGGCGACCTGCATGGTGCCGCGTTCATAAATCAGACCCGGGATCAACTTGTCAAGTACCAGGCCGGATGCCACCACGATGATGCCGAGGAAGAAAACGCCGCCCCAGAAAATCAACTTCTCACCCGCATTGAAGCGATGAGAAGGCACTTCAGCACCTGAAAACAAGCCGCCACCTTTAAGCAACCAGGTCAAGTCGCCTTTGCTTGGGAAATTGTCTTTAAGGAAAGTGATAAACACGATCACCAGAGATACTGCGAACAAGGGGCCGGCAAAATTATGCAAATTCTTTAGCGCATAACTGAGCCAACCAAACAAAGTGCCTCCCATGATGGGCAGTAGAAAAAATTTGCCAAAAGCGATCACCAAGCCCGAGACCGCCAGACTGACGAAAGCAATCGCATTGGTCCAATGGGCGGCTCGTTCGAAAGCGGTAAAACGCTCTATGCTGCGTCCACTCTCCTTGCCATGTAGCCCAATCGCGCCTTTGCGCCAGTAAAACAAGGCAATGGCAAGCACCACAATCAGAATCAAAGAGCCCCCGTAAGGGATGATCCAGTTATTGCGAACCTGACGCCAAGCATCTCCCGCATTGGTCACGCGAGAACCGGGGTACTGAACGAAAGGCTGGATCAGATTACCCGCCTCAGGTGCTTGACTCAAGGGCAAGCTGCTGTAGCCCGTTACGCCTGCACCGACCTGGCGCCACATCGGCGCATTGTTACCCGGCTGAACCTTGTTGCGCTCGGCATTGGTTTGACTGGCGTACTTCGGATCGGCATCGGCGTCAGGCTTGACGTCCTGGATGTTCTGACTCTGAATTGCGGCTGGCTGTGCCGCAGGTGTTGTCGGTTTGGCTGAAGCAGGTGCTGGTGTTTGCGCCACAGCGCAGCCCCAGGCCAATGCCGTCCATAAAGCCACAGTGAGCGCTTTTTTCATAAAGCTATCCCGTCAGTTTGTTTTGGTGTAATCGTTCTGCCCGTTCTGAGTCCGGGCTTTGAGATGCGACTCCCAACTCGCCTTGTCTCCCGCCTTCCAGCCTTTATCAGCAAAAGGTTTGCCAGTACCGGTGTAGGGGGCCGCGTCTTGTTTGATGTTGCCAGCAGTCTGTGGTTTTTCCCCACAAGCACTCAGCAAGGAAAGCGCAGCCGCGATGAACACTATTTTTTTCATGATTTCCCCCCCGCAGGGCTGGGTTGACCGGCCTGCTTGGAACCATAGGCCGTACCCCAACCCCAAACTTCAGCACCCTTGCCGCGCTGGAGAACACGGTTACGGAAAATGTCAGCCACCACATCGCCATCGCCTGCGATCAGCGCTTTGGTCGAACACATTTCGGCGCAAGCCGGCAACTTGCCTTCGGCCAAGCGATTGCGCCCGTATTTTTCGAACTCCGCCTGGCTACCATTGGCTTCCGGTCCGCCAGCGCAAAAGGTGCATTTGTCCATTTTCCCGCGCACACCAAAAGTGCCTTGCGACGGAAACTGCGGCGCGCCGAACGGGCAGGCGTATGAACAGTAGCCACAGCCGATGCAGACGTCTTTATCGTGCAACACCACGCCTTCGTCAGTGCGGTAAAAACAATTGACCGGACAGACAGCCATGCAAGGCGCATCGCTGCAGTGCATGCAGGCCACCGAAATCGATTTCTCACCGGGTATGCCGTCGTTAAGGGTAACGACTCGGCGGCGGTTCACACCCCAAGGAACTTCATGCTCGTTTTTACAAGCCGTAACGCAACCGTTGCATTCAATGCAACGCTCGGCGTCGCTCACAAATTTCATGCGTGCCATAACGTCTCCTTATGCTCTCTCGACGTTGCAGATCGTCGTTTTGGTTTCCTGCATCATCGTCACACTGTCGTAGCCATAGGTCGTTGCGGTGTTGACCGCTTCGCCACGTACCACGGGTGCTGCGCCGCTGGGGTAATACGCCAACATATCGGCCCCTTGCCAATGACCCGAAAAGTGAAACGGCATGAACACAGTATCGGGACCGACCCGCTCGGTCACCTGCGCCTGCACATTAAGCCGTGCACCCGTTGGTGAACTGAGCCAGACCCGCTCGCCGTTGCGAATGCCACGTTCCGCTGCGCTCTTGGGGTTGATCTCAACAAAAGCCTCTTGCTGCAACTCGGCCAGCCAGGGGTTGGACCGGGTCTCCTCGCCACCACCTTCGTACTCGACCAAACGGCCCGAAGTCAGGATCAGCGGAAATTTCTCGTGCGCCTTGTCGGCCAGATTCTTCTGTTGCACGGTCTTGTACAACGTCGGCATGCGCCAGAACGCTTTTTTGTCGTCATGGGTCGGGTACTTCGCCACCAGATCAGCGCGAGTGCTGTAAAGCGGCTCACGGTGCTGCGGAATGGCATCCGGGAAGTTCCACACCACAGCCCGCGCTTTGGCATTACCGAAAGGATGGCAGCCGTGGTTTTGCATCACGACGCGCTGAATACCACCGGACATGTCGGTCTTCCAGTTCTTGCCTTCGGCTGCCGCTTTTTCAGCATCCGTCAACTCACCCCACCAGCCCAACTTCTTCATCAAGACATGGTCGAATTCGGGGTATCCGGTGGTGATGTCGGCTCCCAACGAATGGGATCCGTCTTCCGCTAACAAATTCTTACCTTCGCGCTCAACACCAAAATTAGCCCGGAAGTTTCCGCCGCCATCCATCACGTGCTTGCCCGTGCTGTACAGATTGGGCGAGCCAGGGTGCTTGAGTGCCGCCGTACCGTAGCAAGGCCAGGGCAAACCGAAATAATCACCGGTGAAATCGTAGCCGGTCTCTTTGTCCTTGCCACCCTTGGCTTTGAGCGTCTTGACGTCAAACAAATGCATATTGCGCATATGGGCTTTGAGTCGCTCAGGACTTTGACCGGTATAGCCAATGGTCCACATCGAGCCATTGATTTCACGCAAGATATCCTCTGGCACAGGCTCGTCCATGCCCTTGACTTTTTGCATTTTGTAGTTCTTCGACAACTCTTTGCCAAAGCCCAGCTTGTCTGCAAACTGCTGCATGATCATGTGGTCGCTGCGGCTTTCCCACAGCGGCTCTATGACTTTTTCGCGCCACTGAATAGAGCGATTCGATGCCGTCACTGAGCCACTGGTTTCAAACTGCGTCGCTGCGGGCAACAGATAGACCGCCCGGTTCGGGTTGAGGTCTTCAGCCTTGCCTGGCATCGCAGCCATCGCCGCCGTTGCCGAAGGATAGGGGTCAACCACCACCAGCAGGTCGAGCTTGTCCATGGCCTTTTTCATCTCTAGCCCGCGGGTTTGCGAGTTGGGCGCGTGGCCCCAGAAAAACACGCCGCGCAGGTTGGATTCCTGATCAATCAGCTCATTTTTCTCCATCACGCCATCGATCCAGCGCGACACCGTGATGCCGGGCTTACCCATCATGGCCGGGGAGGCATAGCGTCCCTTGATCCACTCGAAATCAAGTCCCCAGGCCTTGGCGAAATGCTTCCATGAGCCCTCAGCCAGACCGTAGTAGCCCGGCAGCGAGTCGGGGTTGGGGCCAACGTCGGTTGCGCCTTGCACATTGTCATGGCCGCGGAAAATATTGGTACCGCCACCGGCCACGCCGACATTGCCCAAAGCCAGTTGCAAAATACAGGAAGCACGAACAATGGCGTTACCAATGGTGTGTTGGGTTTGGCCCATGCACCAAACAATGGTGGAAGGACGGTTCTTGGCCATCATTTCGGCCGCTTTGAACACGGTAGCCTCGTCGACGCCACAGACCTCGGTCACCTTGTCCGGCGTCCATTTGGCCATCACATCTTCTTTGACTTTATCCATGCCATAGACGCGGTCGTTGATGTATTTCTTGTCTTCCCATCCGTTCTTGAAAATGTGATACAGCATGCCGAACAGAAAAGCAATGTCCGAACCCGAGCGAATACGGATGTATTCATCGGCGCGTGCTGCGGTGCGGGTAAAGCGCGGATCGACCACGATCATCTTGGTGCCAGTTTCCTTGGCATGCAACATGTGCAGCAAGCTCACAGGATGCGCTTCTGCCGCGTTCGAGCCGATGTACATCGCACATTTGCTGTTTTGCATGTCGTTGTACGAATTGGTCATCGCACCGTAACCCCAGGTATTGGCTACGCCAGCCACCGTAGTGGAGTGGCAAATCCTGGCCTGATGGTCGCAGTTGTTGGTGCCCCATAAGCTGACCCACTTGCGCATCAAATAGGCCTGTTCGTTGTTGTGCTTGGAGGAGCCAACGAAGTAAAGGCTGTCCGGGCCACTGGCTTTACGCAACTCCAGCATCTTGGCGCTGATTTCGTTGAGTGCCGTATCCCAGCTGATACGCTCGTACTTGCCTTTGACCAGCTTCATGGGATAACGCAGACGGAACTCGCCGTGTCCGTGTTCACGCAAAGCTGCGCCTTTGGCGCAATGCGCACCCAGGTTGATCGGAGAATCAAACACCGGTTCCTGACGGACCCAGACCCCGTTCTCGACCACGGCATCAACTGCGCAACCCACTGAACAGTGCGTGCAGATCGTTCGCTTGATTTCTATCTTTCCATCTCCAATAGCTGCGCCGGTCTGGGCCGCATCGGCCTTTTTCACCAACGTGAGCTGTGAAGCGGCGATGCCAACGCCAACGCCCAAACCGGAACGGCGTAAAAACGCGCGACGGTCCATGGTGGGCAGGGCTTGCGACAAGCCACGACGCAAGCTGTGGGTAAACGGCGAGCGAACCGTCGCATCACCAGTCGAAGATTTTTTAGTCAATAACATGGGGGTCTCCAGTGGCCGGCGTTAAACCAAGGTGGTCTTGTAATAGCGCTTGACGTGTTCCGATAGGCTGTAACCACCACCTTTGGCAGGCATGGCCTTGGGCAAAGCCACTGGCGAAGCAGCTTCTCGCACGCCGGGAACCAAGGCGGTGACCGCAGCCACCGTACCGACCGTTGCGGCACCCGCAAACAAGGTCCGACGTGATAATTTGGATTGACTCATACCGTTACTCCTGATCAGTTGGGGACGAATAAAGCTTCAGTCCCTCCATTCACTCTTCCCAGCCTAGGAACTAGACTGCATAACTCGCCGAAGTCTACCGCGTTGTCACAGTTCTGCAATCGTTTGTTCTACGTATAAACCCTGATATCTCCAATAAACCACATTCCCGTCATCGGGATTTCTTTTGCCGGCTAGCCTTAGTTCAGCATGTCAAAGCCTTGCGCCTCGATGCTGATAAAACCTTGGGTAAAACCGGCCAAAGCCGCATAAAACTTGGCTTTCGGGTGTTTGGCCAGGGTTTCGCACATTGCATTGGCCCAGGGCATAACATGGTCAGCAAAAAACACTTGCTGACTGGCAAGATTGGCCACTGCGACATCATCGCCGGCGATCAAATAGCGCATCACTTCGCACAGGTAAGCGAAATGATCTTCGGTCTCGGGCATGGCCTCATCCCGCGCCAAGCCCAACCGAGCCAGGTCGGTACGCAACTTGGCAAGCGGTTTTTCATTGAGAAAGCCGCTGAGGTAGTGCGAACCAAATAAATACACTTCGGGCTTACCCACACCACCGAACAAAGCCTCGTATTCGTTTGAAATCGACTGGTCGCTCAAGTTACGCGCCAAGGCCACCAGTTCACGCCAGGGCTCCTCTAGAAATCCGCCCGCGGTTGGCGCCTCTGTGACGGCAACCCGAAGCTGCTCCAGCAGCTCGGCCCCCGGCGCGGCGTAATACAAAGCTGCCAACAAGCCATAAAGCTCAGCACGGGCGGTTTCCTCGTCCAAGGCGGATGATGTGGGGGGAGCAGCGTCGAGTTTCATGAGGTCCTGGATTTTAGAGATCGGTGATTTTCGATTCATTGTCAGCCGAGTAAATATCAATCACGCGGCAATCACTGCACATTTTCAACCGTTCGAGAGCCGCGCCCTGGAACATGGCGTGACCCGACAATTTACCCAACATGCCCTCAATCGCTTTGAGCGTGCCAAATGGTTTGCCACAACGAACGCAGCCGTAGGGCTGGGTTTCATTCAGGACGACGAGCTCCTTGCGTTGCGGACTTAGCCGCAGTTGCGGCAGCAAGCTGAGTGCATCCTCCGGGCAAGTCTTGACGCACAGGCCACACTGAACACAATTCTTTTCAAGGAATCGGAGTTGAGGCGAAGCTGGATTGTCCTGCAAGGCACTGGCCGGACAGGCGCTGACACAGCTCAGGCACAGCGTGCATCGGTCCTTGTCAATGGCCAGCGAACCAAAAGGCGAGCCCACGGCCGGCAAGGCAATCAGCTCTGGTCGTGCCGGGGCGTTCTCGACCAAATGGTCAAGTGCCAACTCCAGCGTGGCCCGCTTATCGGCCTGAACCGCAAAACTGCCGTTGCGGCTGACGCCTTGCGCTGGCGCAGCTTGCAGCGACTGATCCAGCGCCACCAGATCACGCGCATCCTTGGCCTGCAAGATGCGGAAATGTTCGCCGGTGTAACCCAGTCCACCCAAAATGGACTGGGCCACTTCCATCTGGGCCGTGACAGCAAGACGGTACTCGGGCGCATCTTCGTCCGTCATCAACACCCACACTTGCGAAGCACCATACGCGATGGCGCTCAACCACAGATCGATGCCGACCGAAGCGGTATGCCATAGCGCCAGCGGCAGCACCCGGGCAGGCACACCCCGAATCGTTTTATCGAGCCGAACGAAGCGCCCCAAGTCATTGATCAACGTGGCGCCAGACTGTTGACTGTGCAGCAACAATGCTGCGTTTTTCCCGCCGTTGCGGCTGAAGGTAGACAGCAGGGTCTTGAGCCGAACACCTTGCTCGCTGGCGCGTGGGTAGGCGTAGGTCAAGGCGCCTGTTGGGCAAACCGTGGTGCAAGCACCGCAACCCACGCACAGATTGGGTTTGACTTTGATTTGTTGTTGCTTGTATTGGCTGCTGATAGCCGCGGCCGAGCAGACATCGATACAGGCCGAACAGCCAGTTTGGGTATTGCGGCTATGCGCGCAAATTTTTTGTTTGTATATGAAAAATTTGGGCTTTTCGAATTCGCCCACCAGTTCGCGCAGTTGCATCAGGGTTTTGCTGTCGCTTCCATCCCCGCGAAAATAACCTTGGGGCAAGGCGTGCTGACTGAACGCGCTGGTGCTTCGCATATCGAGCACCAGGTCAAATTTATCGCTCAAGTCTTGCGGTGAGCGGCTGAAATCAATTGCACCGGCCGCACCACAGGCTTTGACGCAAGCTCGGTGCGACTGGCAGCGGGACAGGTCAATCTGATAGTCAAGGCCAATGGCCTGTTCCGGACAAGCTGCAACGCAAGCATTGCAACGCGTACAGAGGTCCAAGTCAATCGGGTTGCTGCGCTGCCACTTGATGTCGAAAGCCCCCAGCCAACCGGTCAGACTTTGGATCTGCCCGGTCAGCACCGGGTAACGTCGCTCCTGCGCACCCCCAGCATCGCCCGGCCCCTGAGCGAACAACGTCACATCGAGCGTATCCGACACCAGATTTGCGACTTGTTCAGCGGCCGTGAGCTCGCCAATGATCAGCAAGCGACCCGCACTTTTGTACGTCACGGTGGGCACCGGCTCAGCTTCGGGCAGCCTGGCTGCCGCCAGCAAAGCCGCTATTTTCGGCATGGCAAGACTGGCGTCTTTACTCCAGCCCCCGGTTTCACGAATGTTGACAAAGCGAATTGGGGCATAACTGGCCGGTTCGGCCAATTCAGAGAACAGGCGCTGCTCCTGGGTACAAGCCACGATCAGATCTTCACCGGTTTTCAGGGCTTCAACGAAGCTACCGACCTCGCGTCGACAAAGCGTGGAATGCAGCTTGATCTCTTCATTGAGCGCCAGCCCCAGGGTCTTGGGCTCCAGCGGCATGGTCTTATTGCAATCGCAAATCAATGTAGTCATGGTCAACTGCTCTGCTCTTTGGGTTCGGGGGGTTGGGGGCTTGCGGCTGCTGTCGATGGCATCACATCCTCAGCACCGGATTTCGAGCTTGCTAATCCAGCGCTGGCCGCTCCGGCAGGAGCAAGCTGCTGACTCTCTTCATCATCAAACAATTTAAGGAATTGAGCGCTGGCCATTTGCCGTATCACGGATTGGGGCAGGGGGTCAGGCAGAGAATAATCGTCAATGTAAATATCCAGACCATCCATCACATTGAAGTGAGGATCTGAAAAAAGCTTCTTCATGGCCGCATTCTTGACCTGAGGACTCACACCCCTAGCCACAAAGGGCTTGAAATCAGAATCCTTGGTGAGTTGTTCCGCATCGGCCAGGGTCGGCAACTCGGCCTCAGCAGCGACGACTGGTGCCGCCTTGTTGGTCACCGGCGCGAGCGAGGTCTCCATAGCTTGAGGCTGCGTTGGGTCCTTGGCTGGCGGCTCCGATAATGGCTTGCCCTCGCCGATTTCGATCTTGCGGCGCGACCAGCGCCCCAAAAATCCGTCAGCCATGACCGGCG
Source organism: Burkholderiaceae bacterium (assembly GCA_049296795.1). Classification (GTDB taxonomy): domain Bacteria; phylum Pseudomonadota; class Gammaproteobacteria; order Burkholderiales; family Burkholderiaceae_C; genus CAXNKH01. The sequence goes on from JBAQTC010000054.1 coordinate 295,518, forward strand.
CCAAATTTTTTAAGGGTTGAAACCAAAGCCGGCTTGCCAAAACGATCAGCCAAGGGCTTGAAACTCTCGGGCCGTTGGCGCCGCTTGACTTCGGGAACATAGTGCTCAGCCACAAAAGCACGCAAACACTCAACCATGTCAGCACTGGCGCCTACCTGCTCCACGGTTTCCTGAGCATCGAGCCAATGACCAGCGTCGTGGTAGCTCAGGGTGACGCGCTCGGGTTTGGCGATGGGTTCCTCTGCCAAACCAGCTTCTTCTTCCATCCTCCACATGACAAACCAGCAAGGCGCCTCGGTGCTGCAGTTGAGGTAGTAACCCTCGGCATCATCTTGGCGCAACTCGACCTTGAAGCCCGGGTGCAGCCAGCGTTGCTCGGACTCACTTCGGTAAAGCAAACGAGGCTCTGAGCCAAAACTTCCCTGCTGAGGAACTACATCAGCAAGCACCCAGCGCCAATCCTGCCAGCGACTGGCCGCACCCACCAAGCGTTCACGCCGCATGATGACCGCGACGTCAATTGAAGGCCGGGGCGAACTCATGGCGATCAAGTCCCCTTGGAAATCGTGATGGAGGGAAACTTAGAAGTGAAATCCTTGTTTTTCGCTGCAATGGAGACCGCCACCTGACGCGCAACCGCTTTGTAAATGGCAGCAATCTCGCCATCCGGGTCAGCCACTACCGTGGGCTTGCCATTGTCAGCTTGCAACCGGATTTGCATGTTCAGTGGCAAGGCCCCAAGGTAGTCCATTTTGTACTCGGACGCCATTTTCTTGCCGCCTTCTGCACCAAAAATGTGCTCGGTATTACCGCATTTGGGGCAGCAATACACAGCCATATTTTCCACAATGCCGAGAATCGGAACACCGACTTTCTCGAACATTTTGATGCCTTTCCTGGCATCGAGCAGGGCAATATCCTGCGGCGTGGTCACGATCACCGAGCCCGTCATCGGAACCTTCTGGGACAAGGTCAACTGAATATCGCCCGTGCCCGGGGGCATGTCAACGATCAAATAGTCCAAGTCACGCCAGTTGGTCTGACGCAGCAACTGCTCGAGGGCCTGAGTCGCCATCGGACCGCGCCAAATCATGGCCTCGTCCTGCGCCACCAAAAATCCAATGGACATAACCTGCACGCCATAGTTCTCCAGTGGCTCCATGGTTTGCCCATCTTCGCTTTCGGGCCGGCCGTCAACACCCATCATCATGGGGACGCTGGGACCATAAATATCAGCATCAAGCAGGCCGACGCTGGCGCCTTCGGCTGCCAGTGCCAGCGCCAAGTTAACGGCGGTGGTGCTCTTGCCAACGCCGCCCTTGCCTGAGGCCACGGCCACGATGTTCTTCACTTTGGGAAGCAGCTGAACACCGCGTTGGACCGAATGCGCAACCACATTCATACGCACATTAACCGACACATTGGCGACCCCAGCCACGCTTCTGGCCGCTGCAATCAGCGCCTTGCGAAAACCGGGAATCTGGCTCTTCGCGGGGTAACCCAGTTCGACCTCAAACGACACATCGCCGTCAACGACCGTCAGGTTTTTAACGGAGCGTGAACTTACAAAGTCTTTGCCAGTATTGGGGTCAATGACGCTTTTCAAGGCTTCGGTGACGGCTTGTTCGGTGACGGCCATTGGGTATCCTATTTCAACTAAGCGGGTAGTTTAGCCAAGATCGCCTTGCCCTTACCCGAATCAAGTCCATCGCTGGCAGCGCCGACGCAGATCACCTGCCGACTAAAATCTGGGCTCACCTGAAAGCTCTGCACCGATGCCACGCCAACTCTTTGTCACCACCGCCCTGCCCTACGCCAACGGCAATTTCCATATTGGCCACATCATGGAATACATCCAGGCCGATATCTGGGTGCGGCACCAGCGCATGCAGGGCAATATGGTGAATTTTGTCTGTGCCGACGATGCCCACGGCGCACCGATCATGATTGCGGCTGAAAAAGCTGGCAAAACAGCACAGCAATTCGTAGCCGACATTGCAGCCGGGCGTCAGCCCTATCTGGACGGTTTTCACATTTCTTTTGACAACTGGGGCTCGACCGACGCGCCAGAAAACCATGAGCTCGCTCAGCAAATTTACCGCGACCTTCGTTCAGCTGGACTGATAGAAACCAAAACCATCGAGCAGTTCTTCGATCCTGAGAAGGCCATGTTTTTGCCCGATCGTTTCATCAAGGGCGAGTGCCCCAAATGCGGCGCCAAAGACCAGTACGGCGACAACTGTGAAGTTTGTGGCGCAGTCTATGCCCCGACCGAACTCACCCGTCCTTATTCGGCTTTGAGCGGCGCCAAGCCTGTTCTCAAAACCTCCGAGCACTATTTCTTCAAATTATCTGACCCGCGCTGCGTCAGCTTTCTGGAGGGCTGGACCCAAGACGGCAAACTGCAGGCCGAAGTCGCCAACAAGGTCAAGGAATGGTTCTCCAAACGCGACAACGCTGACGGCAGTACCAGCGAAGGCCTGGGTGACTGGGACATCAGCCGCGATGCGCCCTATTTCGGGATCGAAATTCCCGATGCGCCGGGCAAGTATTTCTATGTCTGGCTTGATGCCCCGGTCGGTTATTTGGCCTCTTTAAAAAGCCTGCTGACCCGAAAAGGCCAAGACTACGCCGCTTACATGGCCGACCCGAAGCTAGAGCAATACCACTTCATCGGCAAAGACATAGTGACTTTTCACACGCTGTTTTGGCCCGCCATGCTGCATTTCAGCGGCCGCAAGACGCCCGACAACATTTTTGTCCACGGCTTTCTAACCGTGAACAAAGGTGAAAAAATGAGCAAGAGCCGCGGCACCGGTTTGGATCCGCTGAAGTACCTCAGCCTCGGCATGAACCCCGAATGGCTGCGCTACTACCTGGCGACCAAGCTCAATGCCCGCAACGAAGACATTGATTTCAACCCGGAAGACTTCATGGCCAGGGTCAACAGCGACCTGATCGGCAAATACATCAACATCGCTTCGCGTGCCGCGGGCTTCATTGCCAAACGATTTGCCGGCCAACTCGGAGACATCGCCCCTGACGGCGCTGGTTTGCTTGACAGCTTGCGCGAACAACAAGCCAACATCGAGCAGCTGTATGAAGCGCGTGAGCTGGCCAAAGCGCTGCGTGAAGTCATGCTGCTGGCCGACCGGGTCAACAGCTATGTGGACCAGAACAAACCCTGGGAACTGGCCAAACAAGCCGGCATGGAAGGACGCTTGCATGATGTGTGCACGGTCTGCATCGAAGCTTTCCGTCTGCTCAGCGCCTACCTGGCACCGGTCCTGCCAGCGCTGACGCAACAGGTCGAGCGCTTCCTAAAAATCTCCACCATGAACTGGGCCAATGCGGCCCAGCCTTTGGGTGCGGGTCACGTCATTGGCGACTACCAGCACTTGATGCAACGGGTCGACCCCAAACAGCTCGACGCCCTGTTCGAAGCTCCGACAGCGCCTGAAAAAACCCTACCCGGCGGTCAGGCCTTGGCGCCCACCATCAGCATTGACGATTTCGCCAAAATCGACTTGCGCATTGCCAAAATCCTGGCCTGCGAAGCGGTTGAAGGCTCCACCAAACTGCTGCGGTTGACGCTTGATGTGGGTGAAGGCCTTGACCCGCAGGGAAAACCCATTCTGCGCAACGTGTTCAGCGGCATCGCATCAAGCTACCAACCCGATCAGTTGGTTGGCCAATTCACCGTGATGGTGGCCAATTTGGCGCCACGAAAAATGAAATTTGGCCTCAGCGAAGGCATGGTGTTGGCGGCCAGCCATGCCGATGAGAAATCCACGCCTGGCATTTATGTGCTGGCGCCTTGGCCCGGCGCGCAGCCCGGCATGCGGGTGAGCTGAATCAGCCCCACGATCCTCGTTATTGGCGAGGCGACGGCGTGACCACCCTGCCGCATTCGACCCTGTTGTTGTTGCGTGGCCTCAGTCCGGCTTGTCCGCGCTCATGGCCTGCACCACAATGCGGGCATGGATGCATCCTCCCAGACTAGCGCTTTCGCTTCTTTTCGTCCGCAGCTCTTGCGCTCCCTGCGTGACTACGACCGGGAACGTTTTTTCAAGGATCTCACTGCCGGGGCCACCGTGGGCATCGTGGCCCTGCCACTGGCGATGGCTTTTGCAATGGCCAGTGGACTGCGCCCCGAAGCCGGCATCTTCACCGCCGTGATTGCCGGTTTTCTAATCTCCCTGCTCGGCGGTAGCCGGGTTCAGATTGGCGGACCCGCCGGAGCCTTCATCGTGATCGTTTACGGCATTTTGGAGCGTTACGGCCTGTCCAATCTGATCGTTGCCACGGCCATGTCCGGCGTCATGCTGTTTGTAATGGGCCTGCTCAAACTCGGCACCCTGATCCGGTTCATTCCGATTGCCGTGGTGATCGGCTTTACCAACGGCATTGCCGTGCTGATCGGGCTATCGCAAATCAAGGATTTTTTGGGCCTGAAGGTCACGGCCATGCCCGCTGATTTCTTTGGCATCCTCTCCACCTTGAGCCGCTCCCTCAGCACGGTCAACCCGCATGCGGTGGCGATTGCAGTGGTCTCGCTCAGCCTGATCGTGCTGTGGCAGGCCATGCCGTCCAAAATATTTCCCGATCCAGCCCTGCGTCGGCGCTTGTCTGTGTTGCCGGGATCGGTGATAGCCCTGATCCTGACCACGCTGAGCGTCTGGTTGCTTGATCTGCAGGTGGACACCATCGGCAGCCGCTTCGGTGGAATCGCCTCGGCGCTGCCGAGTTTTGCTTGGCCCGATTTGTCATGGAACTCTCTACATTTACTGATCGTCCCGGCCACCACGCTGGCGTTGCTCGGGGCAATTGAATCACTGTTGTGCGCCCGCGTGGCGGACAACATGATTGGTAGCCGACACAATCCCAACCAGGAACTCATGGCACAGGGCATTGCCAACGTCATCACCCCGTTTTTTGGCGGCATGCCGGCCACGGGCACCATTGCCCGCACGGTGACCAATATCAAGAGCGGCGCCACCAGCCCGGTAGCAGGCATCGTCCATGCGCTGACCCTGCTATTGATTGTTCTGGTGGCAGCCCCCCTGGCGCAAAACGTGCCCCTGGCAACCCTGGCGGCGATCCTGATGTTTGTCGCTTGGAACATGGGCGAGTGGCGGGCTTTTGTCCATTTGCGGCAATACCGTATCCCTTACCGCATCACTTTGTTGGCGGTGTTTTTTCTGACCGTGGTATTCGACCTCACGCTGGCCGTGAAAGTCGGCCTGATCGCAGCTTGCCTCACTTTCATTTACCGCATTTCCAGCCTGACCCGCTGCGAGCCCGTCAGCGCGCTAGATCAGCCTCTGCTGCGCGATCAGTCAGGCCAAGTCAGCGCATACCGGCTGTACGGAGCACTTTTTTTTGGCGCCGTCAAATTAATTGAAACCATTGAGGCTTCCCTGCCCCGTCAGGTGCTGGTGCTGGATTTGAAGAACATCATCTACGTGGACTCCTCCGGCGCTGACAGCCTGCTGGACCTGGTCCGAACCTGCCGCAAGAATTCCGTGCGATTGATCGTCTGCGGACTCAATACCCAGCCGCTGGATATTGCTCGACGTAGCGGCTTGCTCGACCAGATTGCAGCCGAGAATTTGTGCCCGGATTTGGCTGGCGGACTGGCTCTGGCGGCTGCCCCCCAAGCAGCCCGGTAAAATCAAGCCAAGAGGTTACCCCTATGAATATTTTCCGTCGTCCCGATTACCAGTCCGAAACCACCCTGTTCATTGAGCAGCTCAAGGTCCAAAAACCCGAGCTCGAGGCCCAGCAACGTCAAGGACGCGAGCTGCTGTGGGACCGGCAAGTTGACCGAACAGCCTTGAACGATTACCGCGCCGCCGAAGTGGCACAACAGCCCTACGTTTATCAAACCGGCTCGAACTAACAAACTCGACGCTCAGCTCTTGCGGGAGTCTGGTTTAACTCTTTCCTTTCATGCACCCCCGCCTGCCAGTCGACAGTCCAGAGCTTGCTAGCCGTTCGCCAGTGCCAGGCATGCCCGACGTGGTGGACCAGGTTGCCTTGGCGCGACTTTATGGTGAACCGCTGTTTGCCATGCCGCAGGATCTCTACATTCCGCCCGATGCGCTGGAGATTTTTTTAGAGGCGTTTGAGGGTCCACTGGACCTGTTGCTGTACCTCATCCGAAAGCAGAATTTCAACATTCTGGACATCCCCATGGCGGGTTTGACCCGGCAATACCTGACGTATGTGGACGAAATCAAGGAACGCAACCTAGAGCTGGCTGCCGAATATTTGTTGATGGCCGCGATGCTGATTGAAATCAAATCACGCATGCTGCTGCCGCCCAAGAAAACCGCTCAAGGCGCTGAAGCCGAGGATCCACGGGCCGAGCTGGTACGCCGCTTGCTTGAATACGAACAAATGAAACTGGCGGCTGCCAGCCTGAATCTGCTACCCCAAATAGGCCGGGACTACCTCAAGGCTGAAATCTTGATTGAACAATCGCTGCAGCCCCGCTTTCCCGAGGTGAGCCTGTCGGAATTGCAGCAAGCTTGGCAGGATATGCTCAGGCGCGCCAAATTGGTGACTCACCACAAAATCAGCCGTGAAGAGCTGTCGGTACGTGAGCACATGAGCATCGTCTTGCGTCAATTACAGGGTCGAAAGTTCCTTGAGTTTGAAAAACTGTTCGACCCCAGCAAAGGAAGCCAGGTGCTGGTCGTCACTTTTATCGCCATGCTCGAACTGGCCAAAGAAACCCTGATCGAGATTACCCAGGCCGAGGCCTTCGCCCCGATCTATGTTCGACTGGCTTATTCAAGCGCCTGAAAGCCCGTTGCACAGACAACTGCCACCTCATGCGCGACCGCTTTGTTTAGTTTTTTTATTTTTTTACCGTGACCAATCTCTACGAATTTGATGCCGTCATTGTGGGCAGCGGGCTTGCCGGTCTGACTGCTGCACTGAACCTGGCCGCCACCCACCGCGTTGCGGTATTGACCAAACATGAACTGGGCGACGGCTCCAGTGCCTGGGCCCAAGGCGGCCTAGCTGCCGTACTGGGCGAAGGCGACAGCTTAGAGCAGCACATCGAGGACACGCTGGTCGCCGGCGCCGGCCTCTCCGACTTGGCGGCGACCCGAACCGTGGTGCACGGCGCGCCCAACGCCATCGCCTGGCTGCAAGCCATGGGCGTTGCGTTCAATGAAGAAGATGGGCACTTGCACTTAATGCGCGAAGGCGGTCACAGTCAGCGTCGCATTGTTCACGCCACGGATGCCACCGGTGCGGCCGTGCAACGCACCTTGATTGAAGTGGTGCGAGGTACACCGAACATCACGCTGTTTGAACACCATATGCTGGTTGACTTGATTACCCAGCGCAGCCTGGGTCAGTCAGGCCAGCAGTGCCTGGGACTGTATGCACTCGATCAACGGGCCGACCGCGTCGTCACTTTCAAAGCCCCTCATACCTTGTTGGCCACCGGAGGCGCCGGCAAGGTCTACCTCTACACCACCAACCCCGACACCGCCACCGGCGACGGCATCGCTGCGGCTTGGCGTGCGGGTTGCCGCGTCAGCAATATGGAGTTCATACAATTCCATCCGACCTGCCTGTACCACCCGCACGCCAAGTCTTTCTTGATCAGCGAAGCGGTACGCGGCGAAGGCGGTTTGCTCAAGCTACCCGATGGCACCCGCTTTATGCCTCAGCATGACGCGCGTGCCGAACTGGCACCGCGCGACGTGGTGGCCCGAGCGATTGATTTTGAAATGAAAAAGCATGGCTTGGACTGCGTTTTTCTGGACATTTCGCACCAACCGCAAGACTTTCTCAAAAACCACTTTCCTAATATTTATGCACGCTGTCTGGAGCTGGGAATCGACATGGCTCAGCAAGGGATTCCTGTCGTCCCAGCGGCCCACTACACCTGTGGCGGCGTGCAAACCGACCTGCATGGGCGGACCGATCTGGCCGGCCTGTATGCCATAGGCGAGACCGCCAACACCGGTCTGCATGGGGCCAACCGCTTGGCCAGCAATTCGCTGGTGGAGTGCGTGGTGCTGGCGCAAGCCGCAGCAAGCGCCATCATCGCAACAGCTGCCCTGCCTAGCGCCGAGCTGCCCGATTGGGACGACAGCCGCGTCACCGACCCGGATGAAACCGTGGTGATTTCGCACAACTGGGACGAGTTGCGACGCTTCATGTGGGACTATGTGGGCATAGTTCGCACCAACAAACGACTCGAACGCGCTGCCAACCGGATTGCCCTGCTACAGACCGAGATCCAAGAGTTTTACGCCAACTTTCATGTCACGCCCGATTTGCTGGAACTGCGTAATCTGGTGCAGGTGGCCGAATTGATCGTGCGCTCGGCCCAATCTCGTCACGAAAGCCGTGGCTTGCACTTCAGCCGTGACTACCCTGTGCTGAAAGCCGACGCGATAGACACCGTGCTGACGCCATGACTCCAGTGCGCCCAGCCTCACTGGTGGACCGGAGCCTGGCCAGTGTCTGGCACCCCTGCACCCAGATGCAAAGGGCAGACCAAGTGCGCCCCCTGCCCATCGTTCGCGGTCAAGGCCCATGGTTATTCGATGAGAACGGCAAACGTTACTTTGACGCGATCAGTTCCTGGTGGGTTAATTTGTTCGGCCATGCCGATAAGCGCATCAATGCGGCACTGATCGATCAACTCGAGCGCCTACCCCATGTCATGTTGGCCGGCTGCACCCACGAACCCGCAGTTGAACTGGCAGAGCGTTTGTCTGCCTTGACCGGTGGCGCCTTGGGCCACTGTTTTTTCGCCAGCGATGGGGCTTCCGCCGTTGAAATCGCGCTGAAAATGAGTTTTCACCACTGGCACAACCTCGGACGTGCTGACAAGTGTGAGTTTGTTTGTTTGCGTCAGAGCTACCACGGCGAGACCTTGGGCGCACTGGCTGTGACTGACGTTCAGGTTTTCCGTGACGTCTACGACCCGTTGCTGATGCGTGCCCACCAAGTGATGTCGCCCGATGCCCGCTTGGCAAGCGCGGGACAACGTGCTGCCGACGTAGCAGCCCTGGCTGCTGCCGATCTGCAGACACTGCTTGCAGAACGACACGACCATATCGCCGCTTTGATTTTGGAGCCGCTGGTGCAAGGCGCAACCGGCATGGCCATGTACGACCCGTCTTATTTGCGTGCGGCCCGAGCCCTGTGTGACCAGTACCAAGTGCACTTGATTGCCGACGAAATCGCGGTCGGCTGCGGCCGCACCGGCAGTTTTTTTGCTTTCGAGCAGGCTGCGCTTGCGGGATCGTCGCCGATCTGGCCCGATCTGTTGTGCTTGTCCAAAGGTATCAGCGGCGGCTATTTGCCACTGTCGCTGGTGCTTTCGAGCGACCGAATTTATCAGGCTTTTATGGATGAGGATGTCGCGCGCGGCTTCCTGCATTCGCACTCTTACAGCGGCAATGCGCTGGCTTGTCGCGCTGCGCTGGCGGTGCTCGATCGCTTTGAAGAAGACCAGGTGTTGCAGGCCAACCGCAAACAGGCCGCCGCCCTGACTGCAGCCCTCGCCGGTTTGCAAGCCGACCCGCGGATCGAGCATTTTCGCCAACTCGGAATGATCTGGGCTTTTGATGTGCGCCAAGCCCATGCCGGGCTGCGCTTTGCTGAGCGCTTTCATTTGGCTGCGCGTGAACACGAGTTGTTGCTCCGCCCAATCGGCCGTACCGTCTATCTGATGCCACCCTATCTGATCGACGACAGCACCGCAATTTGGCTGGCCCAGCGACTACAAGCCACACTGAACGACACTTTGAAGCAGAGCCACCTCGATGCTGATAGCCCACCTGAAACGCCAACTGCTTGAACGCGAAGCCCAAGGGCTCACACGCGTGCGACGTACCGCGCAGTCCCCCTGTGCGCCACTGCAACGGGTGAGCCAGGAGGGCCAGGTCGAGCGCGAACTGCTGGCTTTTTGCAGCAACGATTACCTGGGGCTGGCCAAGCACCCAAGCCTGATTGCAGCACTGGCTGAAGGGGGCCAGCGCTATGGTGTGGGCAGCGGCGCCTCGCATTTAATCAGTGGCCATTCGGTTGCCCATGCCAATTTGGAAAATGCGCTGGCACAGTGTTTGGAGATCGCCATCCCCCAAGCCCAAGCACTGACTTTTTGCACCGGTTACATGGCCAATTTGGCGCTACTCACCGCGCTGGGCGACACCCATGCGACCCTGTTTTGCGACCAGCTAAATCACGCTTCTTTGATTGACGGCGCCCGACTGGCCCGAGCTGCAGTTCAGATCTTCCGCCATGGCGATCTTTCTCAGTTGGCCGACCAATTGGCTCGCTGTACCAGCCCCATTAAGTTGCTGGTCACCGACGCCGTGTTCAGCATGGATGGCGACTTAGCCGATTTGCCCGGTTTGCTGGCCTTGGCTGAACGCTTTGATGCTTGGTTGGTGGTTGACGACGCCCATGGCTTTGGCGTGCTCGGCCCCCAGGGCCGTGGCAGCTTGGCCCATTTTGGATTGTGCAGTGAGCGCCTGATTTACATGGGGACTTTAGGCAAGGCCGCCGGTTTAAGCGGTGCTTTCGTTGCAGCTCATCCCACACTGATTGACTTCCTAGTGCAGACCGCGCGCCCTTATATCTACACCACAGCCATGTCGCCGGCTTTGACCCACGCCCTGAGCGCCAGCCTGCAGTTGATGACGGGGGCGCAGGGTGACCAGAGCCGGGGCCAGTTGCAGCGACTGATCGCCCAATTGCGCGCGGCGTTGCTGGCCCTGATCAACGCCAACCCCAGCCTGGGCTGGCATTTGAGCGACTCTCAAACGGCTATCCAGCCCCTGATCGTCGGCGACAACCAGACTGCGCTGGCGTTGGCCCAGAGCCTGAGCGAGCAAGGGCTGTGGGTGCCTGCCATCCGCCCGCCGACCGTTCCGAGCGGCACGGCCCGTCTACGCATCACACTCAGCGCAGCACATACCGAGCAGGATGTACAGCGCCTGGTGCAGGCCTTGAACCATGCCGCGCGCAAGTTGATATGAGTCGGATCGCCCAGCTCCGTGGTTGTTTTGTCACCGGCACCGACACCGGCGTCGGCAAGACGCGGATCAGCGCAGCCCTGCTGCATTGGTGCACCAGCCAGGGCTGGCGCAGTGCTGGCTTCAAACCGGTGGCCGCAGGCACCGAGCTGATAGCCGGCGAACAGGTCAATGACGATGTACTGGCCTTGCTTCAAGCCAGTTCTATCCCGCTTACCAGCGCCGAAGTTGGACCTTATCAGTTCAGCGCGGCGTGCGCCCCCCATGTGGCGGCTCAACTCGAGGGCCGCAGCATTTCACGCAAAACGCTAGTTCAATCGGCCCAGTCTTTGGCAGCACGCGCCGACCTGCTGGTGGTTGAAGGCGTCGGCGGTTTTTGTGTCCCGCTCGCGCCCGACTGGGACAGCGCCGATCTGGCCGCGGATCTGGGGCTGCCGGTTCTGCTGGTGGTTGGCCTGCGGCTGGGTTGTCTCAACCACGCTTTGCTCACGGCCCAAGCAGTTGAGGCACGCGGACTGCGCTTGGCCGGCTGGATTGGCAACCGGATCGATCCGAACCTACCCTGGGCCGATGAAAACATCGCCAGCCTCACGCACGAATTAGCCAGAAGGCACGGCGCAACTTGCTTGGGCATCGTGCCGTGGCTGGCGCATGCCGAACCAGCCCAAATCGCCAATTACTTGGACCATCCAGCCCTGCTCACCATCCTGCGTCCCAGTACTTGAGCTGAAAAAGCACGGCGCACTGGCGCGGTCTTGCTCTAACTATGCAGCGCCGATGAGGGGTAACAAACTTCCAGCGGGCAGTCCTTGCTTGAGTCCCGCCGTAAAAGCCAGCATCCGGTCAATCGGAACCCGTGCCTGTCGGCCCAGCGCTGGATCGACCAGAATTTCATTGGCACCCGTCTCCAACACATGGGTCAGTCCAGCCAGACTGTTCATCGCCATCCAGGGGCAATGGGCGCAGCTCTTGCAATTGGCACTGTTACCGGCCGTTGGTGCCTCATAAAAGATTTTCCCGGGATTGAGCGTGCGCAGCTTGTGCATCATCCCGCTGTCGGTGGCAACGATAAATTCACGGGCATCCATCTCAGCGGCCGCCCTCAGGATGGCTGAAGTCGAACCCACCGCATCGGCCAGCGCCACGACATCGGCCGGGCTTTCCGGATGTACCAGCACCTTGGCGTGAGGATGCTCTTGTTTGAAAGCTTGCAGCTCAAAAGCCTTGAATTCATCGTGCACGATGCAAGCACCACCCCAGAACACCATGTCAGCGCCGGTTTCGCGCTCGATATAAGCCCCCAAATGCCGGTCTGGCGCCCACAGAATTTTCTGGCCCTGGTCTTTGAGCGCGCGCACGATGTCCAACGCACAACTCGAAGTGACGACCCAATCAGCCCGCGCTTTCACCGCGGCGCTGGTATTGGCATAAACCACAACGGTTCGGTCTGGGTGCTGATTGCAAAAAGCATTGAACGCATCAATGGGGCAGCCCAGATCAAGTGAGCAGCTCGCGTCCAGATCCGGCATCAAGATCCGTTTTTCAGGCGAAAGAATCTTGGCGGTTTCGCCCATGAAGCGCACGCCAGAGACCACCAGCGTTTGGGCTTCATGCTCGCGCCCAAAACGTGCCATCTCCAACGAATCGCTCACCATGCCGCCAGTTTCTTCGGCCAAGTCTTGCAAATCAGGATGCACGTAATAATGCGAGACCAAAGCCGCATTGCGCGCTTTGAGTAAGTGCCGAATCTTGTCTTTGAGTGCGGCTCGCTCGCTCGGCCCAGGTTCCAGTGGAACCCGAGCCCAAGCATGCCGGGTGTCACAGCTTGAACCCGCAGCCAAGGCAGCCCAGACTGGCTGCTCGTACTCCACATCAATGAGCGAACTCACCACAGACCCCTTCATCACAACTCCAAAAAACGCATAGAAAAATCAATGGCCTTCACATCCTTGGTCAAAGCGCCCACCGAGATCCTGTCAACGCCGGTCTGGGCCAATTCACGCACGCTTTCCAACGTAACACCGCCGGAGATCTCAAGAACGGCACGACCTACCCCGCGCAGCTGATTCCTGCGAACGGCCTCATGCAAATCAGGCAGCGCCATATTATCGAGCAGCACCATTTGTGCACCCGCAGCCAGAGCTTCATCGAGCTCCGACAGCGTTTCCACCTCAATTTCAATAAAAGACGCTTGACTCGCCACCCGCTGGGCTAACTGCAATGCCGCGGTGACGCCGCCTGCACTCAGGATGTGGTTTTCTTTGATCAGCACCGCATCAAACAATCCGATACGGTGATTTACACCTCCACCGCAACGAACCGCGTATTTTTGCGCCAATCGCAAACCCGGTATGGTTTTGCGGGTATCGACTATTTGAGCCCGGGTTCCGGCCACAGCCGACACGTACAAGGCCGTTTTGCTGGCAACGGCGCTGAGCAATTGCAGGAAGTTGAGCAGGGTGCGCTCGGCGCTCAGCAGGGCTTGCGCCTGCGCCTCGATTTCTAGCACCACCTGGTCTGGGCTGCAGCGCTGGCCTTCATCGACCAACCAGTGAATCTGGGCTGTTGCATCCAATGCGCTCAGCGCAGCTTCGACCCAAGGCCGACCGCAGAGCACTGCGGCCTCACGCGCCAATACCCGGGCCCGCGCCCTGCGCAGGGGATCGACCAGCTCAGCGGTCAGGTCACCCCCGCGCAAATCTTCGGCCAAAGCCCGCTCAGCATCGACGCGAGCCCAGGCGGCTACACTCGCCGGGGAAAATTCAATTGAGTTTTTCATGATTTACAGGAACAAGGCCGTCCTTTAGACTGGCATCCATCCGTCAACGCTGTTTGCGCCGTAAGGCCCTGGAGAAAAATTAATGTCAGCTGTTCTGGAACAAGCGATTGTCCTTCATCGTCGCCCCCCCTCTGATTTGGCGCCTCAAGCCCCCAAGCCGTGGTCGGTCAATGAAGTCCAAGCCTTGTTTGAATTGCCTTTTCCCGAGCTGCTGTACCGGGCTCAAACCGTGCACCGGGAAAACTTCAATCCCAACCAAGTGGAGTTCGCCACCCTGCTCTCGGTCAAAACCGGCGGCTGCCCAGAAGACTGTGGTTATTGTCCGCAATCGTCCAAGTTTGACACCGGGGTCGAATCCACCAAACTGATGGGGCCAGCAGCCGTTCTCCAGGCTGCACAAGCTGCCCAGGCCGCGGGTGCCACCCGTTTTTGCATGGGTGCGGCTTGGCGCGCACCGAAAGACCGTGACATTGAGAAAGTGGCCGAATTGGTTCGGACCGTCAAAGCCCTGGGGTTGGAAACCTGCGCTACCTTGGGCATGCTCAACGAAGGCCATGCCGAAACCCTGCGCGACGCCGGGCTGGATTATTACAACCACAACCTGGACAGCGCTCCTGATTTTTATGGCGACATCATCACCACCCGCGATTACCAGGATCGCTTGGACACTTTGGAGCGCGTGCGCCATGCCGGCGTTAAAGTCTGTTGCGGCGGCATCGTCGGTCTCGGTGAGAGCGCACAGCAGCGCGCTGGCCTGATTGCCGAACTGGCCAACCTATCCCCCTACCCCGAATCCGTGCCCATCAACAATCTGGTGCGGGTTGAAGGGACGCCGTTGCAAGATCAAGCGGCACTTGATCCATTTGAGTTTGTACGTACCATTGCCGTGGCCCGAATTACCATGCCCAAAGCAAGAGTTCGTTTGTCAGCGGGTCGCCAGCAAATGGGCGACGCCATTCAAGCCCTGTGTTTCCTGGCCGGTGCCAACTCCATTTTTTACGGAGACAAGCTGCTGACCACGGGCAACCCCGATACCCAGGCTGATCTGGATTTACTGGGCCGCCTCGGCATGGTTCGCGCAGCGCCGAATCCCGCCTGATCGGCCTGTCTGCAGGAGAACAGAGTGAACCCCAGCACCAACGCCAGTCCTTACGGCACGCTACCCACCCCGGCCAACCCGACACCGCAACCAGCGCGCCGGCCCATGAGCTTGCCGCGCTTGTTGGAGATGAACGCCCGAGGTGAAAAAATCACCATGCTGACCGCTTACGACGCCACGTTCGCTGCCATGGCCGATGCTGCGGGCGTGGAGTGTATTTTGGTCGGCGATTCTCTGGGTATGGTGTGTCAAGGTTTAAGCAGCACCGCAGGCGTGACGCTTGACACCATGCGCTACCACGTCGAAAGCGTGGTGCGCGGCTTGCACCGGGTCCAAGGAACTGCCTGGGTGGTGGGCGATTTGCCCTTTGGCAGCTACCACGAATCCAAAGAACAAGCCCTGCGCAGCGCTGTCGTGCTGCTGCAGGCTGGCGCCCACATGGTCAAGCTCGAAGGCGGAGGCTGGACCAGTGACACCGTGCGTTTTATGGTTGACAGAGGAATACCGGTGTGCGCTCACTTAGGCTTGACACCGCAAACCGTTTATGCCTTGGGTGGTTACCGGGTTCAAGGAAAAACCGAAGAAGCGGCGGCCACCTTGAAGCGGCACGCGCTGGAACTGCAAGACGCCGGCGCTGCGCTGCTGGTGCTGGAGATGGTTAGCGCCGCACTGGCGAGCAACATCAGCGCCGCTTTGCCGCACTGCCCAACGATAGGCATCGGTGCCGGCCGGGGTACGGCCGGTCAGGTGCTGGTACTGCACGACATGCTGGGCATGAATCTGGGAAAAATGCCCAAGTTCGTACGCAATTTCATGCTTGAGGCTGGGGGTGTGCGCGAAGCGATGCAAGCTTATGTCTTGGCCGTCAAGGAAGGCAGCTTCCCGGATGATGCGGTGCACGCCTGGTAATTGCCCCAAGTCCTGACCCGACTTCGCATCTACCTGCCACGAATAGCTGTCATGTACATCGCTCACACCATCACCGAGTTGCGCCAGCGTCTGGACGGGCAACGCAGCCTGGCTTTCGTTCCCACCATGGGCAATTTGCACGACGGCCATCTGGCCCTGATGCACCAGGCCCAAGCTTTGGCTGAATTGAGGATTGCCAGCATCTTTGTGAACCGTTTGCAGTTTGGACCGAATGAAGACTTTGACAGCTACCCCCGCACCTGGGAGGCCGACTGCGACAAGCTGCAACGTGCCGGCTGCGATGTGCTGTTTGCGCCCAACGAAAAAGCGCTCTATCCCGAGCCTCAAACTTTCACAATTCAGCCACCGGCAGAACTGGCCAACCTGCTCGAAGGTGAATTCAGGCCCGGTTTTTTTACTGGCGTTTGCACCGTGGTTATGAAACTTCTGAACTGCGTTCAACCCAACGTTGCCTTGTTTGGCAAGAAAGACTACCAACAGCTGATCATTCTGCGCCGCATGGTCGATCAGTTCGCACTGCCCATCACACTCGTCGCCGGCGAAACCCGACGTGCAGACGATGGGCTGGCGCTGTCCTCGCGCAATGGCTATTTAAGCCCGCTCGAACGAATTGAGGCCGTGCAACTCTCTCGTACGCTGCAATCCATGGCGCAAGAAATCCAGTCTGGAAACACCGACTGGGCCGAACTGGAAGTACGCGCCATGCAAACTTTGCGTTTGCGCGGCTGGAAGCCTGATTACTTGAGCATCCGCCGGCGCAGTGACTTGCAACGCCCACAACCGGACGACTCGCTGGTGGTGCTGGGGGCAGCCCGCCTGGGAACCACCCGTTTGATTGACAACCTGGAGGTTGAAGGCGCAAGCTCGGGTCACAACTGACAGGGCAAGCATGAAAATCGGCGTTCCCAAAGAAATCAAGAACCACGAATACCGGGTTGGTCTGACGCCAGCCAGCGTGCGCGAGTTGGTCACTCATGGCCACAGCGTCGTGGTTCAGTCCGGCGCTGGTTGGGCCATCGGTCTGCATGACCCGGACTACCAAGCTGCCGGGGCCACCCTGGTGAACGCGGCTGAAACCGTATTTGCGCAATCGGAGATGATCGTCAAGGTCAAAGAACCGCAACCACAGGAGTTGCCTCTGCTGCGAGTGGGCCAGATTTTGTACACTTATTTGCACTTGGCACCGGCGCTGGAGCTCACGGCCGCCTTGGTCCAATCCGGGGCCATTTGCATCGCCTATGAAACCATCACAGGTCCGGGCGGCGGCCTACCCCTGTTGACGCCCATGAGCGAAGTGGCCGGCAGAATGGCGGTTCAGGTGGGTGCTGCCCACCTAGAAATCTCCAATGGCGGCATGGGTGTATTGCTCGGTGGCGTGCCGGGTGTGCCAGCCAGTCATGTGGTGATTCTGGGCGCCGGGGTGGCTGGCAGCAACGCTTTACAAATCGCCGTCGGCATGGGCGCTCGAGTCACGGTGATTGATCGCAACTTGGAGCGGCTGCGCCAACTTGAACAACATTACGGCAACCGCATCAGCACTCTGGCCGCCAGCGCCCAAAACATAGAACAAGCCGTGCTGGATGCCGAGTTGGTCATTGGCAGCGCTTTGGTGCCCGGCGCTGCCGCTCCCAAACTGGTGACCCGTGCCATGGTGGCTCGAATGAAAAAAGGTGCGGTCATGGTCGACGTCGCGATTGACCAGGGCGGCTGCTTTGAAACCTCGCACCCGACCACCCACGCCAACCCGACATTCATAGTGGACGGAGTACTGCATTACTGCGTGGCCAACATCCCGGGCAATGTGGCTCGCACCTCCACCTTCGCCTTGAATAACGCCACGCTGAAACACGCTATCGCCTTGGCCGACAAGGGCTGGCAACAAGCCATGCGCGATGATCCACACTTAAAAATGGGTTTGAATGTCGCCCTGGGGCAGGTTTGCTGCGAACCGGTTGCCCTGAAACTGGGCTACCCCTACGTCAGCGCCGATCAAGTGATCAATTAAGTCCGCTGCAACACGGCCAGTTGCGGTCGCTCCCCGCTGGCTTTACCGCTGATGGGCGGCCGTGGTAGCCGACTCTCGCCGAGCTCGATGACGAAATGGTGCTCCAGTGAGTACCAGGGGCCAGACACATCCGGATCGGGCGCTGCACCGGCTGGATGCAGCACATATTGACCGATCAAGGCCTGCGTCACGCCAAACTGGACATCGGTTGTGAGATTGGGGTCGTCACTTGAGTAGACCTGTGAGAACTGGGTTTTGAAGCCCGCCGCCTCGATCATGAAATGAATATGGGCTGGCCGCAAATTGTGTCGCCCCTGAGCCCGCAACAAATCCCCGACGGGGCCACTCAGGGGAATCGGGTAGCCCGCCGGTTTGATGCTGCGAAACGCCACCCGACCCTTCTGATCGGTGGTGAACTTGCCGCGCAGATTCATATCGGCCTGACCTGGATCCTGGTTTTCATAAAACCCCTCACTGGAGGCCTGCCACACATCAACCTTGGCACCAACGACAGGTTGGCCTTGCAGGTCCCGCACCCAGGCTTGGACGAAGAGGGGATAGCCAGGCGTAATCGAACGCACGATCGATGCCCCATTGGGATAGTCGGTCGCGCCCAAACGCCAAAACGGCCCCAGCATATTGGCCGTGGTCTCAGTCCGACCTAGCTCGCCGTTATTGAGCAGGCAAACCAAAGCCGACAAACCCAGCGAACCTGCAGCCAACACCACTTCGTTGTGTGATTCGGTGGTGAGTTGCCCCAGCTTGGCGATGACCGCGCAGGCTTTTTGGAATTCGGGCTCTGTCAGCTTGGTTTCGCGAGCGAAGTCGTGCAAATGGCGTACGGCTGCACTCATGATTTCTCTGAAGCGGGGGTCGTCAGCACGTTGAAGTTCGGCCAGCACCGCAGCTGTCACGTCGTTTTGGTTCTTGATGATCATGGGCGAATCAATTCACATGAAACGGTCTAGGATTTTTTTACTGTCTTTGGACAGTGCCGTCAGATCCCGAATCAAGAACTGAATGCTGTGCGAGTCAGTCACCAGCAGCGTATTGCCGACCAATCGGCGTATATCTTCATCGCCCTTCAACACAAAGCGGGTTTCACCTCGGTTGGTTCTAACCGTCCAACTGCAAGGGGTTGCAAAACTGGTCACGCTCATAATTTCCTGGATCTCAGGCATGAACTCCCGGGCCAGCAACTCTTCTCGGATCAATTGCTGCTCGGGCTGACTCACCTCGTTGAGCTGGTTGACCCATGCCACCTCGTGGCCCTCGCTATCGACCAATGCAATTCCGACCTCAGCCGACTGAATAGGGAAAGCACGCACTGGCGTCACGCCCTCAATCAAACCTCCATCCTGCTGGATCAAGACCAGCCGGCCAAAGGGATTACGCGTGAGCTCAAACTGCGTCGGGATGCTTCTTGTTGTCATCGGATTGCCTCTTAAGGATTTCATCATCCAAGTCAACGTCCATATTGCGGGCCTGCGCCTGATATAGATTGAAATAAGCACCTTCGCTGGCCATCAGCTCGGAATGCGTTCCCTCTTCCACCACCTGCCAACGATGCAAGACCACCAGCCGATCAGCCCGGTGTAGCGTGGAAAGACGGTGGGCGATGGCGATAGTGGTGCGGCCTTGGACCAAGTTTTCCAACGCTTTTTGAATTTCTTTTTCAGTTTCGGAATCGACCGAAGCAGTGGCCTCATCCAGTATCAAGATCCGCGGATCGATCAACAAAGCCCTGGCGATCGAGATCCGCTGGCGCTCGCCACCGGACAAGCCCTGGCCGCGTTCACCCACGATCGAGTCGTAACCCAACGGCAGGCGCAAAATAAATTCGTGCGCATGGGCGGCACGCGCTGCAGCGATGATGTCTTGCCGACTGGCATCGGGCTTGCCGTAAGCAATGTTTTCGGCGATGGTGCCGAAAAATAGGAACGGCTCTTGCAACACCAATCCAATGTTTCGACGGTAATCGGCAATGCGGTAGGAGCGGATGTCCACGCCATCAACCCGAATCGAACCCTCGGACACGTCGTAAAAGCGACAAATCAAATTGGCCAAGGTAGATTTGCCCGACCCACTGTGTCCGACCAGACCGATCATCTGCCCAGGCTCAATGGTCAGGTTGATGCCACGGTTCACTTCCCGGTTGCCGTAGCGAAAACCCACATCCCGAATTTCAATTCGACCGACCACCTGGTCTAGTTCCACCGGATGAACCGGCTCAGGAACGCTGGAGACATGATCCAGAATGTCAAAAATTCGCTTGGCAGCTGAAGCCGATTTTTCGGTCCATGAAACGATCCGGCTCATTGAGTCGAGTCGGCCATAAAAGCGGCTGATATAGGCCAGAAAAGCCGTCAAAACGCCAACGGTAACCTCGCCCTTGGACACCAACCATACGCCAAAAGCCCAGACCACCAGCAAGCCGATCTCGGTCAGAAACGAAATACTCGATGAAAACAGGGCCCAGGTTTTATTGATGCGGTCATTGACCGCCAGGTTGTGTTTGTTGGCATCAAGAAACCGCTTTGCTTCTCGATTTTCCTGGGCAAAAGCCTTGACGACACGCACACCAGGAATGGTGTCGGCCAACACACTGGTGACCTCGGACCAAACCCGATCAATTTTCTCGAACCCAGTTTTCAGCCTAAAGCGAACGGCGTGGATCATCCAGACGATGAAAGGCAAAGGAACCAGGGTCACCAAAGCCAGCCAGGGATTAATCGAAAACAAAATCGCCGCCGTCATCAGCAGCATCAGTACATCGGTGGCGAAATCCATCAAATGTAGGGACAAGAAGACACAGATCCGGTCGCTTTCACTGCCGATGCGCGACATGAGGTCACCGGTTCTTTTGCCGCCGAAATATTCGAGTGACAGGCGAAGTAAGTGATCGTAGGTGGTGGTGCGCAGGTCAGCCCCGATCCGCTCTGAAACCAGCGCCAAGATATAGGTTCTGGCCCAAGTCAACGCCCAGGCCAACAAGGCAGAGCCGAATAGGCCTAGCAGGTAATAGCCGACCAGCATTTCATCGATTTCTTTTCCGTTTTGAAACGGAATCAGAATATCGTCCATCAAAGGCATGGTCAGGTAAGGGGGGACTAGGCTGGCCGCCGTTCCGAGCAGGGTGAGAACGAACCCCGTCAGCAACTGCGAGCGGTAAGGCCGGGCAAAGCGCCAAAGTCGCAACAAGGTCCAGGTCGAGGGCGGCGTATGGAGCACCTTGGCACAAATCTGACAGATATCTTGGTCCGGCTCAATCGGCGCCTTACAGCTCGGGCAATTGTGACCCTCTGCTTGGCTCATAGGCTCACCACTGACCACGCTGCCGACGTGGAGTCGGAACAAGTCGAACAGTCTGATCGCTTGCAAATTCTGACTCAGGGTAAAGCGCCAGCTCGCCAGCAAGCCTTGGGCGTCGAACAAATCCAGATGTCCCACTCCCGCATGGTCGTGGTGTGTGAGCTCAAGGTCGGCCCTGAAAGCCCACTCCTTCCAGTCGGATTCGCCGCTGGCGCGACTGAGCAAGCGTTGGCTGGTCAGCACCACCTCCCCCCGGGAAAAACAAAGTTTGCGGTCGAGGTCAACCTCCAGTGTGGCAACAACGTTCTCTTGGCTTTGCAGCTGTGCTTGTACCTCCGCGCGCCAATCGATCGGGATTCCAAGCAACAAGGTCGCAGAAGTAGGGCTTTCGTTTCTCATTTCAGCCAAAAATCAGTACAGGACTACAGTTTCAAACCAGACGGGTCGTTGGCGAATTGCGTCAAACCAAACGGGATTATGCTTACACCCCCCACCGCCCGATTATTGACGACTCGGCAACGCCTGCCTTCACTATAGATTCAATCTCAATGCCTTACCATTTCCCCGGCATCCCGTTATGACAAAAAGAAGCATTGAGTTAATGCGCGTGACCCATCTGCGGGGCCCCAATATCTGGACTTACCGTCCGGTGATTGAGGCTTGGGTGGACATTGGCGAGCTTGAAGACCAGCCTTCCAACACCATCCCCGGTTTTTATGAACGCCTGACCGCCTTGCTGCCCCATTTGGTGGCGCATCGTTGCGGGGTAGGTGAACATGGCGGCTTTCTTGAGCGGCTGCGAGAAGGAACCTGGGCCGCCCACATTCTCGAACACGTGGCCATAGAACTGCAAAATCTCGCCGGCATGCCAACCGGCTTTGGCAAAGCGCGAGAAACATCACAGCGCGGCGTTTACAAGCTCACCTTTCGCACCCGCCAGGAAGATGTAGGACGCGCCGCCTTGCTGGGCGGGCGGGATCTGTTGTTGGCGGCGATGGACGACCGGCCTTTCGATGTGGCTGCCGTCGTGACTGATCTGCGGCGCTTGATCGATAATTTGCATCTTGGGCCTAGCACGGCCCACATCGTCGAAGCCGCAACCGAGCGCAGGATCCCTTTCATCCGGCTGACCGAAGGTAATTTGGTGCAATTGGGTTACGGCGTTAACCAGCGACGGATTTGGACTGCCGAGACCGATCAAACCAGTGCTATTGCCGAGTCGATTGCCAGCGACAAAGATTTGACCAAATCGCTGCTGCAAGCCTGCGGCGTTCCTGTGCCCGAGGGCCGCATCGTCGAAGACGCCAGCGAAGCCTGGGACGCAGCGCGCAGCATCGGCTTGCCGGTGGTGGTCAAACCGACCGATGCCAACCACGGCCGCGGTGTGTTCACCAACTTGAACACGCTGGAAGAAATTCAACAAGCTTTTGTCGGCGCCGACAAAGAGGGCAGCGGTGTGATGGTCGAACGTTTCGTCCAGGGAGAAGCGCACCGGTTGCTGGTGGTTGGCAACAAATTGGTCGCAGCCACGCGGGGCAAGATGCAGACCATCCTAGGCGATGGGCAATCAACCGTGTATCAACTGATTGCAGATCAAATCAACAGCGACCCCCGCTGCGGCGAAGCTGAAGAATTCCCGCTGGAACCCCTGGTGCTTGAGAAGGAACCGATTGCCCAGCTCGAACTACAGCGTCAAGGGCTGACTGGCGCGTCCATCCCAGCCCCCGACCAACTCGTGCTGGTCAAACGCCACGGTGACCTGGCTTATGACGTCACCGATCAGGTTCACCCGGCAGTTGCCGCAGCAGCCACCTTGGCGGCGCGCGTGGTTGGCCTGGACATTGCCGGCATTGATCTGGTGGCGGCGGACATTTCTCAACCACTCCAAACCCAGGGTGGCGCCATCATCGAAGTCAATGCCGGGCCAGGACTTTTGATGCACCTCAAACCGGCCGAGGGCAAGCCCCGGCCAGTCGGGCAGGCTATCGTGAACCACTTGTTCCCGGGAGAAAATCAGGGGCGAATCCCTATTGTTGGAATTACCGGAACCCGCCATACCGCACGCATCGCACGCTTGGTGGCCTGGTTGCTGCACATCAGTGGGAAGCACGTTGGCGTGGCGTGCAGCGAGGGCTTTTACCTCGACGCCAGACAAGTATCAGGCAGTGACAGCGCCAATTGGGAGGCCGGACAACGTCTCTTGATCAACCGTAGCATCGAAGCTGGCGTGTTCGAAAACAGCAGCCGGATGATCCTCAGCGAAGGTCTGGCCTACGACAAATGCAGCGTCGGAGTCGTGACCGACGTCAGCGGCCATGAAACCTTGTCCGAGTACTACATTGACGAACCAGACAAGCTCTTCAACGTCATTCGCACCCAAGTTGACGTGATTCTTCCTCAGGGCACGGCCGTGCTTAATGCCGCAGACCCCTTGGTGGTCGAAATGGCGCCCTTGTGCGACGGCAACGTCATTTTTTACGGTGTGGATTTCAAACTACCAGCCCTCACTGAGCATCGTGCTGGGGGTGAACGCGTGGTGTTCGTACGCGACAAAAATATCGTGATGAGCCACGGTGCCGAGGAAATCGCGCTGCTTCCCCTGACTTCACTGCAGCCGGCCAAGGCGACCAAGCCCGAGATGGTGATGGCTTCGGTGGCTGCCGCCTGGGCACTGGGAATCACACCGGAATTAATTGCTGCGGGCTTGCGAACTTTTGATCCAACCCACAAAAAAAGCTATTGAGTGAGCAACTAAATTATGGACATCACCCGGATACGTGCGCTTCGCGGCCCCAATCTATGGAGCCACCACACCGCCATCGAAGCAGTTGTGGCTTGCAGCGTCGACGAATGCGCCATCGACCCAGAAACAGGATTTGAAGCTCGGCTGCGCGCCCGCTTCCCGGCCATCAGTCCATTTCAGCCCACCGGGCACGATGGCAGCATTAGCGCAGCCCACGTGCTTGAGGTGGCAGCGCTGGACCTCCAAGCCCAAGCGGGCTGCCCAGTCAGTTTCAGCAGGAATACCCCAACGCCTGAGCCAGGCGTATTCCAAGTGGTGGTGGAGTACACGCAGGAGGCAGTTGGTCGCCTGGCTTTTCAATTGGCCGAAACACTGTGCCAGGCGGCGCAGTTGGATCAGCCGTTTAACCTCAATGCTGCGCTGAATGAATTGCGCGATCTCGATGAAAGCACTCGCCTCGGTCCGAGCACCAAAGCTATCGTCGATGCTGCGCTGGCAAAAAATATTCCCTACCGACGGATGACCGAAGGCAGCATGATCATGTTTGGTTGGGGTAGCCGGCAGCGCCGGGTCCAGGCGGCCGAGATGGACATTACCAGCGCCATTGCCGAGTCCATCGCCCAAGACAAACAGCTCACTAAAAAATTATTATCGGCCGCTGGAGTACCAGTCCCCTTGGGGCGCTCAGTCAGTAGCCCTAACGATGCCTGGGCAGCGGCTGGCGAGATTGGTCTGCCCGTGGTGATCAAGCCCAAAGATGGCAACCAGGGCAAGGGCGTCACGGTCAACATCAACAGCCGCGAGCAGTTGCTGTCTGCCTACCAGATTGCCAAGCAATTTCGCGACGATGTTCTGATTGAAAAATACTTGCCAGGCAATGACTTTCGCCTGCTGGTGGTGGGTGACAAACTGGTCGCTGCCGCTAGGCGCGATCCACCAACAGTCGTTGGTGATGGCCAGCACAGCATTGCATTTTTGGTTGATCAGATCAACCAGGATCCACGTCGGGGCAGCGGACACGCCACGCCCCTGACCAAAATCCCATTGGACGAAATCGCTCTGTCTTGCCTGAGCAAACAGGGCTTAACCCTGGATCAAATTCCACCTAAAGGGACACGCGTAGCACTGCGCAACAACGCCAACCTGTCTACCGGGGGCTCAGCGACCGATGTCACTGACGATGTGCATCCAGAGGTCGCAGCCCGGGCTGTGGCGGCAGCTCGCATGGTGGGGCTCGATATTTGCGGTGTGGATGTGGTGTGTGACACGGTGCACCGTCCACTGGAAACGCAAGGAGCGGGCGTGGTAGAAGTCAATGCAGCGCCCGGACTGCGCATGCACTTGTCACCTTCTTACGGCAAAAGTCGCCCGATTGGCGAAGCCATCATCTCCAGTATGTTTGGCGAGCAGGACGGGCGCATTCCGATCGTGGCAGTTACCGGAACCAACGGCAAGACCACCACGGTTCGACTGATCTCCCACCTGCTGAGTCACAGCGGTTTGCGTGTGGGCATGACCAATACCGACGGCGTTTACGTCGCCGGTCAGTGCATCGATACGGGAGATTGCAGTGGCCCGCGCAGCGCCCGCAATGTTTTGTTGCATCCGGATGTCGATGCCGCAGTCCTAGAAACCGCTCGTGGCGGCGTACTCCGTGAAGGCCTGGCTTTTGACCGCTGCAATGTCGCTGTGGTGACCAATATCGGCAGCGGGGACCACTTAGGTCTGAACTACATCACCACGGTAGAAGACCTGGCTGTTCTAAAACGCGTGATTGTGCAAAACATTGCCACCAACGGCATGGCAGTTCTCAACGCCGCCGACCCCATCGTTGCAGCCATGGCCAGCAATTGCAGAGCCAGCGTCACTTTCTTTGCCGCCGATCCGCATCATCCGGTGATGGCGACCCATAGTGCCCAAGGGCACCGGGTGGTTTTCATCGAGAAGGGTGAATTAATCGCGGCCCAAGGACCCCTGAAACAGCGCATCAAACTGGCTGAAGTTCCGATCACTCTTGCCGGGAAAATCGGCTTTCAAGTGGAAAATGTCATGGCGTCAGTGGCAGCCGCTTGGGGCTTGGGTTTGGATTGGGACGTGATTCGTCAAGGCCTGAGCAGCTTCAGCACCGACCAAAATAACGCCCAGGGACGCTTCAACCTTTTCAAATTCCGGGGCGCCACGGTCATTGCCGACTACGGCCACAATCCCGATGCCATCACAGCGCTGGTTCGGGCCGTTCAGAGCATGCCCTCCAAGCGGCGCACGGTGGTGATCAGTGGGGCCGGTGACCGACGCGATCAGGACATTCGCGAACAGACCCGGATTCTGGGCGAAGCCTTCGACCAAGTCGTGCTGTACCAAGACCAATGTCAGCGTGGCCGTGAAGACGGTGAAGTGCTGGCCTTGTTGCGCGAGGGACTAGCGGGTGCCAGCCGGACCAGCACCATTGCTGAAGTTCGTGGTGAATTCCTGGCCATTGACACCGCCTTGGACCAGCTCACTGGTGATGACTTGTGCCTGATTTTGGTGGACCAGGTAGAAGAAGCCTTGGCCCACATTGAAGCCCGAGTTCAACTCGGCTGAGTTTCAGCAACCGGTCCGCGCCCCATCAAAGCGGCCACGGCTTGTGCCGCTTGTAACCGGCCGTCGAGCAAGGCGACCACGCACTGCGCAATTGGCATCTCAACGCCCAGACTTTGAGCCCTTTGCAGCACAGTGCGGGCGCTATAAACACCTTCGGCCACATGACCCAGAGAATCTAACGCTTGCTTAACCGTTTGCCCCTGCGCCAGCATCAGTCCGACCTGGCGATTGCGACTCAGATCGCCAGTGGCGGTGAGAACCAAATCGCCCAGACCCGATAAGCCCATGAAGGTTTCAGTTCTAGCACCCAAAGCCAAACCCAAACGCGTCATTTCTGCCAATCCGCGTGTAATCAAGGCCGCCCTTGCGTTGAGACCAAGGCCAAGTCCATCGCACAAGCCCGTGGCGATGGCCAGCACGTTCTTGACGGCACCACCAACCTCCACCCCGACAATATCGTCGTTGGCATAAACGCGCAGACTCGGGCCGTGAAATGCCTTGACCAAGGCCTCCCGAACGTCGGCATGCACGCTGGCGGCCACCAGTGCCGTAGGCTGAGCACGCGCCACTTCGAGCGCAAAACTCGGTCCGCTCAACACACCGGCATGCAAGTTCGGTGCAACCTGCGCCTGAACTTCATGCGCCAACAGACCCTGTGAACCCGGCGCGGCTAATTCGAAGCCTTTGCACAACCAAGCCAGTGGCTGTTCGAGCTCCTTGATTTGCAGCAAGGTCGAACGCAGCGCCGCCATCGGTGTCGCAACGATCACCAGATCATGGGTGGCGGCCAAGGCTGCTATTTTTTCGACCGGCTCCGAGCTGATGCGCAGGGCTTGCGGCAAGACAACAGCGGGCAGGTAACGCGTATTGATGCGCTGCTGTTGCATGCTGGCGCCTTGCATTGGATCACGCGCCCACAGCGTTACGTCATGCCCACGTTCGTGTTGGCTGGCCCCCAGCGCGAGCGAGGTTCCCCACGCACCTGCACCCAAAACGATGATTTTCATGGCCTAAGGCTTGTTTCGAAGTGGTGCCGGTTTCCTGCTTCAACTATTGCAAAGTTGGCGCCGCTACAGCGCCATCGGCCTGGGCTTTTTGTTGCTCGTACATGGCCTGAAAATTGATTTCTGACAAATGCACAGGCGGGAACCCACTGCGCTGAATCAGATCAGCCACGTTGGATCGCAAGTAGGGGTAAACGATTTGTGGACAGGCAATGCCCATGATCTGGCTCATCTGATGCTCTGGCAGATGACGGATTTCAAAGATTCCGGCTTGCTTGACTTCAACCAGAAACACGGTTTTTTCCTTGATCATGGTTTGCACTGTGGCGGTGACTGTGACCTCAAAAATACCTTCGGCCACCGGCTGAGCATCGACCCCCAACTGGATATCCACAGAAGGCGGTTCTTGGTCCGTCAAAATGGCTGGTGAGTTGGGCTGTTCAAGCGACGCTTCTTTCAAATAAACGCGCTGAATCTGAAATATGGGATCAAGGGTATCGGTCATGGAACTACTTTCAATCAAAACAAAGCCCGCCTTGACAACGCCAGAGCGGGCTCAACAGCGGGAAATCGCTGGATTATCTCAGGTCGCGTTCAGCAGGGGCAGCAAGCCGCCCTGCGCGTCCAGCGCCATTAGGTCGTCACAGCCACCGACATGGGTTTGGCCCACGAAAATTTGCGGCACACTGCGCCGCCCGGTGAGTTCCATCATCTTGACGCGTGCATCCGGGTCAACATCGACCCGAATTTCCTCGATCAGGTCTACCCCTTTGGTCTTAAGGATTTGCTTGGCGCGAACGCAGTAAGGGCAGACAGCCGTGGTGTACATCGTGACAGCTTGCATGAGGTCAAATTCCAATCAAGAGGGGTTCAAGCAATTTTTTCCACCGGCAGGTTAGCGCTTTTCCAGCTGGCTAGCCCCCCGTTTAAAGATTGGGCTTGGGTGTAACCCAGTTTTTTTGCCACCCCAACGGCGCGCTGGGAGCGCCCCCCCGATTGACAGACAAAAATCAATGGAAGATCCTTGTTCTTGACGGTCTCAGGTAATTTTTTCTCCAATTCAGCCAGCGTAATATGTTTAGCACCGCCCACATGACCGGAGGCAAACTCTGTAGCTTCACAGACATCAATGACAACGGCCTTGTGCCGATTCATGAGTTCGACAGCGCCGCTGGCAGTGAGCGCTCCACCGGTTGAATCTTTGATCAAGGGCCACATCAACATCGCACCCGAGCTCAGCGCCACGGAAATCAGCATCCAGTTATCGATAAAAAATTTCATGTATTCCTTGTTGCTTTGCAAGACTTAAAGCCTAGATTCTAGAATGTCGGGTTTTCCACTGTAATTATGAGGGTCGTTATGCATCAGTTGGTTTTGATTCGCCATGGTGAATCTACCTGGAACCTGGACAACCGTTTCACCGGTTGGACCGATGTGGACCTGACTTCCACCGGCGTTGAGCAGGCCAAATCCGCCGGGCGTTTGCTCAAATCCGAGGGTTACGATTTCGATCTTGCCTACACCAGTGTGCTCAAGCGCGCCACCCGTACCCTGTGGCACTGCCTGGACGAAATGGACCGAACCTGGCTTCCCGTCGTCAACAGCTGGCGTCTCAACGAGCGGCATTACGGCGCCTTGCAAGGACTCAACAAGGCCGAGGTCGCCAAACAATATGGCGATGCCCAAGTTTTGATCTGGCGCCGCAGTTACGACATTGCCCCGCCCGAACTCGACCCCAACGACTCGCGCTGCGAACACGGCGACCGACGTTATTCCAAGTTGCTGCCCGGCCAAGCCCCCTTAACCGAGTGCCTGAAAGATACTGTGGCCCGGGTTTTACCATTTTGGAACGAGTCGATGGCGCCAGCCATCAAGGCGGGCAAACGCATCGTCGTTGCAGCTCACGGCAACTCGATCCGAGCCCTCATCAAGTACCTTGACGGCATTTCCGATGCCGCCATTGTGGGATTGAACATCCCCAACGGGATTCCTTTGGTCTACCAACTTGACGCTGACCTCAAACCGATCAGGCACTTCTACCTTGGCGATCAAGAGACAGCTGCCCAAGCGGCTGCAGAGGTCGCTGCACAAGCCAAAGCTTGATCGCAATCGCCCCTGACTGGCGGGCAGTAGCTCAAGCGTGTATATTGAATCGGCGGAGGACATTCGATGGGACAGAAATTTAAAATTGCGGGCTGGATTGCACTCGGTGTTTTTGCCGGTGCATTGACAACGGTATCAGTTCAAACCGTTGCACGCGGGACCCTGGCACCCTTGCCGCTGGAAGAACTGCAGCAACTGGCCGCCGTTTTTGGCTTGGTCAAGAGTGACTATGTCGAACCCGTTGACGACAAGAAATTGATCACCGATGCCATTTCCGGCATGGTCTCCAATTTAGATCCGCACTCTCAGTATTTCGATAAAAAGTCATTCAAAGAATTCCGCGAAGGCACCAGCGGGCGCTTTGTCGGCGTCGGAATTGAGATCACGCAAGAAGACGGTCTGGTCAAGGTGGTGTCGCCAATTGAAGGCTCGCCCGCTTTTCGCGCCGGGCTGAAAACCAATGACTTGATCACCAAGATCGACGACACGGCAGTTAAAGGCCTAAGCCTGAACGAAGCGGTCAAACGCATGCGGGGTGAACCCAACACCAAGGTGATGCTCACTATTTTCCGCAAAGACGAGAACCGCTCGTTCCCGGTCACCATCACACGTGAAGAGATCCGCACCCAGTCCGTCCGGGGTAAGGTGCTCGAACCAGGTTACGCCTGGGTTCGTCTGAGCCAGTTTCAGGAACGCACGGTAGACGATTTCGCCAAGAAAATTGAAGAAATTTACAAAATCGAACCCCAACTCAAGGGTTTGGTGCTTGATCTGCGCAATGATCCGGGCGGCCTGCTCGATGCGGCGGTTGCCGTTTCTGCCGCTTTTTTGCCTGACAACGTCATCGTAGTTTCCACCAACGGCCAACTGGCAGAAAGCAAATTCGTCTACAAGGCTGCTCCCGAGTTCTACCAACGGCGCAACAGCAACGACCCGATCAAACGCCTGCCGGCTGACCTCAAACGAGTACCGTTGGTGGTGCTGGTTAATGAAGGCTCGGCTTCGGCCAGCGAAATCGTCGCTGGCGCGCTGCAAGACCACAAACGTGCCACCCTCATGGGCAGCCAAACTTTTGGCAAGGGCTCGGTACAAACAGTCCGGCCACTCGGACCGGACACCGGCCTGAAGATCACCACCGCTCGTTACTACACCCCCAGCGGTAAATCGATTCAAGCAAAAGGCATCGTTCCGGATGTAATGATTGACGAGACTGAGGCTGGGAACCTTTTCTCGGTACTCAGAACCCGGGAAGTTGACCTCGAAAAACATTTGGCCAGTGGCCAGGAAGCCGAGAAAAAGGATCCGGCACGTGAAAAAGCCCGCGAAGAAGCGATCAAAAAACTCGAGGATGAGGCCAAGAAGCCACCACAAGAACGCAAATTACCTGAATTTGGTTCGGACAAGGACTTTCAGTTGATGCAAGCCCTGAACCAACTTAAAGGCCTTGCTGTCGTCGCGAGCAAGACCTTGGTTGAGCGAAAAGACGAGAAAAAAGACCATTGAAGCCTGCATGACCGACGACCAGCTGCTGCGCTATTCGCGCCACATTCTGCTCAATGAGATCGGGATCGAAGGTCAGCAACGTCTGCTTGATGCGCACGCTCTGATCATCGGCGCTGGTGGCCTGGGATCCCCTGCCGCCTTGTATCTGGCCTCGGCTGGTGTTGGCCACATTACATTGGTTGATGATGACGTGGTTGATCTGACCAATTTGCAGCGCCAAATCGCCCACACTACACAACGAATCGGATCGACCAAAGTCGATTCTGCCAAAGAAGCGATTCGCGCCATCAACGCTGAGGTACAGGTGACGACATTCAATGAGCGTGCAGATGCTGTACGACTTGAACAACTGGTGGGCCAAGCTGACGTGGTACTCGATTGCTGCGACAACTTTAGCACCCGCCACGCCATCAATGCTGCCTGCGTCTGGCATCGCAAACCCCTGGTTTCTGGTGCCGCCATTCGCTTTGACGGCCAGATCTCCGTTTACGACCCTCGCAGTGAGGAATCCCCCTGTTACGCCTGCGTTTTCCCCCAGGAAGCCTCTTTTGAAGAAACCCGTTGCGCCACAATGGGCGTCTTTTCACCACTGGTGGGCATCATCGGCTCGATGCAGGCGGCAGAAGCGCTCAAATTACTCACTGGCGCCGGCAGTTCACTCGCCGGTCGCCTATTGATGCTAGAGGGTCTGGCCATGGAGTGGGCCGAGGTAAGGGTAGCAAGAAACCCCGTCTGCCGAGTTTGCCAGCCCCGATCAAGCGCGACCTAGCGCCCGTTTGAACGAGGTTTTGAGCTTGAGCAGCTTGGGTTCAGTCTCAGGATTCGCATTGCGTAAAGCGTTGCGCACAAACACGAACAACAACAGTACAAACCCGGTTGCCAAGGTGGCCAACATGGCAATCAAGGCCTTTTTGGGCTTGCTTTTCCGTTCAGGCGCTTGCGCTAAATCCAGCACTTGAATAACAGCTCCTTCGCGACTTTCATCCACTTTGGCCAATTCAAATTGCTTTGAAAACAACTCAAACAGTGTTTCGTAATACTTAAAGTCACGATAACGTGCAATGTAATCGGCATCGCCCTGCAGCCCTTGGTCAGACGAAGTTGACACCTTGGACTGCTGGGCACGAAGTGCTGCCAACTCGGTTTGAGCCTGTTTGAATTCGGCAGCACTTTCTGTCAGGTAGCCGCGCATGCTGGCCAACTTGATTTCTTGCGCCGCAATGTGAGCTTGGAGTTGACCCACGGCTGCCATGGCTGCTGCCGGCGCACTTTTGAGAACTGAAGCATTCACGCCGGTGGTTCTAAGTGCTTGCTCGGACTGGGTCAGTTTGTCTTTGCTTTGGTTCAACTGTTTTTCAAAAAAGGCCCTTCTTTGTTGCGCTTCGGTCACCGCCAAACGCCCCATTAGTTTGCCCAGTTCTTCCACGTAGGCATTGGCCAGGTCGGCCGCCATTGCTGGATCTTTGTCGTCCACTTCAACCGAAATCAACCCATCTTTCCCGCTGGTTGCACGACTGACCGACTCGAGTGATTTACGCGCATCGGTTTTGAAGTCGGATTTGTAACGCTCCATCAAACGGAATCGTTCTATCAAAGCGTCTTGCACAGCATTACTTTTCAAGAAGGCAACATACTGATCACTCGGATTTTTAATTCCACTGGCTGCTCCCGCCAAGCCACCCAGCGCACCGAGACTCTGCAGCATGCCGGCTGCAGCACTTTGCTGTTGCTGAGGCGGCAAGAACGTAGTCTTGGCCGTGAAGGTGGGCGCAACTGCGAAACTGGCAGCCAACGCCAGGACACCGACTAGCAGCGGCCCCAGCAGCAACAGTCGCAAATTATCTGCCACCACCTGGAGCAAATCAAGCAGGCTGATTTCGTCGTCAAGGGTTTCAACTGTTTCTGTCATGCGTGCTTTTATTCATTCCGGGTCAACGTCCAAAATCTTCGGACCCAAGCATCAGTTGCGCAAGGTCTTCAGGGCAACCGCACTCAAACCAAATTGGTATAGGATGGTTGTCCAGTCCTTGGCGCCCTGGATAAATTGGGTGTAAGCAGTGCGCCGATCAATCAAGCCAGGAACAAAGATCGAATCGCCCGGGTTAAGTGATTTGTTCGTCAAGTCTGATCCCCAGATGAACCGACTGCTGCTTTTGCCTTCAATGGTGCCGTCCGCGCGAATCACAAATAAATTATCAGCATCGGCATCGCGCGTGAGTCCCGCTTTTCCCAGGTAGTCGCTAACGGTATGACTTGGTTTATGCAGCATGGCGTTCTCAGCCAACACTTCGCCAAAAACGCCGACAAAACTAGGCCGATGCGGTACGCTAATGTTGTCACCGTCTTCCAGGATGATGTGCGGCATTTTCGGATGTTCCGGGTCAAGCTCTAATGCTATACGGCCGCTGGCTTTGAGCCCTTGCAAGCGACTCAAGAGAAGCTTCTGTCCGGTAATTTGGGATTGCAACACATTGCCTTTTTCCGGGTCCACCACATTTTGCAGCGCAGCGGCAGTTTGTGAGTTGATATCGCTCTCAATTCGACGCAGAGATTTGTTGAGATTTTCCTGCTGCTGCACGCGGGTTGATTCCCGGCTGAACACCACTCCATAAAGGAAGGCATTGCGGCTCAAACCACCAGCGCGCTGAATGAGCTCAGGCAGGGTTTCGCCCGGCGCCAACTGGTATTGGCCAGGCACCATAACTTCACCACTGATGGTGACTTGTTGGTTGCGTTTTTCTAAAGGTAAGCCCAGTTGCGCAGTTGTAAAGAGGGAAATATGGTCCCCCGGCTCCAGCTTAATGTTGTCAGCTGGGTTGGCGTTAATCACGGCCTGGCCTAGGTTGAAGGTGATCGCTTTGGAGCTAAGTTTGGCCGGTACGCGGCGTATAACCTGGGCATAGTCCCAATTAATATCATTGTTCAAGTTGCGTGCAACGTCACGCTGCCAGTAACTGTAGTAGTCCACCAGCCACTGGGTGGAGGGGATGATGTCTTTAATGGTAAAGCCCTCACGCCATACAAAGCGCTTGGTACCGCCCACCACATCACCCTTGATGGTGACACTGTTCTCGGTTTCTGGGCCGGCCTCGCCGGGGCTGTAAACTGTGACAATATCACCGCTTAGAAGCTCTAAGTTTTCTGTTTGATCCAAAGCGATGGCTTTGACCAAGTTGAATGCAATAGTTTTGGTGCGAAGGGCAGCTGGATCAAGCCGCTGAATAGTCGCGTAATCAAGGTTGACCTCAGGCCGGGAGTAATTGCCTGTTCTAGCGCCTTGGTTGATTTGTAGCCAGTAGCTACCCGGGATCAACAAGCGTTTATCGCTCAACAAATCGGCCACCCGCATCCCAGGTCGGTAGGTATAGCGCAGTGGCGCGGCTACATTGCCTTGCAAGGTCACCACATTGGCGATTTGCGGGCTAATTTGAAAAATTGTCAAAATATCTCCGGCATGCAGTACCAGGCCCAGCCCATTGGCATCGAGTGCAAAGTCTTCAACGTACCGGGCAATAGTGCGCTTGGCATCGACCCGCTCGAGTTGGGCCTTTTGTG
Organism: Burkholderiaceae bacterium; assembly: GCA_049296795.1. Taxonomy (GTDB): domain Bacteria; phylum Pseudomonadota; class Gammaproteobacteria; order Burkholderiales; family Burkholderiaceae_C; genus CAXNKH01. The sequence goes on from JBAQTC010000054.1 coordinate 330,155, forward strand.
GTGCGGCCAACGCAGGAAGGCCACCTGACAGACTCAGAATCTGATTGATTGTTTCGCTGTTGCGCAACTCATAAATGGCGGGTGCGTTTATAGTTCCCAGTAAGGCGGCACGGGCACCGGCGGGTGGGATGTATACGATATCACCGGCTAACAATTGCATATCATTACTGTTGTCACCATGCGCCAAAAAGGCATAGATATCAACACTGGCAATGGTTTTACCTGCCCGACGCAACTCAATGGCTCTTAAGCTTCCGTTGCTACTGGGGCCACCGGTTTCAAACAGCGCGTTTATCAACGAGGAGAGGCTGCTCACCAGATGCCTGCCGGGTTTGCGGGCCTGGCCAACAACAAATATCTCGATTGAGCGTAGGCGCCCCATCGTGACGCTAAGGGTAAAGTTGCGATAGTTTTTGCCAATGTGGTTGGCAAAGACTTTTTCAACGTTATTCAGAGCCACGCCGGCCAAATTCAGAGGTCCGATTTTGGGGACCAGGACCCGCCCATCCCGGTCAATAACCAAGCGCTCATTGACTTCAAACATCCCATTGACCTGAATCACGAGTTCATCGCCCGGTCCAAGAATGTAGCCGGCAGGCACGGGAGCGGATTGAACTGCTGAAAAAGCATTTCCACTGCCAAACAGGTCGTAGCCGTACAGCCTTAGAGATTTTCCAGTCGCACTAGAAACAAAGCGCTGGAATTCAACCTCATCAGCGCCAGCATCCTTGATGGTCTCTGCTGCGGGGGGCTCTTTCCCTTCAAGCTTGGTGTCACCTCTTAAGTCTGACAGGGTACGAACCTTAGCATCCCCCTTGTTATCGGAAGGTCTACTTTTAGTAGCTGGCTGGCCATCCACATTCGGAACTGGTAAGGGCACCGCTCTTGTCTCGATTGCTGAACCAGGTAAAACCGATGAAGTATCAGGCGTAACACAGGTACCAGGTGCACCCAATTGAGAAAATCCCGAGCTGCACGATGCACTGATACCGAGATTTCCCGTTGATTTAGAAGTTTGTGCCAGAGCTCCAACACTCACCAGCATGCTCAATCCAAAGAATAGAGCCTTAAAACTCAAAGACCGCAATTGGGGATAAGAAATTGTTACCTGCATGTCTGGCATTGAAACGTCATGAATTAGTACGGTCGAATTTAGTCTAGCCCGGATTTCTTGAAAACCTTGAGAGCATATAGCAAAACGTCATCATTCTGGTATTTCTAAATTCAGATCAAAAAAAAACGCCCAGTCGAATGACTGGGCGTTTTCACTGTAAGAGCCTGACGATGACCTACTTTCACACGGGAATCCGCACTATCATCGGCGCAGAGGCGTTTCACTGTCCTGTTCGGGATGGGAAGGAGTGGGGCCACCTCGCTATGGTCGTCAGGCATAACTTTTTGTCATCTTGACTCGGTCAAGACAACCAATTTATAGAGCTAATCAGCTTCATCGATTTAACGAACCTTCTTGCAAGTACATGCAAGAAGGATTTTTGAATGCGTCAACTTGGCATAACTATGCCTTGATACCACTTTCGCAGAATCAAAGTTATAGGGTCAAGCCGCACGAGCAATTAGTATCAGTTAGCTTAACGCATTACTGCGCTTCCACACCTGACCTATCAACGTCCTGGTCTTGAACGACTCTTTAGGGGGCTCAAGGCCCCG
>JBAQTC010000055.1:0-22857 GCA_049296795.1 Burkholderiaceae bacterium
TCCCGGTTTTTGGGGTTCTCGCTATGCCATCGGACTGTTGGTGATGGGTGGCATAGCGGCCTATTTCCTTTTGACTGAGCACTTGGCGCATGTCGTTGGGGCCTTGCCTTATCTTTTGTTCCTCGCCTGTCCGCTGATGCATCTCTTCATGCACGGTGGTCATGGTAGTGGCGATGGCGGGAATGTTCACCATGGATCAAGCAAGCTTGATGCATCGAAAGCGGACGATTCACGCAAGGAGGGAGGAACTTCATGAACCAGACCGAATCTTCTTATGGCCTGTGGTCGCTGGTGATCATCAATTCAGCGGTTTTCATTATGTTTGCGTTTAGCTTTTTCAAACCAACAACGGCTCGGGACTGGAGAACGTTCGGTGCCTTCGCGGCGTTCATCGTTGCCTTGTTCGTGGAGATGTATGGCTTCCCACTGACGATTTATCTGATGTCGGGTTGGCTCCAAACCAGGTTCCCCAACCTGGACCTGCTCTCCCACGACGCTGGACACTTATGGTCAACTCTGTTGGGAGAGCAAGGCAACCCGCATTTTGGCGTGCTTCATCTCGCCAGTTACACCTTTATTGGGTACGGCTTTTACCTGCTGACGACGGCGTGGAATGTGCTCTACCAGGCACAGCGCCAAAAGGCACTGGCGACGACCGGCCCTTACGCTCGAATCCGACATCCCCAATACGTGGCATTTGTACTGATTCTGCTGGGGTTTTTGCTTCAATGGCCTACCTTGTTGACCTTGGTGATGTTCCCGGTGTTGCTTCTGATGTACGGTCGGCTAGCCGTCACTGAAGAGAAGGAGATGCGCACGCAATTTGGTTCGGACTACGAAACGTACGCACAAAAAACACCGAGATTCATCCCGAAATTTCAGGGTGAATCGAAACTGAGTACGGGAGCTTGATTGACTTTCCAAACCCAACCATTTAATACCGATCAGTAATTGGTTAATTCGCACAACCTGGAAAACCAGTCAATTTTTTAACAGAAGGAGGAAAACATGTCTGGAACCTGTAAGTTACATGCATTTTCATTGGCAACCACCACAGGGGTGGCTTATATCGGCTGCGCTATTTTTGATGCCTTGTTTCCTCCTTACGGGGCGCTCGCAGGAATCTCGTCTGTCAGCCCTTGGCCAATTACCGGGAGTCCAATGGGCTACCTGATAGGGTTTCTCTCTTTCACTGTTGCCGGCTTCGTGCTGGGCGCACTCTATGGCTGGGCATGGGGATTTTGGAGTGATAAATGCAACGGTAAAACATGCTGCTCCTGAATGAAAAACCAGTCGTAGTGCACAGGTGTCACAATCCTATCGGAGCAACCGCATGAAAAAAATCCTGATGTTTTCAGCAGTACTGTTGCTTGTTTACAGTCTCTCCGGCTGTGGCTACAACACATTACAGAGCAACGACGAACAAATTAAGTCAAGCTGGTCCGAGGTCGTTAACCAGTACCAACGCCGCGCCGACCTCATCCCCAACCTGGAGGCCACGGTAAAAGCCTTTGCCGCCCAGGAAAAGGATGTGTTGCTGGGTGTCACCAACGCCCGCGCTAGAGTAGGCAGCATCCAAGCAACTCCTGAGTTGTTGAACAACCCGGAAGCGTTTACCAAGTTCCAGGCTGCTCAGGGGGAAATGTCCAGCGCACTTTCAAGGCTTATGGCGATCGCAGAGAACTACCCACAGTTGAAGTCGGACGCCAACTTTCGTGACCTGCAGGCACAACTGGAAGGCACTGAAAACCGCATTACCGTTGCGCGTAACCGCTACATCAAGTCAGTACAAGAATACAACGTGACGGTGCGGTCCTTCCCTTCCAATCTGACAGCCATGTTGTTCGGATTTAGCACGAAGCCCAACTTCGCAGTGGAAAATGAAAAGGAAATTTCCAAACCACCTAAAGTGGATTTCGCACCGGTACCGGGCAAGCCCCCAAGCGAGGCTCAGGGAAACCTCAAGTGATTGAGTCTAAAACTGCCAAAGCGCTCTTGCTTGCATGGACGCTTTGCTGGTCTTTCATCGCTGGGGCTCAAATCGCTGTGCCCTCGCTGACCAGTCGTGTCACCGACCAGACCACCACACTCAATGCAGAGCAAAAGGCTGTGTTGGAACAGACGCTGCAAACTTTTGAAGCGAGGAAAGGGAGTCAGCTCGCGGTACTCATGGTTACGACCACCACCCCAGAGACAATCGAGCAATATGCATTGCGCGTTGCGGAGCAATGGAAGCTTGGTCGAAAAAATGTAGATGATGGCGTGCTTTTGATCATCGCCAAAACTGACCGCGCCCTGCGCATTGAGGTGGGATACGGTCTGGAAGGTGCGCTTAATGACGCTACCAGCAAGCGCATCATCAGCGAGCTTATTACGCCGAGCTTTAAGCAAGGCGATTTCTACGGCGGCATTAAAGCTGGGGTAGATCAGATCATTCGCGTCATTGACGGCGAGCCGTTGCCGCCATCTAAATCAAGTCCCGCCGGCAGTACGACTGATATTCGGCAGTATGTACCGATCATTCTGGTCCTTGCGCTCGTGCTGGGCGGAGTACTTCGCTCCATGTTGGGAAGATTTCCTGGTGCGCTAGCAACGGGCGGCGCCGTAGCGTTTTTCGCCTGGGTGATTGCCGGCGCGCTGTCAATTGCGCTGGCTGCAGGCGTAATGGCACTCTTTTTCACTTTATTTGGTGGCGGCATGGGTGGACACGGTGTTAGAGGTCATTACGGAGGCTTTGGCCGAGGTGGCCTGGGTGGCGGGAATTTTGGCGGTGGCGGCGGAGGCTTTGGTGGCGGTGGTGCGTCGGGAAGGTGGTAACCATGCATATCAAACGCATAGCGAAGCATCTCGTACTGACGCAATGGCAAGTTAACCGGTCTTTCCCGCAACGGGTCTTGCTCGCAATTGAACAAGCCATCAATACGAGCGAGGCTGAACACTCGGGAGAAATCCGATTTGTGATTGAAGGCGCATTGGACGGAACCTCACTTTTCAAAGGGCAGACCGCGCGCGAACGTGCTATCGATGTGTTTGCGCAATTGCGGGTATGGGACACCGAACACAACAATGGCGTTCTGATTTATTTGTTGCTCGCCGACCGCGATGTGGAGATCGTTGCCGATCGCGGGATTCACGCGAAAGTCGGTGCTCAGGAATGGGAATACATTTGCCGGACGATGGAAATTGCCTTTAAGCAAGCAAATTACGAAAGCGGCGTGGTCAGCGGAATTCAGACGGTGACACAGCACCTGATCAGATATTTCCCTGCCTCGGGAGCTGGACAGAATGAATTACCGGATAAGCCGGTAGTGGTTTAGCCCGCCCACCATACAGGCCTGACACGATGAACCTGGAGCGACCAGGGTTGCGCTCATGCGCGCCATCTTGTCGCCCCATCGCCCGAGCATCAGCGTCAGTGCTTGTGGTCGGCATGCCCGTCATTTGCGGCCACCAGTGGGGTGAAACGTGCCTGCTCGGTCGCTTTACCGGGAAAGGTAATTGATACTACAACTTTCATGTCGGGTACTGAGATGTAGTTGGCCGTTCCCTTAAGCCGGTTGTCTCCGTCGGGGATCAGTGTGGTGCTGACCTTGCCCTTGCTCGACAGGATGGTTGCCGTGCCGCTCGCACCGGATGTCGGCAATTTCGCCCCTGCATGATCTGTCACTAATGTTTGATCTAGATCAAAGTGCCAATTCAACTCATCTGTAGAGTTCGAAATGTGCACGGCGTTTGGGTCGCACTGAACAACCGACACGAAACTGAGGGGTCTGTCAAGCAGGCCGGAGCATGGCCTCCAAGGAGGACATCTTCAGATGAGGACGACACTCAGACCCGATGTGAATTAAACAACGCGTTCGGGGATCCTCACAGAGCCCATCATCCCGCAAGGAATGATGGGCTTTCTTATTGTTCGCCCATTATGGGCCAACACCTACGGGTGCAAGCCCCGTAGCAAGTTGATCTCGACAGGCGAAGTGACCCAAGTCGTCACATCGTGTTGTCGCAACACTTTGGGGCCGGCGAGCCACGCGCCTACTCGTGAGCGTGAAAAATCAAGACATTCTGAATATGTGTGGACTAGGCGGTTTGAAATCTGCGCAATTGTTTGATTTATCTCAAAGTGCTCACTATATTTCCTGGGCAAACTGGAACCATACAAGGAGGTTCTTATGAAAATACTTCTCGCAGTCGATGGCAGCAAGTACACCAAAAAAATGCTCGCTTACCTGACAACCCATGCTGAAATCTTCACGCCGAAAAATGACTACACCTTGTTCACGGCCCAGCCACTGGTGCCGCCGCGTGCCGTGGTGGCTGTCGGTAAAGAGGTTGTGCGGCAGTTCCATGAAGAAGATGCCGAAAAAGTACTCGCCCCAGCCTATAAATTCCTAGCGCGTCATGACATTAATGCCCACAGCAGCTGGAAAGTGGGCCACGCAGCCGAAACCATCGCCAAATTTGCCGAGTCCGGGAAGTTCGACTTGATCCTCATGGGTTCGCATGGTCATGGTTCGGTGGTCAATATGGTGATGGGCTCTGTGGCCACCAAAGTCTTGGCCAGTTGCAATATTCCAGTGCTCCTCATTCGCTGAGGTAATTCGAAATCAACCCAGGCGACAGTTACGTTTTTTTCTTCAACTCAAATAAGAGGTGTCCTATGAGCGGAGATTGGGTCATCGTTGCGGATGGGGCACAAGCCCGATTCATGGTGTTTGGTCGACATACCGGCCCCAGACGTGGGGAGCTACGGCTGGTCGAAAGTTCAAAGCTAGACAACCCGGAGCACACGATTCGGGGCCGGCGTGATGCTAGGCAACTCAAAAGTGGTTATGACACTGTGAACTATGAGTACACCGATCATCGAGAACAACACGATGCCGAATTGCTCAGACGTTTTGCAGCACGCATTGCAAGGCAGGCAACGGCGTTGAGCACAATCGGGGAGGTCACCGCGATCACACTGGTGGCCAACTCGAGAATGATGGGCTTGTTGCAGTCAGCTTTTGAACCCCTGGCCAGGTTGGGGATGTCCTTGCGCACGCTGCAACGGGACTTCACCTGGTGTACGCCGGCTCAAGTCCAGCACCATTTGAGCGAAAACAGCTTGCTTCCTGTGCGCCATGAATACCAGCCTCGGCACTCGAAATCGCCGACTCTGGCGTCAGCTTTCCATTGATTTTTAAGGAGGTCATCATGTCCAATCTTGCGCGTTATGAAACATTTGACAATCTTTTCAATGACTTGTTCAAGGGCTTTTATGTCCGTCCGGTCGGGCTGTCGGAGCGTCTGGCGACAGATCCTAAACTCTCGATTCGACTCGATGTCCAGGAAAACGAAAAGGATTACAAGGTGCATGCCGACATTCCGGGTTTTTCCCGGGAAGAGGTGAAAGTCGGGGTTGACGGGGATGTCGTGACGATTACCGCTGAACGCTCCAAAAAAGAAGAAATGAAAGAGGGCGGAAAAGTGATTTTCAGTGAACGGTCCCACGGATTGGTGTCCAGGAGTTTTCACGTTGACCAAGAGATTGATGTGGATAAGGCTCAAGCCAAGTTCGAAAACGGTGTGCTGGAAATGACACTGGTCAAAAAGACTTCGTCAAAATCCAAGCAATTGAAAATAGACTGACAAACCAAATCTAAAATTCGCCCAAATCGTGAATTCTGGCGTGCTGGTGGCCAAGTCAGTCGAGCTGGATGGCCTTGCAAAATACCACTTTCATCGCCAGCCTGATTCTTACCACCGAATGCATGATTGCCAGCGAGCCGAAACCGGCGTCCAATGAGGGGGCATTGAACCCGGAGGGTGGTTCTCCTATGTTCTGACGCTGACGCGAAGGACGAAACAGCAGAAAGCAATTGAAATGTGCTTTTCGGCAACAGCTAGTTTTTCAGCCAGCGCCTTGCTGTTGGGCGTTGGCACGCTGACGCTGATATCGGTACGTCGTCCAAGAGAGTTGCCGTTCGCTTCGATTCCGTTACTTTTCGCCTTTCAGCAGTTGAGTGAAGGCTTGATCTGGCTGAGCTTTAGTCACGAAGCGCAGTTGCTCAACACCGTCATGACGCATATTTATTCGTTCTTTTCGCATGTGTTGTGGCCTGTCTACGTACCGATCGCCGTTTTATTGCTCGAACCGGATGGATGGCGTCGACGATCACTGCTGGCGTTCGTCACGGCCGGTCTGGTGGTCGGAATATTTTTGTTGTACGTTTTGCTTGTCTTCCCGGTTGTCTCGCGTCCGGTTGGGAATCACATGGAGTACGTCTCCCCCCATTTCTTTGCTTTGACAACGATGGCCCTGTATCTGTTGTCGACGACCGTTTGTTTGCTTCTGTCGACGCATCAAACAGTGAAGGTATTCGGCCTTCTTTCACTATTGTCTTTTGTCGCAGCCTATTACTTTTATACGACTTGGTTTATCTCGGTATGGTGCTTTTTCGCCGCACTAATGAGCGTGGTTGTCTACCTGCATTTTTGCCCCGGTTTGTATTCAAGATATTTTCCTTTGATGATGAAATCGATGTGGAAATAACTTGGACCACAGTCATTGGAATCGGTTAACCGGGTTTTTTGGTTTCAGGAGAAACGCTGATGAACACCCTATTTATCCTTAACGATGGGCCTTACGGCAGCGAACGCAGCTATAACGCACTGCGTTTGGCGCGCTCCCTGTCCAAATTGGAGGGTCAGACCGTTCGCGTGTTCCTTTTGGGCGATGCCGTGGTTTGTGCCCATTCCGGTCAGAAGGTCCCTGTGGGGTATTACAACGCAGGTGACATGGTCAGTTTGGTGGGGGGAGAAGTCGGGTTGTGCGGTGCCTGTATGGATGCGCGTGGGATATCGGACGATCAGTTGGTTGAAGGCGCCCACCGCAGTTCGATGAAGCAACTTGCTGAGTGGACAAGCACTGCTGAGAAAGTGTTGGTTTTTTAATCAGGTGGCGCTGAACAAACAGTTGCCGCCCCTAACAGAAGGAGTCGGTGTCATGACAAAGTCTTTGATATCTAGGTTGAGAACATCGATATCGGTCCTGGCGTTGACGCCAACCGTCTTGTGGGCGCAGCTTTCATCTGACGCTGACAGATGGGGTTGTGGGCCTCACATGCTGTGGTCAGGCGCTGGCTGGTCGGGAATGATTTTCGGGCCAATCCTCATGATCCTGTTGCTCGGTGCGGTGATTGCCGTGGTGATGTTGGTGCTGCGCTGGCTAGGAGGAGCTTCGCACGGGAGCGCTTGGCACCCATTGAGTCCCCATCGTTCGGCGCTCGACATCCTGAAGGAACGTTACGCCCGAGGCGAAATCAGCCAAGATGAGTTTGAAGAACGCCGTCGCGTGCTGGGTAACTGAATCAATGATTTTTTAGTCTGTCGGACGGCTACGTAAATAGATCACCCAATAAACCAGGGCCACCAGTACGCTGCCCCCGACAATGTTGCCAGCAATGACGGGTACCAGGTTGTTCAGCATCCCGAAGAGGGTGATGGCATCAGCCCCCGGTGGCAAAGCCAGATCCTGTGATTTCAACATCAGGGCCAAGGGGAAGAAAAACATATTGGCGATTGAGTGTTCAAACCCCGCTGCAACAAAAGCGGAAATGGGCAACGCGATGGCAATGAACTTGTCTGTCACGCTGCGCCCAGCATAGCTCATCCACAGTGCCATGCAGACCAAGATATTGCACAACATGCCCAGAAAGAAAGCCTTCCAGAATGGCAGTGCTACCTTGGCTGCTGCAATTTTGAGGTAAGTTGTTCCAACCTCGCCTGCATTCATCTGCCAGTGACCCGACAGAAATACCAGCAGTGCAAGCCCTCCTGCACCCACGAAGTTGGCCAGACACACTACGCTCCAATTACGCAAGACTTCGCGGCCACTGACGCAGCCATCGGCCCAGGCCATCGCCAACATATTATTGCCAGTGAATAATTCAGCACCTGCGACCACCACCAGTAATAAACCCAGTGAAAAACACAGCCCGGAGAGCACTCGGCTGGCTGCAAAACCCAGCGTGGTATCGCTGAGAACCAGGGTGGAATAAAGCGCTCCTAAGCCGATAAAAGCACCAGCCAAGAGGCCGAGCATCCACAGGGTCAGCAAGGGCAAGCGTGCTTTGATGACACAAAAGTCGTTCACGCGCGCCGCCACCTCTTTAGGTGAAAAGGCATCGGAACCGAACATTTCCATGGCCGCGTCAGGCCGGGTTCTATCGCAGCACCAGCACCGGAATTTGACTGTGGGTGAGTACCTGTTGGGTTTCACTGCCCAACAGAATGCGCTTGATACCACGCCGACCATGCGAGGCCATCACAATCAGGTCGCATTTGTATTTTTTAGCAGTGGCAATGATCGCGTCCGACACTACGTCGGACTTGACCGTCAGTGCCTGGGTCTTGACGCCCTTGCGTTCGGCTGACTTCAACACTGCATCAACCACGGTCTGCCCTGCATCGAGCCACTGTTTTTCAACCTGGGCGATTTCTTTGTCCGGCAAAGGGATATTGCCTTCAAAATAACTTACCGGATAGCGCGCCACCACCTTCAGCGCCAGCAGTTCGGCTTGCGTCAAAGCAGCCAATGCAATCGCGCTGGAAACTGCCCTCTTTGATAAATTTGAACCATCGGTAGCCACGAGAATACGGTTGTACATGGTGAACTCCTTGTTGTTCGGTTAGTGAAGCTTACGCTGCGGCCTGCTTTAGCGCAACACCAGCACCGGGGTAGTGGAGTGGGTGAGAACGTGCTGCGTTTCGCTACCGAGCAAAATTCCTTGGATACCCTTGCGTCCGTGAGACGCCATCACGATCAGGTCACATTTATATTTTTTGCCAGCGGCCATGATCGCTGCGGCCACTTGATTGGATCTGACCGTCAACGCTCGAGCCTTCACTCCCTGCTTTAGGGCCGATTCCTTCACGACTTCGACAATGGCCTGGCTTTCTTCACCCCATTGTTGTTCAACCCGGTCGATATCCTTTTTGGTCAACGATATATTCCCCTCAAAGTAACTGACGGGAAAGCGGTGGCAGACTTTCAGGGCGATCACTTCCGCTCCTGTCAATGAAGCGAGCGCAATACCACTGTCAACCGCTTTTTTGGCCAAGGCGGATCCATCGGTAGCAATCAAAATACGTTGGTACATGTATAAGCTTTCAAGCTGTGGTACTTACAGCTTAGTTACACGGCCGGACTTGTCATTTGATCTGGGTCAAGTTTGTGTTCGTTCTGTCTCGCTAAGCTGTGACCATGCTTACTCCTGTCCTGTTGCAGGCGATACCTCAGATTGATCAGCCGTCGAAATCATCGCGCAACAGCAATGATGCCGGCGCAGTCGATGCGATCGGGGATCCTGCCCTTTGGGATTGCCAAGAGGATTGGCTGGAATTCAGTCGGCGCTCTTCTGGCGAGGGCGGAGTTTGGGAATCGAGCCTGTTGATCGACGGCATGCATTGTTCGGGCTGCGCCCTCAGAGTCGAAGCCTTGCTGAGGGGTGTTCCGGGCGTACTAGGGGCCGATGTCAACGCCCTCAGTCATCGCGCGCAAGTGCGTTGGCGTGAATCTGCTGTCGTGCCTTCGACCTGGCTGCTGGCCTTGCAACGCGCGGGCTATGGGGTCCAGTTTCGATTAGACCAGCAAGACACAGAGCGAGCACGGACGCAGAGCAGGCTGGCACTTTGGCGCTGGCTTGTTGCTGGTCTGTGCATGATGCAAATCATGATGTATGCGGCGCCCGCCTACCTGGCCGAGCCGGGTGACATCACGCTTGATTTGCAGAAGTTGTTGCGCTGGGCTTCCTGGGTTTTGAGCCTGCCCCTGGTTTTGTTTTCATGCACACCATTCTTTCGACAAGCTTGGCTTGAGTTGCGCCTGGGTCGAATCAGCATGGACTTGCCGGTGAGTCTGGGCGTCCTCATCACTTTCATGGTGAGCTCAGCGGGGACTTTTGACCCGCAAGGGATTTTTGGACGTGAAGTCTATTTTGATTCGCTCGCCATGTTTGTTTTTTTCCTATTGACCGGACGCTGGCTTGAGCAGCGTCTTCGTGACCGAACGGCGGGTGCACTGGATCTGTTGCTCAATCGGTTGCCCGATACGACGCAACGGCTCAACAGCGCGGGCCATTTTGAAAGCGTGCGTGTTCGTCGCTTGCAACAAGGCGACGTGATTCGGGTTCGAGCTGGCGAGGCATTTTGTGTGGATGGGGAAGTTCTGTTGGGGCGAACCTTGGTCGATGAAGCTTTCCTCACGGGTGAGTCAGTGCCGCTGGAGCGGGGGCCGGGCTCTCAGGTCATTGCAGGCAGCTACAACCTGTCAGCGACCCTGCAAGTACGGGTAGTCCGCTTGGGTCCGGACACGCGCTTTGCCCAGATCGTAGCTTTGATGGAACGCGCAACCCTGGACAAGCCGCATTGGGCGCAACTGGCTGATCGATTAGCCCGGCCGTTTTTGGCGTTTGTTTTACTGGCCGCTGCTGCGGCTGGCGCTTACTGGTGGCCGCAGAGTCCGCAACAGGCCATGATGGTGGCGGTAGCGGTCTTGATTGTGACCTGCCCCTGCGCCTTGTCGCTTGCCACCCCAACCGCGATGCTGGCTGCTGCTGGGGCCTTGGCCCGTCGTGGCGTGCTGGTGCGCCGACTCCAAGCGCTTGAAACGTTGGCCTCGGTGGATCTGATGGTGTTTGACAAAACCGGCACGCTGACTTGCGATGCCTTTTTACTGACCGATGTCCAGTTGTCACCGAACATGACCAGAGGATCGGCCCTGGAACTGGCTGCGACCTTGGCTCAACATTCCCTGCACCCCTTGTCCCGCGCCCTGGTTCGTGCGGGTGGGCCAGGGTGTTGTGAGGCCCGCGAGGTGCAAGAGACGATAGGACAGGGCGTGAGCGGTTGGCTAGAGAATGTGCAGGGTGGAGGCTCCCCCAATAGGTTTCATCTAGGTTCTGCTGCATTTTGTGGCGTGCCCGAAGCGACTGGCGCAGGCCTGCAAGTTCATCTTGCTAGCGACTTCGGCTGGTTGGCGACTTTTCTATTTCAAGAAGAATTGCGCCCGGATGCAGCCCCCACACTCAAGACGCTGTTGGATCAAGGCCTGCAACTCCAACTGCTTTCGGGTGACAGCCCACAAGCGGTGGCCGCCCTGGCCAGACAGTTGGGTTTGAGCCCGAAGCAATTGCAGTTCCTGGGAGGGTGCAGCCCGGATGATAAATTGGATTTCCTGCAAGCGGCCCAAAAACTCGGACATACGGTAGCCATGGTGGGTGATGGTCTTAACGATGGCCCCGTATTGGCCAGTGCCCATGTTTCGTTCGCCATGGGCCAAGCGGCACCTTTAGCCCAGGGGCGATCCGATTTTGTATTGCCAACCGACAGTCTGGCTGCGGTGCTGCAAACCTGGCAACTGGCCCGGCGAACGGTTCGGGTGGTTCGGCAAAATTTAATCTGGGCGGCAGCCTACAACTTGGTTTGTATTCCGCTGGCCGTCGTTGGCTGGCTGCCCGCTTGGGCCGCTGGCTTGGGCATGGCGGCGAGTTCCTTGTTGGTGCTGCTCAATGCTTTGCGGCTCAGCGTTGATTCCAGTGAGGTGGCGTAATGGATATCTTGTTTTTGCTCATCCCGCTCTCGGTTGCATTGGGCTTGTTGATCCTTTTGGCTTTGGGCTGGGCCGTCTATGGGGGACAGTTCGAGTCGATCGAGCAAGAAGCTGAGCGAATTTTGAACAACGATTGATCTGTATCAAATAGGTGTGACTACCCATCCTTGAAACTTGCATTCAGACCAATTGGCTCGCTTGATCCAGCTGTTAAGGGTCTGAACAACACTACAAGAGGTCATGCATGAGCATTTCAATTCAGCACAGCGCCAATTACAACGACACCGCAGTGCGCCAGTTTTCCCTGATGTCCGTGGTGTGGGGCGTAGTCGGGATGCTGGTGGGCTTGCTCATCGCAGCGCAGTTAGCGTGGCCAGAACTCAATTTTGGAATTCCCTGGTTAAGTTATGGCCGGCTTCGCCCCCTGCATACCAATGCGGTCATTTTTGCTTTTGGTGGCTGTGCGCTGATGGGAACCAGTTTTTACGTGGTGCAAAGGACATGCCAGGTTCGGCTATTTGCACCGGCACTGGCAAGCTTTGTGTTCTGGGGTTGGCAGTGCGTCATTCTGGCTGCCGCCATCAGTCTTCCGATGGGATATACCTCGGGCAAAGAATATGCCGAGCTGGAGTGGCCCATCGATATCTTGATTACGCTGGTCTGGGTCGCTTATGCCATTGTTTTCTTCGGAACATTGGGCATACGCAAGGTTCGTCACATCTACGTGGCCAACTGGTTTTATGGTGCTTTCATTCTGACCGTGGCCCTCTTGCACCTGGTCAACAGTGCGGCAGTACCGGTCGACTGGATGAAGTCCTATTCGGTGTATGCCGGCGTGCAGGACGCGATGATTCAGTGGTGGTATGGCCACAATGCCGTGGGATTTTTCCTGACCGCAGGTTTTCTCGGAATGATGTACTACTTCATACCGAAACAGGTCGGTCGGCCGGTCTACTCCTACCGTTTATCCATCGTCCATTTTTGGGCCTTGATATTCACTTACATGTGGGCCGGACCGCACCACTTGCATTACACGGCTTTACCTGATTGGACTCAGTCGGTTGGAATGGTTTTTTCCTTGATTTTGCTGGCGCCGAGTTGGGGCGGAATGATCAATGGCGTTATGACCTTGTCCGGGGCGTGGCACAAGCTGCGCGAAGATCCCGTACTACGCTTTCTGATCGTGTCCCTGTCCTTCTACGGCATGAGTACGTTTGAAGGCCCGATGATGTCAATCAAAACCGTCAATGCCCTGTCGCATTACACCGACTGGACGGTCGGCCATGTGCATTCGGGCGCCTTGGGCTGGGTTGGCTTGATTTCTATGGGTTCGCTCTATTACCTGATTCCCCGTTTGTTTGGGAAGAGCCAGATGTTTTCGGTTAAAGCCATCGAATTGCATTTCTGGCTCGCCACGCTGGGCATCGTCTGCTACATCGCTGCGATGTGGATAGCCGGCGTGATGCAGGGCTTGATGTGGCGCGCGCTCAATGAAGACGGCACGTTGACTTACACCTTTGTCGAATCGGTCAAGGCGACTTATCCGTTCTACCTGGTTCGGGTCATCGGAGGTGCGCTGTACTTGGGCGGAATGCTTCTGATGGCTTGGAATGTCTGGATGACTGCCCTGTCCGGCCGGGCTGTTACAGCACCCATTCCCAACATGATGGCGCAAGCCTGAGGAGTCAATGCGATGCAGGCCGAACCTAAATTCAGTCACGACAAGATCGAGACTAACAATCTTTTAATGATCGTATTGATCCTGCTGGTGGTCGCCATCGGTGGTCTCGTGGAAATTGTCCCCCTGTTTTTTCAGAAATCCACCACCGAACCCACGCCCGGTATTCAACCCTACAGCGCATTACAGTTGGTTGGGCGCGATGTTTATTTGCGTGAGGGCTGTTACAACTGCCACTCGCAAATGATCCGGCCTTTTCGCGCCGAGACCCTGCGCTATGGTCATTATTCGGTGGCCGGAGAGTTCGTTTATGACCATCCTTTTCAATGGGGTAGCAAACGGACTGGCCCCGATTTGCACCGGGTAGGGGGCAAGTACAGCGATGAGTGGCACCGCCTGCACTTGAACAACCCGCGAGATCTGGTTCCGGAGTCGAATATGCCGGCTTATCCCTGGCTTGCCAAAACCAGCGTCATTCCCGCTAGCGTGGCGCCGCGCATGCAGGCCCTGCGCCGAGTCGGCGTGCCTTACAGCGACCAGCAAATCAGTACCGCAGCCGCAGATGTCAAAGATAAAACCGAAGCCGATGCCTTGATTGCTTATTTGCAGGTGCTAGGCCGTTCTTTTAAATAAATGACAGGACTGGGCTTCAGTCCCAAGACCTTTTGAGGAGGAGGCTAACGATGGACATCAATACCTTGCGCATGGCCAGTACCGTACTCAGCTTGGCTGTGTTTGTGGGCATCTTGGTCTGGGCTTATTCGTCGCGTCAAAGCGCAAGTTTTGAAGAAGCGGCGCAACTTCCTTTTGAAGGCGAAAGCAATCATGAGTGATTTCAGCGGCAACTTTTGGTCAGTCTACATACTGGCGTTAACTTTGCTCGGCATCCTGGGCTGCTTGATCCTGCTGTGGCTGACGGCACGCAAGAAAGTAGATGCGACACAGGACAACACCACCGGACATGTCTGGGATGAAGACCTGAGCGAAAGCAATAATCCCTTGCCACTTTGGTGGGTTGGGCTATTTGTGGTTTCCATACTCTTTGGCCTGGCCTACTTGCTGGCTTATCCGGGGTTAGGTGCCTACCAGGGACTCCTGGGCTGGAGCTCCAGGGCCGAGCATGCCCAGGAAATGGTTCAGGCCGAACAAGCGCTGGTGCCCTTGTATGCCCGATTTTCTGACATGTCGACAGAAAAAATCGCTAGCGACCCACAAGCCAGAGCCATTGGAGAGCGTCTGTTCATGAACCACTGCTCCCAGTGTCATGGATCGGACGCGCGTGGCAGCAAGGGATTTCCCAACCTGACCGACAGAGACTGGCTCCATGGCGGAACGCCTGAAAAAATCGCCCATACCATCAGCGCAGGGCGTACCGGTCTGATGCCCCCGATGAGCGCCGCAGTGGGTAGCCCGAGCGACGTCAAAAATGTTGCTAATTACGTTCTCAAACTCTCGGGCAGTCCGCACGATACCGTGCGCGCCGGATTGGGCAAGTCCAAGTTTGCGGTTTGTGCGGCTTGTCATGGTGCAGATGGAAAGGGCAACCAAACGCTGGGCGCGCCCAATCTAACCGACAACGTATGGCTTCATGGTTGGGGCCAAGAGGGAATCGTTGCCATCATTGAAAAAGGCAAAACTAACCAGATGCCGGCTCATTCAGACAAGCTTAGCCCAGCGCAAATTCAGGTGTTAAGCGCTTACATATGGGGCCTGTCGAACAAGCCTTCAGCCATTCAGTGATTCCCATTCTTCCGGTCAGCGTTGAGGCGACAGGCACGTCACTGTACGAGTCTCAAAAAAAAATCTACCCACGCTCCGTTTCCGGGGTATTCACGCGTTGGCGCTGGAGCATGATTTTTTTGACGCAGCTGGTGTTTTACGGGCTGCCTTGGCTGCAATGGGGACAACGCCAAGCGGTGTTATTCGACCTGGAGGCCAGACGTTTTTTTATTTTCAATCTGGTCCTGTACCCACAGGACTTCATCTATCTTGCTGCGCTATTGCTCATCAGTGCCCTGTCCTTATTTCTCTTTACGGCCATTGCTGGGCGGCTGTGGTGTGGATTTGCCTGTCCGCAAACGGTTTACTCGGAGATTTTCCTGTGGATAGAACAGAAAATCGAAGGGGGGCGCAACGCACGAATTCGACTCGATGTTGCAGCGCTCTCGCCAGCGAAGTTGTTCAAGAAGTGGTCCAAACACGCCGTTTGGCTTGGATTGAGTTTGTGGACAGGTTTCACCTTCGTCACTTATTTCACGCCGGCACACGAATTGCGTTTGGAAATTATGAATTTACGCCTGGCGTCGTGGGAAATGTTTTGGCTTGTTTTCTATGGTTTGGCGACCTACGGAAATGCGGGTTTTCTGCGTGAGCAGGTATGCAAATACATGTGTCCCTACGCCCGATTTCAAAGTGCCATGCTGGACTCCGATACGCTGATCGTCAGTTATGACCCGCTCAGAGGCGAGCCACGCGGAGCGCGCGCTCGCGCGGCAGATCCCAAACAGCTGGCGCTGGGTTCTTGCACCGATTGCACCCTGTGTGTTCAGGTCTGTCCCACGGGCATCGATATCCGCAATGGTCTCCAATATGAATGCATCAGTTGTGGTTCGTGTGTGGACGTATGCAATGGTGTGATGGACAAAATGAACTATGCACGGGGCCTGATCCGTTTCTCCACCCCCAAAGGTATGCTTGAAAATTGGAACGGCTCCCAGATGTTGCGTCGGGTGTTGCGTCCCAGGGTGCTGGCCTATGCCTTGGTGCTGCTCTTACTTAGTTTGGGGTTGCTGTTCAACCTGGCTTGGCGCGCACCGATGAAAGTCGATGTGGTGCGCGATCGTGGCGCCTTGGTGCGGGTGTCGATCGAGGGTCGTTTGGAAAACGTTTACCGTTTGCAGTTGATGAATGCCACGGAGCAGGTGCAGCAATACCGTTTGAGCGTGCAAGGATTGCCAGGGCTGGAACTGATCTCCACGCACCAATTCAAGGTCGATGCTGCTCAATCACGCTGGGTCGCGGCCCGGCTGAGCCTGGCCGCTGGCGCTGCAGCGCAGGGCTCGCATCCAATTCAGTTTGTAGTCAGAGACGAGACCGGTTCTCAGGTCTCTGAAAAATCGGTTTTCTTGATTCCATAATGATGTTTCCCCAGAGCATGACAAATTCATTCTCGACCGTTTTGTTCCTGCACCCAGCGGGTCAGGGCTATGAATTTGCCAGCGAACGACTGCTAGGAATCCAGTCCAGCGATCCAATTGATCGCAGACAGATTCAAGCCTATCGATGACGTGAATTTCGAAACGCTATAGTCCCATAAGCTGGAGCCACGCCCATGTCCTTGCAAGCGAATAGTCAATCCAACTTACCCTGGTGGAAACATGGGTACGTCTGGCTGGTGATCTCAGGCCCCGTCGTCGTCGTGATAGCCGGACTCATCACGGCTTGGTTGACCCTGCTGGCCCCTGATCCGGTGTTGTCTCGGGCTGAGCGCAGCCCCACTCCGGCAGTACAAGCGCGTAATCACGCTGCAGATCCTAATGCGGCTGCGCAACCGAAATTTGATCGTCCTGTGGATCAAGCCCAACCACGTTGAATGCGGGGGTGCTTGTCCTGTTTAACGTTGAAACCTCTCAAAGGAGCGACTATGTGGAAACGCCCTCTGGTGTGGATATTGTTAGCTTGGCCTTCTTTTTTGGCAGCCTGTTTTCTGGAAATGTTGGTGTTCGCCTTCGTCGATCCCAGTGACTTGCATTGGTTCGGCTCGCGGGAATCTGTCTCACGCCAAGGCGTGTACACCTTGTCATTTTTTATGTTTTGGCTGATCACCGCTTTAGCCAGCACCCTCTCACTGTTCTTGGCACTGCCTTTGTCCGAACCTAGCGATAGAGAGGTGAATTGATGATGAGTTTGAGCGCCTCGATGTCCAGAATGTTGATGTGGCGTTGTTTGACGTCGACGATGCCCTCGTCAGAAAATTTCGAAAAAGTGCGACTTACTGTTTCGAGTTTAAGTCCTAGGAAGCTGCCGATTTCCTCGCGTGTCATGCGCAGCACCAATTCAGATTGAGAAAACCCCCGTGCTTTCAGCCTTTGCACCAGATTAAGCAGGAAGGCGGCAAGCCGTTCTTCTGCTCGCATGCTACCAAGAAGCAACATGACGCCGTTCTCGCGCACGATCTCGCGACTCAAAATCTTGTGCACATGGTGTTGCAAGGCATCGATTTCGCGCGAAATTTCGGCGATTCGATTAAACGGCATCACGCAGACTTCGGTGTCCTCCAAAGCGATGGCATCGCAGTTGTGCTGGTCGTTGACGATGCCGTCCAAGCCAATGATTTCCCCCGCCATTTGAAATCCAGTGACTTGGTCACGCCCATCTTCAGTGGTCACGCAGGTCTTGAAAAAGCCGCTTCGAATCGCATACAGCGAGCTGAATTTTTCACCATTGGAAAAAAGAGCCGCGCCGCGCTTGATCTTGCGCCGATTAGAGACCAGTTTGTCGATTCGATCAAGCTCATCGGCAGTCAATCCAACAGGCATGCACAGTTCGCGCAAATTGCAGTTGGAACAGGCAATATCAAGTTTCATCTGAGGACGATCTCTGCTGTTGTTTTTTGAGTCTATCACCACTTCGCCCTTCGCGCTTGAGTTGACCTATGTCAAAGATCTCATCAAGCCTGTCGGGCACAGTGGGGTCTGAGTTGTGAGGATGGTTGATGAAAACAGTCTCGATAGATTTGTTGCGTCGCTTTGAAGGTACGGGGCCACGCTACACCTCTTACCCGACAGCCGATCGCTTCGTTGAGGCTTTCAACGAGGACAGCTTGACGCAGGCTTTGCAACAGCGCCGACATGGCGGTGGTGCGCTGGCAATGCCCTTGTCGGTCTATGTTCACATTCCATTTTGTGAGTCACTTTGTTATTTTTGCGCCTGCAACAAAATTATCACCAAACACCACGACCGTGCAGAACAATATTTGCGCTATATCAGCCGTGAAATTGACCTTCATTTGAGTCATTTGGGCCCGGGCCAACAGGTCACCCAACTGCATTGGGGCGGCGGAACCCCCACCTTTCTCAGCGACCAAGAGTTGCACGAGCTGATGTCGATGTTGCGGCGCAGCTTCACGCTGGCGCCGTTAGGCGAATATTCGATTGAAGTCGATCCTCGCACCGTCGACTTAAAACGGTTGGAATTGCTCAGAGGGCTGGGATTTAATCGCCTGAGTTTAGGCGTTCAGGACTTTGACCCCGGGGTCCAAAAAGCCGTTCATCGCGTGCAATCTTCGGAACAAGTGGCCGCTTTGGTATCGGGGGCGCATGAACTGGGCTTCAAATCGGTCAATCTGGACTTGATCTACGGCTTGCCTCAGCAAACACCGGAGACCTTCGCGCGCACCTTGCAACAGGTCATCTATCTGCGCCCCGAACGTATTGCCTTGTACGCCTACGCCCATCTGCCCGAACGCTTCAAACCGCAGCGCCGGATCGTTGCCTCGGAGTTACCCGGCGCCATGGCCAAAATTGAAATGCTGTCGCAAGCGATATCTGCATTCATCGAGGCAGGCTATGAGTACGTCGGGATGGATCACTTTGCCTTGCCGCAAGACAGCTTGGCAGTGGCAAAACGGCAGGGACGATTGCACCGAAATTTTCAGGGCTACAGCACCTACCCGGACTGTGATTTGATTGGACTCGGTGTCTCGGCCATCAGTCGGATTGGGTCCAGTTACAGCCAAAATGCAAAAACCATGGACGAGTACAACGATCGTCTTGATCAAGGTCACTTGCCGGTGGTACGCGGTTTGGCGCTGTCGCGCGATGACTTGCTCCGTCGCGCTGTCATCATGGCGTTAATGTGCCAAGGGCGCGTGGTGTTTGAGTCGATTGAGCTGGCCTGGTTGCTCGACTTCAAGCGCTATTTTTCAAACGAACTCAAAACTCTGGTTTCCATGGTCGACGATGGCTTGGTCGAACTCGATGAGCAGGCGATCTTGGTGACCGAAAGGGGCTGGTATTTTGTACGCGCTATTGCCATGGTGTTCGATCGTTATCTGCAGGCCGATCGCGACCGTTGCAAATTTTCCCGAATCATTTGAATGCATATTTCGTTCGTTGGGGTGGCCTTGTTGATGGGTTTGGTTGGTGGGCCCCATTGCGCCATGATGTGCGGTGCGCCCTGCGCGGGAATCACACGCTTGATCGAACCCGGAGGACTGAGTCCGGTCTTGCGCTTTCAATTGGGTCGGATTGTGGGTTATTCAGCCGCTGGCGCTGCAGTGGCTACGTTGATGGACAACCTGACATGGCTGAGCACCCAGTTCAGCGTGGTTCGACCACTTTGGACCTTGTCGCACGCAGCAATTTTGGTTTGGGGCCTGATGCTGTTGGCCCAGGCTCGACAACCCCAGTGGGCTCAGGCTTGGGGCGCTGGCTTGTGGTCCTGCGCTCGACCACTGGCTCGGCGCTTCAATGCGCCCTTGCTGGTCGGTGTGTTTTGGGCTTTATTGCCTTGTGGCCTGTTGTATTCAGCCTTGCAGGCCGCTGCCTTGAGTGGTGATTGGCTTGACGGCGCATTTTTCATGGCTTTGTTTGCAGCCGGCAGCAGCGTCTCCTTGCAATTGACGCCTTTTATATTGCACCGTTTGCATGGATTGCCACCTTTCCTGCGGCAAGACTGGGGCGTCAGGCTAAGTGGTTTCTTGCTGATGGCCATGTCCTGGTCGGCGTTACGGGTAGATCTGATGCCGGGGCTGGCCAAGTGGTGCGGAATCTGAATCTAGGATTCAACTCAAACGTAGCGCAGCGGTCGGGGTCAGCAAGTGGGCCATCAAGTCGCGCACGCTGCGAATCTGCTCGCCGAATGGTAACTCCCCCACACCGCGGAAAAACAGGCCTTTTTTGACATCACCTTTAAGGGCGGCTGCGAGTTGGTGGTCAATACAGAACTGGCCCCAGCCCGGTAAGCCATCGCGCAGGCCGCATTGCGCCAGGCAATCGAAATGTTTGGTGCAGCGCGCTTTAGGGTGGGCTTGTGCCATCAGTTTGGCTTCGTACTTCAGGTAAGTGAGCAGCCAAGGCGTGGCCACGGCACGCGCCGGCAAACCGGCAACGCTGGTGAACTCTATCAATTCATCGTCTTTAGCTTCGGCCAGTATGCGTTTGAACTCGGGGTGGGCATCACATTCCTGGGTCACGGCGAATGGCGTTCCGAGCTGGACGGCGGCTGCGCCCAGTGCTTGGAGACGGGCGATGTCCTCAAAACAGCGGATGCCACCGGCAACGATCAGGGGGATCTCGGTTTCGATGCCGGCGGTACGAAAAAAGGCCAGAGATTGTGGAATCACATTCTCAAAATCGAAACGTGGATCTTTCAGGTCAGAAATTTTGGCCGCACCCAGATGCCCGCCGGCCAAGCGGGGATGCTCGATCACGATCGCGTCAGGCAGGCGCTTTTTCCGTTCCCATTTTTTAACCAGAAGCTGCACACCACGTGCGTCCGATAAAATTGGAATCAAAGCCGCTTGGGGGTGGTCTTGCGCCAAATCGGGTAAGTCCAGGGGCAGCCCGGCGCCAACCACCACGGCATCGATGCCATTTTCCAAAGCACAGCGCACCGAGGGCGCATAGTCACTGATGGCTCGCATGACATTGACCGCCAACATGCCGCGCCCCTTGGAAAGGTCCTGAGCCAGCCGGATTTCACGACCTAAGGCCACCAGATTGGCGTCATCAATGATTTTTTTGCAAGGACTCGCGTTGCCCACTCCCCGTGTTTGCTCCATCAAGTCGGGGTGATGGCGTCGCAGGTCAACACAAGAAATGGTCCCTATGGCGCCCAAGGCGGCCACGCTTCCCGCGAGTTTGTGGGCCGAGATTCCGATACCCATGCCGCCCTGCACAACCGGCAACAAGCTGCGCTGGCCCAGGCGCAGGGCACGCAAGTCACCAGCGGACAACCAGGCGGCACAGTCGGGCGCAATGGCAGGCAAATGGGCATGAAGAGGCATAGGCAGAGCGTCGTGACAAGAAGTGGTTCACAGCGTAACTGGAGCGGACTATCAAAGTCTTGATCTGGGTCAAGGTGGGGTTGATCGGTCGGTTCGGTGCTGGCGGGGCGCAGCCCTGATGCGTCGATTCGCGATACCCTGGGTGGTTATGCGGGGGTAGGGGGTGGAAATCTCTAGAGTCCATGGCCAGAGATTGCTGTGTGCCCGCCCCCGTCCCACGAATTTAATGGGTGTCCTTCCTAACCGATTTCCTATGCGGGAGACATCGGCCCGAGATCTTCGTAGCGGCAGGAAAAAAATTCGGGTTTGCAGGTTGCACCGGATTCGCACAGAAGTGAAAGGTGGAATCATTCCCTCTGACTTGTTGTTTGCACAGGATTCATCGGTTCCCGGTTCTGCAGAAATCCTGGCTGCCGGCGACGATCTGGCTCTACGTCAGCTTTGTGCATGACGGCTACGAAGACTCCTCTACGCTCCACCGCTGATCAATGAAGGCGGCAACTACACGCTGGTGTGGGCCGATCTGGGCTACGCCGGTGTGGACGACTACGCCGCTGGCGTGAGCTTTTCGGTTAAGATGCTCGGGGGAACTTAGTTCGCTGTGCCTCAATACGCGGTCAAATTTTTTGGAATAAGGCCACCAATGACTTCGCAAAGTCATCAGGCCCCAAGGAAGCACTCTCAGCAACCAAAAGCCTTTGGATAATGTAGGCCGGAACTTGAGTTGAAAAAATGCCGTGGCTAACTTTTCGAGATCAGCGGTTTTACCAATCTCGCCACGCTTTTGAAGCACGCCCACAACCGTGGGGCTAACAGAGGTTTTGAGTGCGCGGAATGAACTTGGGGGTGCTATTTGGAAAATCTGGTTGGAAGGGGGCGACCTTGTTCCTTGAAAATTATTGGGGTATCAAAGGTGAAGTCGGGGAACAAATCGGGGAACGAAGCAGCATTTTAAAAAGTAAAACCTTTTATTCATGCGGGGTACAGACTATCATTCGAGCGGTTTCGCCACATTCATCACTCTCTTGCCCGTAGCTCAGTTGGATAGAGCAACAGCCTTCTAAGCTGTGGGTCGGGGGTTCGATCCCCTCCGGGCAAACCAAATTTTCATTTCAAGTCATGGCGCAATCCCGCTGAAGATGGGTTTGCTGGGCGCCGACGTGGTCCCCAGTACATCCGAAGAATTTGATAAATTCATTCGCTCCGAACTGGGCAAACGGAGCACCGTGGCCAAACAGGCCGGCGTCAAGGGCGAGTAGCTCTTTGGCAAGCCGAGGCTAGTCCCCGAAGGTCGCCTTACTTTGACACGTCATTGAGCGCATAGCTGGTGCTGCGCCCACCCTTGTCTGACTTGCGCAGGACGCCACGGGCCAGCAGATTGGTGATGTCGCGCAAGGCGGTGTCTGGCGAACAGTTGGCTATTCGCCCCCACTTGCTGCTGGTGAGCTTACCTGTTGCCGCCGACCGAATACTGAGCCACGTATAGGGGTTGTGCCGATTCAAAACTGAGCCAGGTGTTTTACTAGCTCTGCCTACTTTTTGGGCAGGAGACTAACAAGGTGATCACCATGGAACTTT
>JBAQTC010000056.1:0-48323 GCA_049296795.1 Burkholderiaceae bacterium
AGTTCCATGGTGATCACCTTGTTAGTCTCCTGCCCAAAAAGTAGGCAGAGCTAGTAAAACACCTGGCTCAGTTTTGAATCGGCACAACCCCTATACGTGGCTCAGTATTCGGTCGGCGGCAACATACGTATGTTCAAAACGGGAAAATCGTACTCAGGGTGAACCGTGTTGGTTCTGAAGTGCCCTTAGATGAATTTAGATTATGAAGGTCAGAGAAAATGCACTCGCAGACGATTGCTGAAGGCTAAACGAAGGTCAAGTTGAACACAGAAGTTGCGAGAACTGAGGTCGTCCAAAGAGGTGTTTAGGACACTTTTAGGACACAGACAACAAAAAAGGACTCACGATTTAACGTAAGTCCTTGATTTATAACCAATAAATTGGTGGGCAGTGCAAGTTTCGAACTTGCGACCCCTGCAGTGTGAATGCAGTGCTCTACCCCTGAGCTAACCGCCCTGAATTCTTCACTGAAATAAATCAGTTTTCCGGCTTCAGGAAAGCCTTGGATTATGACACAAGTCATACACTCGAGCGCCACACAGTCTTGTCGCCACTGGCTTTGTCCAGTTGTTTAAGCACCTCATCGTGCGCCGCTATTTCCTGATCATTGGCAGCGATCACCGTCAACTCGAATCCTTGGAGATCGATTAAAGGCGAGTCATCAGAAATTGTATGGGTGTTGCTGTCTTCAATCAGCAAAGCATCCTGACCACGGGTCAGGTTGATGTAAACATCGGCCAACAGCTCAGCATCCAACAAGGCTCCGTGCAAGGTACGGCTTGAATTGTCAATGCCTAGTCGAGCGCACAAGGCATCCAGTGAATTGCGTTTCCCGGGGTACATTTCCTTGGCCATAACCAAGGTGTCGATCACGTTAGCGATGTACTTGTTGAAGCTCGATTTTCCAATTAGTTCAAGTTCTTTGTTGAGGAAACCAACATCGAACTGGGCGTTGTGAATGATGATTTCCGCATCTCGCAAGTAATGCAGTAATTCATCGGCTACGGCTTCGAACTTGGGTTTGTCGCGCAAAAATTCGTTGCTGATGCCATGAACTTTGAGCGCGTCCTCGTGGCTGTCACGGCCCGGGTTCAGATAAAAATGTTTATTGTTGCCGGTCAACTTGCGGTTGACCAGCTCGACGCAGCCAATTTCAATAATGCGGTCGCCGTTTTCGGCAGACAGGCCTGTGGTTTCAGTATCGAGAAAAATTTGACGCATAGGTCGATTATGTGCACTCAGGATCGATCAATGATTCTCTTTGGCGTGATTGATTGAATATTTGGGTATCTCAACCACCAGGTCTTTATGCGCTAAAAATGCTTGGCAGCTCAGTCTTGAATCGGGCTCCAGGCCCCAAGCCCGATCCAGCAAGTCTTCTTCGTTTTCGTCCATTTCATTGAGGGAGCTAAAGCCTTCGCGTACCACCACATGGCAGGTGGTGCAAGCACAACTCATATCGCAAGCGTGCTCGATATTGATGTGATTGTCTAATAAGGCTTCACAAATCGAGGTGCCAACCGGCGCTTGAATTTCCGCCCCCAACGGACAGTACTCGGGGTGAGGGAGAATTTTAATAATGGGCATTTTGAGTTAGTTTCAGTCCGTTGCGTGCTGGGGCGGGCTTATGCAAATTTTAGATTGTTTCAATGTTTTTCCCGGCCAGTGCTTTTTGAATTCCCCGGTTCATTCGCAGTGCAGCAAAAGCCTCGGTGCCTTGGGCCAAAGTTTCGGTTACCGCTTCAATGACGACCACATCTTCCAGCGAACGAGCAGCTTGAACAGCGGCCATCTGTGCATCGATACGGGCCAACTCGTCGGGCGATAGCAAATCGGCGTCGGCATTCAGCGCACTGCGGGTTGCCAACAGCATACGATCTGCGTCAAGCCGGGCTTCAGCCAGTGCACGGGCTCGCATGTCCTGCTCGGCAGTCGAGAAACTGCTCTGCAGCATTTGTGCGATTTGCTCGTCAGCCAAGCCAAACGAGGGCTTGACATCAATTTGGGCTTGAACCCCACTGTTTTGTTCTTTTGCACTGACGTGTAGCAAACCATCGGCATCGACCGTGAAGCTGACCCGTATCCGCGCCGCCCCCGCGGCCATCGGTGGGATGCCGCGCAACTCAAAACGGGCCAGACTACGGCAGTCGCTCACCAGATCACGCTCACCCTGAACCACATGCAAGGACAGTGCCGTCTGACCATCCTGGTAGGTTGTGAAGTCCTGCGCCATGGCAGTGGGAATAGTCTGGTTGCGCGGAACGATGCGCTCTACCAGACCGCCCATGGTTTCAATCCCCAACGAGAGCGGAATCACGTCAAGCAACAGCAAATCGCCACTCAAGTTGTTACCGGCGAGCTGATTGGCCTGAATCGCTGCGCCTAAGGCGACGACTTCATCGGGGTTCAGGTTCGTTAAAGGCGCTTGACCAAACAGCTGGGCGACAGCACGCTGAATTTGCGGCATGCGGGTCGAGCCCCCCACCATCACCACGCCCCGAACTTCACCAACACTGAGGCGGGCATCGCGCAAAGCTTTGCGCACAGCACGCAAGGTGCGCTCTGTCAGGGCTGCGCTACAGGCTTCGAACTGCTCAATGCTCAACGGCAGATTCAGAGCACCGCTTTGCACCGCGACGTTGAAAACAACACGCTCCGAAATAGAAAGTGCTTCCTTGCTGGCCCGGGCTGCGACTTTGAGCGCCGCTTTGTCCGATCGACTCCATGTTTTCTCTTCGACCTGCTCGATCGCCCATTGGACCAACGCCGCGTCATAGTCATCCCCGCCAAGTGCCGAGTCACCGCCAGTGGCAATCACTTCGAATACACCCTGGGTAAGTCGCAGGATTGAGATATCAAAGGTTCCACCACCTAGGTCATAAATGGCGTAAATTCCCTCGCTGGCATTGTCCAGGCCATAAGCAATGGCGGCAGCGGTTGGTTCGTTGATCAAGCGCAGCACATTGAGTCCCGCCAGCTCAGCCGCATCCTTGGTCGCCTGGCGTTGGGCATCGTCAAAATAAGCCGGAACCGTAATCACAGCCCCATAAATATCGTCGTTAAAGCTGTCTTCGGCCCGGTAGCGCAACGTGGCCAGAATTTCGGCGCTGACTTGAACGGGGGATTTTTCACCCGCCACGGTTTGCAATCCCAGCATGCCCGGGCGGTCGATGAAATGATGGTGGGACTGCTCCAGGCCACTGAGGTCTTTCAGCGCACGACCCATAAAACGCTTCACCGAGGTCAACGTGTTCTCGGGGTCCATGGTCAAGCTGGCCAGCGCTTCAAAACCAATTTGCCGACCTCCTCCAGCTACATAACGAACTACCGAAGGCAGAATCACTCGGCCTTGGTCATCAGGCAGGCATTCGGCCACACCGGAGCGCACGGCTGCCACCAGCGAATGGGTTGTACCCAGATCAATGCCAATGGCGATTCGTCGCTGATGGGGGTCGGGTGACTGGCCAGGTTCTGAAATTTGTAAAAGT
The DNA here is from genome assembly GCA_049296795.1 of Burkholderiaceae bacterium. Lineage (GTDB taxonomy): Bacteria > Pseudomonadota > Gammaproteobacteria > Burkholderiales > Burkholderiaceae_C > CAXNKH01. Next base: position 3,489 of record JBAQTC010000056.1, read on the forward strand.
GCCATCTGAATAAAACCTTATGGTGCAGACCCTGCTTTGCTCGTCAATCCGACTTGTCCTCGACTCATTAAAATTGCCTCACGAGCCTGCATTGTCCATCCTGTCAAACCTGTTCTCGATATCTTGAACAAATCGCTCAATGAACATTAAGGATCTGACTTCAACCACTGCTTGCGGATAATCGTGCTCAACGTCGAGCAGCTGCGCACATCGATCAAACGACTTGCGGCGCAAGGCCTCGATCTCGGCCTGTATAGCTTCAAGCTCCTGGGTGCATGTGGCTTCGTCAAGCGCTTCTCGCCAGCTGATCTGCTGCAACAAGAATTCACGTGGCATGGCGGTGTTGTTCTCAGCCTGAACGGCTGCGCCATTCAATTCACACAGATAAGCTGCTCGGCGCAATGGATCTTTTAGGCGTTGATAGGCTTCATTGACCCGAACCGACCACTGCATTGCCAGTCGCTGAGAAGTCGCCCCCTGTGCCGCAAAACGATCGGGGTGGATTTGGCGTTGCAGGTCTTTCCAGCGTGCGTCAAGCTCGGTTCGGTCCTGTGCATACTGCAGTGAAAGACCAAATAATTCGAAATCATTGGATTGAAGATTCACACCCGGAACGACTCACCACAGCCGCAACGATCTCGCTCATTGGGATTGTTGAACTTGAAACCCTCGTTCAAGCCTTCCCGAACAAAATCTAGCTCGGTACCATCGATATACGACAAGCTTTTAGGATCGATCAAGACCTTGACGCCGTGACCCTCGAACACAATGTCCTCGGGCAGAAATTCATCGACGTATTCGAGTTTGTAGGCCAGGCCTGAACAGCCCGTGGTTTTAACGCCCAAGCGCACACCCACACCCTTGCCACGTTTAGCAAGGTAACGGGTGACGTGTCGGGCAGCAGCTTCGGTCAGAGAGACAGCCATAAATTTAGTCAGTTAAGGACAGGAGGTTGAGCGCCAGACGCCCCGACCCCGGTCCGCCATGTTTCAAGAGTTCAAGCGCCGTGCTTGGCTTTGTAATCGTTGACTGCAGCCTTAATCGCATCTTCAGCCAAGATTGAGCAATGGATTTTGACTGGGGGCAAAGCCAATTCTTCTGCGATTTGGCTGTTTTTGAGCGCCGCAGCTTGATCCAGCGTCTTGCCCTTGACCCATTCAGTCACCAGCGACGACGAGGCAATGGCCGAGCCACAGCCATAGGTTTTAAAGCGTGCATCTTCAATCACCCCAGTCACAGGATTGACCTTGATTTGCAGCTTCATCACGTCACCGCAAGCAGGTGCACCGACCATGCCCGTGCCAACCGATTCATCGCCCTTGTCAAAAGAACCCACGTTGCGCGGGTTTTCGTAATGTTCAACAACTTTTTCAGAATATGCCATTTGATTATCTTCCACTCAATAGTTTTGCTGCTGCGATCAATGGGCTGCCCATTGGATAGTGCTCAGATCGACACCGTCCTTGAACATCTCCCACAAAGGACTCAAATCACGCAACTTCACCACATTCAACTTGATGGTCTCAATGGCGTAGTCAATTTCTTCTTCGGTGGTAAAGCGCCCGATCGTCATGCGCAGGCTGCTGTGCGCCAGCTCGTCGCTGCGGCCCAAGGCCCGCAACACGTAACTGGGCTCCAAACTGGCTGAAGTACAGGCCGAACCACTCGATACGGCCAAACCTTTGATACCCATGATGAGGGATTCACCTTCAACAAAATTGAAACTCATATTCAGGTTATGCGGAACACGCTGGGAGGGGTGGCCATTCAGGAATACTTCCTCAACGTCCTTCAATCCGTCGAGCAAGCGCTGGTGCAGGGCCAGCGCTTTTGCCGTGTCCTGCGCCATCTCTAGGCGTGCCAAGCGAAAGGCCTCTCCCATGCCAACACATTGATGAGTCGGCAAGGTGCCCGATCGCATTCCTCGCTCATGGCCCCCACCGTGCATTTGGGCTTCCAGCCGTACCCGGGGTTTGCGCCGCACATAGAGTGCGCCAATACCTTTGGGCCCATAGGTCTTGTGCGAAGCCAAGCTCATCAGGTCCACGGGCAAACTCTTGAGATCAATTTCCAATTTTCCGGTTGCCTGGGCAGCGTCGACGTGGAAAATAATCCCTTTCTCACGGCACATCAGCCCAATGGCGGGAATGTCCTGGATCACGCCGATTTCGTTGTTCACGAACATGACGCTGATCAGAATCGTATCGGGACGAATCGCCGCCTTGAGACGTTCGAGGTCAAGCAAGCCATCTTCCTGCACGTCCAAGTAAGTCACTTCAAAACCCTGGCGTTCGAGTTCACGACAAGGATCGAGTACGGCTTTGTGTTCGGTTTTGACCGTGATCAAGTGCTTGCCGCGAGTCTTGTAGAACTGCGCAGCGCCTTTAATGGCCAAATTATTCGACTCGGTTGCACCCGAAGTCCAAACAATCTCGCGCGGATCAGCACCGATCAAATCAGCCACTTCACCGCGGGCTTTTTCCACGGCCGCTTCAGCCTCCCAGCCCCAAGCGTGACTGCGCGAGGCAGGATTGCCAAAGTGCTCGCGCAACCAAGGAATCATGGCATCAACAACACGGGGATCACATGGCGTGGTGGCGCCGTAGTCAAGATAAATCGGGAAATGAGGTGTTACTTCCATTACAAACTCGCTCTTAAAGTTGCTTATTCAATTTATTTGGAAAACATGGCGCCCAGGGCAAACACAGAATTAGGTGCGTTAATCCGAATCGGTTTGACCACCGGCATGCTGGAAATCGCCCGCTTCATGCTGGGTCGATCTTCCAGTTGGATTCCTTTGGCGAGCTGATCATTGACCAATGCTTGCAGCTTGACCGACTCCAAGAATTCGACCATGCGATCGTTAAGTGCGGCCCAGAGTTCATGGGTCATGCAACGACCGCCGCCCTCGCCTTGGCAATTTTCCTTGCCGCCACACTGGGTGGCGTCAATCGGCTCATCGACCGACAAAATGATGTCCGCTACTGTGATGTCAGTGGCCTGGCGCGCCAAGGTGTAGCCGCCACCCGGACCACGGGTCGACTCAACCAGATCATTACGGCGCAGTTTTCCAAACAACTGCTCCAAATAAGACAAAGAAATACCTTGGCGCTGGCTGATCGCCGCCAAAGTAACAGGACCGCTGGACTGGCGCAAAGCCAGATCTATCATTGCAGTGACCGCAAAGCGGCCTTTGGTGGTGAGACGCATCATGTGCTCCTCTGGTTGGTTCAATTCCTACTAACTCAGTCAAGTATAGCAGAAGACCCAGTAATTGACTCGGGAATAGGGCTATCCAGTGCCCGAATCTGCTTGCAATGACGGGCTGGCACCGCCCGGGTCATGGCCCGATGCGCCAAACAGCTGTTGCTTTAAGTGTGCGAGTTGATCGCGCACCAAGGCGGCTTTCTCAAATTCCAAGTTGCGGGCATGATCCAGCATGAGTTTTTCCAGCCGTTTAATTTCTCGCGCAATATCCTTCTCACTCATGACTTCCAAGCGTGCTCTTTGCATCGCATCGCGCTCCAACCGCTCAGCTTCCTTGCCTGCCTTTTCACTGTAAACACCGTCTATCAGGTCTTTGATCTGCTTGACAATGCTGCGCGGCTCGATGCCGTGGGCCAGGTTATGCGCTTCCTGCTTGAATCGCCGACGTTCGGTTTCCCCAATAGCTCGCGCCATGGAATCAGTGATCCGGTCGCCATACAAAATGGCTCGGCCCTGCAGATTCCGCGCGGCTCGACCTATTGTCTGGATCAAGGAGCGCTCCGAGCGTAAAAATCCCTCTTTGTCGGCATCCAGAATGGCCACCAGCGACACCTCGGGAATATCCAAGCCTTCGCGCAACAAATTGATTCCCACCAGCACATCAAAAGCGCCCAACCGCAAATCACGCAAAATCTCGACCCGCTCAACGGTATCAACATCGCTGTGCAAATAACGCACCTTGACCCCATTTTCAGCCAGGTAGTCGGTGAGTTGCTCGGCCATGCGCTTGGTCAAGGTCGTGATCAAAACCCGCTCCATGCGCTCGACCCGAATCCGGATTTCCTGCAACACATCATCGACTTGATTGGAAGCGGGTCGGACTTCAACCTGCGGATCAACCAGTCCGGTCGGTCGAACCAACTGCTCCACCACCTGACCGGCGTGCTGCATCTCCCAGTTGCCCGGCGTGGCGGAAACGAAGACCGCCTGGCGCATTCGGGACTCAAATTCTTCAAATTTAAGCGGGCGGTTGTCCAAGGCGCTGGGCAAGCGAAACCCATACTCGACCAAGGTTGACTTGCGGGAACGGTCACCGTTGTACATGCCGCCGAATTGGCCAATCAACACATGGCTTTCATCCAGAAACATCAACGCGTCTTTGGGCAGGTAATCGGTCAAAGTTGAAGGTGGCTGACCAGGCGCTGCACCACTCAAGTGCCGTGAATAGTTCTCGATTCCTTTGCAGTGGCCAACTTCGGTCAACATTTCTAGGTCGAACCGGGTTCGCTGCTCCAGGCGTTGCGCCTCGACCAATTTACCCATGGCCAGCAACTCCTTGACGCGAGTGGATAACTCGGTCTTGATGGTTTCGACCGCTGCCAATACTTTGTCTCTTGGCGTGACGTAATGGCTGCTGGGGTAAACCGTGAATCGCAACAATTTTTGTCGAATCCGGCCAGTTAATGGGTCGAACAAATGGAGCGACTCGATTTCGTCATCAAACAACTCGATCCGGATCGCCATTTCGCTGTGCTCAGCCGGAAAAACATCAATCGTGTCACCCCGCACCCGGAATTTACCCCGTGAAAAATCATCCTCGTTGCGCTGGTATTGCATGCGCACCAATTGGGCAATCAAGTCGCGCTGACCTACTTTGTCGCCGCCCCTGAGCGTCATCACCATCTGATGGTAGGCCTCGGGCTGACCAATGCCGTAGATCGCCGAAACAGTTGCCACAATCACCACGTCACGCCGCTCCAGGACACTTTTGGTGCAAGACAGGCGCATTTGCTCAATGTGTTCATTGATGGCCGAGTCTTTTTCGATGAACAGGTCGCGCTGCGGCACATAGGCCTCGGGCTGGTAGTAATCGTAATAACTGACGAAATACTCCACCGCATTCTTGGGGAAAAACTCCCGGAACTCACTGTAGAGCTGCGCCGCCAACGTCTTGTTGGGGGCAAAAACAATCGCAGGCCGTCCCAGCTGGGCAATCACATTGGCCATGGTGAAGGTCTTGCCCGACCCAGTCACACCGAGCAGGGTCTGAAACACCTCGCCGTCTTGAATTCCCTCAACCAGCTTTTGAATGGCCGCAGGTTGATCGCCGGCTGGCGGATAAGGTTGGTACAAAGCAAATGGCGAGTCCGGATAACTCAGGAACTGGCCTGCAGCAGGCTCTGCAACAACACTGGATAAATCGGACATGTCTTAGAACGTAAACCGAGCTTGATGCCGGCGCAAAGTTGCAACGGAATTCAACGGCCCGGGCTGTCAGTGGAAACAGGAAGCCACAACAGTGCTGTAGTTCCAATTCCTATTTGACTTTGGAGTTCGATTTTGCCAGAGTGGCGTTCTGCGATTTCCTTGACCATATTCAAGCCCAAACCGGTTCCCGGGATATTGCCCGACTTGTCGGCCCGGTAAAAACGATCAAAAACCTGGGCCAACTGTTCTGGCGTCATTCCCAGTCCCGCGTCCCGCACTTCGATCACCGCATAGTGTTTGGTCTCGTGCTCCTGCAACCGGGCTGAGATCGTGACTGCCCCGCCCTGGGGTGAGTACTTAAAAGCATTCCCCAGCAGGTTGATCAAGGCCAACTGCATTTTTCCCGGGTCAACCAGGACTGAAACCGGCACCAACTGCAAGATCTCGACCTGACGCTCATTCCCCTTGCGCATCATGGCTTTGACACTGTCTCCAATCAGCTCAGCCAGCGGGTAGGAAACGATTTGAAGGTCAAGACCTTGGCCTGACTCAATGCGCGAAAGATCAAGCAGATCACTGACCATTTTGATCAAAATTTCCGACTGGCGATATATGGTTTGCAGCATGTCGTTTTGCCGCTCAGGTGCGTAATTGCGTTCCAGCAACAACTCGGTAAAGCCCAAAATACTGACCATCGGGGTTCGCAGTTCATGCGCGGCCGTCGCAATAAACTCACTTTTCATCCGATCGACTTCGACTTCTTTGGTTATGTCTCTAACGATGCAGACATATCGCAACACATCGTCGTCGGCAACTTCGCCCAGGGAAACCTCAACCGGAAACTTGCTGCCATCCAGTCGGCGCCCGCTAAAGTCCTTCCTGACGATCCGAACCGGGACCTCGCTCGAGCCACTGGCTTGCGCAAACAAAGCCTGCACGCTTTTGAGATCCAGATCCTGGATGAGGACCTCTAAGCCCTGCCCCTGCAACCCGAGGTCGATCGGCTGAGCGAAAATCCGGTAAGCCGCAGGATTGGCGGCAACCACCTGCGCCTGCACATCGAGACCGATGATGGCCTCAGCGGCGGTATTGACAATAGCTTGGACCCGACCCAGCTCCTCAGCAATTCTGCGGCTCGTTTGGTTCAAGGTCTGGGCCAGTTGTTCGGCCTCCAGACTGGTGGATTGGAGCGTGATTTGACTCCCAATTTCTTCGGGCATCTTCGACGCAAATAAGGAAATGGCCCGGATCGGTCGCAAAGTCGCACTCACGATCAAATTCAGGCTGAGAAGCACCAGCGCAACCAGCACCAGCAAAGCCATCAAGGATTGGTACCACAAGCGCTCAAGTTCGGCACTGCGCTGCTGCAGACTGAATTGAACCCGCACCCAAGCAGGCTTGGGGGCACCAAAATTCACCGAAGCCCAGGCTTCATACACACCGTCCAGCACCCGGCCCGACAAACGGTTTTCGGTCATTGCGGATTCTTCCATTCGCGTGGGGCCAGCCACTTGCGATTTCAGCCCTTGCGCGGTCCGAAGCACCTCAACCAAGGACCGACCATCGGGCCGAAACACAGCCAGGTTAACAATCCCGGGCAGCAAAGCGACTTGCTGTAAATTAGATTCAATCGCTGCAATGTCGTTGAGAATAAAACCTTGCGTGTTATTGCTAGCCACCAGATCAGCTACTGATTCGGCCCAACGCTTGGCCGAGGCCATGGTCTCGCGCCCCAGTCTTTCGTAGGCCACCACACCGTTGAGCACAGCCAACACCACAATTACCAACGTAGCCGTCAGCAAAATACTGGTTTTAAGTCGATAGGGTCGACCCAGACGATGCCGTACATCATTCATCAACGCAGCAAACCTCATCAATCGCACCTTCAATCTTTTTTCACAAAAGACTCAATTTTGAGTTGCTCCAGAGGCTCGTAATCCTGCTCATACCGAGCGCGCAGCGGATCAGGCATCAAAATGCCTTGCATCAGGGGTTTACGCACCGGGTCCTTGGCCATGTCCAATAACAAATCACTGATTTTTTTCCGCACGTCGGCGCTGATACGCGGGTGAACTGCGATCGGATGCGGGGGCACTTCGGGCGTGCTGTAAATCACCCGTAATGCCTGGCGCACCTCGGGTGGTTCGCCTTCGAACGTGGTTTTAACAATGCCCGCCGCAGCCGAGTCGCCCGCCAAGACTTGACGAACGGCATTGCGATGCGTGAAGGCGTAATGGGGTTCATAGGTCAAGCGGTACTGGCGCTCCAAAATTGCCCGTACATACAAGCTGGCTGCAAAAGCATTGGGCGCGGGGAAGGAAATTCGCTGGCCCTTAAGCTGTTCAATGGTCTTGATCGGTCCTTCATTCTTAACCAACAACACCCCTTGCAAAGGACGTTTGTCGCGCACCAGCGGTTCATAGCGATGGGCTCGCTTAGCCATCACCATATGGTAGGGGTTAAGGTAAACGATGTCGGCTTTGCCCTGCATAAATTCGGTTTCAAATTCTTCGATCGAGGGGTGAACCGTCAGCTCGCAAGCAATTCCGATTTGAGCCAGTGCTTGGACGATCGGCGACCAAGCTTTACTGAGTTCAACGGGGGTCAACTGCGGAACAACGGCCAAGCGCAGGACTTTGGCTGGCTGATGGCTTGAAGCCGCTGCCCTGGTGGCAACTTGCGTGAGCAACGGCAAAGCCAGCACACTGGCCACGCCAACGCCAAGCCGGCGTCGTTGAATGGAAAATGGTGTTGCTGTGTTTTTCATGACGGCAGCACCAGTCTAGCTACCGTATCGAGCAACTCGCCGGGGCTGAAAGGCTTGACCAAATAAGCATCGCAACCCGCTTGCCGGCCTCGCTCCAAGTCGGCTTGCTGAGTTCTTGCAGTCAACACAATGACTTTTGTCGTCGCCGCCAACTCAGGATCCATCTTGATTTTTTCACACAACTGATAGCCGTCTAGACCGCCAGGCATCATCACATCGAGCAAGGCCAAGGCCGGCTGTAGCTTCTGAATCAAAGACCAAGCGGCATCACCTCGGTCAGCTTCATGCAACTCAAAATCCTCCAACTCCAGCGTCATTCGAATCAGTTTGCGTATATCGGCTTGATCCTCAACGATCACCACCTTGGGTTTCATGAGTAACTCCTGATGCAGGGGTCTAAATCGACCCTGGTTTTCAGAGCCGGTAAAATCCACATCCAACTGGAAGAATACGTCATTCCGGCCTACTTTGACCAGTAGCCCCCATTTGATTTTTTTGTGCGCGCACTTCTTTGCGCAATGAGCCTGACTTTTCTTTAACCCGTCCTCCTTTAAAAGGTTCCGTCATGTCTTTGTTTTCCGCCGTCGAAATGGCCCCGCGTGATCCCATCCTGGGTCTGATTGAGCAATTCAACGCCGACAGCAACCCCAACAAGGTCAATCTGGGTGTCGGTGTTTATTTCGACGATTCAGGCAAATTACCGTTGTTGCAATGTGTTCAAGCTGCTGAAAAATCCATGATGGCCAAACCCTCGGCTCGCGCTTACCTGCCCATCGATGGCATCGCCGCTTACGATGCAGCCGTCAAGAATCTGGTATTCGGCGCTGACAGCGAGCCGGTTCAAAATGGCCGCATCGCAACTGTCCAGGGCATTGGTGGAACCGGTGGGCTGAAAATTGGCGCTGATTTCCTCAAACGTCTTGCGCCTCAGGCCAAGATCATGATTTCTGACCCGAGCTGGGAAAATCACCGTGGTCTGTTTAGCAATGCTGGCTTCACAGTGCAGAGCTACCGTTATTACGATGCAACCCAGCGTGGCATTGATTTTGACGGCATGCTAGCTGATCTCAAGGCTGCCGTGCAGGGAACGATCATCCTGCTGCACGCCTGCTGCCATAACCCCACCGGCTACGACCTGAACCCTAGCCAATGGGATCAAGTCATTGAAGTGGTCAAAGCGGGCAAGCTGATCGCCTTTTTGGACATGGCTTACCAGGGATTTGGCCAAGGTATCGCTGAAGATGGTGCTGTCATTGGCAAATTTGTCGCCTCCGGCATCGACTTCTTTGTCTCCACCTCATTTAGCAAAAGCTTCAGCCTGTACGGCGAGCGCGTCGGCGCATTGAGCGTGCTGTGCAAAAACAAGGAAGAAACCAACCGGGTACTGAGCCAACTCAAACTCGTGATTCGAACCAACTACAGCAACCCGCCGATTCATGGCGGAGCGGTGGTAACCGCTGTTCTTTCCAACCCAGAATTGCGCGCTTTGTGGGAACAAGAACTCGGCGAGATGCGGGTGCGTATCAAACTGATGCGCAGCAAAATGGTTGAGGGTCTAAAAACCGCCGGCGTCAAGCAGGACATGGGATTTATCACCAGCCAGGTTGGTATGTTCAGTTACTCGGGACTCTCAAAAGACCAGATGGTGCGCCTGCGCAATGAATTTTCGGTGTACGGCACCGACACCGGTCGGATGTGCGTGGCTGCGCTGAACAGTCACAACATCGACTATGTTTGCGCCTCGATTGCCAAAGTCATGTGAACTCGCCCCTTGATCCGGTTCAACCGCCGGGATCAGCTCGGCGCAGGTCGCGCAACATAAAAAGATAAAGCCCCTCGACTTTTTCCCTGGCCCATGGGGTTTTTCTCAGGAACTTCAGACTCGAGGCAATGCTGGGGTCGCTGGTAAAACAGCGCACTGCAATGCGTTGACCTAACTCGGTCCAACCGTAATGCTCGACCAACTCGGTCAATAGGGTCTCCAGCGTTAGTCCGTGCAAGGGGTTGCGGGGTTGGGCAACAGGTGTTTGAGTTTTTGTCACCCCTGCATTTTGCCAAATGCCAATTGTCATCAGGATTGCGCCGTTTACATTTCAGTCATGCCGGATTTACAGACGCTACTTTTCGCCGAGCCCGTGATGGTCCTCGCCTACTCGGTGTTTGGTATGGTGGGCTTTGGCTCCACCTTGGTGGGCGCACCCATCTTGGCCCACCTGTTGCCGCTGACGACGGTGGTCCCCGCGCTGGCTTTGTCAGACATGCTGGCCTCCTGGACCAATGGCTGGCGGCTGAGCCAACACGTAGCACGCTCCGAACTCTATCGGCTGCTCCCCGCCTTGGCGCTGGGCAGTGGCCTGGGTGCTTGGTTGTTGTTCACCCTGCCGTTACCGATGCTGATGCCACTGCTGGGCGGCTTTGTTCTGCTCTTTGCACTCAATGGCCTGCGGCCACAACAGCGCAAGCAATCCCAATCCTTATTGCCCCTGCGTTGGGCCTGGTTCTTTGGCAGTGTGGGTGGCATTTTCAGCGCTATGTTTGGCGCCGGTGGTTGGGTCTACGCGGCTTATCTGACGCGCAGACTGCACGATCTGCAGCAAATTCGCGCCACTCAATCGGCCGTCTTAATGTTCAGCTCAGCGATCCGGGTCGGTTTGTTCCTGGCGGCAGGAAGCTTGCTGGAGCCAGACTTGCTGTTGCTGGTACTGGCCTTGTTACCCGGAATTGCTTTGGGCCTTTACCTGGGTCACCGCATCAGCCTCAAGCTGGATAGACGCCGTTTCATGTTGACGTTCCACATCTTGTTGTTGCTCACAGGCTCCAGCCTACTGCTGCGATCCTTGCTACCTGCACTTTGATCAACCCCAAACCACCGAACGCATCGAAGTCGAAGCAGCCTGAAAACTGTCATTGAAAAACTGCACTGTCTCGCCAGACTCGACAGCGCCTGCGGCATAAAGCAAGGGCAAAAAATGCTCCCAGGTCGGGTGCGCCAGATCGGCCAACTGGCCGTGTTGTCGAAAGTTCTGTAAGGCGTCGAGTCGACCCTCGCTGATGTGCTGGGCCATGATCTGATCGAACTCCCTGGTCCAATCAAAAGCTTGGCTATTCGGGGCGCTGCGTTGCATCAGTCGCAAGTTATGAACAAAATTGCCACTGGCCACGATCAAAACGCCTTGCTCGCGCAGCGGTCGCAACTGCTTGGCCAAGGCGTAATGAACAGCCGGATCTTGCTGATAGTCCATGCTCAATTGAATGACCGCAATATCGGCTTGCGGGAACATGGGCTTAAGCACACCCCAGCAACCATGATCAAAACCCCAATCCTGCTGATCCAAGCCCAGCGCCTCTCCATTGGGCTGGCGTATCAGTTCACTCAAAACCTGTGCCAACTGGGGTGATCCAGGTGCGGGGTATTGTTGATCAAACAGCTCCTGTGGAAAACCGCCAAAGTCGTGGATCGTTTGCGGCTGCTGCATCGCGGTTAACCACCAACCCTGGGTCAACCAGTGCGCTGAAATACACAAAATCAGTTGGGGTCGAGGTCGGCTTGTTCCAAACTCCATCCCGAGCTTTTGCCAACCACGCCGAAACTCGTTGTCGCCAAGCGTCGTCATTGGGCTACCATGCCCTAGAAACAGCACGGGCAAGCGCTCGCTGGGTTGCAGAGTCCCTATATCCTTGTTAGCCATCCTCTGTTTTCCTTCCTGCTACATTTGTTCCGTCTGATTGCACAGCATTAGGTTTCACCAAACCGTGTTGCTCTGAGTTCTCCCCTACCCATGACCAGCCTCGCTGACCGAATTCTCGCAGTTCTGCCGCAAACCCAGTGCACCCGTTGCGCTTATCCGGATTGCGCAGCGTATGCCAGCGCCATCGCATCGGACCAAGCCGCCATCAACCAGTGCCCGCCTGGTGGCGAACAAGGCATTGCACGGATTGCCGCCGTGACCGGCCGAACCCCTCTGCCGCTCAACCCTGAACATGGGACAGAAGCACCCCGAAGCGTGGCCTATATCGACGAGAACTGGTGCATCGGCTGTACCCTGTGCATCGATATCTGCCCCACCGATGCCATCATGGGCAGCAACAAACTGATGCACACGGTGATCGAACCCCACTGCACAGGCTGTGAATTGTGCATCCCGGTTTGTCCGGTCGATTGCATTATTTTGGAGAACAGCAGCGGCTCAGCGACGGCCTGGGATGCTTGGTCACCCCAGCTCGCCGAGCAGGCACGAACCCGCTATGCATTTCACCAGCTGCGGCAACGACGCAACGAAGGTGAAAACCAGATTCGATTGGAAAAGAAAGCCATGACCAAGTTGACCGATCTGAGCGCCCACTCTTTGCACACAGACCCCCAGGTGTTGGATCAAAAACGTGCCGTGATCGAGGCTGTTTTGGCACGCTCGCGCGCCAAGCGTGAACAACCATGAGTCCAAGCTCGTCAAGCTAGGCGCTAACCCAAGGCGTCATTGACCTGCTCGTGAAATTCGGCCAGGGTCTTCGCATTGTTGATTTCACGCGGTAACGCATCTCGCATCGAAAACACTCCCAGGATCTTGGCACTCGGCGAAAGGATGGGAAGATGGCGAAAACCGTGTTCCAGCATGATCAATACGGCATCGGACACCTTCATCTCGGGCGGAATGCAATACGGATTGCGTGTCATCACCTCAAAGACTTTGGTTTTTTCGGGATCAAGTGCTTTGGAAACTACCCGGGTCATCAAATCGCGCTCAGTCAGAATACCGACCAAAGCCCCCATTCCATCCAAGACGAGGATGCCACCCTGATTAGCCCGGGTCATAGCGCCAGCCGCCTCGCAAACGCTAATTTTCTCAGTCGTACTGAGCACCTGTGCCATCAAGGGCAAAGAATGAATAACCGTTCGTTCGTGCATGTTGACCCCCTCCAGCTGCAATTACCTCAATGACGCATTGATCTTGTCCAATATTTTGTTCCCCGGGCAAAGTTGCTTGGCATCCAGCGCTTGCAAGGGCGTGTCCGTGGTATTGAGAGCTTGGTGCAAATCGCCGGCATGGGGATCGACATACAACAGCCCTGTGACAACTTCACCGCGAGCTTGGTGCGTTTGCATGTAATTCATGGCAGCAAAGCGGTCGGTCGGATCGTAGTTGCTGTGCAATTTGCGCAGACGCAGAATTGTTCCGTCGTGCTGCGGCACATCAACCAGCTCACCGGCGGGGTAATCGGTGGTGATTTCGCTGCGCGGTGATATGAAATCAATCCGGCTGACTGCATCGTTATGTTCTCGCACATAGTCGTAGCTTTTGGTGCTTCCTTGGTGGTTGTTGAAAGCCACGCAGGGGCTGATGACGTCGATGAAAGCGGCGCCGCCGTGGCCCAACGCACCTTTGATCAGCGGCACCAATTGTGCTTTGTCACCGGAAAAACTGCGCGCCACATAAGTAGCACCGAGTTGCAAAGCAATCCCGACCAAGTCGATCGAGCTGTCGCTGTTGAGAACCCCTTTTTTGCTTTTGGATCCCCGGTCAGCCGTGGCAGAAAACTGGCCCTTGGTCAGCCCGTACACCCCGTTGTTCTCAACGATGTAGGCCATGCGCACACCGCGTCGCATGGCATGGGCAAACTGACCCAAACCAATCGAAGCCGAATCGCCATCACCCGAGACACCCAGGTAAAGTAAATCACGGTTGGCTAAATTGGCGCCCGTTAACACCGATGGCATTCGGCCATGGACGGTATTAAAACCGTGCGAAGCGCCCAGGAAATAGTCCGGCGTTTTTGAGCTGCAACCAATGCCCGAGAGCTTGGCCACACGATGCGGTTCAATGTCGAGCTCCCAGCACGCCTGAATGATGGCTGCTGAAATGGAGTCGTGGCCACAACCAGCGCACAGGGTTGAAATTTTCCCCTCGTAATCACGCCGCGTATAGCCCACCTTGTTCAGCGTCAAGGAGGGATGGTGCATCGGGGGTTTAACGATATAAGTCATACGGCCTCCGGTTGGGCTTTGGGGGACTTGGCTGGTGCCGCGGCCTGGGGCAGGTTTTTCGCAATCGCGTGGGCAATGAAGCGCGCTGTAATCGGTGTGCCATCGTAATGCAAGACCCGCACCAGTCGTGCCGGGTCGATATCGAGTTCATTGACCAGCAACTGGTGCATTTGAGCGTCACGGTTTTGCTCCACCACGAACACCTTCTCATGTTCGGCGATAAAGGCATTGACAGCATCGGAAAATGGGAAAGCGCGTAGCCGCAATGCATTGAGGTGACAACCGTCTTGCGCCAACACATCGAGTGCCTCGTCCATGGCCGGACTGGTTGAGCCAAAATAAATCACCCCTACGCGGGTGTTTTGACTGGCTTGGCGCCTGAGCGGAGCAGGCACCAACGTGGCTGCAGTTTTGAATTTCTTCAACAGGCGCTGCACGTTGTAGATATAGTCAGGACCACGTTCCGAATAGCGGGCGTAGGCATCACGGGTCGTTCCCCGGGTGAAATAACTGCCCTTGGTAGGATGCGTTCCGGGCAGGGTTCGCCACGGAATGCCGTCGCCATCGACGTCCTTGTAGCGTCCAAAGTCTTTGCCCGCTTCCAACTCTTGAGCGCTCATGACCTTGCCGCGGTCATAGTCCCGCCCTTCGTCCCAGGCAAAAGGCTTGCTCAGCCGCTGGTTCATGCCGATATCGAGGTCGGTCATGACAAATACCGGAGTTTGCAATCGATCCGCCAGATCCAGGGCCGTGGCTGAGTGTTCAAAGCACTCATACGGATCCTGCGGAAACAACAATACGTGTTTGGTATCACCATGGGAGGCGTAGGCACAGGCGATCAGATCAGACTGCTGGGTTCTGGTCGGCATGCCGGTGGATGGCCCGCCGCGCTGCACATTGATGATGGTGACCGGGATTTCGGCAAAATAGGCCAGGCCGATGAACTCGGTCATGAGCGAAATACCAGGGCCCGATGTGGCAGTGAAAGCGCGCGCACCGTTCCAGCCGGCGCCCACCACCATGCCGATGGAAGCCAGCTCGTCTTCGGCCTGAATGATGGCGTAATTGTGTTGGCCGCTGATGGGATCAACCCTGAATTTTCCGCAATACAGCTGAAACGCTTCGGCCACTGAAGACGATGGGGTGATCGGGTACCAGGCCGCAACCGTGGCCCCACCATAGACGCAGCCCAAAGCAGCCGCACTGTTGCCGTCAACGAAGATTTGGTCCCCCACCTTATCGGCCCTTTGAACCCGGATACCCAGGGGAAATGGCAGGTTCTCCCGGACGAAATCACGCCCAAGGTGCAAAGCGCGCAAATTGGAGTCCAGCAGTTTTTCTTTGCCTTTGTACTGTTCGGCAAACAGCTTTTCAAAGACCCCGACTTCAACATCGAGCAGCAACGATAAAGCGCCGACATAAATAATGTTCTTGAACAACTGGCGTTGTCGTGGATCGGTGTAAACGGCATTGGAAATTTCAGTTAACGGCATACCAATGATGTGGATGTCATCCCGAAATTTCGAAGCCGGAAGTGGCCTGGTGCTGTCGTAGAACAAATAGCCGCCAGGTTCAAGCTCGGCCACGTCGGCGTCCCAGGTTTGTGGATTCATGGCCACCATCAAGTCAATGCCACCACGCCGCCCCAAATAGCCGCTCTCGCAGACTCGGGCCTCGTACCAGGTCGGCAAGCCTTGGATGTTGCTGGGGAAGATGTTGCGCGGGCTGACCGGCACCCCCATGCGTAAAATTGCCTTAGCAAACAGCTCATTGGCCGAAGCCGAACCCGAACCGTTGACATTGGCAAATTTGATGACGAAATCGTTGATGGCCTCGATCCGCTTCATGGGGCTACTCCACTTTCAATTGTTTGGGACTGCTATGTTTGGCGCCTTTGCTCAAACCACCTGCTTGGGTCGTCTCCAATAAAAACTTCTGCATATCCCAAGCGCCTGTGGGGCAACGTTCGGCACACAGGCCGCAATGCAGACAGACATCCTCGTCCTTGACCATCACCCGGCCGGTTTTGAGCTGACCCGAAACGTAAAGATCTTGATCCAAGTGCAAGGTGGGTGCCTTCAGGCGCGAGCGCAAATCCGTCTCTGCCCCGTTGTCGGTGAAGGTAATACAGTCCATGGGACAGATATCGACACAGGCATCGCACTCAATGCAGGTTTCTTTGGTAAACACCGTCTGCACATCGCAATTCAAACAGCGACTGGCTTCCTTGAACGCCGTGGCTGCATCAAATCCGAGTTCCACCTCGACCCGAATACTGGCCAAGGCTTGTTCTGCCTTGAGCCATGGCACTTTAAATCGGTTGTCGCCTGAGACGTCGTTGTGGTAACTCCATTCATGAATGCCCATTTTTTGCGACATCAGATTGGTCATGGGCGGTGGTCTTTTCTCCACCGCCTTGTGGTGCAGGAAAAGATCGATCGAGACTGCGGCTTCGTGGCCATGCGCCACGGCTGTGATGATGTTTTTGGGACCAAAAGCGGCATCACCACCAAAAAACACCTGAGGCAAGCTCGACTGAAAAGTTTCCTTGTTCAGCACGGGAAGGCCCCAGCGGTCAAATACGATGCCGCTGTTTTGTTCAATCCAGGGGAAAGCGTTTTCTTGGCCCACAGCAATCAATACCGCATCACACGCCACCAGCACGTCAGGCTCACCGCTCGGAATCAAGCTGCGTTGGCCCTGTTCGTCATAAACCGCCTTGACCAACTGGAACCGCATCCCAGTGAGCTTGCCATCGACCTGCTCAAACGCCAGTGGCACATGGAAATTGAGGATGGGGATACCCTCGTGCATCGCATCTTCTTTCTCCCAGGGCGAAGCTTTCATCTCCTCAAAACCGCTGCGCACAATCACCTTGACATCGGTTCCACCCAAGCGCCGGGCTGAACGGCAACAGTCCATTGCCGTATTACCACCACCCAAAACAATGACGCGACTGCCAATCGAACTGATGTGACCAAAAGACACCGAGGCCAACCAATCAATGCCAATGTGAATGTTGTCTTTGATGTCTTGACGCCCTGGCAGGTTCAAGTCACGGCCCCGTGGCGCGCCACATCCGACAAAAACCGCATCGTAGTTCTCAGCCAACAGCCCGCTCATCGACTCGATGCGCTGGCCACTTTTGAACTTCACCCCTAAATCAAGGATGTAACCAGTTTCCTCGTCAATCACGGTCTCCGGTAGTCTGAAACGTGGGATCTGGGTTCGAATAAAGCCACCCGCTTTGGCCTCCCCGTCAAACACGGTGACCTCATAGCCCAGGGGCGCCAGATCACGCGCCACGGTCAGCGATGATGGGCCAGCTCCGATGCAAGCGATCCGTTTCCCATTGCGCGGCGCCAAGCTCGGCATGCGCTTGCTGACATCGTCTTTCATGTCAGCAGCTACCCGCTTGAGGCGACAAATTGCCACCGGTTCGGGCTGCGCACCGTTGCTCTCTTCCACCCTGGAGCGACGGCAAGCTGGCTCGCAGGGTCGGTCGCAGGTGCGGCCTAAAATTCCAGGAAAAACGTTGGAAACCCAGTTGATCATGTAGGCATCGCTGTAGCGACCCTGACCGATCAAGCGAATGTATTCGGGAACGGGGGTGTGGGCTGGGCAAGCCCACTGGCAATCGACGACCTTATGGAAATAAGACGGATTGGTGATATCGGTAGACTGCAAACGAGACTCCTTAACCTGTGGGGTACGAGATAAACGCCTGGGCAGTCCTCAGTCTAAGCCATAACTGTGTTTAGCCTGGCAAGCTCTCCAACCGAGCGAATGCTTGAACGACTTCAGGGGGGGCCTGGACCAACTCGATCAACACCCCCTCACCGCTGATCGGTAAGTCCTCGCTGGGCTTGGGGTGGATAAAACAAATGTCAAAACCGGCTGCACCCAGGCGGATGCCTCCAGGAGCGAAACGCAAACCGCGCTGGCCTAGCCATTGCACCGCTGCGGGCAAATCGTCTATCCACAAGCCCACATGGTTCAAGGGCGTCGTGTGAACGGCAGGTTTTTTATCCGGATCGAATGGCTGCATCAGATCAAGCTCAACCTTGAAAGGGCCGCTGCCAATAGCGCAAATATCCTCATTCACATTTTCGCGTTCACTGACGAAGTTGCCCGTGAGTTGCAAACCCAGCAAATCAACCCAGAGTGTGCGCAACCGGTCTTTATTCAAAGCACCGATGGCAATTTGCTGTATTCCCAAGACCTTGAACGGACGCTGCATTGATTCGCCTCCTGCTTCAACGAAACTCGATGATGGGTTGATCAACGCTCAAGCTGTCGCCCTTGCTGGCCAGCACTTTCTCCACAATGCCGTCAGCCAAAGCCAACAGCACGTTCTCCATTTTCATGGCTTCGATCACAGCGACCCGCTCGCCCGCCGCCACTTTTTGACCGGGCTGAACCGCCACTTCAGTCAGTAAGCCAGGCATAGGCGAGAGTACAAAGCGACTCAGGTCGGGGGGCTGTTTATGCGGCATCAAAGCGTAGAGCTCGGCAGCACGCGGCGAAAGCACCAAAGCGTCAAGCTGTTTTCCGTTATGGCTGACCCGAATCGACAGCGGATTCTTGGCCACTCCACGCTCAATTTGAGCCGTGAACAGCTTGCGGTTGCAGCTACCGCTGATGCGAACATCGGACAATCTAGATGGACTGATGATCCGGTATTTCTTCTCCCCGATGGCCACCCGGCAGGAGCCCGACTTTTCATCAAAATCCGTTACGTTGACCAATGTCTGCTCACTCACCCCCTGCTGGCCTAGGCTAAGAACAACAAACTGCTCACCGATGGCGACTTCATGGCCAGCCATTTGCCCACTGATGCCGCAGGCCCGATCTCTGAATTTTCGGTGCTGAAAAGCTGCCAGTGCTACCAAAAATAAGGGGTCATCGTGTGGCACGTCCTCGGCTGAAAAACCAGCGCCGTAATGCTCGGCGATGAAGCCGGTGTTGAAATCGCCCGCCCTGAATTCAGGACGAGCTAACAAGGCTGCTTGAAACGCAATGTTGCTGCTGATACCGCGAATCACGAAACCATTGAGTGCTTCTCGCATTTTCGCAATCGCATCTTCGCGGTCACTGCCGTGAACAATCAACTTGGCGATCATCGAGTCGTAGAACATCGGGATTTCGCCACCTTCTTGCACCCCGGTATCAATCCGCACCCCATAGAGATCTTCGGTATTGGCTTGGAACATGGTCTGAGTTGGCGGCATGAAGCGCACCAAGCGCCCGGTGCTGGGCAAAAAGTTCCGAGACGGATCTTCCGCATTGATACGGCACTCGATGGCCCAGCCTTTTCGCTGGACTTGCGCCTGGCTCAGCGGCAGAGCTTCGCCCGCCGCCACCCTGATCATTAATTCCACCAAATCGAGCCCGGTAATGCATTCGGTCACTGGATGCTCGACCTGAAGCCGGGTATTCATTTCCAAGAAGTAAAAACTCTGGTCCTTACCCACCACAAATTCGACGGTACCCGCACTCTGGTAGTTCACCGCTTTGGCTAGCGCCACGGCCTGTTCACCCATGGCTTGTCGGGTGGACTCACTGATGAACGGCGATGGCGCCTCTTCAATCACTTTTTGGTGTCGGCGTTGAATCGAACATTCACGTTCGTTGAGGTAAATCAGGTTGCCATGCGCATCGCCCAAAACCTGGATTTCAATGTGACGCGGCTCCTCAACAAATTTTTCAATGAACACCCTGTCATCACCAAAGCTGTTGCGCGCCTCGTTGCGACAACTGGTGAAACCATCAAAGGCCTCTTTGTCATTGAATGCCACGCGCAAGCCTTTACCGCCACCACCAGCGCTGGCCTTGATCATCACCGGGTAGCCTATGTCCTTGGCAATCTGTACCGCACTGTCCGCTGACTCGATCGCATCGTTCCAGCCCGGAATACAGTTCACGCCGGCAGCCGAAGCCAATTTTTTGGATGCAATCTTGTCACCCATCGCAGCAATTGAGCCGTGTTTGGGGCCAATAAAAACAATACCCTCTTGTTCACAACGTTTAGAAAACTCAGCGTTTTCACTCAGGAAACCGTAACCCGGATGAACCGCCTGGGCACCGGTTTGCTGGCATGCCGCAATGATTTTGTCAGCCTGCAAATAGCTATCCCGACTCGGGGCTGGCCCGATGGCGACAGCCTCATCGGCCATCTCAACATGGCGCGCGTCTTTGTCAGCGTCCGAATAGACGGCAACCGTCTTGATGCCCATCATGCGTGCCGTAGCGATGACGCGGCAGGCGATTTCACCCCGATTGGCAATCAATATTTTATGAAACATTGTCAATCTCCATCGGGTTGCAATCGCCTGCGTACACTGCGCGCACCACGCAATTTAGCTTCGCTGCTGCGCCGCTTTGCGGCTGGTCACCCCGATTTGCAATCAAAATCTTAGTAAACATATTTTTAACCCTCAAACAATGGATATCAGCGCTTGTCCACTGCGCGGACTGCGGTCTGTCCCGCAAAATCTCATAAAGGGATGTTCCCGTGCTTGCGCCAGGGGTTATCCAACTTCTTGTCGCGCAACATCACCAGTGAGCGGCAAATACGTTTACGGGTTTCATGCGGCAGGATGACGTCGTCGATAAAACCTCGGGCACCGGCAACAAAGGGATTGGCAAAGCGGGCTTTGTATTCCGCTTCTTTTTCAGCTAGTTTCACCGGGTCGGACTTGTCCTCGCGGAAAATGATTTCCACCGCGCCCTTGGCCCCCATCACGGCAATTTCGGCATTGGGCCAGGCAAAGTTGACGTCGCCGCGCAAGTGTTTGGACGCCATCACGTCGTAAGCGCCGCCATAAGCTTTACGCGTGATCACGGTTATCTTGGGAACGGTGCACTCAGCATAAGCGTAGAGCAATTTCGCACCATGCTTGATGATGCCGCCGTACTCTTGTGATGTGCCAGGCATGAAGCCAGGTACATCAACGAATGTGATGACAGGGATATTAAAAGCATCACAAAACCGCACGAAACGCGCCGCTTTGATCGAACTCTTGATGTCCAGACAGCCCGCCAGCACCAGCGGCTGATTGGCGACGATGCCTACACTCTGCCCCTCCATTCGGGCAAAGCCAATGAGAATATTCTTAGCGTACTCGGGTTGCAGCTCGAAGAACTCACCATCGTCAACCGTCTTCAAAATCAGCTCATGCATATCGTATGGCTTGTTCGGGTTGTCGGGCACCAGCGTGTCGAGTGAACCGTCCATGCGGTCTGCTGGGTCTCCGTTTTTGCGTACCGGCGCTTTCTCGCGGTTATTCAGCGGCAGGTAGTTGTACAGCCGACGCAACATCAACAAGGCATCGACATCGTTTTCGAAAGCCAAATCGGCAACGCCGCTTTGCGTGGTGTGGGTGATGGCACCACCAAGCTGTTCAGCGCTCACTTCCTCGTGTGTCACGGTCTTGACCACATCAGGGCCAGTGACAAACATATATGAACTGTCCTTGACCATGAAAATGAAATCGGTGATCGCCGGGCTGTAAACCGCGCCACCGGCGCTTGGCCCCATGATCATGCTAATTTGCGGCACCACGCCGCTGGCCAGCACATTGCGCTGAAACACATCGGCATAGCCGCCCAAGGACGCCACGCCTTCTTGAATGCGAGCTCCGCCTGAATCATTCAAGCCAATCACCGGCGCGCCGACCTTCATCGCCTGGTCCATCACCTTGCAAATTTTTTCTGCATGGGCTTCAGACAATGCGCCGCCAAACACGGTGAAATCCTGGCTGTAAACAAATACCAGACGCCCGTTAATCATGCCGTAACCGGTCACCACGCCGTCGCCCGGGATCTTGTTGTCTTGCATACCAAAATCGACACAACGGTGTTCGACAAACATGTCCCACTCTTCGAATGTCCCTTCGTCAAGCAACAGCTCGATGCGCTCACGCGCTGTGAGCTTGCCTTTGCTGTGCTGGGTTTCAATGCGTTTGAGCCCACCGCCGAGTCGCGCTAATTCCCGCTTGGCCTCTAATTGCTCAAGAATGTCATGCATATTTTTCTTTCAATTGATGTGTGCTGCCAGCAACTGCCTGGCTGCAGTTGAGGCCGCTAATCGTCCCGCCAGCACCGCCTCGGTCAAGCTAGGCAACAACTCACGCACCCGTGGGTTGTGCGAAAAAGTCTGTTTCAGTCCGGCGTCAATGCGTTCCCACATCCAAGCCTGGGCCTGATGCTGGCGCCTGGCTGTCAGTCGGCCATTGGTGGTTTGCACGCTTCTGAACTGGCTCACGACCCGCCAAAAATCTTCCAGTCCCGTGCTTTTCAACGCACTGCATTGAAGGACTTGTGGCTGCCAGATGCTCGCATCATGATGCGCGTGATCCGGATGGCCGTGTTGCCCGAGCAGCCGCAATGCACTGGTAATTTGGGCCTGTGCTCGGGTGGCAGCATCGGTATCGAGATCCGCCTTGTTGATCAACACCAAGTCCGCCAGTTCCATCACGCCTTTTTTGATCGCCTGCAAATCATCGCCCGCATTGGGCAACTGCATCAGTACAAACAGATCGGTCATGCTGGCGACGGCGATTTCGCTTTGACCGACGCCCACCGTTTCTACGATCACGATGTCGTAGCCAGCAGCTTCACACACCAGCATGGCCTCGCGGGTTTTTTCGGCCACGCCACCGAGCGTTCCGCTCGACGGGCTGGGCCGAATATAGGCTTTTTCATGAACCGACAGATGTTCCATCCGCGTCTTATCGCCCAAAATAGAGCCGCCCGAGATGGTGCTTGAGGGGTCAATCGTAAGCACCGCCACCCGATGGCCCTGCTCAATCAGGTACAAACCCAAGACTTCGATGAAAGTCGATTTACCAACGCCGGGAACGCCGCTGATTCCCAAACGAAAGGCTTTGCCGGTGAGCGGCAACAAATCGGTGAGAAAAGCATCGGCCTGAATTCGATGATCAGGCAACGTCGACTCCAACAACGTGATGGCCTTGGCCATGGCGCGGCGCTGCTGGGTGCCAGTGGCCTGAACCATGGCTTCAACGGAAATCTGCATCAAGTCAGGGCTTTCTTGATTTGCTCAAGAACGTCTTTGGCCGAAGCCGGAATCGGGGTGCCGGGGCCGTAAATACCTTTGACACCCGCTTCATAGAGGAATTCGTAGTCTTGCCGTGGAATCACACCACCGACAAAAACAATGATGTCATCGGCGCCCTGCTTCTTGAGTTCGTTGATGATGGCTGGCACCAGGGTTTTGTGACCAGCAGCCAGGGTAGAGACGCCAACCGCGTGCACATCGTTTTCGATCGCTTGCCGTGCGCATTCTTCAGGCGTCTGGAACAGCGGCCCCATGTCGACGTCAAACCCCAGGTCGGCGAAAGCGGTTGCCACCACCTTGGCACCTCGGTCGTGTCCGTCTTGGCCCAGCTTGGAAATCATCACCCGAGGACGTCGTCCATGGCTTTCACCAAAATCGGCGATCTCTTTTTTAAGATTTTCCCAGCCTTGCGCCGAGTCATAGGCTGCTGCGTACACGCCGGTCACCTTTTGTGTGTCGGCGCGGTGGCGCCCGTAAATTTTCTCGAGTGCATAACTGACTTCACCGACCGAGGCCCGCAAACGCATGGCCTTGATCGAGAGATCGAGCAAGTTAGCGTTGCCATTCTCGGCGGCTTGACTCAAATCGTCCAGTGCTGCCAACACGGCTGCTTCATCACGGCGGGAACGGATTGCTTGCAAACGGGCAATTTGTCCGTCGCGCACCGCCACATTATCAATTTCGCGGGCTTCGATCGCATCTTCGGTCTTAAGCCGGTACTTGTTGACGCCAACGATCACGTCCAAACCCGAATCGATGCGTGCTTGCTTCTCAGCCGCAGCAGCTTCAATCTTCAGTTTGGCCCAGCCGTTATCCACCGCACGGGTCATGCCGCCCATGGTCTGAACCTCTTCAATGATGGCCCATGCCTTGTCGGCCATTTCCTGCGTCAAGGACTCCATCATGTAACTGCCGGCCCAGGGGTCAACTACGTGGGTGATATGCGTTTCTTCTTGCAAGATGAGCTGTGTATTGCGAGCAATCCGGGCACTGAACTCGGTGGGTAAGGCAATGGCTTCGTCAAAGCTATTGGTATGCAGGCTTTGGGTACCGCCGAACACTGCTGCCATGGCTTCGATCGTGGTTCGAACAATATTGTTGTAAGGATCCTGCTCGGTCAGTGACCAACCTGAAGTCTGGCTGTGGGTTCGCAGCATCAGGCTTTTCGGGTTCTTGGCACCGAAACTCTGCATGATGCGGCACCACAGCAGGCGCGCCGCCCGCATCTTGGCAACTTCCAAATAGAAGTTCATGCCAACAGCCCAGAAAAAAGACAGGCGCGGCGCGAACTGGTCCACATCCAATCCCTTGTTCAGGGCGGTTTTCACATATTCCCAGCCATCGGCCAAAGTAAAAGCCAGCTCCAAAGCCTGATTGGCACCGGCTTCCTGCATGTGGTAGCCCGAAATCGAAATCGAGTTGAACTTGGGCATGTGATGCGCCGTGTACTCAATGATGTCGCCAATAATTCGCATGCTTGGCGCTGGCGGATAGATATAGGTATTGCGGACCATGAACTCTTTGAGGATGTCGTTCTGGATGGTTCCGCTCAACTGGTCTTGTGCGACGCCCTGCTCTTCGGCTGCCACGATGTAGCCAGCCAGCACCGGAAGCACAGCACCATTCATGGTCATGGACACGCTGACCTGATCCAGCGGAATCTGGTCAAACAAAATCTTCATGTCTTCCACCGTGTCAATCGCAACACCGGCTTTGCCAACGTCACCCGTGACCCGCGGATGATCCGAGTCATAGCCGCGATGGGTCGCCAGATCAAAAGCGACGCTGACGCCTTGGCCACCACCAGCCAGGGCTTGGCGGTAAAAGGCATTGGATTCTTCAGCGGTTGAAAAGCCTGCGTACTGCCTGATGGTCCAGGGCCGTACCGCATACATGGTGGGCTGGGGGCCACGCAAATAAGGTGCAAAACCCGGCAGGGTATCGGTGTGGGCCAAGCCCTGCAAATCTGCCGCGGTGTAAAGCGGTTTGACATCAATGCCGTCAGGCGTGCGCCAATTCAAGGCGTCAACCTGGCCACCTGGAGCCGATTTGGCTGCTGCTTTGGCCCAGTCTTGCAGACTGGTTTTGGGAAATTCTGGTTGCTGACTCATGAAACGGCGATTTGAGTTGAGATAGTAGGCACACGAGACCCACAGTTTACCTTTCCAGCAGGCTGGACTGTGCGCGTCCACCGCGGCTCATGACCCTGCGATTAGGCCGCAATGTCGCTTCGGTGATTCGCCAGCTTCCAAACTCCATGCGCCGGTTGCGTCTTAAGCCTATGATCACTCCAGACTTGGCGCCAGCGCCGGGCACCCGGCAAGCCGTGGCGAAGACCCAACATATGACGGGCTATCGTGGTCCAGGGCGTGCCATGCTGAGCTGCTTCACGGTCCATATAAGCCACCATGCGCTCTTCAACCTGCTCGCGAGTCAGCGTGCAAGCGGGTGCGCCAAAGTACGCCTCGTCCCAATCGGCCAATGTCCAGGGGTTGTGATAGGCCTCGCGCCCCACCATCACGCCATCGATTTCGGCCAGTTGCTCCTTGATTTGAGCCTGTGTACTCAAGCCGCCATTGATGACAAGGGTGAGCTCGGGGAAATCGCGTTTGAGCCTATGCACGAGTGCGTAACGCAACGGGGGGATTTCACGGTTTTCTTTCGGGCTAAGTCCTTTGAGCCAGGCGTTACGGGCATGAACGATAAAGGTTTGGCAACCCGCTTGACTCACAGTGCCAACAAAATCACGAACGAATTCATAGCTCTCGGTTTTGTCGATACCAATTCGATGTTTGACCGTGACCGGCAGGTCCACCACGTCGACCATGGCTTTGACGCAATCAGCCACCAAGGCCGCTTCCGCCATCAGGCAAGCGCCAAAAGCACCACGCTGGACGCGCTCCGAAGGGCAACCACAGTTCAGATTAATTTCGTCGTAACCCCATTGCTGACCCAATTCGGCACAACGTGCCAAATCCGCCGGCTCACTGCCCCCCAGCTGCAGGGCAACCGGGTGTTCCTCTACATTGAAGTCCAAATGGCGCGCTACATCACCGTGCAACAAAGCGCCACTGGTCACCATCTCGGTGTAAAGCAGGGCGTGACGGGTCATCAAGCGGTGGAAATAGCGGCAATGACGATCTGTCCAATCCATCATAGGTGCCACTGACATGCGCCAATTCGGCGCGAATGAAGGGCTCACTGATTCTGGGGCAAACAAGGCTGGCATGGGGGTGATTATCCGACTGTTCACGGGCTAAAAAGTCTGCTAACGTAACGCCAGCATGCGGTAAATCTTTAATTCACACGATGGGAGGGTTCTATGTATCAGCGTATTTTGATTGCTACCGATGGCTCCAGCTTATCCAAGAAAGCGGTTGCCAGCGGCATCTCACTGGCTGCCCTTAGCAACGCCCAGTTGATTGCACTCAAAGTGGTTCCGCGTTACCCGATCAGCTACTTTGAAGGCAGCTTGCCGCTACCCGCTCAGGAAATCGCCAGGGTCGAGAAGCAGTGGGCCGATGAGGGTGAGTCCGTGGTGCAATCCGTCCAAAACGCTGCTTTCAAACAAGGTGTCAAAACCAAGACCGTGACCGTCAAGTCAGACATAATTTCTGAGGCGATCATTGCGACGGCAAAAAAACACAAATGTGATTTGATTGTCATGGCCTCGCATGGCCGGCGTGGCATCAAACGTATCCTGCTCGGCAGTGAAACCCAACAAGTGCTCACCCATAGCCAGATTCCGGTTTTGGTCTTGCGCTAGCCCCATCCCAACCGACAGATTGATTTACCCGACTTGGACGCCGGTAGAATCACTGCCTCAATCCAATGGTTCTATAACTTTTGTAGGTGACATGATGATGAAACTGACAACCAAACTGGCCGCACTCTTGTCGATGCTCGCCTTGGCACTTGGAGCCAGCCTGGCTCAAGCTCAAACCTGGCCGAACAAGCCAATTCGCATTCTCAACCCCTTCCCCGCAGGTGGGGGTACCGATACTTTTGCCCGTCCGTTGGCAGCGAAGTTGACCCAAAGCCTGGGGCAATCGGTGTATGTGGAAAATCAAGGCGGAGCCGGCGGCACCGTGGGCGCAGCCAATGCAGCCCGTGCCAACCCTGATGGTTACACCTTCTTCATGGGCGCCATTCACCACACCATTGCTGAGAGCCTCTACCCCAAGCTGACCTACCATCTGGAACGCGAATTTGTTCCCATCACGGTGGTGGCCGCCGTGCCGCAGGTGATGGTGGTCCATCCCAAGCACCCTTTCAAGACCATCAAAGAATTGATTGACTACGCCAAAGCCAACCCCGGCAAACTCAACTATGGATCCCCCGGTGCCGGCACTTCGCACCATTTGGCGATGGAGCTGTTCAAGAAAGTCACAGGCACCCACATCACCCACATCCCCTACCGCGGCGCCGGGCCCATGATGCAGGACTTCCTGGCCGGTCAAGTTGACGTTGTCTTTGACGGCATGGGCACTTCTTCTGCTCAGATCAAGGCCGGTAAATTGCGCGCACTGGCCATTGCCAAGCCAGCTCGGGTCGCCGCGTTCCCTGATATTCCAACCATGGACGAGGCCGGTGTTCATGGCATGGTCGTCAGTTCGTGGTATGCCTTGTGGGCCATTAAGGGAACACCCAAGGACATCGTTGACCGGATGTACCAAGAAACTATCAAGGCGATGAACCTGGCTGACATGAAGGAAATCTGGGCCTCGCAAGTCGCTGAAAGTGGCGGCTATACCCCGGATCAATTCAAAACCTTTATTCACAGCGAAATCGGTCGCTGGAACAAAGTAGTCAAGGATGCCAACGTCACGTTGAACTGATCCCAAAGCAGGCTTGCAGAACGCGCCGCAAGCCTTGGCCCAAACCCTGGGGATGAAGCACACTTCGCCTCAGGGTTTTTATTTTTAGCAAGCCCTTGGCTTATCCAATTTTTCTCTACTGGAACCATCGCCGTTATGTCTGGCCCTCTCTCTCATATTCGTGTTCTCGACCTTTCACGCGTTCTGGCCGGCCCTTGGGCTGGTCAAAATTTAGCTGACTTAGGTGCCGAAGTGATCAAGGTCGAACGACCTAAAACGGGTGACGACTCACGCGCTTTCGGGCCACCCTGGGTCAAAGACCAGCAAGGCAATGACACCCGGGAATCGGCTTACTACACGGCTGCCAACCGTGGCAAAAAGTCGATCACCCTGAACCTGTCACAACCCGAAGGCCAAGCCCTGGTTCGAGAACTCGCCCGCAGTGTTGATGTCCTGATTGAGAACTACAAATTTGGCGACCTCGCGCGCTACGGCCTGGGCTATGAGGATTTGAAGCAAATTAATCCCGGCCTGATCTACTGCTCGGTCACCGGCTTCGGTCAGACCGGCCCCTACCGCGAGCATCCGGGTTATGACTTCATGATCCAGGGCATGGGTGGCATGATGAGTGTGACAGGCGAACCCGACGATGCACCCGGAGGCGGTCCACAACGCGCAGGTGTACCGGTGGCTGACATCATCACCGGCATGTACGCCTCGATCGCGATTTGTGCTGCGATTGCCCACCGAGCCGAGACCGGCGTCGGCCAGCAACTCGATTTGGCCTTACTCGACTCGCAAATTGCTTTGCTCAGTTACCAAAACACCAATTACTTTGCCACGGGAACGCCACCCAAACGAATTGGCAACCTGCATCCGAACATCGTTCCCTACCAGCCGTTCAAAACGGCCGACGGCAGCGTGATCCTGGCTTGTGGCAACGACAACCTATTTCGCAAGTTTTGTGAAGCGGCTGGCTGTACCGAATTGCTGGCTGATCCCCGCTTCACGGGCAATGGACTTCGGGTAGAGAACCGCAGCGAACTGACGCGCTTATTGCAACAGGTATTTATCCAGCGCAGCACCCGTGACTGGGTTGATTTGCTGGAAGCCGCCGGCGTTCCCAATGGCCCGATTAACAATATTGCCCAGGTCTTTGAAGAACCCCAGGTCAAGGCCCGCGGCATCAAGGTCGAACTCGACCATCCGGTGGCAGGCAAATTGCCTACAGTGGCCAGTCCCATGCGTTTTTCTGCAACACCGGTCGAATACAAAAGAGCGCCCCCAATCCTGGGACAACACACTGAAGAAATTCTGCGCGAGCGTTTACAACTCGACAGCGCCGCCATTTCCAAGTTACGCTCAGAGGGAACCATCTAAGCGCAAAGGAATCGAATGCTTGAAGGATTGAAAAGAATCACTCAAAAAACCAGCCAGAAACGCGTCTTGACCGCTTTGTTTCACGACTGTCAAGTACTGATGTCAGAGCGTGGCGAAGCCAATAGTGTGGTGATTGGTCGCCAACTGATTGAGCATTTATCCAAACTGACAGAAGAACAGTTACTCGAATTTTTCAAGCGACTCGCACTCGATTTCAGTCCCCACCCGGCTCAGGTTCTGGCCGCGGCGCAGTCTTATTTCGAGCAGTCTTCTCCGGCAAACCTCAAACGGCTTTTGCAAACCACTGAGCCGCCGCGGCTGGAACTGTTTCGACGCATCAACCGCACACCGGGTGGCACTGCCGCCATGGTCGCCATGCGATCCACCTTACTCAAACAGTTGCGCGCTCACCCCGAACTTCAGGTGCTGGAAAACGACTTGCTCCATGTTTTTACCAGCTGGTTCAATCCGGGATTCTTGGAAATGCAGAAAGTGGACTGGGATTCACCAGCACGATTACTGGAAAAGCTGATCCAACACGAAGCAGTCCATGAGATCGACGGCTGGGATGATTTACGCCGCAGGTTGGCACCCGATAGACGTTGCTTTGCGTTCTTCCACCCTCAATTACCCGGCGAGCCACTGATTTTTGTCGAGGTCGCACTGCTGCCCGAGATGCCCGCTGCAATTGCCCCGTTAATCGACAAGAAATCAGAGTCTTTGCTGCCAGCACAGTTCAAGGTGGCAACGTTCTACTCCATCAGCAACTGTGAAACCGGTCTGCGCGGCGTGTCCCTTGGCAACTTCCTGATCAAGCGGGTGGCCGAACAATTGAAGCTTGAGCTGCCGCAAATCAAGACTTTTTGCACCATCTCACCGATACCCGGTTTTTCCGCTTGGTTACTGGCAACCACGGATTTCAGACACCTTCATGGGCAGCGACGAGGTCTGGGTCTGCGCCTGAGCAAGGCCCGAGAACTGTTGCTACTGAACTGCAACGGGGATCTTTCCAGCTTGGCCCAGATCAGCGTTCTGCGCAGCCTCGCGCCTGAGCTGCAACAAGCCTTGCAGCGCTTGTGCAGTGCTTATCTGGCCCACCAGTCGGTAGCAAGCGGGGCTGATCCCGTGGCACGCTTTCACTTGGACAATGGCGCCCGGCTCGAACGCATCAATCCGCAGGCTGACCTGTCTAAGAAAGGTATGAAGCAATCTTTTTCAACGATGGTGAACTACTTGTATGACCTCGAACAGATCGAGACCAACCATGAAAAATTTATTCATGGTGAAGTGGTTTACGCCAAGTCGGTCGACAAACTGCTTTAGCGCGGACTGATCTATTGGGCCCGAGTGTCTTTGGCCCACAGCCACAGTAGCGCGCCCCCCACAATCATCGGGACACACAGCCACTGTCCCATGCTCATGTTCAGCGCCAGCAATCCCAGGTGTGCATCAGGTTCCCTGAAGTATTCAGCGACAAAGCGAAACACCCCATAGCCCATTAAAAACAAGGCAGCGACCCGACCTTCGGGTCTGGATTTTCGGGCATAGAGCCACAGCACGACGAACAACAGGAGTCCCTCAAGCACAAACTGGTAGAGCTGAGAAGGGTGGCGCGGCAAATTGGAGCCGCTGCTGGGAAACACCATGGCCCAAGGCAAAGCCGGGTCGGCAAATCGGCCCCACAGTTCGCCATTGATGAAATTCCCAATACGACCAGCGGCCAATCCGGTTGGCACACAAGGTGCCACAAAGTCAGCCACTTGTAGCCAGGGTTTGTGACGGGTTCGGGCGAACCAAATCATGGCCCCGACCACCCCGAGCATGCCGCCATGAAAGCTCATGCCGCCCTGCCACAGCGCCAAAATCTCCAGCGGATGGAGCAGATAGTAAGACGGTTTGTAGAACAAACAATAACCTAAGCGACCGCCAAGTACCACCCCCATCACGCCCAAAAATAATATGTCTTCAAGATCGACCCGACGCCAAGCTGCCGACCTGGTCGCGCCAGCAAAAGGCTGGTGCCCAAGCCGTCGGAGACCAAGCAGCATGAACAAGCCAAAAGCTGCCAAATAGGTCAAACCGTACCAATGAATTGCCAAGGGGCCGAGCTGCAGCGCAACTGGATTAATTTCAGGGTGAATCAACATGCTCGCATTGTGCCGCAGCCCCAAGTCGCAACGATTTACACTTGGCGCTTCAAGATTTCTACCTTTCGGACAAAACCATGGAAACAAAACCCACCGTGCTCAACCCCCGCAGCAAGAACATCACCGAAGGCAAGGCGCGCGCGCCCAACCGCTCCATGTATTACGCCATGGGCTATTCCGAAAGCGATTTCAAAAAACCCATGATCGGTGTGGCCAACGGCCACAGCACGATCACGCCTTGCAACTCGGGGCTGCAAAAGCTCGCCGATGCCGCCATTGCTGGCATCGAGGAAGCCGGGGGCAACGCCCAGGTGTTCGGCACCCCCACGATTTCCGATGGCATGGCGATGGGAACCGAAGGCATGAAGTATTCGTTGATCAGCCGCGAGGTGATCTCTGACTGCATCGAAACCTGTGTTCAAGGTCAATGGATGGATGGCGTGCTGGTGGTAGGGGGTTGTGACAAGAATATGCCTGGCGGTTTGATGGGCATGCTGCGAGCCAATGTGCCCGCTATTTACGTCTATGGCGGAACCATTTTGCCGGGTCACTACCAAGGCAAAGACCTCAACATCGTCAGCGTGTTCGAAGCGGTGGGTGAGAACGCTGCCGGCCGCATGAGCGATGAAGACCTGCGTCAAATCGAGATGCGTGCCATTCCCGGCACCGGCTCTTGCGGCGGCATGTACACCGCCAACACCATGTCCAGCGCATTTGAGGCCATGGGTATTTCCCTGCCCTACTCCTCCACTATGGCTAACCCCCATGACGAAAAGCTCAATTCGGCCAAAGAATCGGCCAAAGTACTGATTGAAGCGGTCAAGAAAGACATCAAGCCGCGCGACATTGTCACGCGCAAGGCTATTGAAAATGCCGTAGCCGTGATCATGGCCACGGGTGGTTCGACCAATGCTGTGCTGCATTTTTTGGCCATTGCCCACGCCGCAGGCGTCGAGTGGAGCATTGACGATTTCGAACGCGTTCGCCAAAAGACTCCCGTGATCTGCGACTTAAAACCCAGCGGCAAGTACCTGGCGGTCGATCTGCACCGGGCCGGCGGCATTCCCCAGGTGATGAAGCTCTTGCTCAATGCGGGTCTGTTGCATGGCGACTGCATCACCATCACCGGTCAGACCATTGCCGAAGTGCTCAAAGATATCCCTGACCTGCCACGGGCCGATCAGGATGTGATTCTTCCGATCAACCAACCCATGTACGCTCAAGGTCATTTGGCCATCCTCAAAGGCAATCTGTCACCTGAGGGTGCGGTCGCCAAAATCACCGGCTTGAAAAATCCAGTGATTACCGGTCCGGCCCGGGTCTTTGATGACGAACAATCGGCCTTGAAAGCCATTTTGGACGGAAAAATTGTTGCCGGCGACGTGATGGTATTGCGCTACCTCGGCCCTAAGGGAGGCCCTGGAATGCCCGAGATGCTAGCCCCCACCGGCGCCCTGATTGGTGCAGGTTTGGGGGAGAGCGTGGGCTTGATCACCGACGGCAGATTCTCGGGCGGGACTTGGGGCATGGTGGTAGGTCACGTCGCGCCCGAAGCCGCAGTCGGTGGTCTGATTGCTTTTGTTCACGAAGGTGACAGCATCACCATTGACGCCCGCCAACTGCTGCTCGAACTCCATGTCAGCGAAGCCGAAATCACAAAGCGACGCGCCAACTGGACGGCACCCTTGCCACGCTATACCCGCGGCGTTCAAGCTAAATTTGCTTTCAATGCATCAACCGCCAGCAAAGGTGCCGTGCTCGATAACTTCTAGGACCAGCTCCAGGCCCTTGGCTCAGCCCCGCGGCTTGCCCGTGGACTGACCCAGGGCCGCTTTGGTCTTGTTGATTCGAGCCTGTTTTCGCGCTTCTTCCCGTTCAACCGCTTTTCTTTTGGTGTAACCAGACCCGTCGGCCCAGGCCCACCACACGACAGCAAGGACAAAGGGAATCATCACCTGCCACCAGTCCCAGTTCACTGCTGGCCACAGCGCCAAGTACTTCAATAACAATAAAACAAGTCCGAGGCCTAAGAAATACATGGCGACTCCAGGATTCATCTGTTGATGGGGCAAGCTTACGTTCTTTCCTGTCAATCGATCAAATTTATTATTTACAATCGGCCAAATCAACGCTAACTCAACACCTTGGGATCAACATGAAACGTATTGTGATTTCTTTTATTGCCGCTGTTTCTGTGAGTGCTCCAGCTTGGGCCGATATGGCTTTGGCCAGCTCTAAAAATTGCATGGCTTGTCATGCCGTAGATAAAAAATTGGTAGGCCCATCTTTTAAAGATATAGCGGCAAAATACCAGTCTGACAAAACGGCGGTTGATAAACTCGCCAGCAAAATCATCAAGGGCGGCTCCGGTGTTTGGGGTGCGATACCCATGCCGGCCAACGCCCAAGTCAATGAGACCGAAGCCAAAAAACTCTCAGCCTGGATTCTGGCCAGCAAATAAGCTCGATCAAAGCAAGTCCAACAACAAAGCCACCCTGGCTTTGACTGGCGACAAGCCGTTTGATTGCGCCAGTGGATCACCCGGCTTGACCAGTACCTGACCCTCATGACAACGGGTGGCCCGAACCACCTTGACGCCAGCGGCCTGGGCCCGCCCTATCGCAGCGTCCATCGCTTGGTGTAAGTTACCGTTGCCGGTACCTGCGAGCACCAAGCCATGTAGCTTCTGTGCTCCGGTCTGCGCCAGCAGGGTATCGATCATCGCGCCATTGGCCCCAACATAACTGAACAAAATTTCAACCCGAGGCCAAGTCGTTTCCGCGCTGAGACGTTGCAGCACGGTCGTTGCAGCGCTGACAGGTTGTACTGGCCAAGCACGAAGCTGGCGCAACACGCCCTCCTCCAAATAGCCTAAAGGCCCAGCGTCTCCTGAACTGAATGCATTCAGACGGTAAGGATGCATTTTTTGTACATCTTGTGCGCTATGCAATGTCCCTGCGCACACCGCCAGCACTCCTCGCGCACCCGGCAGACAGGCCACCGCCAGCGCATCGAGCAAATTCTGTGGGCCATCGGATTGGATGGATGTGGCGGGCCGCATGGCACAGGTCAGCACCACAGGTTTATTAGCTGACAAAACCGACTGTAAAAAGTAGGCTGTTTCTTCCAAGGTGTCGGTGCCATGGGTAATGACGATGCCTTGCACCTCATCTTGCGCCAACCAGTGAGCACAGCGCTGCGCCAATTGCACCCAGACTGGAAAATCCATGTCCTTGCTATTGAGCTGCGCCAATTGCTCACACTCCAACGCCAGCCCTACCTGCGCCAAGGATGGTATGGCCGCTAATAACTGGGCCACACCGATCTGAGCCGGGGTGTAGGTCAGGTTGTCCAGTTCGTTCTGAGCCTGGCCCGCGATAGTTCCTCCGGTGCCCAAAACCACTATTTTTTTCTGAACCACTTGCATTCCTTTAAAAACTGGTTAAAAATACAGTAACTGGTTATTAAGACAGTATTGTCTTAGCCAGTCTGAAAGGAGACTCGCATGCTCAACCAACCCGAATTCCAAGTCAAGCTCACCGCCCGTCAGCAGCAGATTTTGGACCTCATCCAGAGTGCCATTGCACGCACGGGTGCGCCCCCGACCCGGGCCGAAATCGCCAACGAACTGGGGTTCAAGTCGGCCAATGCAGCTGAAGAGCATTTACAAGCCCTGGCTCGCAAAGGCGTGATCGAACTGATCAGTGGCACCTCCCGCGGTATCCGCCTCAAAAGCGAAGCACTTCGTTCCATTAACGAGACTCGCAACAAACAATTTTCTTTACCCCTGCAATCCTTGGCTCAATTGGCCTTGCCCCTGATCGGTCGGGTCGCAGCCGGCTCACCGATTCTCGCGCAAGAGCATATCGACCAAACCTATTACATTGAAAACAGCCTGTTCCAACGCAAACCTGACTATTTGCTCAAGGTGCGCGGCATGTCCATGCGCGACGCCGGCATCATGGATGGCGACCTGCTTGCCATTCAAGCCACCAAAGAAGCCAAAAATGGCCAAATTGTGGTTGCTCGTTTAGGCGATGAAGTGACCGTCAAACGCTTTCGTCGTAACAAAGACGTGATCGAACTGCACCCCGAAAACCCCGATTACCCCTTGATTGTGGTTGAACCCGGCGAGCCCTTCGAAATCGAAGGCTTAGCTGTCGGCCTGATTCGCAACACCATGCTGATGTAACTTCCAAAGGATTCCCATGAGTATCGCTGTCTTAGCCCTAGGAGGCCCATGGTCCTCTATCCTGAACCTGTTGCGCTGGCTGCTGCCCAGCGCCGCGCCGCATCCGACACTGAATAGAAAAACCAACGCCACCAGCTACAGTCCACTGCAGCAGTCCACCCTGCAAGCGCTACCCACCGTGAACACCATCCAGACCGAGGCGGCGGCAAGGCCTTTGCGGGTTGTCCAATGGATTGAAGCAGGCCAAAGCTTCAACCAGACTGGACGTTTGGTGATCTCGGGCCGCTTGGCCGATGTTTGCGCCGAACTCGATCGCTTGGTCGAACGAGAATCATCACGCCATTAGGGATTCTCCGACTCATTTTCAGCCCAAGGGCAAGGCACAATGGCGGGATGAATATCGTAATTCTGGATGATTACCAAGACACCGTACGCAAGTTGCAATGTGCAGCCCTACTCGAACCCTATAACGCCAAGGTTTTTACCAATACTGTCAAAGGTATTGGCCAACTCTCGGTCCGACTCAAAGACGCCGACATCATTGTCTTGATTCGTGAACGAACACCGATTTCCAGGCAATTGCTCAGCAAACTGCCGCGGCTTAAATTGATCGCACAAACTGGACGCGTCGGCAGCCACCTAGACGTTCAAGCCTGCACCGAATTGGGCGTGGCGGTGGCCGAAGGAACCGGTTCACCGGTGGCCCCGGCTGAGTTGACCTGGACCTTGATCATGTCGGCGATGCGACGCTTGCCGCAGTACATGAGCAATTTAAAACAAGGAGTTTGGCAACAATCTGGCCTCAAAACCAGCACCATGCCGGTAAATTTCGGCTTGGGTAACGTGCTCAAGGGGAAAACCTTGGGGATCTGGGGTTACGGCAAGATTGGTCAATTGCTGGCTGGCTACGGTCAGGCATTTGGCATGCAGGTTCTGGTTTGGGGCCGTGAGCCTTCACGCCTCTTGGCTGTGCAAGATGGCCACACAGCGGCTCTGAGCCAAGTAGATTTTTTTGCCCAATGTGATGTACTGTCATTGAATTTGAGGCTTAACGACGATACCCGGGGCATTGTTCGCTCCCAAGATCTGGCCAACATGAAACCCACGGCCTTGCTGGTCAACACCTCGCGTGCCGAGTTGATCGAGCCCGATGCTTTACTCAAGGGATTGAATCGGGGACGTCCAGGGATGGCCGCCATCGACGTCTATGAATCAGAGCCTATTTTGCAAGGACATCCACTGCTGCGACTAGAAAATTGCATCTGTACGCCGCACCTGGGTTACGTCGAACAAAACAGCTACGAGATGTACCTGGGCGCTGCATTCGACAATGTGGTTAACTTCATTCAGGGTCAACCCAGCAATCTTGTTAATCCGGCCGCACTTCAGGTCCAGCGCCTCACTACCAACCCCAGCGCCAGCCCCGGAGCTTTGGTCTGGCGCTAGTTCTTCAAATGACAACACACTACTCCCACGTGGCCATTGTTGGCACCGGCGCCATGGGCCGGGGCATCGCGCAACTCGCCGTTCAAGCGGGTAGTTCGGTTCTACTGTTCGACAGCTCTGCGCAGGCCAGTGCACTGGCCCAACAAACCATTTTCAGCCAGTGGGACAAACTGGTTGAGAAAGGTCGGCTTGAAGCCAGCCAAGCCGCCAGCTACCAAGGACGCCTGCACTGCGCCAACAAACTGTCTGATCTGTCGATCTGTGATTTGGTGATTGAGGCCATCGTGGAAAACCTCGAGGTGAAGACCCATTTATTGCTTGAACTTGAGTCCTTGGTGTCGCCCCGAACGGTACTGGCCAGCAACACCTCCTCGCTCTCGATCACGGCGATCGCAGCCCAACTCAAACACCCCGAACGGTGTGCCGGCTATCATTTCTTCAATCCCCCCCCGCTGATGAAAGTGGTCGAAGTGATCGCCGGATTAAAGACCGCGAATGCCGTGTGTGAAGACCTATCAAACTATGCCAAACAATTCGGCCACACACCGGTGCTGGCTAAAGATACCCCGGGTTTTATCGTCAACCATGCCGGGCGTGGTTACACCACAGAAGCCCTGCGCGTAGTCAGCGAAGGCGTGGCCGACTTCGCAACCATTGATCGGATTTTGAAAGACCAGTTGGGCTTCAAGCTCGGTCCTTTTGAACTGATGGACTTGACTGCCCTAGACGTATCCCACCCCGTGATGGAGTCAATCTATCACCAGTATTACGAGGAGCCCCGTTACCGGCCCAACGTCATCACGGCGCAACGACTGGCCGGTGGCCTGCTCGGACGCAAAGTAGGTGAAGGCTTTTACCGCTACCAAGACGGCGTCGCTGAGATGGCGCCCGAAGTCCCAGCCCCTCAAGTCAGCGAAATCCCCGCCGTATGGGTCTCACCACGCGCAGCTCGCCGCTCCGAGTTACTGGAATTGCTCCATAAGCTGGGGGCCAAGATTGAAACCGACGCTTCGCCATCACCCCAAGCTCTCACGCTCGTAGCACCTTTGGGTTTTGATGTCACCACGGTGGCGGTCGTTGAGCGTTTAGATCCGGGCCGCACTGTGGGCATCGACATGTTGGTCGATGACGCCGTCACTCGTCGCCGCGTGCTGGCCAGCAACCCGGCGACCCGGCCCGACATGATGCAATCGGCGCACGCGCTGATGGCGCGCGACGGCAAAGCGGTCAGCATGATTCGAGACAGTGCGGGCTTTGTCAGCCAACGGGTGGTTGCCAGCATCGTCAATATTGCCAGCGATATTTGTCAACAAGGGATTTGCTCACCGAGTGACCTCGAGAGCGCCGTGACATTGGGATTGGGGTATCCGCTGGGCCCCTTGGCTATGGGCAACCGTTATGGGCCTAATAATGTGCTCGAAGTGCTTTTCAATATGCAGACTGTTTATGGTGACCCGCGTTACCGTCCCAGCCCCTGGTTGCGCCGACGCGGTGCGATGGGTCTAAGCCTGCTGCATCAAGAACAATAAGTCCCACCGAGGAAAATCTAATGACCGCTCAACTGCAAAGTACCAGCCAGGGACAAACCATGGTATTGACGCTGTCCAACCCCGGACACCGCAATGCCCTGGGCCCTGAGATGTACGCATCCGGCGTCGAAGCTTTGAGCATTGCCGAGAACAGTGCGGATGTGCGCAGCGTCGTGTTGGTCGGCGCTGGTCCGATGTTCAGTGCTGGCGGTCATCTGCAACGCTTGCAAGCCAACCGTGAACAAAGCGCCTCGGTCCAGGCCCAAAGCCTGGAAGGATTGCACAACTGGATCGAATCGATTCGAACTTTTCCCAAGCCGGTGATTGCTGCGGTCGAAGGAGCAGCGGTCGGAGCCGGTTTCTCGCTGGCGCTGGCTTGTGACTTGATCATCGCAGCCAGCAACGCTGTGTTTGCAATGGCTTACAGCAATATCGCTTTATCGCCCGACGGGGGTGCCAGTTGGAGTTTGAGCCGTGCACTGCCACGCCAGTTGGCTTCCCAATTGTTGATGTGTGGCGAACGGATCAGTGCCCAACGATTGCACGATCTAGGTGTCGTGAATCAGGTCGCTCAGCCTGGTCAGGCCTTGGTTGATGCTCTGGCCCTGGCCGAACGACTCAATGCCAGAGCACCCAATGCGATGAGCAGCATCAAAGAACTTCTCAATGAGGCTGATCAATCCCATTTGGGCCGACAACTGGCCTTAGAGCGCGATCATTTTGTTCGCAACCTGCACCACCGCAATGCCGGGCAAGGCATTGCAGCTTTCTTGGCCAAACAAACACCCCACTACGACTAAATCAGCGAAAACAGCAGACTGACGCGCAGGGGACAAGCCTGAATCAATTGCTGTTGTGCAGCGGTGACAATCCTCATCATGGACGAACCCATTCTCAATCACGAAGAACGCGAAGCGATCAACGCTGGGCGCTGGTTTTCCAGTCTTTCGCCATCGCTGCGTCACGATATTTTGCGCTGTGCCTACGTCAAGCGCTTCAAGGATGACGAACTCATCTTCGCCCGGGGTGACCAACCCGAGGAATGGATTGCTGCAGCCAAAGGCGCGGTGCGCGTAAGTTCGACCTCCATTTCTGGCAAGCAAGTCACGCTGACCTATGTCGAACCTGGTATCTGGTTTGGCGATGTTTCCATCTTCGACGGCGACCGCCGTACTCATGACGCCTACGCCCATGGCCAGACCACCATCCTGTGTGTGTCAAAAGCCGATTTGAAAAAAATCCTGTCGACCCATGTCGAACTCTACGAAGCCATGCTGCGACTGCAGTCGCGCCGCCTGCGTCAGGTCTACGGCCTGATCGAAGACCTCAACACCCTGCCCCTGAAAGCACGCTTGGCCAAACAGTTGTTGCATCTGGTTCGTAGCTATGGCGTACCGTCACTGAGCAACAACCAAGAAATCAGAATCGGATTGCAACTGGCCCAAGAAGAATTGGCCCAGTTGCTTGGGGCCTCGCGCCAACGTGTCAACCAGGAACTCAAGGCGATGGAGCGCGACCATGTGCTGCGCATCGAGCCTGGGGGCTTGGTGATTTGCGGCAGAGAAGCTTTGATGAACATCATTGATGCCGAGACCTAAATTAAAGCCTTGTCCATGAACGACTTTGCGCATTTCGTCGGCACTCGACCCGTCACCGAGTCACAGGCCTTGGATCTTGCCGCCTTGAGCGACTGGTTGCTGGCCCATCTGCCAGGCTTTCGGGGTCCGCTGCGACTTGAGCTGTTCAAGGGCGGTCAGTCCAATCCAACCTATAAATTGATTACCCCGGGAGCAAGCTACGTGCTGCGCTCCAAACCCGGACCCCGCGACAAACTACTTCCTTCAGCACATGCGGTGGAGCGCGAATTTGCCGTCATGCGCGGTCTTTCTGGCACCGATGTCCCGGTGGCCCAAATGCACTGCTTGTGCGAAGACGAGTCCATCATCGGCCGTGCTTTTTATGTGATGGAGTTTGTTGAGGGTCGGGTGCTGTGGGACCAGGCCCTGCCCGCCATGAACCCAGGCCAACGCAGTGCCATTTATGACGAGATGAACCGGGTCATAGCCGCCCTGCACAGTGTGAATTTTTCTGATCAGGGCTTGGGCAGTTTCGGCAAACCCGGCAACTATTTCGAGCGTCAAATCGGCCGTTGGAGCAAGCAATACGCCGCCTCAGTCACGCAGCCGATTGAAGAAATGGACCGCTTGATCGAATGGCTACCCCAACATATGCCGGCGGCTGCGCGGGATGAAAAAATGGTCAGCATCGTCCATGGCGACTACCGGCTCGACAACCTGATGTTTCACCCCAGTGAGCCACGTGTGCTGGCAGTACTGGATTGGGAGCTCTCTACGCTGGGCCATCCTCTGGCCGATTTCAGCTACCACTGCATGGCTTGGCACATCCCACCAGGATCGTTTCGTGGCATTGGTGGACTCGATCTGGCCAGCCTGGGCATTCCGCACGAAGCCGAGTACATCGCCCGTTACTGCGACCGTAGCGGCTGGAGTACACCTGCCGATCTGAAAAACGACTGGAATTTTTATTTGGCCTATAACCTGTTCCGACTGGCAGCCATTCTGCAAGGCATCGCCAAACGGATTGAAACCGGAACCGCCAGCAACGAACAGGCTGTGCGCTCTGCCGCTGGTGCCCGCCCCCTGGCCGAAATGGCCTGGATGTTTGCCCAGCGCGCCTGATTCCAGCCCGATCCCTTCACCTAGATTCAACAGCTCAACAACCGCCGAACCGGAGAAACCCATGGATTTTGATTACTCCCCCAAGACCAAGGAACTGCAAACCCGCCTGCTCAAGTTCATGGACGACTATATCTACCCGTCCGAGCACGCTTTCCACGACGAACTCGTCGCCAATACGGCAGCCGGCAAGCGTTGGACGCCTTTGCAGACCATCGAAAATCTCAAAATCAAGGCCCGTGAGCAAGGCCTGTGGAACCTGTTTTTGCCCGTGGACAGCGCCAGGATCAGCGGTTACCACGGTGCCGGCTTGACCAACCAAGAGTACGCGCCCTTGGCCGAAATCATGGGCCGAGTGCATTGGGCCAGCGAAGTCTTCAACTGCTCGGCACCTGATACCGGCAATATGGAAACCATTGCCCGTTACGGTTCCGATGAGAATCGCGAGCGTTGGCTCAAACCCCTACTCGAAGGCAAAATTCGCTCGGCTTTTGCCATGACCGAGCCCGAAGTCGCTTCCAGCGATGCGACCAATATTGCCACCCGCATCGAACGTCAGGGCAACGACTACGTGGTCAATGGCCATAAATGGTGGACTTCGGGTGCTGGCGACCCGCGCTGTGCCATCTACATCACCATGGGTAAATCCGACCCTGATGCACCGCGGCACTCGCAACAAAGCATGATTCTGATTCCTGCTGACACCCCTGGTGTGCGAATAGTGCGGCCGCTCTCGGTGATGGGCTATGACGATGCGCCTCACGGCCATATGGAAATGTTTTTTGAGAATGTCCGAGTGCCTGCGGGCAATATGCTGCTGGGCGAAGGCCGCGGTTTTGAGATCGCCCAAGGTCGACTTGGCCCGGGACGGATTCACCACTGCATGCGCCTGATCGGTCTGGCTGAACGGGCGCTAGAGCTGATGTGCAAACGCGCTTCGTCGCGCGTCGCATTTGGCAAACCAGTCTCAGCCCAAACCGTCACCCAGGAGCGAATTGCAGAGGCCCGCTGCAAGATTGACATGGCCCGTCTACTGACATTGAAAACCGCCTGGATCATGGACGTTGCAGGCAACAAGGTTGCCAAGTCAGAGATCTCCATGATCAAGGTTGTGGCCCCCAATATGGCCTGCCAGGTGATTGACTGGGCGATCCAGGCCCACGGCGCAGGTGGGATGAGCGGGGATTTTCCCCTGGCCTACGCCTACTCACACGCCCGCACCCTGCGTTTTGCTGACGGCCCGGACGAAGTCCATCGCAACGCCATTGCCAAGCTCGAGTTGGGCAAGTACGGCGCCTATCCGCGCGACGTTCAAATGCCGATCACCCGCGGCTCTTAATCACGAAAAGGAAATACCATGATTGAAGTCTATTCTTGGGCCACGCCGAACGGCCATAAGGTTCACATCATGCTCGAGGAGTGTGGCTTGCCTTACCGAGCGATTGCGGTTGACATCGGTGCGGGGGATCAATTCAAGCCCGAATTCTTG
Organism: Burkholderiaceae bacterium; assembly: GCA_049296795.1. Taxonomy (GTDB): domain Bacteria; phylum Pseudomonadota; class Gammaproteobacteria; order Burkholderiales; family Burkholderiaceae_C; genus CAXNKH01. The sequence continues at coordinate 46,429 of JBAQTC010000056.1, forward strand.
AAAATCAGCCCGAACAATAAAATTCCCGCACTGGTTGACCCTGATGGGCCAGACGGAAAACCAATTGCACTGTTCGAATCAGGCGCTATTTTGTTGTACTTGGCTGCCAAAACCGGGAAATTCTTACCCCAATCGGACCGGGCCAAGTTCGAAGTTCTGCAATGGCTGATGTTTCAGATGGGCGGGGTCGGACCGATGCTCGGACAAGTCCATCATTTCAGAATTTACGCACCCGAAAAAATCGATTACGCCATCAACCGCTACAGCAACGAAGCCAAGCGCCTGTACGGGGTGATGAATCAGCAATTGTCCAAACACAAATTCATCGCTGGCAACAGCTACTCTATTGCTGACATTGCCATTTTTCCTTGGCTACGGAGTTGGAAAAATCAGGGGATTGACTGGGCCGATTACCCGCATTTGAAGCAATGGTTTGACCGCATTGACCAACGTCCAGCCGTACAAAAAGGAGTCCAGGTGCTGGCCGATTTGCGCAAACCACTGATCGATGACAAAGCCCGTGAAATGCTATTTGGAAAGACCCAGTACCTAAAACATTGATCCGGTTCAGTGCAAATGACGCGGTTTGCGACCGCCGTGTCCGGTCCCGCCGTGGCCACCGCTGGAGCCTCGAGGTGGTTTACCGATTTCCAATGAATTCACCAGCTCATCAAACCGCTGGGTGAAAAGCTTGTCAATTTCAGCAACTACGCCACCGAGTTCAGCCCCTTCGAAATGGCGCTCCATCATGTTGACCACATCTTGCACCAGCAAGTCCCTTTGCACCTGCAAAATAGCTGCCGGGTTGGGCCCCACAAAGAGCATCATGAAATCGTCGCGTGACTGGGCACCCGATTGTTCATCTTCTTCATCAAAGTCCGTGTCGTGGAAAGTGACTTCGATCGCAGCACCCGATGCCGCCAGTTCATTCAGACTCATACACATTTCATCAAGAGATTGTGAAAAGTCCTCGTCACCCGGCACCGTCCAGCACAGCTCAAGTACCTGATCTTCGGTGTTGAGCTTGATTCCTGGCTCTTCTTCATAAAAACTGCCAGCGCCGTCGCTCAAAGAGCGCGCGCCAGCGTAAAGCCAAAGCGGCTTGAGGGCATCCTGCAATTGATCAAAATTGACCCCGGAGCGCAAAGGCACCTGGCCATGGACGTGGATTTCAAAGGGGGTATTCGTACTGGACATAAAGGACGGGGCGCAATGGCATCAAATCGCTGAGAGACACAATTGTGCCATGTGGAAGTTCAAAATATCCCTCAAACTTCAGCTTGTTTGTTGCCCAATAACGCCTTGGCAATGCTCTGGCGCAAGGCAGCTAAGCGAATGGGTTTGATTAAAAAATCAACTGCGCCAAGTTCCAAGCCAAACTCACGCGTTTTATCATCAGAGAGCGCCGTCAAAAATATCAACGGCACTTTGTCCATACCTGGAATCGTACCCAGGGCTTGGGCAGTGGCGAATCCATCCTGATGCGGCATCATCACGTCAAGCAGTACCAGATCGGGCAGACCGAGCCGGGCAAATTCGCAAGCTTGCGCACCCGACTGTGCCAGCCACAGTCGATAGTTTGACTCCAATGCCGAGCGAAAAAAGTCAAGATTTTGCTCCTGGTCATCGACCACCAACAGCGTAGCAGTCCATTTGTTGGATAACGCTTCGGTGCTTGGATACATGTCGGATACTTCCTATTTCTTACTGAACCAGCCGATGGCAACAGAGAACCACTTTAGCACTGTACAAGTGAAAATGAATGACTATTCTTGGCGCCGATTGAATATTGAGCCACCCTGCCGATCCAATACTGAGCCAGGGCGGGTTGCTGAGTTTTGACCCAGCAACTGTGGATAAGTGTACTCAATCTCTGGTTTTATCTGGCCTCCTTG